>CAVTNA010000059.1:0-198377 GCA_963735835.1 uncultured Alphaproteobacteria bacterium | reverse complement strand
TCGGTCGTTTTCAGCCCACCAGCGCTGGGACGCTCCGGCCGCGCCGGCGCGCCGGCGCATGGTCGCGATGCATCCTGCGCCATTGATGACCACGGAAATCCGTGTCTGTGAGCGGGCCGGGCTGAACCGGCCCGGCGCTCGTGCCGGGCGGGCCGCGGCGCATTGAACCGGGCCAAGAACCAGCCTTATGTCTGCTTCCGACCAAACCTCCGCGCGCCCCTGCCCGGCAACTGGCTCGCCAACCAGCCCTATCTGCTGCTCTCCATCACCGCGCTGTGCTGGGCCGGCAACGCCATCGTCGGCCGCCTCGCCGCCGGGCATATTCCGCCGGTGACGCTGTCGTTCCTGCGCTGGTCGCTGGCGTTTCTCATTATTCTCCCGTTCGCCTGGAACCACCTGAAGCGCGACTGGGCCGCGATCCGCGCCCGGCTCGGCACCATGATCGTGCTCTCCGTCACCGGCATCGGCGCCTTCAACACCCTGCAATACTGGTCGCTGGAACATACCCAGGCGCTGAACACGCTGCTGCTGCAGTCGGCCGGGCCGCTGGTCGTCGCGGTATGGTCGCTGATCCTGCTCGGCGTCCGGCTGACGCTGGCGCAGGCCGCCGGGGTCGGCTGTCGCTGGCCGGCGTGCTGGTGATCCTGCTGCACGGCGACCTCACCGCGCTGACAAAGCATCGAGTTCAACAAGGGCGACATCATCTTCACCGTGGCGCTGGTGATCTTCGGGCTCTATTCGGTGCTGTCGCTGAAGCGGCCGGAGATCCACGGCCTGTCGTTTGTCGGCTTCACCTTCGGCTGCGGCGCGGCCTGCCTGATACCGCTGTTGATCTGGGAATTGTTCTCGCGCCCGGTGATGCAGCTCGATACCGCCAACCTGCTGACGCTGTTCTACGTCGCGCTGTTTCCCTCGACGCTGGCCTATCTCTGCTTCAATCGCGGCGTGCAGCTGATCGGCGCCAACCGCGCCGCGCCATTCTTTCATGTGGTGCCGGTGTTCGGCGCCGTCATGGCGATCGTCTTTCTCGGCGAGCACCCGCAGCCGTTCCACTATCATCGGCTTCGCGCTGGTGCTGACCGGCGTGTTCGTTGCGTCGCGAAAGCCGGCGAAGGCGGGATAGCTTGCCCGCCAATGCACCGCGACAGAGCTTGACCGCCACCTTCGCCGTTGTCCGACCATCGCCGCCAGGCTCTCAAAGACGGATCGCTCGCCGACATGCATGACAGAACCGCAAGTTCCGCCTCCCGCCATCAACGGTGCAACGCTGCCGACAAGCGCAGTTCCGCGCGCGCTTGCGGCGCTACCTTTCGCTCGACGATTTCGAGGCGACGGCGCGGCGCCGGCTGCCGAAGATTCCTCTATGGCTACATCTCCGGCGGCGCCGAGACCGACGCCGCGCTTGCGCGACAACCGCCGCGCCTTCGACGAATACGGCTTTGTGCCGCGCGTGCTGAACGACGTCTCCGGCCGCGAGCAGACCACCACGCTGTTCGGCAAGACCTACGCCTCGCCGTTCGGCATTCCGCCGATGGGCTCGGCTGCGCTGTGCGCCTATCGCGGCGACATCGTGCTGACGCGCGCGGCGGCGGCGATGAACGTGCCGATGATTCTCAGCGCCTCCTCGCTGATCACGCTGGAGGACGTGCGGCGCGAAAATCCGGCAGCCTGGTATCAGGCCTATCTGGCGGGCGACGATCTCGCGCATCGAGCCGCTGGTCGACCGCGTCGCCGCGGCCGGCTACGACACCTTCGTCGTCACCGCCGACGTGCCGGTGCCGCCGAACCGCGAGAACAACATCCGCAACGGCTTTCAGGTGCCGCTCGCGATCACGCCGCGGGTCGCCTGGGACACGGTCACGCATCCGCACTGGCTGTTCGGCACCTGGGCGCGCACCCTGATGAACCTCGGCATGCCGCATTTCGAGAACATGGACGCCAAGCGCGGCCCGCCGGTGCTGGCGAAAAACCTGATGCGCAACATCGGCGACCGCGACCAGCTCGCCTGGAAGCATGTCGAGCTGATCCGCAGCCGCTGGAAGGGCAAGCTCGTCGTCAAGGGCCTGGTCTCGCCGGCGGATGCGCGCATCGCGCGCGAGAGCGGCGTCGACGGCGTGATGCTGTCCAACCATGGCGGCCGCCAGCTCGACTACACGATGTCGGCGCCTGCGCACGCTGCCGGAGATCGCGGCCGAGGCGAACGGCATGACGGTCATGGTCGACGGCGGCATCCGCCGCGGCACCGACGTGCATCAAGGCGCTGGCGCTCGGCGCGCATTTCGTCTGGATCGGCCGGCCGTTCCTGTATCGCCGCCGATCGCCGGCGGCGAAGCCGGCGTGCAGCGCGCGATCACGCTGCTCAAGGCCGAGATCGACCGCGACCTGGCGCTGCTGGGCATCCGCACGATCGGCGAGATCACGCCGGATCTGGTGCGGAAGTTTTGAGGTCGGCGTGTAGTTCGTGCCCGGATGAGCGCAGCGACATCCGGGACCTGCGCGGATGCACCGCCCGGATATCGCTGCGCTATCCGCGCTACGACTACCCATCTTGAACTTGCTGTAGGCCTCCTTCGTCGCGATGATCACGTGCTCGGCGCAGCCGTTGGTGCGGTGCGGATCGCAGCGCTGCTCGTAATCCGCCGACGTCATCATGTCGATGAAGGCCGCCACGGTCGGATAATACACCAGCGCCAGATAGTCCCATTGATTGCCGTCCTGCGGCCCGAGCGCGACCGCCTTGGCATCGCCGGTCCATAGCAGCGTGCCGCCGCGCGCCTTGATCATCGGCACGGTGAGCGCGCTGTAGCGCAGATAGGCGTCCCAGCCCGATGCCGTCGCCGTCGAGCGAGCGCTCGCGAAACCGCATCAGGTTCACCATCACCACCGGCGCCTGATGAGTCGAGCGCCTGCAGGCCCTTCACGTTCAGCAAATCCACAGCCATCGACCGGCTCCTCATCGCGATCGATCATTCGGACATTGTAGCATTGCAGGCGCGGGACTTGTCGCGCAGCGGAAAATCCGGCCCAACTCGATTCGCGAACCAATGACCCATCCCGCACCCGCGCCGCCTGCCTCCGATCCGGTCAGGTGGCTCAACAACCAGCCTTATCTGCTGCTGAGCCTGACCTCGCTGTTCTGGGCCGGCAACATCGTGCTGGCGCGCCATGTCGCCGGCCATGTGCCGCCGATGACGCTGTCCTGCGTCCGCTGGATCGGCGCCTTCCTGATCCTGCTGCCGTTCGCCTGGCCGCATCTGAAGCAGCGACTGGCCGGTGTTGCGCGCGCATCTGCCGATGATGCTGTTCCTGTCGGTGATCGGATTCGCCTTCAACAACGCGATCTCCTACTGGGCCCTGCAATACACCGAGGCGCTGAACGCGCTGCTGATCCAGTCGTCCGGACCGCTGTTCGTCGCGCTGTGGTCGCTGATGCTGTTCGGCGTGCGCCTGACCTGGGCGCAGCTCGCCGGCATCGCCATCTCGCTCGCGGGCGTGCTCACCATCATCCTGCGCGGCGATCTCGGCGCGCTCGCCGGCATCAGCTTCAACAAGGGCGACCTGATGTTTGCCGGCGCGCTGCTGTCGTTCGGACTCTATTCGGCGCTGATGCCGCGCCGGCCGATGACGCATCAGCTGTCGCTGATTTCCTTCACCACCGGCTGCGGCGCGCTGCTGCTGGTGCCGTTCTCGATCTGGGAATACTCGACCGGCGTCACGCTGAAGTTCGATGTCCTGACGATCGCGACGCTGGTCTACGTCGTGATCTTTCCGTCGACGCTGGCCTACCTGTTCTTCAACCGCGGCATCGCACTGATCGGACCGAACCGCGCCGCGCCGTTCTTCCATCTGGTGCCGGTGTTCGGCTCGGCGATGGCGATCCTGCTGCTCGGCGAGCAGCCGCGGCTGTTCCATCTGGTCGGCTACGTGCTGGTGCTGGCCGGCGTGGTGATCGCCTCGCGGCGGGCCTCGGCGCAGTGTAACATACGCGTACGCATGCCGGGCGCTGCAGCCGCGTCCGGACATTCGCCGCGGCGCCATACCGGCTTCCGCTTTGCTTTCCGGCAGGCTAGCCTGTCCGGCAACGGAACCGCAAGACGCCGAATCGGGAAGCCGTGACAACATCGCGTCTATAACAAGACCGAAAATCAATCGGGAGAAGGAAATGCCGAAATTCAGGATTGTGACGCCGAAGGGCGCGAGTTTCACGGTCGCCGGCGGCGGTTACGCGTTTGAAAAGGAAGCGCTCGATCCGATCGACGCCGAGATCGTCGAGGCGCCGGCCAATGAGGCGGAATTCATCGCCGCTGCCCGGACCGCGGATGCCATCTACGCCAAGGGCATGCCGATCTCCAAGAAAATCATCGATGCCCTGGAAAACTGCAAGGTCATCACGCTCGGCAGCGTCGGCGTCGACAGCGTCGACGTCAAGGCCGCGACCGCGCGCGGCATTCCCGTCACCAACATTCCCGACACCTTCATCGAGGAAGTGGCCGATCACGCCATGATGCTGCTACTGGCGGGCTTTCGCCGGCTGGTCGAGCAGGACAAGATGGTTCGCCAAGGTCGCTGGCCCGAAGGCCGTCCGGCGCTGCTGAAGATTCCGCGCCTGATGGGGCAGACGCTCGGCTTCATCTCGTTCGGCCGGGTGGCGCGCGCGGTCGCCAAACGCGCCGCTCCCTTCGGACTTCGGATGATGGCCTACGATCCGTTCATCCAGGAGACGCTGATTTCCGATCACGGCGTGCTTCCGGCGACGCTGTCCGAGGTGCTCTCGCAGTCCGATTTCGTATCGATGCATGCGCCGGCGCGACCCGAGGTGCATCACATGCTGGGCGAAAAGCATTTCCGGCAGATGAAGAAGAGCGCGATTTTCATCAACACCGGACGTGGTCCGACCGTAGACGAGGAAGCGCTGATCAAGGCCCTGCAGGAAGGCTGGATCGCGCATGCCGCGCTCGACGTGCTGGAGAAGGAGCCGCCATCGCACAACAATCCGATGCTGGGCATGGAGAACGTCACGCTGACAGCTCACGTCGCCTCGGCCTCGGCGCGCTTCGACGAGGCGCGCAAACGTCGCGTCGGCTACGAATTGTCACTGGTGCTGTCCGGCATGTGGCCGGTGAGCTGCGTCAATCCGTCGGTCCTGCAAAATACCTCGCTTCGCCGCTGGCAACCCGTCAGCATGGACCGCGGTCCGAACAGCTAGCCCTGCGCCAGCCGCGCCTTCTTGTTTGCGCGTAGCGCGTATTCCGATCGCAAGATCGGCGCGCGCTCTTGCGGAAGATGTGCTCACCCCAAGGCGCAAGCTGAAGATTTGGCGGCACGCGTTGGTCGGATGCTACTAAAGTCATATGCTGCCGAATGGCGGCGCGCCTTCTTGTGGGATTTGATCGAGGCAAAGGCAACAACAAGAAATCCAGGGAGGAACGCATGAGACGAATTTCCACGATTTTGGCTGGCGCGGTCGCCGCGATTGCGATCTCGGGAGCAGCACAGGCGCAGATCATCATGAAGGCGTCGCATCAGTTTCCCGGCGGCAAGGGCGACGTGCGCGACGACATGGTGCAGATGATCGCCAAGGAGGTGAAGGCTGCCAATGTCGGGATCGACATTCAGGTCTACCCGGGCGCCTCGCTGTTCAAGCCCAACGACCAGTGGAACGCCATGGTCAACGGCCAGCTCGACATCACGCTGTTCCCGCTCGACTATGCCAGCGGCAAGGTGCGGACCTTCAGCGCGACGCTGATGCCGGGCCTGATCCGCAGCCAGGATCGGGCCAAGCGCATCAACAACTCGCAGTTCATGAAGGACATCCGCGCCGAGATCGAGAAGCACGGCGTCATGGTGCTGTCCGATGCCTGGTTTGCCGGCGGCATGGCGTCGAAGAACGGCTGCATCCTGAAGCCGGACGACATGAAGGGCCGCAAGTTCCGGGCGGCCGGCCCGACCTTCGCCGGCATGTGGGAAGCGGCCGGCGCCAGCATCGTCAGCCCGCCGTCGAACGAAATCTACAACGCCTTCCAGACCGGCGTGGTGAACGGCACCGACACCAGCCTCGGCACCTTCCAGTCGATGCGGCTCTATGAAGTGACGGACTGCCTGACCGCGCCGGGCAACAACGCGCTGTGGTTCATGTACGAGCCCGTGCTGATGTCGAAGAAGAGCTTCGACAAGCTCAACAAGACAGCAGCAGGACGCCGTCATCGCGGCCGGCAAGAAGGCGCAGGCCTATTACGAGGGCAAGGCCGACGAAGTGAACAAGGATGCCATCAAGGCGTTCGAGGACCACAAGGTGAAGGTCGTGACGCTGAGCGACGCCGACTATCAGGCATGGCTGGAAGTGGCGAAGAAGAGCTCCTATGCCAGCTTCGCCAAGGACGTGCCGAACGGGCAAAAGCTGATCGACGAAGCGCTCGCGGTGAAATAGCGGCAGGTGACGGCTCCCGGGCGGATCGCTCCGCCGGGGGCCGGCCGTGATGGCGTATGCCTTTCAGCGACCCGGACACTCCTATGGATAGTTTCATACGGGCCGTGACCTTCGTGTCGCGCGTGGCCGGAGTGACCGGCGCATTGCTGATCGGCCTCGCCGTGCTCGTCATCTGCGACATGGTGATCGAGCGCTACGTGTTCAACCTCACCACCATCTGGCAGATCGACGTGGTGACCTATTGCATCGTCGGCGCGACCTTCATCGGCAGTCCCTACGTGCTGATGACGCGCGGGCACGTCCATGTCGACGTGCTGCCGCTGCACGTCGGTCCGCGCGCGCGCTACTGGCTCGCGCTGGTGACCGGCCTCATCGCGCTGGCCTTCTGCATCGCGATCTTCGTGCTTTGCACGATCTACTGGTACGAGGCTTTCAGCGAAAACTGGCTGTCCAACACCGTCTGGCGTGCGCGGCTCTGGATTCCCTATCTCTCGATGCCGATCGGACTGGGCCTGGTGGTCCTGCAATATCTGGTCGAGCTGCTTTGCCTGGTGACGGGGCGCTCGCCGCCGTTCGGCATTTCGGAGAAGCAGACCGCCGAAGACGTTGCCCGCGCGCAGGCGCTTGAAGCCTTCGGAGATACGCCGTGAGTCCAGGCATCGAAGGCTTGCTTGTTCTGGTCGTCACGCTGTTGATGCTGGTGTCCGGCATCCCGGTCGCCTTCGGCCTCGGCGCGATCGCGTTGACCTTCCTCGTGATCTTCCAGGGCTTCGACGGCCTCAACGTCGTCGCCGAGACCTTCTGGTCGGGGCTCGACGAGTTCACGCTGGTGGCGATTCCGATGTTCGTGATGATGGGCGCGGCGATCGGCTCCTCGCCGGCCGGCAAGGATCTGTATGAAGCGCTCGATCGCTGGCTCTATCGTGTTCCCGGCGGATTGGCGATTTCCAATATCGGCGCCTGTGCGATCTTTGCGGCGCTGACCGGGTCCTCGCCCGCCTGCTGCGCCGCCATCGGCAAGATGGGCATCCCGGAGATGCGCCGCCGCGGCTATCCCGACGAGATCGCGACCGGCTCGATCTGCGCCGGCGGAACGCTCGGCATTCTGATTCCGCCTTCCGTCACCTTCATCCTCTACGGCATCGCCACCGAGACCTCGATCGGCCGGCTGTTCATCGCCGGCGTGATGCCGGGGTTGATGCTGACCGCGCTGTTCATGCTGTGGACGCTGTACAAGATCTGGCGCAGCGGCTTTCGTTCGCATGCCGCGGACTTTCGCTACAGCTGGAGCGAGAAGTTCTCGTCGATCCCGAAGATCGCCCCGTTTCTGGCCATCGTGATCGGCGTCATGTACGCGCTCTATGGCGGCATCGCCACGCCGTCGGAGGCGGCCGGCGTCGGCGCCGCGCTCTGCCTGATCCTGGCGATCCTGATCTACCGGCTTTGGCGGCCGGACCAGATCTGGCACATCCTGCGCGACACCATGCGGGAGTCGGTGATGATCCTGACCATCATCGCCACCGCGGTGCTGTTCGGCTACATGCTGACCTCGCTCTATCTGACGCAGACGCTGGCGCAGGCGATCGCCGACCTGCACGCCAACAGATGGGTGTTGATGTTCCTGATCAACATCTTCCTGCTGGTCTGCGGCTTCTTCATTCCGCCCGCCGCCATCATCCTGATGACGAGCCCGATCCTGCTGCCGATCATCACCGCGGCCGGCTTCGACCCGGTCTGGTTCGGCGTGATCCTGACCATCAACATGGAGATCGGCCTGATCCATCCGCCGGTCGGCCTCAACATCTACATCGTCAGCGCCATCGCGCCGGACGTGCCGCTGGCGAAGGTGATGTGGGGCACGCTGCCCTACGTGGTCTGCATGATGCTGGCGATCGTGATCCTCTGCATCTTCCCGGAGATCGCGACCTGGCTGCCGGACAAACTCATGGGGATGGCGCACAAGTAACCGCGTGACGATTTCAGAACGCCAGCGCCTTGGCCTGCTTGACCTGCGGCAGCGCCTGCACCTTGGCGAGCACGTCCGCCGGCACCGCGCCGTCGACCTCGACCAGCGCGATGGCGTCGCCGCCCTGCCTGTTGCGGCCGAGATGGAAGGTCGCGATGTTGAGCCTGGCGTCGCCGAGCAGGCTGGCGAAGCGGCCGATGAATCCCGGCTTGTCCTCGTTGGTGACGTAGATCATCGACTTGCCGAATTCGGCGTCGACGCGGATGCCCTTGATATCGACCAGCCGCGGCTTGCCGTCGGCATAGACCGTGCCCGACACCGAGCGCTCCTGCCGCTCGGTGGTGACGGTGACCGTGATCAGGCTTTCGTAATCGCTCTGCGCCGCGCGCACGATCTCGTCGACCACCATGCCGCGCTCCTTGGCGACCACCGGCGCCGAGACGACGTTGACGTCGCCCAGCATCGGCCGCAGCAGGCCCGACAGCGCCGCCGAGGTCAGCGCCTTGATCTTCATCTCGGCGACGTGACCCTCATAGGTGATCTGCACCTTGATGATGCCGGTCTCGGTGAGCTGCCCCGCGAACGAGCCGAGCTTTTCGGCAAGCTCGATGAACGGCTTCAGCTTCGGCGCCTCTTCCGCCGTGATCGAGGGGAAGTTGACCGCGTTGGAAATCGCGCCGCTCAACAGATAGTCCGACATCTGCTCGGCGACCTGCAGCGCGACGTTCTCCTGCGCCTCGGTGGTGGCGGCGCCGAGATGCGGCGTGCAGATCACGTTGGGATGGCCGAACAGCACGTTTGATGTGGCCGGCTCCTCGACGAACACGTCGAACGCCGCGCCCGCGACCTGCCCGGAATTGAGCGCATCGACCAGCGCCTGCTCGTCGACCAGGCCGCCGCGCGCGCAATTGATGATGCGCACGCCTTTTTTCGTTTTCGCCAGCGCGGCCGCGTCGACGATGTTCCTGGTCTTCTCGGTCAACGGCGTATGCAACGTGATGAAATCGGCGCGCTTGAGCAGATCGTCGAGCTCGACCTTCTCGACGCCGATATCCCTGGCGCGCTCCGGCGACAGGAACGGATCGAACGCGATCACCTTCATGCGCAGGCCAAGCGCGCGGTCGGCGACGATCGAGCCGATGTTGCCGCAGCCGATCACGCCCAGCGTCTTGGCGGTGATCTCGACCCCCATGAAGCGGTTCTTCTCCCACTTGCCGGCCTGGGTGGAGGCGTCGGCCTGCGGAATCTCGCGCGCCAGCGCCAGCATCAGGGTGATGGCGTGTTCGGCGGTGGTGATCGAATTGCCGAACGGCGTGTTCATCACGATGATGCCCCTGGCCGTGGCCGCCGGAATCTCCACATTGTCGACGCCGATCCCGGCGCGGCCGATCACCTTCAGCCGCGTCGCCTTTTCCAGGATTTTCGCGGTGGCCTTGGTGGCGGAGCGGATCGCCAGCCCGTCGTAATTGCCGATGATCTCGGCGAGCTTTTCCTTGTCCTTGCCGAGATTGGGCTGGAAATCGACGTCGATGCCTCGATCCCTGAAAATCTGCACCGCGGCGGATGACAAGGCGTCGGAAATGAGAACTTTGGGTTTTGTCATCGAAGTTGTCCTTTGGTGGACGATGCATTTTAAAATCGTCACCCCCGGGCTAAAGCGCGAAGCGCGTCTTCGCACTAGAGACCCGCGGGTCCATCTTTTCGATGGATGGCCGGGTCAAGCCCGGCCATAACGAAGATGGGATGAGCGGACTACGCCGCCTTCGGAAGTGACGCCTTGGTCTCCGCAAACGCCCAGTCGATCCACTGCGTCAGCAATGCGACGTCCTTTGCTTCCACCGTGGCGCCGCACCAGATGCGCAGGCCCGCCGGCGCGTCGCGATAGTGCGCGAAATCGTAGCCGGCGCCCTCCTTCTCCACCAGGGCAACCAGCTTCTTGGCAAAATCCGCCTGCGCGTCCGCGGTCAGCGCGGTGATCGCGGGATCGATCACCTTCATGCACACCGAAGTATTGGAACGAACGGCCGGATCCTTCGCCAGGAAATCGATCCACGGCGTTTTCGCCTTCCAGTCGGCAAGCACCCTGGTGTTGGCGTCGGCGCGCGCGATCAGCGCCTTGAGACCGCCGACCGACTTCGCCCAGTTCAGCGCGTCGAGATAATCCTCGACGCACAGCATCGACGGCGTGTTGATGGTCTCGCCCTCGAAGATGCCTTCGTTGAGCTTGCCGCCCTTGGTCATGCGGAAGATTTTCGGCAGCGGCCATGCCGGCTTGTAGCTCTCGAGCCGCGCCACCGCGCGCGGTGACAGCACCAGCATGCCGTGGGCCGCCTCGCCGCCCAGCGCCTTCTGCCAGGAGAACGTCACCACATCGAGCTTGGGCCAGTCGAGCTTCTGCGCGAACGCCGCCGAGGTCGCGTCGCAGATGGTGAGGCCTTCGCGGGTCGCGCTGATCCAGTCGGCATTGGGAACGCGTACGCCCGAGGTGGTACCGTTCCAGGTGAAGACGATGTCGGAGGCCGGATCGGCCTTGCCCAGATCCGGGATTTCGCCGTAGCCGGCATGCAGCCTGGTGACGTCCTTGAGCTTCAGCTCCTTGACGATGTCGCTGACCCAGCCCTCGCCGAAAGATTCCCAGGCGATCGTGGTCACCGGTCGCGCGCCTAGCAGTGACCACAGCGCCATTTCGACCGCGCCCGTATCCGATGCCGGCACGATGCCCATTCTGTAGGCGGCGGGCACTTCAAGCACTTCGCGGGTCAGCTCGATCGCGAGCTTGAGCTTGGCCTTGCCGATCTTCGCGCGATGCGAGCGGCCGAGAGCTGCGTCCTTGAGATTTTGGGGATTCCAGCCGGGGCGCTTGGCACAGGGGCCGGAAGAAAAATGCGGCACATTGGGCCGCGAAGCGGGCTTCGCTGCAGTCATGATCTATCCTTCCAGATAGCAAGCCTCCCGTTGGGGGGAGGTGTCCCGCCGCGGTGCATAAGGGAAACGACCGGAATCGTCAAGAAACTTCGGAGGGATCAGGTATGACCTTGGGATCAGGTATGACCTTGGGATCAGGTATGACCCCGGGGATCAGGTATGACCCCGGGATCAGGTATGACCCCGGGATCAGGTATGACCCCGGGATCAGGTATGACCCCGGGATCACCGGCGGTTGATGGCTCGGCCTCCGCTTCCGGCGACAATGGCGGGGCCGGCTGCGCCAGCAATTCCGCCGCGTCGACAACAAGCCTCGCGGCTCTTCGCCGGCTCGCGATTTTCAAGATACTTTTTTCGCCCGCCCGCACCACGTAGGCGTTGCCTATCCTGACAATCGAATAAATCTTCATGTGCGGTCCCCAAGCTGCCCGAGCCCGATGGGATACGTCATGCTGTCATGGATCGTTCCGCAAAAACAATTACGGAACGCTGACTGGTTTATCGTGCGTTAACCGGAATGAATGGCAAATCAGGTTTCGCAATGGTCGCAAGGGCTACCGGATTTGTGCCGGCCGGCAAACAATCAAAATCGCAATGTCATGCCGACATGGCTCGACTGAAATCCCAGCCGCTTGTAGAATCGCTGCGCGTCGATCCGGGTGTGATGGGTGAGCAATTCGACCAGCTTGCAGCCTCTGGCGCGCGCTTCCGCGACAGCCCATTGCACCAATTGCTCGCCGATGCCGCGGCTGCGGCAAGAGGTGGCGACGCGAACGTCCTCGATCAGCGCGCGCGAGGCGCCCTGCGAACTCAGCCCCGGCAGGAAGCAAAGCTGCAGGCAGCCGACCACGGTGCCCTCACCATACTCCGCGACCACGAGCTGGATATTCGGATCCCGTTCGAGCGCCTTGAACGCCCGGAAATAGCACGGCGGCAGCGGATCTTCGATCCGCTCACGCGCGCTGCCGAGCGGATCGTCCGCCAGCATGCCGACGATGGCGCCGACGTCGTCACGGCCGGCGCGGCGGATGGTAACAGCTGACATGGCTGCCATGGTTATTCCATCAGATCCCTAAAGCATGATCCGGAAAAGTGGGGACCGGTTTTCCGAAAAGATCATGCTCAAACAAAAAGATAGACCGGGATGACGATTCGAAGAAAAGTCATCCCGGTCTAGCGTGCCGGCGGCAAGCCGAGAGATTTCTCGGCCTCGCCGATCCAGCGCCGCAACGAGGCGTAACCGTCGAGGTGAAAGCCGCCCTCATGCGCCAGGCGGGTATAGGCCAGGAGCGAGACGTCGGCGAGCGAGAGGCTGCCGCCAACCAGAAATCGCGACGCGGCCAGCTGATGCTCCATTCGCGCCAGCGCCGCATAGCCGCGCTTGACCTTGTCCGGATCGAGATCGGAGGCCGGCTTGCCCAGATATTTCATCTGGAAGCGGCACACCGCAACATAGGGCTCGTGGCTGTATTGTTCCCAGAACAGCCATTCGTCCATCTTCGCGGCAACAAATGCGTCGGAGGGAATGAGATCGCTGCCGCGGGCGAGATACCGGATGATGGCGTTGGATTCCGCCAGCGTCCGGCCGTCGTCGAATTCGACCGTCGGCACCTGGCCCGCGCTGTTGAGCTTGAGAAACTGCGTGGTCCGGGTCTCGCGCTTGAGGGTGTCGACACCGATCCAGCCATAGGGCAGCGCCAGCCGGTCACAGACCCATTTCACCTTCAGGCAATTGCCCGAATTGATATCGCCGTAGATTTTCATGGTTCGCTGCCGCCCTCAACGGAGTGGCAGACCAACAGGCGGGATCGGCGATGTCAACAGGCTCGAATGGCGGGCAACGCAGGCGGCGGCGACCGATCAGAATTTGTAACCCAGACCGGCGCGTACCGTGTTGATGTTGGTGTCAACGGTCGCGGTGAAACGCACGTATTCCCATTCGGCGCGCATGAAAAGACCACCGATCAAATTGATGTCAACGCCGAGACCTGCCGAGTAGCCATAAATCAGGTGATTGTGCCGGCCGTCGTCCGCGGCCAAAGGCTGCAGCGGGATGAACGGCCCCAATGCCGCGAGGCTCACACCGTCTGTCACGAATACGGAGCGGGTGATATCGGCATTGCCGAGCGTCAACCCGCCAAAGAGGTAGGGCAGAAAACAGCCATAAGCGTAGGCCGCGCGGCCGCGAAACGTCGCCATATCCGAAATCGCGATCGCGGACGATGACGTAACCGAAACATCATGAAAAAAGCCGTCGGACAACGCGGCGCTGCTTCTGAGCGCCTTGAAGGCCGTGGACGTCCCCCCGAACGAGCCGTGCAGATAGGATGCTTCGACACCGAGGACGACATCATCCCACTGCCAGTTATATCCGGTAAAGGCGCCGTAGCCCGGCACACGCGACGATTGTTGGCCAAAACCGAGATTCCATTGTGCAACACCCATCTCCTGGATGACGTTGTTGGAAATCAAGGCGGCAAGCATGTCCCTGTTCGAGCCGCTGAAATTCTCGTCGGACGATCCGTAACCGCCCTGGAGCCCGAAGTAATATCCCTGCCAGTTGACCTTCGAGGTGGATAGCCCTTCGGTAAAGGCCCCGCGCAGAATCGGGAGATCGGGCATGTCGGCCGCCCAGGCGCCGGACGCCGCTCCGAACATTACCGCCGCCAGCACAAACCTACGCATCGGAACGCTCCCATCAAACACCCTGACTTGGCGCTGATCATCGCTCGTTAACCTTAACCAATCGTTGTCGCAGGGCTGCGATTTGCATGATCTTGTCCAAAAACCGCTTCCAGCCTTTCGGGATCAATGCCGTGAACGCAAAACAAAACGGCGCGGGAAGATCCCGCGCCGTTAGCAAAGGTTAACAGATTGGAGGTTCGATCAGCCCTTGCGGATCAACGGCGGCGCGTATTCCTGCGGGCTTTCGAGATTCCAGCGCACGCCCAGCATCAGGTCCTGCGAGGAAATGTTCCGGAAGGTCGTCGGGTTGACGATGTTGTTGGTACCGTCGAAGGTCTTCAGATCGCCGGTCAGGCCGTCGCCCATATTGAGATAGCGATAAGCAAGCTGGACGGTGAAGCTCGGGCTGACATGGTAGGCAACGCCCGCATGGAGTGCCCAGGCGAAATTCCATTTCGCCACGTTGTCGCCGAATGCCAGCCCCGGCAGCGCGCCGGCGCCGTTGTTGGCGATACCCTGATCGGTGAAGTTCGCGATCGAAACCCGCGCGGTGCCGATGCCGGCGCCGACAAACGGTGTCATGCACCACCAGGTGCCGAGATCGACATAGGCGTTGGCGAGAGCCACCCACTCGGACTTGGTGGCGTGATAGGTATCCATGCCGACGCCGCCGGGATAGGTGATGTGGTCGGTGCCGAAGAACTGCGAATTGCCGCGATACTCTCCCGTGACATCCGCGCGGAACCAGTGGTTGAACTCATAACCGGCGCCGAGACCGAAAATGCCCGCGCTGTTGAAGCCGAGGCGCTGCTCCGACGTGGTGTTGCCGGCGTCGAGCACGTTGTTCAAGCGATCGACCTTCTGATTGCTGAACCCGATATCGCCGCGCAGATACCAGCCGCCGAAATCCTCGACCGCGGGCGGCGCATACATCGGCGGCGGCGCGATGGCCATGTCGGCGGCGAACGCCATCGACGACAACAGGGATGCCGCTCCGGCGGCAACGAGAAACTTAACACTACGCATTGGCTTCGTCCTTTTGACCGGTGAGGCGGACAACGGAGGCCCCACATCTAAAAAACCCACGGCGGACGATGGCACCAAATGCTTAAGCGCCGCTTAACCCTAATTTTTAAGGTTGATAATCCGTTGCGCGCGATCCGCTTCCGGCAGCACGAAAAGATGGCGGAACCGCCATATTCGCTAATAAAGTATTGACAGGACAGCGCGGCCGGCGCCGCGTCAGCGCGCGGTCTTGGGCAGCCTCGGCAGGAACACCGCGAGCAGCCCGATCGCCGGCAGAAACGCGCAGACCTGATAGACGAACGCGATGCCGGTATGGTCGGCGACCTTGCCGAGCACCGCGGCGCCGAGACCGCCGATGCCGAACGCAAATCCGAAGAACAGCCCGGAGATCATTCCGAAGCGGTGCGGCATCAGTTCCTGCGCGAACACGATGATCGACGATGTCGCCGACGAAATGATAAAGCCGATGAACACCGTCAGCACCGCGCTCGCGAACAGGCCGGCATAGGGCAGCGCCAGCGTGAACGGCAGCGCACCGAGGATCGAGAACCAGATCACGTATTTACGGCCGAAGCGATCGCCCAGCGGTCCGCCGAACAACGCCCCGGCCGCGTTCGAAGCGAGGAAGATGAACAGATAGAGCTGAGCGGCCTGGGTCGAGACGGCGAACCTGTCGATCAGGTAGAATATGTAATAGCTCGAAAGGCTCGACACATAGAGCTGCTTCGAGAACAGCAGCGCCATCAGCACCAGCAGCGCCATCATGACCCGGCGGGAGCTCGGCGCATCCGGATGCGCATGGACCGGCGCCGCCCTTTTTGTCGTGATCTGCGGCTTGTACCAGTGTCCGATCCGCCACAGGATGACGATCGCCACAAACGCGATCGAGGAAAACCACGCGATGCTCGGTTGCCCGAACGGCACCACGACCAGCGCCGCGAGCAGCGGCCCCATCGACGTTCCGGCATTACCGCCGACCTGGAACACCGACTGCGCAAAACCATAGCGCCCGCCCGAAGCGAGCCGCGCGATCCGCGCCGACTCCGGATGGAACACCGCCGAGCCCAGGCCGACCAGCGCCGCCGCGGCGAGGATGACGAGATATTGCTGCGCGATGCTGAGCAGCAGCAGACCGAAGAACGTAAACCCCATGCCGATAGCCAACGAAAACGGCTGTGCCTTGCGATCGGTGAAATGGCCGACCACCGGCTGCAGCAGCGACGCGGTGAACTGGAACGCCAGCGTGATCATTCCGATCTGCGCGAAGTCGAGCGCATAACTCGCCTTGAGGATCGGATAGACCGAAGGGATCAGCGACTGCATGGTGTCGTTGAGAAAATGCGAAAGGCTGATGCCGCCGAGCACGATGTAGGCCGGTCCTGTCGCGGCCGCATTCACGGAAGAAGCGGACGTCACGTCCGGCATCAGCACCGGCGCCACCAGCGCTTCTTCGGAGACGACGACAGGCTTGTTCAACGGATTAATCCTGAAAGATTCGGAGGCGACGCACATTTCCTACGATGGCGGCGCGGCAGTGACCAGCACCATTAGAAAATAGCTGCGATGCGATTGGAGCCGCACGAGCGGCCAGAATGATCAGGCCGCGGCCTGACCGAGCGCGGTGACGATCCGATCGACCACTTCCTCGACCAGGATGCGGTCGTCGCCCTCGCCCATCACGCGGATCACGGGCTCGGTGCCGGAGGAACGGACCAGCAGCCGGCCATGGCCGTTGAGCCGCTTTTCGCCGGCGTCGATCGCCGATTTGACCTCGGCGTCCTCGAGCGGCTTGCCGCTGCGGTAGCGCACATTCTTCAGGATTTGCGGCAGCGGGTCGAAGCGATGACAGACCTCCGATACCGGGCGGCGAAGTTTTTGCACCACCGCCAGCACCTGAAGCGCTGCGACAAAGCCGTCGCCGGTGGTGGTGTAGTCAGACAGAATGATATGTCCGGATGGTTCGCCGCCGAGGTTGTAGCCGCGGCTCAACATCTGTTCGAGCACATAGCGATCGCCGACCGGCGTACGGATAAGCTCGATGCCCTGCCCTTCGAGGAAGCGCTCCAGCCCCAGATTCGACATCACGGTCGCGACAATGCCGGGCTTGGCGAGCCGGCCGTCTTCCTTCCAGCTTTGCGCAATCACCGCGAGCAGCTGGTCGCCGTCGACCAGGTGTCCGCGCTCGTCGACAAGGATGACCCGGTCGGCGTCGCCATCGAGCGCGATGCCGATGTCGGCGCGCATCTCGCGCACCTTACGGCTCAGCGCTTCCGGCGAGGTCGATCCGCATTCCTTGTTGATGTTGAATCCATCCGGATCGACGCCGATCGAAATGACATCGGCGCCCAGCTCCCATAGCGCTTCCGGCACCACCTTGTAGGCGGCGCCGTTGGCGCAATCGACCACCACGCGCAGGCCATCAAGGCTGAGATCGCGCGGCAGCGTGCGCTTGGCGAATTCGATGTAGCGGTCATGGACGCCGTCGATGCGGCGGGCCCGGCCAAGACTGGCGCTCTGCGCCAGTTTCTTGTCGAGCGATTCATCGAGCAACTGCTCGATCTGCTTTTCGACGTCGTCGGAGAGCTTGAAGCCCTGTGGGCCGAACAGCTTGATGCCGTTGTCCTCGAACAGATTATGGGAGGCCGAAATCATCACGCCGAGATCGGCGCGCATCGACTTGGTCAGCATCGCCACCGCCGGCGTCGGCATCGGGCCGAGCAGCAGCACGTCCATGCCGACCGAGGTGAATCCGGCCACCATCGCGTATTCGATCATATAGCCTGAAAGACGCGTATCCTTGCCGATGACGACGCGATGGCGATGCTCGCCGCGCTGGAACACCAGTCCGGCCGCCTGCCCGACCTTGAGCGCCAGCTCCGGCGTGATCAGACCGTTGGCACGGCCCCGAATCCCGTCCGTACCGAAATATTTGCGGCTCATATATCCCCCAGCAGCTATCAAGGATTCTCAACCCGTCCGGCAAGAAGCCTCGAACGCCCGCCATCCTGGCGTGTTGAGGTTATAATGCTTTCGGCGCTAAAATGGCTTCAAAAAATATGATAAATCATTACCGGCGGCCGATCCGGCCCCGGGCGCTTAACATATTGTTAACGCAGCTATTATCCCGGCAGCGCAGGATGGCGCGCCGGAACGCTAATCCGTCCGCTTGACGTAACGATCAGGTTTCGAGGGCGGCGGCTGGGTGACGTTCACGGGGTCGGAGCCCGGAAAGGTTTCCTCCAACCCCTCCTCGAGCGCCGCGTCGAGCCGGCGCTTTTCGGTGTTCTTGGCGTCAGAGCGTGGTCCGGTCATGGATACCCTCCCGACTGGCGGCCGTCCCCGCGAGGCGATTTTGCGGGGCCCCCAAGCAATGCTAGATGAAGCGTGAAAGCCAAAAATACAAGAAGGGCCGGGAAGTTTTATGAAGCACATCACCTGCATCGAGGATCTGCGCCAACGCCACATGCGAAAGGTGCCGAAGGCATTTTTCGATTATGTCGACCGCGGCTCCTACGCCGAGGAAACGCTGCGCGCCAACCGCGAGGACCTGCAGCAGATCAAGTTTCGCCAGCGCATTCTGGTGGATATTTCACACCGCGATCTCTCCACCACCGTCGTCGGCGAGAAGACGAGCCTGCCGCTGATCCTGGCCCCGGTCGGCTCCACCGGCATGCAGTTCGGCGACGGCGAAATTCACGCCTGCCGCGCCGCGCAGGCCGCCGGAATCCCCTACACGCTGAGCACGATGTCGATCAACTCGATCGAGGACGTCGCCGAAAATGTCGACAAACCGTTCTGGTTTCAGCTGTACGTCATGAAGGATCGCGGCTTCTGCAAGGCGCTGATCGAGCGCGCGATCGCGGCCAGGTGCAGCGCGCTGGTGCTGACCGTCGACC
Organism: uncultured Alphaproteobacteria bacterium; assembly: GCA_963735835.1. Lineage (GTDB taxonomy): Bacteria > Pseudomonadota > Alphaproteobacteria > Rhizobiales > Xanthobacteraceae > Bradyrhizobium. Next base: position 179,452 of record CAVTNA010000059.1, on the reverse strand, counting down.
TGCAGGTGATCGGGCAGCGTCATATGGACATCAAGAACGGCCTGTCGGTGCCGCCGCAATTGCTGAGCTTCAGGAACGTGGTCGATTTCGCCACCAAGCCCGGCTGGCTCGCCGGCATCCTGCGGGCCAGGCGCCGGAACTTCGGCAACATCGCAGGCCATTTGTCGGGCGTGCGGGATCTCGCCTCGGTGTCGGGTTGGGTCGCCTCGCAGTTCGACGCCTCGCTGAACTGGAAGGACGTCGACTGGATCCGCAGCATCTGGCCGGGCAAGCTGATCCTCAAAGGCATCCTCGACGTCGAGGACGCCGAGCAGGCGGTCAAGACCGGCGCGCAGGCGCTGGTGGTGTCCAACCATGGCGGCCGCCAGCTCGACGGCGCGCCGTCGTCGATCGAGGCGCTGCCGGAGATCGCCGACGCCGTAGGTTCCCGGATCGAGGTGCTGATGGATGGCGGCATTCGTTCGGGGCAGGACGTGATGCGCGCGCTCGCGCTCGGCGCCAAATCCTGCATGATCGGCCGCGCCTATATTTACGGCCTCGGCGCCTACGGCGGCCCCGGCGTCGCCAAGGCGATCGATCTGATCGCCAACGAACTCAGCGTGACCATGGGCCTGTGCGGCGTCGACAGCATCGCCGAGATCGACGATCACGTGCTGGCGATCTGAACCTCTCGGGCGCCCGACGTCGGATTCATCGTCAACGACGCAAATATTAAGGCTCAGGTGCCCGCTCCTGCTTTGCTCGTGGCTGCGGTGCGCGGAAGAACGATCCTGAATTCGGTGAACTCACCGGGCCGGGTATCGACTTCGATCGATCCGCCGTGCTGCTTGACGACGATGTCGTGGCTCAACGACAGACCGAGACCGGTACCCTCGCCGGGCGGCTTGGTTGTAAAGAACGGATTGAATATTTTCTCCCTTATTTCGTCAGGGATGCCGCCGCCATTGTCACGAATCCTTATTTCGACGTTGTCACCCACGTTCTTCGTTCCGGCGGTCAAAGTCGGTTCGTAACCATCCATCGTCTCCGCTTTTCGTTTCATCGCCGCATAGACACCGTTCGAAATCAGGTTGAGAAGGACGCGGGTGATCTCCTGAGGAAACAGATCGGCCATTCCGGCGGCGGGATCAAACGAACGTTCCAGCCTGATGTTGAACTCCTGCTTCTCGGCGCGCGCGCCGTGGTATGCAAGATTGAGGCTGTCTTCGACGATGGCGTTGAGGTCGACCGGCCTGCGCTCGCTGGAACCTTCGCGCGAATGCAGCAACATGTTCTTGACGATGGAGTCGGCGCGCTGGCCGTGCTGGACGACCTTTTCGAGATTGCCCTTCAGCATTTGAGTAAGCTCGTCCGTCTCCTTCCGCGTCTTATTGTTGAAGGTCAAAGGCTTGAGCACATCGTCCAGTTCGTCGACAAGTTCCACCGACAGAGCCGAGAAATTATTGACGAAATTGAGCGGGTTCTTGATCTCGTGAGCAATGCCCGCGGTAAGCTGGCCGAGCGAGGCCAGCTTCTCTGTCTGGATCAGGCGGTCTTGCGCGGTATGCAGCTCCTCCAGCGATTTTGCCAGTTCACGGGTACGCGCTTCAACATTTTCGAAGAGGCGGGCATTTTAGAATCGCGAGCACCGACTGTGCTGCGAACGTCTGAAGCAGATCGACCGTGTGCTTCGGGAATTCGCCAGGTCGCTTGCGTCGGACGACGAGTGCACCGATCGTACGATCGGCACTTAGCAACGGCAGAATCAGAAGTGCACGGAATCCGGCACGGACAATGATATCGAGGACGGGCGAATTGAGATCCTCCTGAATGTCCGGAATTTGCAGCGGGATGCGTTGCTCCACCGCCTCGCCTATCGCCGTCTCCCCTATGTGGATCCGGCGATCCTTAATCTCGGCGATGATCGCACCGTCCATTCCATAGGTCGCGCGCAGGTGGAAATCCTGGGTGGTCTGGTCGTAAACATAAATTGCACCCGCGTCGGTACCGGACAGCTGCGTCGCTTTGGACACGATAGTGTTCAAGACGGTTTCCAGATCCACGGTCGAATTCACCGCCTGGCTGACTTCGCCAAGCGCCCGCAGTTCGTCGACCGACTGACTGAGTTCCCTCGTGCGCGCCTGCACCTCGTCGAACAACCTGACATTCTCGATCGCAATTACCGCCTGGTCGGCAAAGGTTGACACCAGCTCAATCTGCTTGTCGGTAAAAGGCTCAGCCTTCGGTTTCACGATTGCGATGACTCCGATCAATGCTCCTTCTCTCAGCATTGGGACGCAGAGGGCAGACCGAAAGCTTTGATAATTCAGGAGTTCGTGTTGCTCATATTCAGCGTCGGATAAGACATCGGGCACATGACATACCCTGAGATCAAGCGCAGCCCTTCCCGCAATCGACCCTCGTCCCGGGCGCAAGGGATTCGCCTCTAACAACGCCCGAAATCCCGGCCACGCGCCATAGGCGGCGGCAAAGCGCAAAAACTCGCCATCATATCGATAGACGTGGCCGCGGGCCGCGCCACAGAGCCGGATAGCGCTCTCCAGCAGCGTTTCAAGAACGGATTCCAGATCGCGCTTGCCGTCGAGGGTTGAACGGCTGATGACCTTGAGCACATCGGCGGTCGCGGTCTGTTGTTGGAGCGATTCACGCAAATCATCGGTGCGTGCGTTCACCTCGTCGAACAGGCGGACGTTCTCGATGGCGATCACTGCCTGGTCGGCGAAGGTGGTCACCAGATCGATTTGCCTGTCGGTGAACGGCAAGACCGTCGACCGGCAAAGCGCAATGACGCCGATCGGTATGCCTTCACGCAATAGTGGCACTCCGAGCATTGTGCGAAACCCACCGCGTTTGATGGATTCGTTCCAGGTGTACTCGGGATCAACGCTCGCATCCGGGATATGAATTGTTTTTCGGTCAAGTACAGTTCGCCCAACAAGCGTCTCTCGTCCTTGCGCGATGATCTGGCGCTGCATCCACTCGCGATAGTCATCTGCGAAGCCGTGGTTGGCAGCCAACTGATATACGTCACCCTCGCGCCGGAATATCATTGCATAGTGGGCCTCGCAAAGCTTTGCTGCTGATTCAACCAGTGTTTGAAGCACGGCCCTCAAGTCGAAGGTCGAGCGACTAATCACCTTCAGCACGTCCGCCGTCGCAGTCTGCTGCTGCAGGGATTCGCTTAAGTCCTCGGTACGCGCCTTTACCTCTTCGAAGAGCCGCGCGTTCTCGATAGCGATCACGGCCTGGTCGGCAAAAGTTGAAACAAGCTCGATCTGCTTTTCGGTAAATGGTCGTACCACCTGCCGTGTCAGTGTAAAGACGCCGATTGTTTCACCGTCACGCCTAAGAGGAACTCCGAGGTTGGTTCGGTGGCCGCCGAGTCGCTGGTACTCACGAGCGAGCCAGCCTTGCGTTTCATCGGCGAGCACGTCAAAGGCTTGAACTGCGGAGCCAGAGATCGCAGCGCGGATGGTCGTGCTGGCGCTGTCGACCGGGAACGGATTAGCCCTTGCGAACTCCTCGAGTTCAGGAGAGAAGCCGTAATTGGTTGCCATGCAAAAGTGGTCATCCTGCCGGAGGAAGATCAGACCTCTCTCGGCGTCACACAGCCTGGCTGCGGAAGCGACCAATGTCGCAAGCACAGACTTAAGATCGAATGCCGAGCGGCTGATGACTTTTAGTACGTCGGCAGTTGCGGTCTGCTGCTGAAGCGATTCGCGCAGATCTTCAGTGCGCGCTTGAACCTCTTCGAACAACCGCACATTTTCGATCGCGATCACCGCCTGGTCGGCAAAGGTCGTAAGCAGCTCAATCTGCTTCTCGGTGAATGGCTTCACCTCGGTACGACGGATCGAGAGCGTGCCGATGGCCTCGTCTTCTCTCAGCAAGGGGACGGCCAGAATCGTCCGGTGGCCATCGCGAAGCGCCATCTCGGCGCCGTCCGAAAACTCGCTCGTGGACGCCTGAAGGTCGTAGACGTGAACCGGCGCACGATCGACGAAGGCGCGGCCGTTGACCCACTTGCGTCCGATCGGCCATTCCGCGGTGTCCATCGGAATCGGGCCATAATGTGCCCTGAGACTGAGGCCTTTGCCCTTGCGAAGAAAAACAACCAAATCGTACGCCTGGCAGAGCCGTGCCGCCGACTCAACCAGCGTATCGAGCACCGTCTGCAGATCGAACGCCGAGCGGCTGATGACCTTGAGCACGTCAGCGGTCGCGGTCTGCTGCTGTAACGATTCACGCAGCTCATTCAGCAGGCGAACGTTCTCAATGGCGACGACGGCCTGCTTCGCGAAGTTGCTGACCAGTTCGATCTGCTTCTCCGTGAATGGCCGAACCTCGGTGCGATAAATTCCGATCGCGCCAATCAGCTCATTCTCCTTCAACATTGGCACGTTCAACTGACTTCGTACGTTGCCGAGATCTGCGGTGGCCACACGTAGCGGATCACGGTTTGCATAAGCCGGCTCGGAGAGGATATCATCGACACGGATGGTCTGTTTCGTAGCGGCCACACGACCGAGGCCCGTGTCAGGGCCCGCACGAATCGGCCCGCGGCCTAAATACTCCGCATAGGCTGGAGTCACTCCAAGCACTGCAACTGATGTGTAAGCGCCACCTTCGTAACGCCACAGGATTCCGATTTTTGCCTCGCAGATGCGAGTCGCGTTCTCCAGCATGACCTCGAACACGGGCTCCAGCTCTCCCGGCGAACTGCTGATGACTTTCAGCACCTCGGCGGCTGCAGCCTGCTCCTGGCGCACTTCGAGCAGCTCGCGCCTGAGATTTGCACTGTCTTTTTTGGGATCGACGGCCGCGCTCGTACGCTTGCGCGCTGTCGTACGCTTGCGCGTGGTCGGACGCTTGCGCGCCATCTGCCCGCGCTTTGCCATGAGTGAGCGCTCCCAGCCGGAAAGCCACTAAGCCGAGCTGATGCTACCCAGTTTCCAAACCGCCGTATAGCCCGAGCCATAGGCTGGATGACGCTCCGGGCGTCCCGCGGCCAAGCGTCCTTCACGCGCCAGGCGGGGACGACCCGTTGAGAGAGTGCCTAGCGATCACATCGGCGGCGTGATGCCGTCGCGGCCGACATTGACACGCGCGGCTTCCAGCATGCCATCGTCTTTCTTCACCGCGGCGAAGATGATGATCTTGGCGCCCGGCTTCAGTTCGGACTTGTCGCCCGCGACGAAGGTGACGACCGGCGTACCCGGCGGCACCACGACTTTCTTTTCTCCGTCCTTGTACTTGACCAGGATGTTCTGACCGTCGGTGCCCTTGACCGTCTCGGCTACCGTCGCGTTGGTCATGGTTGAGCCCGGACGCTGGTCCCAGGGCCGAAAGCCTTCGGCCACGCCGCGCTGGTTCTCGGGGAAAATATGCACCGCGACCGCCTTCTGGGTGCCGTCAGGCTCGGGCATCGCGGTGACGCCGATGTAGGAACCCTGCTTGATTTCCGACAATTCGATCTTGGCGACGCCGAACACCGCCACATTATCGGTCACGCGGACCTTCATGTCGGCGCCTTCGCGCGATTTGATCATCAGCATGCGGCACCATCCACGGCCTTCGATGGTGCCGCGGATGCGCACCGGCGGCGGCTGCTGCGCCCACGCCACCGATCCCAGCACGGATATGACCGTCAGCGAAACCGCGAGCGCGCGCGGCAGCAACGAAGAACTTCTTCGGCATGGTTTCTCCTCCCAGGGCTTCTTCAATCAAAGGGCAACACCGCAACTCCCGGGCTATTCCATGCCCCTCGGCCCGCCATCGCGGCGACCGGGGCGTTCGGAGACTTGAAAACCTCGACGAATTGGGTGCTGATAAACGCGACGCTTTGGCTTCGGAGAACATGCAGGTGCTTGGACAGGTATCTGGTCGGGCTGGCTGCCAGCCTTTCGAACATCGCCGTGCATGCGATCGTCATGACGCCCATGAGCTCGAGCGCGTATCGCACGTTGAGAAGCGCCCGCAGCGCGCACCCCCGGCTCCGTCTGGTGCTCGTCATGATGACGGCTGTGACGGTCCTGATGCTGGCGCATCTCGCCGAGATCGGAATATGGGCGCTGGTCTACAGGATGTTCGCGGTGACGCCGGCGAAAACGGATGCGTTCTACTTCGCGTTCGTCAACTATACGACGCTCGGCTATGGCGACATCGTTCCGGTCCAGGATTGGCGTTTGCTGGGACCGACCACGGCGATGAACGGGGTTCTGTTGTTCGGCTGGTCGACCGCGGTGATCTTCCATGTCCTCTCCTCCGTCGGCCCCCTCCTTCCCCGAGAAGCATCCGAACGCGGCGATGAGTAACCCTACATCGGCGGCGTCAGCCCGTCGAGGCCGACGCTGATGCGGCTGGCTTCGAACGAACCGTCCGGCAACTTCTTGATGAAGGCGATTACCTTGGCGCCGGCCTTCAGTTCGGACTTGTCGGCGGAGACATAGGTCACGACGGGCGTATCCGGCGAAACCACGACTTTCTTCTCGCCGTCCTTGTATTTGACGGTGAGACGTGTCCGTCGTTGTTGACGACGCTCTCGGCCACCGTCGCATTGGTCATGGTCGAGTTGGGGCGCAGATCGAACGGCCGCGACCCCTCCCCGGTGCCGCGCATGCTTTCGGGAAAGACATGCACTTCGACCGCGTTTGGACTGCCGTCCGGTCCCGGCACCGTGGTGGTGCCGATGAAGGAGCCGACCTTGATGTCGGACAGCGAGATCTTGACGATCCCGACCACCCGCATGTCGCCGGCCATGCGCAGCTTGAAATCCTCGCCGCTGCGCGATTTGACCGCGAGCATCTCGCCGTCGACGGCCTCGATGGTGCCGCGAACCCGCGACGGCGAAGGCGGCTGCTGGGCGATCGCACCCAGCGACGACGCGACGACAACGGCAACTGCGACAAGCGGACGGGTTAGCGTCGAGCGATGAACGGGCATGAAATGGTCTCCGGCTGGCGTCATCTAACCATGGACACCGGCATTGCCCGATAATTCCTGCTCAGACCTTTGTGAGATCGGCCTCGACCAGCGCGCGAAGTTCCGGCGTGACCTCGGGGCGCTGTCCGAACCAGAGTTCGAACCCGCGCACCGCCTGGTGCAGCAGCATGCCGAGCCCGTCGGCGGTCTTCAATCCGCGCGCCCGCGCCGCCGACAAGCAATGGCGTTTCCAGCGGCACATAGACCAGATCGGCGACGACGGCATGCGACGGCAGCCGGCCGACGTCGAGTTCGAGCGCGGGCTGGCCGTGCATGCCGAGCGACGTCGTGTTCACCAGTAGCCCGGCGCGCGGCAGCAGGTCGCCGATCGCCTCCCATGCCACGGGATCGACCCTGGCGCCGAATTGATCCGCCAGCGCGCGGCGCCCGCGCGATGGTCCGGTTCGCCAGATGCACGCGCTTGACGCCGCGCTCGAGCAAGCCGAACACCACCGCGCGCGACGACCCGCCGGCCCCCAGCACCAGTGCGTCCGCGGCACTGTCCCACCCGGGCGCGCAGGCGTCGAGATTATTGATAAAACCTTCGACGTCGGTGTTGGTCGAACGCAGCTCGCCGTCCTCGTACCACAGCGTATTGGCCGCGCCGACCGCGCGGGCACGCGCGTCCGGCCTGGTCAGCGTCAGCGCGCGCTCCTTGTGCGGAATGGTGACGTTGGCGCCGACAAAGCCGTGCGGCGACAGATGCAGCACGAACTCGGCAAAGCCCTCGGGCGGCACCGCCTCGATGATTGTAGCCGCCCTCGATGCCAAGCGTCCGCAGCCAGTAATGATGGATCAGCGGCGAGCGCGAATGCGCCGCCGGCCATCCGATCAGGCATGCGGCGCGGGCTTTGGTCTCGGCGGTCATTGCAGGTCCTGTCGCAACGCCCCTTGATACAGGACGTCGTCGCTGCTCAAATCGGGCAAGCCGGGTCGGCTGTCAATGCTATAGGTGAATTGCCGCGCAACGATCGCGCCAGCGCCGCGGCAGCCAGCCGGATATATCGCGGCGCGGATTGATCCAGCGACAGGCAGGCGCGCTACCTCTCCCCGCAAACGGCGGGGCGAGGGAGCGCGCCGCCGTTCACGCCGCGACGCGATGCGCGGCGATGATCTGGTCGGCGGCGCGGCCGGTGACCTCGGCCATGCGGTCGAACTGCCGGGTGAAGCTGCCGGCGCCGGCCGTCGCCGAGCGCAATTCGACGATCAGCTCGCCGATCTCGGCTTCCGGCATCATGGCGCGGACGCGGTCCCAGCCCGGCCAGCCCTCGCGGGTGTCGAAGCCGAGAATCTGCCCGCGCCGCCCCGACAGGATGGCGTTGATCTTCGCCGTGGCCTCGGTCGGACAGACGATCTCCACCACATGGATCGGCTCCAGCAGCACCGGCTGGCACTGCGGCAGCGCTTCGGTTACGCCGATCCGCGCCGCGGTGCGGAACGCAAGATCGGACGAATCCACGCTGTGATAGGAGCCGTCGGTCAGCGTCACCTGCACGTCGATGACGGGAAAGCCGAGCGGCCCGCGCAGCAAGCCCGTCGACCACGCCCTCTTCCACCGCGCCGATGTAGTTTCGCGGCACCGCGCCGCCGACGACCTTTTCGTGAAACTCGAAGCCGCCGCCGCGCGGCAGCGGCGTGATCTCCAGCACCACGTCGCCGAACTGGCCGTGGCCGCCGGATTGCTTCTTGTGCCGGCCGCGCTGGGTGACCGATTTGCGGATCGTCTCCTGATATCCGATCGCCGGCGGATGCGATTTGACGTTGACGCCGAAGCGGTCGCTGCAGCCGCTCCAGCGCCACCCGCAGATGCATCTCGCCCTGCCCCCACAGCACGATGTCGTGGGTCCGGGGATTCTGGATCATGGTCAGCGAGGGATCCTCCTCGTTGAGCCGCAACAAGGCCTGGCCGAGCTTGACGTCGTCCTTGCGGTCGGTCGCCGCGATCGCCATCGCCAGCACCGGCGGCGCCGGCTCGACCTTGGCCAGCGCTGTCGGCGCGGTCTTGCCGCTCGACAGCGTGTCGCCGGTCTTGATGGCGTCGAGCTTGCCGAGCGCGACGGTGTCGCCGGCCTCGGCGGAGGCGCGCTTGCTGTCGTGGGCGCAGTTCACCGCTCGAGATGCCCGACACCCGCGCCGCTCTCGCCGGACGAGGACTGCAGCGTCGCGCCGTCATCGAGGTGGCCGGCGAGCACGCGCGTCAGCGACAGCTTGCCGCCGTGCTGCAGATGCACGGTCTTGAACACATAGGCCAGCGCATCCTTCGTCTGGAGGCACGCCGAGACGCCTGGCGGTCTCGGCCACGCCGGGCGATTCATGCCGCAGCGCCTTCATCAGCCGCAGCACGCCGTTCTCGCGCACCGCCGAGCCGAGCAGCACCGGACAGATCAGCCCTTCGCGCAATTCGCGGGCGAGATCGTCGAACACCGCGTCGCGCGGCGGCGGAATGTCCTCGAGCAATTGCTCCATCAGCGCGTCGTCGTGATCGGCGAGCTTTTCCAGCATCGAGAAGCGGGCTTCCTTCTCGCGGTCGAGATCGCCGCCTTCCAGCGCCACGACTTCGGAAGCCTTGTGTTCGCGGTAGACGAAGGCGCGTTCCAGCGCCAGATCGACGAAGCCCGCGATCAGATCGCCGTTCCAGATCGGAATCTGCCGCAGCACCAGCGGAATCCGCGACGCCGGCTGCAAGGTCGCGAGCGTCTCGCGGATGCGCTTGTTGGCGCGGTCGATCTTGTTGAGAAACAGAAAGCGCGGAATGCCGAGATCCTCGAGCTCGCGCAGGATGATCTGAAGCTGCGGCAGCTTGCTTTCGTCGGCCTCGCAGACCACGACCGCGGCATCGACCGCCGGCAACGCGGCGCGCATGTCGTGCGCGAACTCGACCGAGCCGGGACAATCGATAAAGGTGTAACTGTCGCCCATGAAACGTGGTGGTGGCGGCGGTGAGGCCGACGCCCATCTTGTGGTGGCGGGCCTCGGGGCTGGCATCGCCGACGGAGGTTCCGGCGTCGACGCTGCCGGCGCGCGGAATGGCGCCCGTGCGCGCCAATATCGCTTCAAGAAGTGTGGTTTTACCGCTTTGGAAAGGGCCCACCAGCGCAATGCACCGTGGACCTCGGGGACTTCTGACGTCTTGTCCCATTGCCGCCTCCTTGTTTGGAGCTCGGCCCGTGATTGGGTCGGCAGGGAACGATGCTCCCCCTCCGTCGACGATTTGGCAAGCCGGAAAAACGTCGCTGCGGCGCCTCGCCCACGCGCCGGGAAGGCCCGTTTCGCTGGCGGTGAGCTGGCACGGTTCCTGCAGTGAAGGATCCGCGCACCGCTGCCCCGTCCCAGAGCATAGCTTCGCGCTCCGTCCCGAAAATGCGGGCGAGGCGCGAGTTACCTTCCCGGCCGAAGTTCCAGGCTTTCCAGCCCGGCCGCGATGTTGAGGCCGACCTGGCCCTGCACGCTGAGCGGCTGCAGCGCGATCGAATTGTCGGAGCCGCCGACCAGCACGTTGCCGCCGAGCCCCGACGCCGATCGACGCGCTGCCCTGCGCGCCGGCGTAGTTGCCCGAGAGATCGCCCGGCCCGAGCCGCGCCACCGGCGCGAACACGCCCCAGGCCAGCGCCGATTCCTGGGTGATGCCGAGATCGACGCCGACCTTGCGGATGGTCGCGACATAGCGGTCCTCCGGCATGCCGTCGGCGCGCAGCACGCAACCGAGATTGGTCACGGAGCCGACGATGAAGCCGATGCTCGAGCCGCCGCGGCATTCGAGAACGCCGACCTGCACGCGCTGCATCGGCTGCTGCGCGTGGGCGCCGGCGAAGGATGCACACCAGCGTGGCAACGGCGACACCGGCAAGGATGATTGAACGGCGCATGAAGAAATCTCCGGCTGAAAAAATGTGATGCGAGCAGGGAATCAGGAGGGCGCCCGTGCCGCAGGCGCTCGCTTCTCTATGCCACAACATCGGCGGCGTTGCCAGATTTTGGCCGTCTCGTCATTCCGGGATGGTCCGCATGACCAGGCCCGGAATTTCGAGGTTCCGGGTTCGCGCTCTGCGCGCCCCGGAATGACGCGCAAAAAAGAGGCCCGCTTGCGCGGGCCTCTTTCGTCTGAGCGCTTGCGATTTTCTCAGCCGTGACGGCGATGCCGGTGGTGATGCCGGCGATAACCGCCTGCACGAACCGCACCGGCTCCAGTTCGATGTCGGCGACTCCGGCCGCGACGTTCAGCCCGGTCTGGCCCTGCACGCTGATCGGCTGCAGCGCGTAGGAATTTGCCGGGCCGCCGACCAGAAAATTGCCGCCGCCGCCGATTCCGACCGAGGCGTTGGCGCCGACGCCGCCGTAATTGCCGGCGAGATCGCCGCGGCCGACCCGGCCGGTCGGCGCATTCACCGCCCAGGTCAGTCTGGTCTGGTCGGTGACGCCGAGATCGAGCCCAAAGCGGCGCACGGTTGCGATGTAGGGTTCGGGACGGCGGCCTTCGCTCTGGAACACGCATTCCAGGCTGGTCACCGAGCCGACGACGAAGCCGACATTCTGGCCGCCCTGGCATTGCAGGATGCCGGCGCGAACCGGCGGGCACGCGCGTTGGCGCTTGCGATCGGCGCCATCAGCGCAGCGATGGCGATACCAAGTGTCGAGAGTCGCATGAGTCTGGTTCTCCGCGTGATGAATTGAATTTGCGGAGCGGACAGGAAGGAAGCGCCGTGTCCAAAACAAGGCGCTTCCGAAAAGCCGCCGTCAAAACATCAGGAGTTCGACGGCCGATATTCGAGACGTGATTTGACTATCTCAAATTGCCACAAAAGCGCTGGATGCGCTTGCAGGCGTCCTCGAGATCGGAGTTCTTGGTCGCGTAGGAAATCCGGAACGCCGGTCCAAGCCCGAACGCCGAACCCTGCACCACCGCGACGCCTTCGGTCTCCAGCAGCTCGGTGACGAAATCCTCGTCGTTGGCGATCACCTTGCCGGACGGCGAGGTCTTGCCGATGGTGCCGGCGCAGGACGGATAGACATAGAACGCGCCCTGCGGCCGCGGACAATCGATGCCCTTGGCCTGGTTGAGCATCGCCACCACGAGATCGCGGCGCTCCTTGAACGCCTTGTTGTTCACCGGGATGAAATCCTGCGGACCGTTGAGCGCCTCGACCGACGCCCATTGCGAGATCGAACACGGGTTCGAGGTCGACTGCGACTGGATCGTCGCCATCGCCTTGATCAGCTCGGCGGGACCGCCGGCATAGCCGATGCGCCAGCCGGTCATGCAATAGGCCTTCGACACGCCGTTCACCGTCAGCGTGCGGTCGTACAGTTTCGGCTCGACCTGCGCCGGCGTCGTGAACACGAAGTCGTCATAGACCAGATGCTCGTACATATCGTCGGTCATCACCCAGACATGCGGGATGCTTCACCAGCACGTCGGTGATCGCCTTCAATTCGGCGCGCGTATAGGCGGCGCCGGTCGGGTTCGACGGCGAGCACAGGATGATCCACTTGGTCTTCGGCGTGATCGCCTTTTCCAGCGCGTCGGGCTGCAGCTTGAAGCCGTGCTCCGCCGTGCACACCACCGGCACCGGCTCGCCGCCGGCCAGCGCCACCATTTCCGGATAGCTCACCCAATAGGGCGCGGGAATGATGACCTCGTCGCCCGGATTGATGGTGGCCATCAGCGCGTTGTAGAGCACCTGCTTGCCGCCGGTGCCGACGATGATCTGGTTCGGCTTGTAGGTCAGGCCGTTCTCGCGCTGGAACTTGGCGATGATCGCCTCCTTCAGCTCGGGAATGCCGTCGACAGCGGTGTACTTGGTCTTGCCGGCCTCGATGGCGTGGATCGCCGCCAGCTTGATGTTGGCGGGGGTGTCGAAATCCGGCTCGCCGGCGCCAAGGCCGATGACGTTGCGGCCGGCCGCTTTGAGCTCGCGTGCTTTATCCGTGACCGCGATCGTCGCGGACGGCTTCACACGGTCGAGCGCAGCGGACAGAAACGGCATCATCATCTCCTTGCAGACAGTCGCGAGCACAGCCAGGTGTCGCCACACGATCCACGACTCTTTTTGCTGGGATCGCGGCACCCTAAAGCGGGTCACGCTGCATCGCAAGAAGCTTGGCCGGAAGCGCCCAAACTTTAGGGAACGTTAAAGGGCGCCCGCTAGGCTGGCGCAACATTCATAAAATTCTGCGGCGAAATGACTCATATCTGGCAAGGGCTGCGATCCGGCCAATGGCTGACCGCCGCGCGCGCGCGCGGCTACAGCCTGATCCTGCTCGGCATCTGCGCCATCGCCGTGGCCGGCTGGATCGCCGTGTCGGACGGCCTGATCGATCGCAACGGCAAGCCGATCGGCACCGATTTTTCCAACGTCTACGCCGCCGGCGCGCTGACCTGGCAGGGCCGGCCGGCGGAAGCCTATGCGCCGGCGCTGCAGCATGCCGCGGAGAAGGCCGTGTTCGGCGGCCGCGAGGTGCCGTTCTACGGCTGGCACTATCCGCCGTTCTTCTTCGCCGTTGCCGTTCGTCGTGGCCGCCGTTTCCCTATGCCTGGGGTCTTGCGATCTGGCTTGCGGCGAGCCTTGCCGCCTATCTGGCGGCGATCCGCGCGATCCTGCCCCGGCCGGAAACGCTGTTGATCGCGGCCGCCTTCCCCGCCGTGTTCGTCAACATCGGCCACGGCCAGAATGGATTTCTCACCGCCGCGCTGCTCGGCGGCGCGCTGCACTGCTCGATCGCCGGCCCTGGCTCGCCGGCGTGCTGATCGGCTGCCTCGCCTACAAGCCGCAATTCGGCGTCCTGATTCCGATCGCGCTTTTGGCGGGCGGACGATGGAGCACGATCGGCGCGGCCGTGGCCACCGTCGCCGCGCTGCTCGCGCTCAGCTTCGCCACGCTCGGCGGCGGCGTCTGGCACGCCTTCGCGGATTCCATGAACTTCACGCAGACCGTGGTGCTCGAACAGGGCGGCACCGGCTGGGAAAAAATCCAGTCGATCTTTTCGGCGGTGCGGATGTGGGGCGCGAGCGTTCACCTCGCCTATGCGGTGCAGATCGCGCTGGCGCTGATGCTCGCCGCAAGTCTCGCCTGGCTGTGGCAGAGCGATGCCGCCTTCGAGCTCAAGGCCGCGGCGCTGGCGACCGGCAGCCTGCTCGCGACGCCCTACGTGCTCGACTACGATCTCGTCGTGCTCGCGGTCGCGATCGCATTTTTCGCGCGCCACGGCCTGAGCCGCGGCTTCCGCGACTTCGAGATCAGCCTGCTGGCCGCGGCCTGGATCGTGCCGCTGCTGTCGCGCGGCATCGCCGGCGTCACCGGCATACCCCTCGGGCTGCTGGTGCTGTTGACACTTTACGTCTTCACCCTGCGGCGCGCGGTGCTGGATCGCGCCGGCATCGCGGTCGCCGTCCCACGGAATCGCGCAAGCGTGATCTGATTTGTTCCGGCGTGTTGGCAAAGTCTTCTACGCGGTTGCAGTGCGGTAGAAGTTTTCGACTTTTTCCAGTAATCCGGGCCTTGCGACGCATCTGCATCGGCATCATTGTTTAGCCGCGTTGCGGGGCGACAAGGCGATCGCACTTCGCGCACGCGCGGGCCACGTCCCACCGATCGAACGAATCCGAATGTACAAGCTCTATTCGATGCAGCGCTCCGGCAACAGCTACAAGGTCCGCCTTGCGCTGGCGCCTGCTGAACGCGCCCTATCGCGCGATCGAGATCGACATTCTGCGCGGCGAGAGCCGCACGCCGGATTTTCTCGCGAAGAATCCGAGCGGACAGGTGCCGCTGCTGGAAGTCGCGGAAGGACGCTACCTCGCCGAATCCAACGCCATCCTCTGGTATGTCGCCGGCGGCACCTCGCTGGCGCCGGAATCGCGGATCGAGCGCGCCGAAGCGCTGCAATGGATGTTCTTCGAACAGCACGCGCTGGAGCCGAATATCGGCGCGGCCTATTTCTGGCTGTCGCTGGTCAAGGGCGGCCGCGACCTGCAGACCCACGCGCTGGAAGACTGGATGGAGCGCGGCTATGCCGCGCTGCAGGTGATGGAAAATCACCTCAAGACCCACGAATATTTCGCCGCCGGCCAGCTCACGGTCGCCGATATCGCGCTCTACGGCTACACCCATGTCGCCGACCGCTGCGACTACGACCTCGCGACCTTCCCGGCGATCCGCGCCTGGCTGCGGCGGGTCGAGCAGACGCCCGGCTTCGTCGCCATGGACTGGCGCCCGGGCGCCGATGTCGACGATTCCGCCGGCATCGCCGCCGAGGCCTGAGGCCGGGAATAGCGGGCATAACGCCGAAACAGCGGCGTAACCGCGACTGCCGCTTTTCGCCATTTTCGAGCCGGTCCCGCCGCAATATTGCCGGCGATTCCTGCGATATTTCGGGCCGCTGCGGGTGATTCGCCCGCGCATTCGAGGGATTCCGGACCATGATACGGTCGCCCGGCGCAGCGGGCTTTAATGGCCGCTCCGCGCCTGTTGCCTCGTCCCGACTGACCGCATGCCGTCGCGGCCTCGCTCGCGATCGGCTCGCTGTCGCTGTGCCTGATCGTCACCCTCACGGTGCTGTCGATCAAGGTCGCGATGGCGATGCCGATCCCGGCGTAATCGAAAAATCATTTTCCAGGCCATTCGCAATTTTGCGCGACAACGCGCGATGCCGGGCATCGCGACCGGGCAACGATGAAGACACCTGTCGTACTTGTTGCCGGTGACGCTGACGGTGGCGATCCTGCTGGCGGCGTCGCTCCTGATCGCCACGGGAACGCGCGGCGAAAGTGCGCGCGGGCCGCTGACCGGCCATCCGGCGGGCCGGATTGTGCTGACGCCGCCGGCGGCGAAGTGATCAAGGCGCTTCCTCCCCGTCATTGCGAGGAGCGGTAGCGACGAAGCAATCCAGTCTTCGCAGTTATGGATTGCTTCGCGGAGCCTGTCATCGGGCGCGCATTCGCGCGACCCGTTGGCTCGCAATGACGTTGGCTGCTCACGACCATTCGTGAAAGATAAAGAACGCGCCGAGCGCGATCAGCGCAAAACCCAGCCCGTGATTCCAGCCCAGCGGCTGCTTCAGATACAAGACCGAGAAACGGGCCGGCAACCATTGCCGATCGGCGGGTGATCGGCGCGCCTCCTCTAGGACATGGCTTGCATCTTGCCTTTGGCGCCGGCGAAGGCTTGATGTCCAGAATGAACTTGATGCCTGAAACAACGATTGCTGTGGCGTGGTTGATTTTTCTTGCGACCTACGCCGTCGTCGCCCTCGGCAAGATACCGGTATACCGGATCGACCGCGCTGGGCGCCCTGCTTGGCGGCAGTCTGATGGTCGCTACCGGCGTATTGTCGCTCGAAGAGGCGTATCGCGCGGTCGACTTCAATACGATCGTGCTGCTGCTTGGCATGATGATTGTCGTCGCCAATCTCCGGCTTTCAGGATTTTTTCGCGTCATCGCCCGCTGGATCGCAGCCCACGTCAGGCGGCCGATCACGTTGCTTGGAATGGTAATTCTTTCCTCCGGGGTGCTCTCGGCGTTCCTGGTCAACGATACGATCTGCCTGGTGATGACCCCACTCGTGCTCGAACTCGTGACCCGGCTAAAGCGAAATCCCGTTCCGTACCTCTTGGCAATCGCGACCGCGTCTAACGTCGGCAGTGTCGCGACCATCACCGGAAATCCCCAAAACATCATGATTGGAAGCCTCTCCGGTATTCCTTACGGCGATTTCGCTGCGGCGCTTGTGCCAGTCGCAGCCATCGGGCTCATGATCGCTTCTGTCCTCATCGCATTATCCCACCGGCGCGAATTCTTTACGCGTGATCGGTTTGAAAAAGTCGACGTACCAGTCCGCTATCATGGACCGCTGTTGGCGAAGTCCATTGTTGTTATGGCGGTTATGGTCGTGCTGTTCTTCGTTCGGCCAGCCAGTCGCCAAGGTGGCTATTGTGGGCGGTGCTTTTCTGCTGCTTACTCGGCGCGTAAGACCTGAAAAGGTTTATATCGAGATCGACTGGCCGCTTCTTGTGATGTTCGTCGGGCTGTTCGTCGTCATCGGCGGAATCGAGAAAGCGGTGATCACCGCCGATGTCAGCGCTGCGATCGCCCGCCAGCACCTCGATAATCCGACAATCCTGGCCGGCGTTACGGCCGTGCTGTCCAACCTCGTCAGCAACGTTCCGGCCGTGCTTCTTCTCAAGTCATTCGTTCCGAATTTACAGGATCCGCAACGCGCTTGGCTTGTGGTCGCGATGGCCGCGACGCTGGCTGGAAATTTTACGCTGGTCGGTTCTGTTGCCAATCTCATTGTCGCTCAGCGTGCGAAGGCGCGAGGCGTGGAATTGAATTTCGGGGCCTATTTCAAGGTGGGTGCGCCACTCACCGTCCTGACTATCGCCTTTGGGCTGTTGGTGGCTCTGAGGCGGCTAACCCCGGTTCCATCCGCTGTCGATATCATTTGGTCCAACAAGCCGGAAAGCCGCGGCCGCCGGGTAAACCGCTTGTTAAGGATGCCGCGGGAAAACCAGCCGCAAGTGTAACTTTCGGTCAAGCTTGCGCCTTACTCTCGTGGAGCAGCGAGAACAGGTATGCAGTTTGACTGGCGCGCAATCTCCGGTCCGGCCCTGACGACAGCGACGGCGTCTGATCGCCTTCCTTGTCGATCGCACCCTTATTGCCGTTCCCAATCCGGCGCCGCTGTTCGTCTGCATCGTCGCCTTCGCCGGCTCGCTCAGCGGCCTCGCCTCCGGCATGATCAGCGCCGCAATCGCGGTCGCGGCTTCGGCGCTGTTCTTCCTCAACCACCGTGCCACGCCCGGCTACGACACGTCGACCTGGTTCGCCTGGTGATGCTGGCGGCGACCGCGGTCGGCACCGCCGGCATCACCGGCCTGTTGCGGCAGAGAATGATCGATGCGTTTGCGTGGGAGCGCAGGCATCATGCCACCGCCGAGCGGCTGTCGGCCGCGCTCGATCAGGTCGACATCGGCATCGTGCTGCTCGATGCCGACACCCGCGCCGAATTCATCAACCGCGCCTTCCGCGACTATTTCGCGCTGTCCGACGAGAAGGCCGACAGCAAGCCGCCCTTCATCGCGCTGATGTATCACGGCCGCGACACCGGCGCCTGCGAACTGCCGGAGGACGAGTTGAGCGCCTTCATCGCCCGGCGCACCGAGATGATGCGGTCCGGCGATTCCACGCCGATCAACATCGACCTCGCCGACGGACAGGTGCTGCGCTTCAGCTGCACGGCGCTGCCCGACGGCGGGCGCATGCTGAGCTACACGCCGGTCACCGACCTCGTCCGCCATACCGACGATCCCGCCAGCGCCGACTACTACCGCGCGCTGCGCGGCGGCGGCACTGCGCCCGGCAGCTCGCGCGCCGCGGAATAGACGCGGCACGGCGTCAGCCGCCGAATGCGATTGATCCTTCCCGACCGTGTCTCTAATGAAAGGACGATATCGCAGGCCCGCGCGCCCCGGCCGGTGCGCCTCTTCATGAATGCAGAACCTCGAATGTCCAGCGACCTCACCATCCGCTTCGTCACCCGGCAGGACTACGAGCAATGGCTTCCGCTGTGGGACGGCTACAACGCGTTCTACGGCCGCTCGGGCGCGACCGCGCTTGCGCCTGAAATCACCGGCGATGACATGGGCGCGCTTCTTCGATGCCTATGAGCCGGTGCATGCGCTGGTCGCCGAGAGCGGCGGCGAACTGCTCGGCCTGACGCATTATCTGTTTCACCGCAGCACCACGGCGATCGAGCCGATCTGCTATCTGCAGGATCTGTTCACCAGCGAGGCCGCGCGCGGCAAAGGCGTCGGCCGAGCGCTTATCAACGGCGTCTACGAACAGGCGAGGCTTGCCGGATCGCCGCGCGTCTACTGGCAGACCCACGAGACCAACCACACCGCGATGCAGCTCTACGACAAGGTGGCGGAGCGCTCCGGATTCGTCGTCTACCGCAAGCTGTTCTGACAGCGCGCTTTTCGCGAATACCCCTGCCCTCCAGACAGAGATCAGCCCGCGGTCCGGCCCGGACGGCCTGTGGATAAGTCCGGCTGTCATGGCCGCGTAACAAAGCGGGGCTAGGTTCCGCCTGCGTCTGATCAGGCCCCCCGTCATCAGATCACGCGCCCCAAGCGGTCCCCGTCAGTCGCCGCGTCTGACCGGGGCCGCATTTTTTGCCTGCATGGGCGCACCTTGCCTATGACCCCCGCCGTATCGGCGTCCCGCGCGTTCGCGCTCGCCGTGGTGCGCTGCACCTTGCGGCCTCGGGGCACGCGGGCCACAATATGGCCCCCGTCTCGCGCTCCCCACCCACAGGATCGATCCATGCAAATTCGCAATCTCGGCGGCTCCGGCCTGCGCGTTTCCGCCGTCGGCCTCGGCTGCAACAATTTCGGCCAGCGCACCGACCTCGAAACCTCGCGCAAGGTGATCCACAAGGCGATCGACCTCGGCATCACGCTGTTCGACACCGCCGACATCTATGCCGGCATGGGCGGCTCCGAGACCGTGCTCGGCGCGGTGCTCGGCGACCGCCGCAAGGACATCGTGCTGGCGACGAAATATTCCAAGCCGATGAGCAAGGACGGCACCAAGCAGGGCGCCTCGCGCCGCTACATCATGTCCGCGGTCGAGGCCAGCCTGACGCGGCTGAAGACCGACTACATCGATCTCTACCAGCAGCACGATTACGATCCGCTGACGCCGATCGAGGAAACCCTGCGCGCGCTCGACGATCTCGTCCGGCAGGGCAAGGTGCGCTACATCGGCAATTCGAATTTTCCGGCGTGGCGCATCGCCGAAGCCGAGCTCACCGCGCGCCAGATGAACGTCAACCGCTTCGTCTCCTGCCAGGACGAATACAGCCTCGTGGTGCGCGACATCGAAAAGGATCTGCTGCCGGCGGCGCAGCAATACAAGCTCGGCCTGCTGCCGTTCTTCCCGCTCGCGAGCGGGCTGCTGACCGGCAAATACAAGCGCGGCGCCGCCGCGCCCGACGACACCCGCTTCGCCAAGTCGCCGGCGCTGAACGACCGCTATGTCACGCCGCGCAACGAAGACATCGTCGAGAAGCTGCAGGCGTTCGCGCAGGCGCGCGGCCACAGCATGCTGGAGCTGGCGTTCTCCTGGCTGGCGTCGCGGCCGCAAGTCTCGAGCGTCATCGCCGGCGCCACCCGCGTCGAACAGGTCGAGCAGAACGTGAAAGCGATCGACTGGACGCTGAGCGCGGAGGAGATCGCGGAGATCGATCGGATTACGAAGTAGGGCACGCCTTCCGCTCCCTCTCCCCGCTCCTGATGTGCGGGGCACTCGAGGTTCGAGACACCAGCCGGAATGACGACGCAATCCTATCCCACCAGCCCCTGCATCGCCTTCACCGGCGCGCTGTCCGGAAACACGGTCTCCGCCAGCACGCGCTCGGCGAGCCCGAGCTGGTCGTGCAGCACGCCCTTGATCACCGCGCGCAGATCGGTGGTCGGCGCGAGATCGCGGCCCTGATAGAGACTGGCGGGCTTCAGCCCCGGCCAGTCCGAAATCACCCGGCCGCCTTTCACCGCGCCGCCGGCGAGCAGCGCGATGGTGCCGGTGCCGTGATCGGTGCCTTCGGTGCCGTTGATGCGCGCGGTGCGGCCGAATTCGGTGGCGACCACGATCACGGTGTCGCGCCAGCGCGCGCCGAGCCCGCTTTCGAATTCCGCCAGCGCGCCGTCGAGGCCGGAGAGCAGAGCGCCAGACGGCCGACCGGGCCGCCTTCATTGGCATGGGTATCCCAGCCGTCGAAGGCGAGCGCGGCGATCCGCGGGCCGTCGTCGGCCGCCATCAGTTTGGCGGCGCCGCGCGCCACCAGCCGCATCGCGCCCGCAAGGTTGGTGCCCGGCTTCGGCTTCATGTCGTCGCCCTGCGCGGCCTTGTCGAGCGCAGGCCCTGCGTCAGCGCCGGCGCCAGCGCGGGATCGCGATGTTGATAGAGTTCGACAAGCCGCATCGCGGTATCGTCGTCGGCCTGCGGCAACGCGACCGGCGCCCAGCCGACGGTCGGCGCCGCGCCGCGCAGCACCAGCGGCGTGGTCGGGCCGATCGCGAGCGCGCTCATCACCCGCTCGCCGCGGGCAGCCCTTCCAGCGCGCGGTTGAGCCAGCCGGATTGCACCCGGCCCGGCCCGGCAAAGCCGCTTTCGAGCACGTCCTGCCCGTCGAAATGCGAACGGTCGCGATAGGGCGTCGCCACCGCGTGGATCACCGCGGCCTGCTTCTCGCGATACATCCGCGCAAATTCCGGCATCGCCGGATGCAGCGCGAAAAACGAATCCAGCATGGTCGCCGCGTGCGGGCCGCTCGGACGTCAGCGCGATCGAACCATGCAGGCCGGCATAATCGGGATCGCCGAGTCGGCGCGACGGTCGCGAGCCCATCCAGCGCGCCGCGCAGGATGACGACGATCAGCCGCGGATCGCGGCCGTCGGCGGCGCGCGCGAATTTCGGCAAATACGCCCAGGCCGCGAACGACGCGCCGCCGAGCAACAGCGCGCGCCGCGACGGGATGCGATGACGTCCGGGCTTTCGCAGCGATCCATGGCGTCATCTCCTCTGGAATTCCGGCGACATCAGCAACAGCGCCAGCGCCTGCTGCCGCGATCTCCGCGCGCTCGATGGTGCGCCGCGTCTCCGGCGACGCCGCGTCGGCGGCGACGAGCTCGAGCAGATCGCGCGGATCGACGTTGTCGGCGAGACGCGAGGCGATCTGCGCCGAGATATCGAGCCGCAGCTTCATGCCCTCGGGCGCGGCCCAGGCCGCATTGGTATCGGGAAATCCGTTCGGCCCGGCCGGCGACCACAACGGCTGGCCCAGCAGATTGAGGCCGCCGAGATAGCGGCCGGGATCATTCGGGAATGCTGCGCCAGCAGCCGGCCGGTCGCGACCAGGAATTCGTAAGGCGAGCGCATCTTGGTCAGCGGCGCCTTCCAGGCCTCGTCGGAATCCACCAGCGCCATCGCCAGCGCCTTGAGGTCGCCGTCGGTCTTGCGGAAGACATCGCGCAGCCGCGCCACCAGGGCCGGCGGCGGATCGTCGGCCACGAAATGACGCGCGAATTTGGTGGCGATGAATTTCGCGGTCGAGGGATGGCGCGCGAGATCCGCCAGCACCGCCTCGCCCTGCGCGACGCCGTGCGTCGTCGTAGATCTTGCCGAGCAGCGCGCTGCGCGCCCGGCTGATGCGCATTGGCGTTGAACACGAAAGTGCCGGGCGCGCCGAGTTGGCCCTGCCGTCCGGCAAAGGTCCAGCCGGTGATGATGCGCGCCAGCGACGTCACGTCGTCCTGCGAATAGCCGCCGCCGACGCCGAGCGTATGCAGTTCCATGATTTCGCGCGCGAGATTTTCGTTCAGCCCGCGCTTGCGGTTTTTCCCGGCGCGCGAATCCGGGCCGAGCGATTGCTGGTTGTCGAGAAAGAACAGCATCGCCGGATGCTGCTCGACCGCCTTCAGCATGTCGCCGAAACGTCCGAGCACATGGGGGCGGATCGCCTCGCGCTCGAACGAGCCGGCCCACATCCGCGCCAGCTCGCCCTTGTTGGCGGAGATGCAGAAATGATTGGACCAGAACGCCACCAGCCGCTCGGTGAATCCGCAATCGGCGATGCACCGCGCGCTGCAGCCGCGCCAGCGCCTCGGCGCGAAAGGTTTTCTGGATGATGTTGAGCGGCTGCGGCGGCTTTGCGCGTTCGGTTGCGCCGCGTTGGGCTGCATGGCGTCGGCGCGATGGCATCGCCGCGTCGGCGCTGCCCTTTTCCGGCGCCTCCGCCGACGGCGTCTTTCGGCGCCATGTCCATGGCGATGCTGTTGAGCGAAAGGTTGCGCCGCTGCGCCTTTGCATCCGCCGCGCGGATTGGCCTCGGACGCCGGCGCGCCGACTTCGCGGCGGCGTCGCGGGCCTGCTTGACCTCGGCCTGATAGTCGAACACCGCCTTCGCCGAGCGCCGGCGTCGACTGCAATCCCGGCACTTCGAGCAGCACGCCGTTGGGGCGGTTCGAGTTCGGCCTTGACGAAGCCGCGCGGATCGGACGCCGCATTGACGAAATCGCCCGACGCGCCGCCGCGCGCGCCAAGTCCGAAGCGATTGAGCGCAACAAGGGCGGCTTGCGAATCGCGGGCCATCGGATTTCCCTTGGAATCATCCCTAAGCGTATATTGCGTCGGCGAATATACCGCGGTTCGGTATGAACCCGGGATTAAGAACGCGGCAGGATTCGGTTCGATTGATGACAAATCGGTTAGAAAATCCGACCTCCGCGCCGCCTCGCCTGTTCCCGATGCGGCACGGAATTCAGCTGCAGCCTGTCCGGGCCGTGCTGGTGCGCCGAGGAAGCCGTCCGCCTGCCGATGCCGCGCGGACGGCGGCGATTGCCTGTGCCCGCGATTGCCTGCGCAAGCTGGCGGAACAGACACCGGTGCCGCAACGTGACCGCGAGATGGAACGTCGGCGCCGTCCTGCTCGACATGGACGGCACGCTGCTCGACACCGAACGGATCTATTTCGACAGCCTGGTCGCGGCGCTGGACGCGCATGGTTACGGCGATGACGCCATCGCGCTGTGCCATGCGATGGTCGGCCTTCCCGGTCCCGCCTGCGAGGCCATGCTGGCGATCGCTCGCGCAGTTTCCGTCGCCGAGATCGCGCGCGTTCTTGCAATCGCGAGCATGAGGCGCGCCTGCCGCTCAAGCCCGGCACCCCTGGAGCTGCTCGACGTGCTCGCCGCCGCCGATTGCCCGATGGCGATCGTCGCTCGTCGGTCCGCCGCAACGCGGAGCCCAACCGCTGGCAGATTTCGACGTCGACGTCGACGTTCAAATCGAAGAAAGCCGCGCTGGCCCGATTCAGAACCGCGCAGAAGATGTTGATCGACGGTGAGCTGGAACAATGCGCGCTGTTCGACGCCGGCGCGACCGACGCCGGGGGCGCCGTCGAAATGGTCAGCCAGGGCCAGGCGGTGCTCATCGAATCCAATCTGTATGACGGCCCTCCGCAGCCGCCATGCGGAAGGCCTGACCGCCGGAGGATCGCCGCAGGGCTTTCCGCTCAATCACAGGAGATCAGCCCGATGAGTACACTGACAAAACTGGCGCTCGGCGCGATGGGGCAGTTGCGCCCGAGGCCGGCGCGAGGCGATGCCGATCCCGACGATTGTGCTGCCCGCCCCCGTCAAGGCAGGCGGCATTCCGCTGATGGAGGCGATCGCGAAACGGCGCTCGGCCCGCGAGTTCGCGCCAAGGGAATTGCCGCTGCCGATGCTCTCCAGCCTGCTGTGGGCCGCAGACGGGGTGAACCGCAGCGACGGCGGACGCACCGCGCCGTCAGCGATGAACGCGCAGGAGATCGACGTCTATGTCGCGCTGCCGTCGGGCGCCTACCTCTACGACGCCGCCGCGAACGCGCTGCAGCTGGTGGCCGGCAGCGACATCAGGCGCGTCACCGGCTATCAGGATTTCGTTGACGAAGCCGCGCTCGACCTCGTCTACGTCGCCGATCACAGCCGCATGAAGCTGGTGCCGGTGGCAAGCCGCGAGAGTTTCGCTTCCGCCGCCGCCGGCGCGATCGCGCAAAACGTCTATCTGTTCGCTGCCGGCAACGGACTCTCTGACCGTCATCCGCGCCTGGATCGATCGCGACGCGATCGCGGGCGCGCTGGGACTGGGCCACGACCACCAGGTGCTGCTGTCACAGACGGTGGGCTTTCCAAAGGGTTGAGCGGCGCTACACCGGATAGCCCGGCGATTTGCGCGCCATGCCGTCGAACGCGTCGAGCAGCCGTTCGCGCCATGCATGGACCGGATCGTCCTCGGCGAGCAGCTTGAACGGGCTGACCACGCGCGCCCACTGGAACGCGCCGAACACGATGTAGTCGGCATAATTCGGCGCATCACCGCCGAGAAAGGCCTGCGTCTTCAGGGTCAGCCGCATCGGATCGAGCGCGCGCCGAAAACCCTCGACGGACTTGTCGCGTCCGGCCACCACTTCTTCCAGCGGCTTGCCGAAGCGCGCCTCGCGGGTCTTGCGGAAATAGGCCGCGTCCACCGGCTTCAGATGCGCGGGGATATCCGCGACGATCAGCGGGAACATGCCGCCGATCACGGCGATATCGCCCCACCAGTTGAGCATCCGGCCCATGGCGCGACCGCCCTCGCCGCCGAACAGCGACGGCCGGTCCGGATAGCTGTCTTCGAGATAGTTGGCGATCGCCCAGGAATCGGCGACCGAGGTTTCGCCGTCGATCAGCACCGGCACCTTTTCGGATTTATGCGGGGCGATCGCGTCTTTCTCGGTGAAGCACCACGGAATGGTTTCCGCCGACAGCCCCTTATGCGCCAGCGCCATCCGCGTCCGCCAGCAGTACGGGCTGAACGGACGCGCGGCGTCGGTGCCGACCAGTTCGAACAGTTTCAGATGCCATTGCAAGTGGTCTCATCAACCGACAAGCCGCGTCGACATTGTCTCCGTGCATTGCCGGGCTTCGACCCGGCAATCCATCTTTTCAAGAGGGTGGATACGCGGGTCAAGCCCGCGTATGACGATTCGAATTCGCGGCGCTGATCTACCTCACCACCGCCGCGGTCTGGCCGAACAGCAGCTTGCGCTCTTCCTCGGTGCGGATCGCCGGCTGGCCGAAATTCGGATTGACCTCCTTGGCCTTGGCATAGGCGCGCACCGTCGCGGGCCGCGCGCGGATGGTTTCGAGCCAGCGCTTCAGATGCGGGAAATCGTCGATGTTCTGGCTCTGGTTCTTGTACGGCACGATCCAGGGATAGCTCGCCATGTCGGCGATCGAATAGTCGCCGGCGATGAACTCGCGATCGGCGAGCCGCTTGTTGAGCACGCCGTAGAGCCGGTTGGTCTCGTTGACGTAGCGGTCGATGGCGTATTTGATTTTTTCCGGCGCGTAATTGCGGAAGTGATGGTTCTGCCCGGCCATCGGCCCGAGCCCGCCCATCTGCCAGAACGTCCACTGGATCGCGTCATAGCGGCCGTAGAGGTCGGCGGGCAGGAACTTTCCGGTCTTCTCGGCGAGATACAGCAGCATCGCGCCGGATTCGAAGATCGAGATCGGCTTGTCGCCGCCCTTCGGCTCGTGATCGACCATCGCCGGAATGCGGTTGTTCGGCGCGATCGCCAGAAACTCCGGCTTGAACTGGTCGCCCTTGCCGATGTTGACCGGGAAAATCTTGTAGGGCAGCCCGGTCTCTTCGAGAAACATCGTGATCTTGTGGCCGTTCGGCGTGGTCCAGTAATAAAGATCGATCATGGGGCGTTCCTGTCCTGCTGCATCAAATTGGATGCGATTGCATGAAGTTCACCGCATCGAATGCGCGGAGTCAATGGCGGACGCCTCGCATCGCGGCGAATTGATCTGCGATCGTGCGACAGGATGGAGGCGCTGCCGGGCTTGCGCGATCGGATCACCCGGCTCTGCTCAGCCGAGGCGGCCGTGTGCGCGCAGAAATTTTTCGCCGCCTGGCGTGATCGCCACTCTCACGCCGCTTCCCGCGCCCGGCTGCCGCGCGACATAGCCGCGATCGACCGCGTCCTCCCAGATCGTCAGGCGCGGGCATGAGGTGCGCCAGGTCTCGATCACCTCGGAATAGAGCCGCGGCTCGCCGCCGATCCATTCGACGAGATCGAGCACCAGTGGGTCCGTTGTCTCGGTCATCTGCGCTTCTCCGCATCAGAAGCGGTCAATCTCAGAACGCCATCGCGCTGGTGCGCGTGAACAGCAGCCAGCCGCCGTAGAGGATGTAGTAGCCGGCGACGGTGGTGATCAGCCGGTTCGCCCAGGTGCGAAACTGCGCGTCGCTCATGGCTTCCAGGATGCGCCGCGCCAGCGTGGTGCCGAGCATCGAGGCCGCGATGGCGACCGCCGGCGAGCACCGGATCGAGCGTGGCGGCCTGGTCGACGATGCCGCCGAAATAGATCAGCTTTGATGAAATGGCTGGCGACCTGGCAGGTCGCCTTGGTCGCGACCACCTCGCGGCGGTCGAAATTGCCGCCGAGAAAGAAGGTGTCCATCAGCGGACCGGAGACGCCGGTCATCAGCATCAGCCCCATGCAGATGAAGCCGTAGAACGAGCCCTGCGCGATGCTGTCGGGATTGGGCTTCAGGTTCTTCGGCATCAGCCGCGCCATGAACGGCGTCACGCCGAGCAGCAGCAGCGCGATCGGCTTGTCCGGCACGTAGCGGGTGATCGACCAGCCGCCGAGCGCCAGCGCGCAGCCGATCAGATAGACGAACACCGGCCGCCAGCGGATATGCGCCCGCCACAGAAAGGCGCGCCAGCCGTTCGAGGCCATCTGCGTGATCGCATGCAGCACCATCGCCGTCGGCAGCGGCATCAGCATCAGCAGCACGCCGATCAGGATCATCCCGCCGGCCATGCCGAACAGGCCCGACAGGAACGCTGTCGCGACCATCAACAGGCACCAGAGGGCTGCAATCATCAGCGGCGTCATGCGAGAATCTCCACAGACATCAGCTGTTTCTGCCGCGCTTGACCGGCGCGCGCAAACTGAGTTATCTTGCCCTGGCATCAGTTTTCCTGAGGGTAGCAGTGCGGCGGCTGC
This sequence comes from uncultured Alphaproteobacteria bacterium, assembly GCA_963735835.1. Taxonomy (GTDB): domain Bacteria; phylum Pseudomonadota; class Alphaproteobacteria; order Rhizobiales; family Xanthobacteraceae; genus Bradyrhizobium. The sequence goes on along the minus strand of CAVTNA010000059.1, from coordinate 151,865 downwards.
TCTTTCTCAACGGCATCAAGGCGTTCGAGGCCGCGGCGCGCACCGGCAGCTTTGCCGGCGCCGGCGCCGAACTCAACGTGTCCGCGGCCGCGGTCAGCCGGATGGTGCATCTGCTGGAACAGCGGCTCGGCGTCGCGCTGTTCGAGCGCAAGGCCAACCGGCTGGCCACCACGGCGGCGGGCCGCGCCTATCAGAGCGGGCTGACGCCGATCTTCGACGCGCTGGCGAGCCTGACCGCGCAGGTCACCGCGCCCTCCGGCGTCCGGGTGCTGACCATCGGCGTCGGCCCGACCTTCGCGATGAAATGGCTGATCCCGCGGCTGGCGGATTTTCGCAAAGACGAGCCCGACATCGATGTGCGCATCACCACCGGCGGCGCCGCGGTGCCGTTCGGCGAGGACTGGAGCTGCGGCATCAAGCTCGGCGACGGCGAGTGGCCCGGCCTGGTCGCCGAACCGCTGTTCGCCGCCGACCTGCTGCCGGTATGCGCGCCGCGGCTGGCGGCGCAGCTCAAACGCCCCGCCGACCTGAAGGGCCGAGCCTGCTGCGGGTCGCGCATTCGCCCGACGACTGGCCGTCGTGGCTGAAGGCCGCCGGCGTCGCGCGGGTCACCGCGCGCGGGACCGGAATTCCAGTTTTACGGCCAGGCGCTGCAGGCCGCCGTCGACGGCCTCGGCATCGCCATGGGCATCCGGCCCTATATCGACGACGACCTCGCCGCCGGCCGGCTGGTCGCGCCGTTCGCGTTGAGCGTGCCGAAGGGCATGCGCTGGTATCTGGTCTATCGCGGCTTCCGCACCGAGCAGCGCGACTTCGCCGCGTTCCGGCGCTGGATCATCCGCGCCGCGGCCGAACCGGCCGCGCGCCGCAAGGGCTCAGCGCCATGCCGGATGAAAAGATCGAGACCCTGATCATCGGCGGCGGCCAGGCCGGCCTCGTGATGAGCCACCGGCTGAAGCAGCGCGGGCTTGTCGCATCTCGTGCTGGAGCGGCACCGGATCGCCGAACGCTGGCGCAGCGAACGCTGGGACGGCCTGAAATTCCAGTTTCCCAACTGGTCGGTGCGGCTGCCGGATTTCCCGTTTCCGCACGCCGATCCCGACGGCTTTGCGACCATCGGCGAGATCATCGGATTTCATCGAGGCCTATGCCGATTTCGTCGCCGCGCCGATCCGCTGCGGCGTCGCGGTGACGCGGTTGCGCAGCCGCGACGGCGGATCCGGCTTCGTCGCCGAAACCTCCGATGGCCGATCGAGGCCGACAATGTCGTCGTCGCCACCGGTCCCTATCAGCGCCCCGTCGTTCCCGACCTGCTGCGCGATGAGCCGGTGTTTCAGGTGCATGCCAGCCAGTACCGAAATCCCGCACAGCTTCCGCCGGGCGCGGTGCTGGTGGTCGGCGCCGGCGCGTCCGGCGCGCAGATCGCCGAGGAGCTGCTGCGGGCCGGCCGCCGCGTCTATCTCTCGGTCGGGCGGCATCGCCGCATGCCGCGCCGCTACCGCGGACGCGACCTGATCTGGTGGCTCGACGAGATGGGTCTGCTGCAAAGGCCGGCGGAAGAGCGCGGGCCGGACGCGGTCATTGCCGCTGATCACGGCGCCTATGGCGGCCACACCATCGATTTCCGCCGCTTCGCCGCCGAAGGCATGATGCTGCTGGGCCGGATCGAGGCGGCGCAGCACGGCGTCATCGAGCTTCGCGCCGGATCTGGCCGAGAAGCCTGGCCAATGGCGATGCTCGCCTACACCATCTTCCTCGACATGGTGGACGCCTATGTCGAACAGCACGGCCTCGACCTGCCCGAGGACCCCGGCGCCCGCGCGGCGCTGCCGACCCGCCCTGCGTTGCCGAACCGCTGCGGCGGCTCGACCTCGGCGCCGCAGGTATCGCTGCGGTGATCTGGGCCACCGGCTATGGCGTCGACTTCGGCTGGATCGATGTTCCCGTGCTGGATGCGCGCGGCGAGCCGGTTCACCGCAACGGCATCACCGCCGTGCCGGGCCTGTATTTCCTCGGCCTGCAATGGCTGTCGAGACTGAACTCCTCGTTCCTGTCCGGCGTCGGCGACGACGCCGCCGTGCTCGCCGATCACATCGCTGCGCGCGTCTGATCGCGGTTTTCCCGCATCGACCATTCCCCAGCTTTGCCGCCCGCCATCCCCAAAAATAGGCGGGGGAATGTGAACGAGTTCACATTCGGTTTCAGGCCCCGATGCTTCCCTTGACTGCCGAATACCGGGAGTTGCGAAATGCAGTGCGACTATGACGGCTTCACGATCGAGGCGTTCGAGGCCGGGAGAGGCCTGTGGCACGCCAGGATTCGGCGGGCGGATCTCAGTCCCGTGATCATCGACGGGGTGTTGTTTTCCGCGCTCGAAGTCGGCTTCGCCTGGTCCGACCCCGATGCCGCGATCGCCGATGCGAAGATGCAGATCGAGCGCCTCAAGCTAAATCGATACACGGCGGTTGAGCCGGAAGTGCAGCAGTCGGCGGCCTGACATGGCTCGAGACGCCCCGCTTCGCGTGGCTCCTCACCATGAGGGTTAAACTAGACCTCATCCTGAGGAGCCGCGAAGCGGCGTCTCGAAGGATGAAGCCACCTCACCGAAACATGCCCTGGACGTCGGCGTGGACTTAGTTGAACGGCTCACTCAGTCCGAATGCATGCGCGATGGCGCGCTGCGCCTCCTGCTGTATTTCGCGCAGATGCGCCTGGCTGCGAAAGCTCTCGGCATAGATCTTGTAGACGTCCTCGGTGCCGGAAGGCCGCGCCGCGAACCATCCGCTGTCCGACCTCACCTTGATGCCGCCGAAGGGCTGGCCGTTGCCGGGCGCGGCGGTGAGGACGCTGCGAACCGGCTCGCCGGCGAGTTCCTTCATGGCGAGTTTTTCGGCCGTCAGCGCCTTCAACAGGTTCTTCTGGGCCGTGGTCGCCGGCGCGTCGATCCGTTCGTAAAAGGGCTGGCCCAGTTCGCGCGTCAGATGATCGAACAACTGGCTCGGGTCGCTTCCCGTGCGCGCGGTCATCTCGGCGGCCAGCAGTCCCAGAATGATGCCGTCCTTGTCGGTGGTCCACACCGTTCCGTCCCGCCGCAGAAAGGAAGCGCCGGCGCTTTCCTCGCCGGCGAATCCGAACGATCCGTCGCTCAACCCATCGACGAACCATTTGAACCCGACCGGGGTTTCGACCAGCCTGCGGCCGAGCTTGTTGGCGACGCGGTCGATGATCGCGCTGGAAACGATGGTCTTGCCCACCGCGCTGTTAGCTCCCCACTGCGGACGATGCGCGAACAGATAGGCGATAGCCGCGGCCTGGTAATGGTTGGGATTCATCAGGCCGTTCGAGCGGGTCACGATGCCGTGGCGGTCGGCGTCGGTGTCGTTGGCGAAGGCGACGTCGAACTTGTCGCGCATCCCGATCAGCCGCGCCATCGCGTAAGCCGAGGAGCAGTCCATCCGGATCTTGCCGTCCCAATCCAGGGTCATGAAGCGGAAGGTCGGATCGACCGCGTCGCTGACGACCTCGGCGGCGATCCCGTAGCGCTCGATGATGGGCTGCCAATAGTGCACCGCCGCTCCCCCCAGGGGATCGATCCCGATTCTGACGCCGGAAGCGCGGATCGCATCCATGTCGACGACAGCGGCAAGGTCGGCGACATAGGGCCCGATATAGTCATGGCGATGAACGCAGGCCGATTTGCGCGCGCGGTCATAGGGGATGCGTTTGACGCCGCGGAGACCGTCTTCGATAAAACGGTTCGCCGCGCGTTCGATTGCGGAGGTGATGTCGGTATCGGCCGGACCGCCATTGGGCGGGTTATATTTGAAGCCGCCATCCTCGGGCGGATTATGCGACGGCGTGATCACGACGCCGTCGGCGAGGCCGTTCACGCGGCCCCGGTTATAGCCGAGGATGGCATGAGAGATCGCCGGCGTCGGCGTGTAGCCGTCGTGCGCGTCGATCATCACCTCGACGCCGTCGGCCGCGAACACCTCGAGCGCGCTCGCCAGCGCCGGCTCCGCCAGCGCGTGGGTGTCGATGCCGACGAACAGCGGCCCGCTGATGCCGCTGGCCTTCCTGACATCGCAGACCGCCTGGCTGATCGCCAGAATATGCGCCTCGTTGAAGGCGTTGTTGAACGCGGAGCCGCGATGCCCCGACGTGCCGAACGCAACCCGTTGCGCAGGCACGGTGGGATCAGGCTTGCCGGCGAAATAGCATGTCACCAGTCGCGGTACATTCGCCAGCATCGACGGGTCGGCGGGCTTGCCGGCGAGCGGATTGATTTCGGCAGTCACCTGGTTCCTCGGAGATATCAGCGCAAGGCGATCGGAGCTTTTGCCCTTTTCTCGCCGTCGGACTCATCCCATATTCGCACCATGGCGAAGAATCCAGACAATCCGAAAAAGCCCGCAAAAACCCCGAAATCGAAAGCTCCGGGTTCCAAGGCCTCGAGGCCCGATGTGCAGCCGATCGGCCCGGCGCTGGCGGAACTGCTCAATCCCGCGATCAATCGCGGCGAAAGCGGCATCGGCTCGTCCACCGGGCTGCAGCCGCCGCCGGATAATTCATGGGATCGCCGCGCCAGTGGCGAGGCGGCCGCGCACCGCGCCCGGGCGTCGACGCGCGGGACGAGCGAGGATGTGGCGAAACGCGATGCGGCTCCTTCCTTCTCCCCTCCTCCCGCGCGCGAAGCGCGTGGCGGGGAGGGGTCGGGGGTGGGGGGTGGTGCAGCGAACTCCACTGCCAGCGAATTTGCGGAGGCGCCCCCCACCCCCAACCCCTCCCCACCGCTTCGCGGGGGGAGGGGAGAAGCAAAGCAGGGCCTCAACGAATCCCCGCAGCGCGAGTTCGCGCCGGCCAATTACGGCACCTCGGCGACCATTCCCGCGCTCGATCCCGAACTGGCAAAACAACTCGGCTTCACCACCGAGGAGGAAGACGCCGCCGCGATGGCGCGCCCGCCGCGCAACAAGATGGAGGCGCTCGGCGTCGCCGCCACCGCGGACGCGCTGGAAAACCTGATCCGCGACGGCCGTCCCGAATTCAAGGGCGAGGACGGCCAGTTGAAAATCTGGACGCCGCATCGCCCGCCGCGCCCGGAAAAATCCGAAGGCGGCGTGCCCTTCGTCATCAAGTCCGAATACGAGCCGAAGGGCGACCAGCCCACCGCGATCACGGAACTGGTCGAGGGCATCGCGCGCAACGACCGCACGCAGGTTCTGCTCGGCGTCACCGGCTCCGGCAAGACCTACACCATGGCCAAGGTGATCGAGGCGACGCAGCGCCCCGCCCTCATCCTGGCGCCGAACAAGACGCTGGCCGCGCAGCTCTACGGCGAGTTCAAGAGCTTCTTTCCCGACAACGCGGTCGAGTATTTTGTCAGCTACTACGACTACTACCAGCCCGAGGCCTATGTGCCGCGGACCGACACCTACATCGAAAAAGACTCCTCCATCAACGAGCAGATCGACCGCATGCGCCACTCGGCGACGCGGGCGCTGCTCGAGCGCGACGACGTCATCATCGTGGCGTCGGTGTCGTGCATCTACGGTATCGGCTCGGTCGAGACCTACACCGCGATGACCTTTGCGCTGAAGAAGGGCGAGCGCATCGACCAGCGGCAACTGATCGCGGACCTCGTGGCGCTGCAATACAAGCGCACCCAGGCCGATTTTACCCGCGGCACCTTCCGCGTCCGCGGCGACGTCATCGACATCTTCCCGGCGCACTACGAGGACCGCGCCTGGCGCGTCAACCTGTTCGGCGACACCGTGGAGAATATCGAGGAGTTCGATCCGCTCACCGGCCACAAGCAGGACGAGCTCGAATTCATCAAGATCTACGCCAACTCGCACTATGTGACGCCGCGGCCGACGCTGGTGCAGGCGATCAAGTCGATCAAGATCAGAACTGAAGCTGCGGCTCGACCAGCTCAACAACCAGGGCCGGCTCCTGGAAGCGCAGCGGCTGGAGCAGCGCACCACCTTCGATCTCGAAATGATGGAAGCGACCGGAAGCTGCGCCGGCATCGAGAACTATTCGCGCTATCTCACCGGACGCCGCCCCGGCGAGCCGCCGCCGACGTTGTTCGAATACGTGCCCGACAATGCGCTGGTGTTCGCCGACGAAAGCCACGTCACCATCCCGCAGATCGGCGGCATGTTCCGCGGCGACTTCCGCCGCAAGGCGACGCTGGCCGAATACGGCTTCCGGCTGCCCTCCTGCATGGACAACCGCCCGCTGCGCTTCGAGGAATGGGACATGATGCGCCCGCAATCGGTCGCGGTGTCGGCGACGCCGAGCGGCGTGGGAGCTGAACGAAAGCGGCGGCGTGTTCGTCGAGCAGGTGATCCGCCCCACCGGACTGATCGACCCGCCCGTCGACATCCGCCCGGCGCGCACGCAGGTCGACGACCTCGTCGGCGAGGTCCGCGCCACCGCGCAGGCCGGCTATCGCAGCCTCGTCACCGTGCTGACAAAGCGGATGGCGGAAGACCTCACCGAATATCTGCACGAGCAGGGCATTCGCGTGCGCTACATGCACAGCGATATCGACACCATCGAGCGCATCGAGATCATCAGGGACTTGCGGCTCGGCGCGTTCGACGCGCTGGTCGGCATCAATCTGTTGCGCGAAGGCCTCGACATTCCCGAATGCGCGCTGGTCGCGATCCTCGACGCCGACAAGGAAGGTTTTCTGCGCAGCGAGACCTCGCTGATCCAGACCATCGGCCGCGCCGCGCGCAACGTCGACGGCAAGGTGATCCTCTATGCCGACCAGATCACCGGCTCGATGCAGCGCGCCATCGCCGAGACCGACCGCCGCCGCGAGAAGCAGGTCGAATACAACACCGCTCATGGCATCACGCCGGAAAGCATCAAGAAGTCGATCCACGACATCATGAACAGCGTCTACGAGCGCGACCATGTGCTGGTGGAGATCGGCGACGGCGGCATGGCCGACGACGTCATCTCTATCGGCCATAATTTCGAGACGGTTTTGGCCGACCTCGAAACCCGGATGCGCGAAGCCGCCGCCGACCTGAATTTCGAGGAAGCCGCCCGCCTGCGCGACGAAGTCAAGCGCCTGCGCGCCACCGAACTCGCCGTGGTCGACGATCCCACCGCCAAACAGCGCACCGTGCAGGGCAAGGCCGGCGCCTATGCCGGGACGAAGAAATACGGCGAGGCCGCGAATTTGCCGGCGGCCTCGCTCAACAAGCGCGGCGCTTCTTCACCCTCCCCTGGAGGGGGAGGGTCGCGCGTCGCAGGCGCGCGGGGTGGGGTGAAATCCCTCCGCAACGATGCTGCGTCCACCTCCCGCGTCCACAAACCCCATCTCGACGAAATGCACGGCCCGGAGTCCCTGCCCTACCGTCCCGGCCGCGCTGGCCCGCGAAAACCTTCGCCCGACGAGTCAGGCACGCCAGCGGCAGCAAAATCTTCCAGCCGACCGACTCGCGCCAATCCGGCCCCGAATTCGGCCCCGCCCCCCGCTCCAGCGGCGGCGCGCCGGGGCATCGCGGCGGGTGGAAGAAGCGGTAACAACAATCCAATCTGCCCGACGGGCAAATCACTGAATCCTGTCCAGGCCCGTTCGCAAAAATATTTCTGTTTTTCCGAAACCCAAATCACGCCTATATCCTCGCCGTCCCGTCCCGAGGAGGGGCGTTGCGCAATCGTCACGAACGCGGGGCGGGATGCGGTGGACGCGGAGGGTGTCGCAAGACGAGCGCGCCTGAAGCGGACGGAGAAGTCGTGTGGTCCTGACGCCCCGACGCTGGCGTCAAGTTCGTGGAAGACAAATCCACGGGCGACGGTGGCAAAAAGCCCGGTCACCGGGGAGAGCTCGAAGGAAGCCGTTAAAACCATTGCGCGGGGAATGCCGGGCGATTTCCGGTGTGACCTGACTAACGCGTGTGCGCTCTACCACTATTTCTGCACGCGCGGCTATCGGGCGCATCGGGCGCCCGGCATTCCCTGCGCCCTCTGACTGGGAGGGCGGGACGTTGTTAGCAAAACTCGCGCGAAATTCGCGGCGAGATCGCGAAGTCGTGCGTAGTGCTCCCCTCCCCGCCACGCGCAACGCGCGTGGTGGGGAGGGGAGCTATCGTTCCATCGCGATGGCGGGCTGTTAGAAATTCAAATCCGAAGCGACTCACGCGTGCGAAAGCACGCCGCCTGCATACAAGCAGCCGCGGATTTGCTAGGGTGCGGCAGCGCCACCGTCTTTCAACCGGGCGCCAAGGGAGAAACGTCATGGCCAAGGGTCAGATGCGCAGCAACAAGGAAAAGAAGAAACCGAAGGCCGACAAGAACCTCAAGAAGGGCGGCGTGGCGCCGGTCAATCCGTTCGCCTCAGGCAAGACGCCGGCGGGCCAAAGCCCCAACAGCAAGAGATAGCGCGTTTCCCCGCCCTGCCCGGGCAACGGCGCCAACGCAGGCTATCATGTCATCCAGCAGGGTGTCGTGCCGGCGCCCCGCGTCGTCGGGCGCCCGGCGCGGAATTTTCAGACCGGGCAATCGGCGAAGCCGGGCATTGCCGAGCCCGGCCGCGTCCCATGAAAGATCGAGCATTGCCGCATATTGGCCGCGCTGCGGTCAAAATCGGCGGCCCTGATGGCCCTGCTTCGACTCGTCGTGCGGGGGACATCCGCGCGCGCTTCATACGCGAAACAGGGGAATTAGCCGATGAACGCCATCCGTTCCGAAAAGATTGAATCAATCGAGGAGGACTCCGATTTCGCCGCGGGCTCGGAAGTCGAGGCGGGCATCCGCGACTTCGTCCGCAACGACGTCGCCTATCTGCGCCGCCCGGCGCCCGGCGTGCTCTCCGCCGAGACGGCGCTCGAGCCGGGCACCGAGGCCACCGTCAACAATGTCAACTCGCTGATCCAGCGCGTCGCCGGGACCTCGCTCGGCGAGATCGAAAACCTGATCGCCGAACTCGAAAGCCTGCGCGACCTGCTGCACGCCGAAGGCCAGCGCGTCCAGCGCGAGATCTCCGGCTATGCCCAGCTCAGCCAGGCCGCCATGAAATCCACGCGCATGATCGCCGACAATGTGGCGCAGTGGAAGCGCACCGCGGACGGCCTTCGCAACGGCTGATCTCCCCCGGCTGGAGCATTCTCCAGTTCGGTGGCTTCATCCTTCGAGACGCCGCGCAAAGGCGCGGCTCCTCAGGATGAGGTCTTGGACCCTCATGGTGAGGAGCGCGGCAACGCCGCGCGTCTCGAACCACGAGGCCACGGGATCCGGGATGGTCCGAAGGACCAGCCCCGGAATGACGATGCCCCCATTGAACTTCCCGGTCCCCTGCCGCGACCAACAGCAGGCATCACCGCGAGGCAGGGGCAAATCTTCATGCAGAGCATTCGACCGGACAACAGCGATCCGATACCGCTGCGGACCGATCCGCCCCGGATGGGCACCATCATGATCCGGTTTGTCGGACTATTGGTGGTCGCCGTGGCGGTGCTGGCGCTGATCTGGAGCCGCTGATTTTCCGCCCGGCCGGGCGCTATTTGGCGCCATGGTTAGCGGATGGTGACTTATCGGCTGGCGATGGTTTCGGCTTCGAGCGAATAGGCGCCGTCGGCATAGCCCTTCACCACCATTGCGGCCGTGAGCATCACCGCCAGGGTGACGGTTGCGAAAATAAAGCCGACGAATCTCAGGCCGTTGCGGTCTGCCATGGTCTTTCCCTCCCTTATGCCCCCGGGCCAACTATGGCAGGCACAAGGTTCAAAATGCGTTAGCGGGGAAAATGCGTGAGCGGGGAAATCGTTCCGGGCGGCGCCGTGGCGGACCTCAGGCGGCGAGCGTTCCGGCGCTGCACGAACGCCGTCGCCAGAACCGAAAACACCAGCTCGCCGCGCTGGTTGGTGCCGGTGTTGCGGACCTGCAGGATGCCCCATTCGGGGCGCTTCTCCGACATCCGCAGCGATTCGACCTCGGTTGCGAAACTGATGGTGTCGCCGGCCAGCACCGGCTTGATCCAGCGCAGTTCGCGAAACCCGGGCGAGGGTCCCCAGGCCGCAACCTGCTCGCCGCGCGCCAGAGCCTCCCTGGCCAGGCGCTGGCCGTCGGTCACCAAGAGCTTCATGCAGACCGATCCGACATGCCAGCCCGAGGCAGCCAAGCCCGCCGAACAGCGATTTGCGCCCCTCCTCCTCGTCGAGATGAAAGCGCTGCGGATCGAACTGGCTTGCGAATTTCTTGATCCCGTCGGCGGTGAAGGTGAACGATCCCACCTCACGCCGCTGGCCGATCTCGATGTCCTCGAAGAAACGCATCAGCCGGCCTGTTCCACCGCGGTTGCCGCGCGCCGCATCACGATGATCGGCGAGACCACTTCGCACAGCGCCTGCCCCGCCGCGTTGCGGGCGGTGGCCTTGAAGGTCACGATGCCGGTCTCGGGGCGGCTGCGGGAGACCCTTGCCTCCGTCACCTCGACATCGAGCGTGAGATCGTCGTCCGGCCGCAGCGGCGCCAGCCAGCGCACTTCGTTGACGCCGGGCGAGCCCAGCGATGCGGTGCGGCCGATAAAGCCGTCGAACATCATCCGCATCATGATCGAGCACAGATGCCAGCCCGACGCCGAAAGGCCCTTCAGCATCGAGCGCGAAGCGGCCGCTTCGTCGAGATGCATCGGCTGCGGATCGAACTCGGCGGCAAAGGCAAGGATTTCCTCGCGCGTGACGCGGCGCGGTCCGAATGAGCCGAAATGGCCGGGCGGAAAATCTTCGAAGGTCAGCGTCATGATGGGGATTGCCGCAGGTTAGGCCCGATTGTGGCCGCACTTTGCGGCAATCTCAACCGGCCTGCTCGCATGGCTCGTGCTCCGCGGGCGAGGACCACGGGTTCGGTGCTCGCCCCGATCTTGCCCGGCGCGACATTCGCGGCTAGGCCCTGTGGGCGTCTGCGGCCAGGACTTGACGTTACTGATATTCGGCTTGCCGGGGGAGAACGACTGATGTTTGAATTTCGCGATCTGTTTCAGTGGGACCGCTTCATCACGCCCACCATCATCAAGACATTTTACTGGCTGGTCATCGCGCTGATCTCGCTGTTCGGGATCTCCGGCATCTTTTCCGGTCTGGCCGCGATGGCGATCAGCCCGTTCGGCGGATTCATCGTGCTGTTGTCCTCGATCGGCAGCGTGGTCGTCGGCATCGTGTTTTCGCGCATCGCCGCGGAATTCGTCCTGATCGTGTTTCGCATCAACGAGCATCTCGGCGCGATCCGCGACCAGGGCCAGGTGCGCTAGGTGTTGAACCTGAAATGCATGACGTCGCCGTCGGCGACGACATAGTCCTTGCCTTCCAGCCGCAGCTTGCCGGCGTCGCGGGCGCCGGCCTCGCCGCCGAGCGCGACGTAATCGGCATAGGCAATGGTTTCGGCGCGGATAAAGCCCTTTTCGAAATCGGTGTGGATCACGCCGGCGGCGGCAGGCGCCTTGGTGCCGCGGTGGATGGTCCAGGCCCGAGCCTCCTTCGGCCCGACGGTGAAATAGGTGATGAGGTCGAGCAATTGATAGCCGGCGCGGATCAGCCGGTCGAGCCCGGCTTCCTCCAGACCGAGCGTGTCGAGAAACTCGGCGCGCTCCTCGCGCGACAGCGTCGCGATCTCGGATTCGATCTTGGCGGAGATGGTCACCGCGACCGCGCCCTCCTTGATGGCTTGTTCGGCGACAGCCTGCGAAAACTTGTTGCCGCTGGCGGCGGAGGCTTCCTCGACATTGCAGACGTACAGCACGGGCTTCGAGGTCAACAGGCCGAGCATGCCGAAGGCACGCTCTTCCTCCGCCTTGCGCTCGAGCAACCGCGCCGGCCTGCCCTCGCGCAGCAGCACCAGCGCGCGGTTGACGAGGTCGAGCTGTTCCCTGGCTTCCTTGTCGTTGCCCTTGGCCTTCTTGGTCAGGTTGTCGACACGCTTTTCCAGGCTGTCGAGGTCGGCAAGCATCAGCTCGGTCTCGATCGTCTCGATGTCGGCCAATGGTGCGATCTTGCCTTCGACATGGGTGATGTCGGAATCCTCGAAGCAGCGCACCACATGCGCGATCGCGTCGACCTCGCGGATCGTGGCGAGAAACTGGTTGCCGAGGCCCTCGCCTTTCGAGGCGCCGCGCACCAGGCCCGCGATATCGACAAAGGTCAGCCGGGTCGGAATGATCTGGGCAGACTTGGCGATCGCGGCGAGCTTGTCGAGCCGGGGATCGGGCACCGCGACCTCGCCGACATTCGGCTCGATGGTGCAGAACGGATAATTCGCCGCCTGCGCCGCCGCCGTCTCGGTCAGCGCGTTGAACAGCGTCGACTTGCCGACATTGGGCAAGCCGACGATACCGCATTTGAATCCCATAATTTGTCCTGAAACCGTTCGCGACGGCCGCAACTGCGTTACGCGGCGCCGTCATCGTTCTTGTCGAAGAATCCCTTGGCCTGCATCGCCAGATGCACCTTGTTCTGGAACGTCGAATCGCGATCCGTCGCAAGCAGCCCGGCGTTATCGGCGACCGCCTCGCAGAGCGCCTCCACCCAGGGCCGGTCGTCCTTGGCGAAATCGGACAATACGTAGCTGTGCACCAGTTCCTTGACGCCGGGATGGCCGATCCCGAGCCGCACCCGGCGATAGTCGTTGCCGATATGCGAGGAGATCGAACGCAGGCCGTTGTGGCCGGCAATGCCGCCGCCGACCTTGACGCGCACCTTGGCCGGCGGCAGTTCGAGCTCATCCTGGAACACGGTGATCTCGCCCGCCGCGAGCTTGAAGAAATTCGCGGCCTCCTGCACCGCGCGCCCGGAATTGTTCATGAAGGTCAGCGGACGAAGCAGGATCACCCGCTCATGATCGAGCGTGCCTTCCGCGGTCTCGCCCTGAAAGCGGCGGCGCCAGGGTGCGAAACCATGACGCCGCGCGATTTCATCGACGGCCATGAAGCCGATATTGTGCCGGTTATGCGCGTATTTCGCGCCGGGATTGCCGAGACCAACCAACAGTCGCATGACGCGGCATCCCGCGCCCGATTACTTCTTCTTGTCGCCACCGCCGGCAGGCGCCTTGGCGCCGGCCGCCGGCGCCTTTGCACCCGCCGCGGGAGCTGCAGCAGCCGCGCCAGCCGCGGGCGCAGCGGGAGCCGCGCCGGGCGCACCAACCGCCGGAGCCGCACCGGGAGCAGCCGGCGCACCGGCAACAACGGTACCGGCAGCCGCGGCAGCCGCAGCAGCAGCGCTTTCATTTCTTCGGCGTAGCCGGACGGCGGCACGATGGTCACCAAGGTCACGTCATCGCGCGACAGCGACTTCACGCCTGCGGGCAGCTTGATGTCGGACAGATGCAGCGAGTGGCTGATTTCCAGATCGCTGACGTCGGCCTCGACATATTGCGGAATGTTGTCGACCGAGCATACGAGGTCGATGGTGTGGGTGACGATGTTGACGGTGCCGCCGCGCTTGACGCCCGGTGCGGCTTCCGCGTTCTGGACGTGCAGGGGAACGCTGACGCGGATGGTGGCGCCTTCGCCGAGCCGCATGAAATCGACATGGAGCGGGAAATCGCGCACCGGATCGAGATGGAAGTCGCGCGGAATCACGCGGTGCTTCTTGCCCTCGAGGTCGATGTCGTAAATCGTGGTGAGGAACCGGCCGGCCAGGATGCGCTGGCGCAGGTCGGCATCGTCGACCGAAATGGTCACGGGGGGCTGGTTGTTGCCATAGATCACTCCGGGCACTCTCCCGGCGCGACGCTCTGCCCGTGCGGCCCCCTTGCCGCCTGCCGGACGCGCGGTCGCCTTCAATTCCTTGACGGTCGCCATCTGCTTAAGTCCTTGTTTTCCAAAAGTTAAAGGCCGCATCGCGGCCCTGTTTGCCGCCGCAGCAAGCCTCCAGGGGTGCGGGGGCTGCGGACGTGGCGGGGTTCTAGCCCCAAAGGGCGAAAATGACAAGGAAATGCGGGGATTTTTCTGCGGTTTTGGGAGCGCCCTACGCCTACCCGTCCGTCTTCAGGCTGCCGACATCAGGCGCCGACGCGGAAATGCCGAGCTTGGCTTCCAGCACCGCGATGCGCGCCTTCAGCGCCTCGTTTTCCTCGCGCGCCAGCCGCGCCATCTCCTTGACCGCCTCGAACTCCTCGCGCTTGACGATATCGAGGTCGCGCAGGATTTTCTCGGCCTGATTGCGGACCACGGTGTCGACCTCGCGCTTGACGCCCTGGGCGGCGCCGGCGGCGTCATTCATCAGTCGCCCGATCTCGTCGAAAAACCGATTGCTGGTCTGGGTCATCTGGGGAATCTCCGGTCGGCTGCGCGATATCACCTTCATCACACAATGGCGATCCGGACGGCGCAGTTCAAGGCCAACCTAGCCGCCTCACACCGCAAGTCTCCTTGTCATGTTCCGGTTTCCTTGCAATCGTATCGATCGCCAGAGCAAAGAACCGCCAACCGCAAGCGAGAAACAGCGCCCCATGATCGACCAGCAGATCGAAATCCCCACCAAGGACGGCCACACCACCACCTTCATCACCCATCCCGAGCGCGGCGGCCCGTTTCCCGTCATCATCTTTTACATGGACGCGCCGGCGATCCGCGAGGAACTGCGCGACATGGCGCGCCGGCTCGCGACCTCGGGCTATTATGTGATGCTGCCGAACCTGTATTACCGCGCCGGCGTCATGGAGATTGGACCGATACCGCCGGACCCGGAGGCACCCGAGCGCAAGCGGATGTTCGGATACATGAACTCGATCAACATTCCCCTGGTGATGGAGGACACCAACGCCCTGCTCGCCTATGCCGACAAGCAGCCGGCCGCGAACGCAAAAATTGTCGGCACCGTCGGCTACTGCATGAGCGGGCGATATGCCGTCAACGCGGCGACGCATTTTCCGAATCGCGTCAAGGCCGCCGCATCGATCTACGGCACGCATCTGGCCACCGACCAGCCCGACAGCCCGCATCTGGCCGGACAGAAGACCAAAGCCGAGCTCTATTTCGGCTGCGCCGAAACCGATATCTACGCGCCGCCAGGAGATCATCGACAAGGTGACACAGGGGATGAAGGACTACGGCGCCAATGCCGAGGTCGAGATCTATCCCGGCACCCATCACGGTTTCGCGTTTCCGAAGCGGCCGGTCTACGATCGCGACGCCGCCGAGCGGCATTGGGAACGGCTGCTGGCGCTCTATCGCCGCAACCTCTCCTCTTAAGCCGGCTCGATGCCCTTTCTCACCATCGCCTTCCCGGTGTTCGATCCGATCGCGATTGCGATCGGGCCGATCGCGATCCGCTGGTATGCGCTGGCCTATATCGGCGGCATCGTGCTGGGCTGGATCTACGCGCGCGCGCTGGTCAAGAACGACAGACTGTGGGGCGGACCGGCGCCGATCACGCTGCTGCAGATGGACGATTTCATTCTCTGGGTCACGATCGGCATCATCCTCGGCGGCCGCACCGGCTACGTGCTGTTCTACAATCTGCCCTTCTTCATCGCACATCCGGCCGAAATCTTCGAATTGTGGAAGGGCGGCATGTCGTTCCATGGCGGCTTCCTCGGCTGCGTCGCCGCGGTGATCTTGTTCTGCCGGAAGCACGACATTCCGATCCTGTCGCTCGGCGACATCACCACCGCGGTCGGGCCGATCGGGCTGTTTCTCGGGCGGCTCGCCAATTTCATCAACAGCGAACTGTGGGGCCGGCCGGCGGACTCGAGCGTGCCCTGGGCGATGGTATTTCCCAATGGCGGGCCGCTGCCGCGCCATCCCAGCCAGCTTTACGAGGCGGGGCTTGAGGGCATCGTGCTGTTTACGATCCTGGCCGTGATGATCCGCATCGGCGCCTTGAAGCGGCCAGGGCTGATCCTCGGCAGCTTTATCGCGTTTTACGGTTTTGCACGCATCGTCGGCGAGTTCTTCCGGGAGCCCGACCCGCAGCTTGGATTTTTGTGGGGCGGGCTGACCATGGGTATGCTGCTGTCGGTGCCGATGATCATTGCAGGGGCGATCATTATTGTGGTGGCATGGCGCCGCAAAATGCGGAATTAAGTACCAAACCCTATCAAGGCAGGCCGTGACCGAATATTCGCCGCTGCAGTCCGAGATCAAGAAGCTGATCAGGAAATCCGGGCCGATGCCGGTCTGGCGCTACATGGAACTGTGCCTGACGCATCCGGAGTTCGGCTACTACGTCTCGCGCGATCCGCTGGGGCGCGAGGGCGATTTCACCACCGCGCCCGAAGTCAGCCAGATGTTCGGCGAATTGCTGGGGCTGTGGGCGGCCTCGGTCTGGAAGGCGATCGGTTCGCCGCCCCTGCTGCGGCTGATCGAACTCGGACCCGGCCGCGGCACCATGATGGCGGATGCGCTGCGCGCGCTGCGGGTGCTGCCGCCGCTCTATCAATCGCTGAGCATCCATCTCGTCGAGATCAATCCGGTGCTGCGCGACAAGCAGAAGTCGTTGCTGTCGGGCGCGCGCAACATTGCCTGGCATGACAGCATCGACGACATCCCCGACGGTCCCGCGATCATCTTCGCCAATGAATATTTCGACGTGCTGCCGATCCACCAGGTGGTGAGGCGCGAGACCGGCTGGCACGAACGGACGGTCGAGATCGACGCCAACGGCGATCTGGCGTTCGGCGCCTCCGCCGAGCCGATGCCGCGCTTCGAGGTCCTGCTGCCGCCACTGGTGCGCGCCGCTCCGATCGGCGCGGTGTTCGAGTGGCGGCCCGACGCCGAGATCATGAAGATCGCAAGCCGGGTCCGCGACCAGGACGGCGCTGCGCTGATCATCGACTACGGCCACGTCCGCAGCGACGCCGGCGATACCTTTCAGGCCATCGCCCGCCACAGCTTCGCCGATCCCCTGAAGAATCCCGGCCAGGCCGACGTCACCGCCCATGTCGATTTTCAGGCGCTGGCGCGCGCCGCCGAGGATCTCGGCGCGCGCGTCCACGGCCCGGTGACGCAGGGCGACTTCCTGAAACGGCTCGGCATCGAGACCCGCGCGGTCACCCTGATGGCGAAGGCCAGCCATGAGGTTTCCGAGGATATTTCGGGCGCGCTGAAACGGCTGATCGGCGGCGGCCGCGGCGGCATGGGGTCGATGTTCAAGGTGCTCGCGGTCTCGGAACCCAACCTGATCTCGCTGGCCGGGTTTGCCGAGGAGAAGCCGGACGCCGGGACCGGGTCGCCATGAGGCTCGATTCGCCGCTGCTCTCGGCCATTCCCGGTCTGCGCCACGCTTTCTTCACCCGCGACGGCGGCGTGTCCGCTGGCATCTACGGCAGCCTCAATGGCGGCCTCGGCTCCAACGATGATCCCGCCCACGTCGCCGAAAACCGCCGCCGGATGGCGGAGCAGATGGGCGTGGCGCCCTCGCATTTTCTCAGCGCATGGCAGATCCATTCGCCCGATGCCGTGGTGGTCACCGAACCCTGGCAAGGCGACGCGGCCACGCGCCGACGCCATCGTCACGCGCTCGGAGGGTCTCGCCATCGGCGTCACCGCGGCCGACTGCGGACCGATCCTGCTGGTCGATCCCAACGCGCGCGTGATCGGTGCGGCGCATGCCGGCTGGAAGGGCGCGCTGACCGGCATCGTGGAATCCACCGTCGAGGCGATGGAAAAGCTCGGCGCCGAACGAACCGGCATCGTCGCCGCCATCGGCCCCCTGATCCGCCAGCACTCCTACGAAGTCGGCGGCGAATTCGTCGAGCGATTCATCGAGGCCGATGCCGAGAACGCCCTGTTCTTCATTCCGTCGGCGCGCGAGGGCCATGCGATGTTCGATCTCGCCGGCTTCATCCGGATGCGGCTCGAAAACGCCGGCGTCCTGATGATCGACGACATCGGCGTCGATACCTATTCCGACGAGCGTTTTTACAGCTACCGCCGCTCGGTGCATCGCAAGGAGCCGGACTACGGCCGGCATGTTCATGCGATTGCGCTTCTGCCCTGACGCAGAAGTGTGGTCCGATCGTGGCCTGCTCCCCTGATTTCGCCCCGCTTCTGTGTCGTCCCTGCCCTAGACCTTAATGGATTTTAACGATATCGCAGGGGCGTGATGAGGGACGCGTCTCCAACTCTGTTCCGGGCTAGCCTTGCTTCGCGCGCAGCCATTGCCGCGCTGCTGCTGGCGGTCGCCTGCGGGCTCGGCGGCTGCGCCAGCGGCGGAGCCGCGAGCGGCTCCTTTGCGATGGCCGGCGGCGGCGCCACCGTCGCGTTCGAATCGATCGACGGCCCGCCGCCGCAGATCTTCGAGCGGATGGTCGACGTGCTCGACAGCGAATCCAAGCTTCGCAACCTGTCGATCGTCTCGCGCGAGGGCGCAGCCTCCTACCGGGTGCGAAGCTATCTCGCCGCCCACGTCAGCCATGGCCGTGCCACCATCGCCTGGGTCTGGGACGTCTATGACGGCGACCAGCAGCGGACCTTGCGGCTTTCCGGCGAGGAACCGGCCGGCAAGGCCGGACGCGACCCCTGGACCGCCGCCGACGATATGGTGTTGCGGAAAATCGCGCAGGCCGGACTGAGCGGCCTCAGCGCCATGGTCAATGGAGCCGGGCCGGACGCGCCGCCCGCCCCCGCGCTGGGCAAACGCGGCCCGGCGGTGGCGAGCGCGGAACAGCCGGCACCCGCGCCCGGTGAATTCAGGGTCGGGGCGCTCGGCTACAGCGACCGTTAACGGTACAGATGTCCCCCGGGACGCTGATTTTGCGCAGGAAAACCCGGTGCGACGGGTTGCCAGCCAAGCCCCTGCCTTGATATCACCTCGCTCGTCGAAACCTGCCGGTTTCATGGGTATCCTGATATGCTGAACATCGTATCCAGCAAGGCGCGGGGAGAGACGTCGATGTCGGCCAAGAACGGCTCCATCAAGCTCGTCGCCGGCAATTCCAATCCCGCGCTGTCGCAGGAAATCTCCAACTGGCTGCAAGTGCCGCTGACCAAGGCTGTCGTCCGCCGCTTTGCGGACATGGAGATCTTCGTCGAAATCCAGGAAAACGTCCGCGGCTCCGACGCCTTCATCATTCAGTCGACGTCGTTTCCGGCCAACGACCATTTGATGGAACTGCTGATCATCACCGACGCGCTGCGGCGGTCGTCGGCGCGCCGCATCACCGCGGTGATCCCCTATTTCGGCTATGCGAGGCAGGATCGCAAATCCGGCTCGCGCTCGCCGATTTCGGCCAAGCTGGTGGCCAATCTGATTACCCATGCCGGCATCGACCGCGTCATGACCCTCGATCTGCACGCGGCCCAGATCCAGGGCTTTTTCGACATCCCGACCGACAACCTCTTCGCCTCGCCGGTGATGGTGCGCGACATCCGCGAACGCTTCGATCTGTCCAACGTCATCGTGGTGTCGCCCGACGTCGGCGGCGTGGTGCGCGCGCGCGGGCTGGCCAAGCGCATCAACACGCCGCTCGCCATCATCGACAAGCGCCGCGAACGCGCCGGCGAATCCGAGGTGATGAACGTGATCGGCGATTGCGCCGGCTTTACCTGCATCCTGGTCGACGACATCGTCGACTCCGGCGGCACGCTGGTGAACGCCGCCGACGCACTGCTCGCCAACGGCGCCAAGGATGTCTATGCCTACATCTCCCATGGCGTGCTGTCCGGCGGCGCCGCCGCCCGCATCATCGGCTCCCGGCTGAAGGAACTTGTGATCACCGACTCGATCCTGCCGACCGAAGCGGTTCGCGATGCCAGGAATATCCGCACGCTGTCGATTGCGCCGCTGATCGCCGAAGCGATCGGCCGCACCGCGTCGGAAGAATCGGTGTCGAGCCTGTTCGACTGAGAGGCTACGGCTCTCTCCACGTCGTTGCGAGCCCACCGGCCGCGCGACCGGCAATCTCCCCGCGTCGTCCCGGCGAACGCCGGGACCCATACGCCGCGGCCCTTGTTTTGAAAGACGCTGTTCGACCGCTTTCGCGCCACCGCTACCGCCTGTGGTTATGGGTCCCGGCGTTCGCCGGGACGACGCGTAGAGATTCGAATTTCAAACAGCCCCGTTGCAATGACACCAGCATCTTCTGCTCCCCCCTCCCCCCGCGAAGCGGTGGGGTCGAAACGAGCGAAGCTCGCTCTAAGGGTTTGGGGGGGTGCCTCAGCGAACTCGCTGCCAGAGGAGCAAGCCGATAGACCCCCCACCCCCGACCCCTCCCGCCACGCGCAAGAGCGCGTGGAGGGAGGGGAGATTACTGCGCACGGCTCCGCGATCTCGCGGCATGATTTGCCCGAGGTTTGCTTTCAACTTCCCGCCCTCTCCAAACAGAGGGCGCAGGGAATGCCGGGCGCCCGATGCGCCCGATAGCCGCGTGTGCAGAGATAGTGGTAGAGCGCACACGCGCTGTTCAGGTCACACCGGAATCGACCGGCATTCCCCGCGCAATGGTTTTAACGGCTTCCTTCGCGCTCTCCTCGGTGACCGGGCTTTCTTGCCACCGTCATCCCCGAGAAGCTTTCTTCCCAGGAACTTGACGCCAGCATCGGGGCGTCAGGACCACACGACTTCTCCGTCCGCTTTTAGCGCCGTCGTCTACGGCACTATCGGCGTCCACCGCATCCCGCTCCGCGTTTCGTGACGTTGCGCAACGCCCCTCTCATGGGAACGGGACGGCGGCTATATAGACTGATTTGCCATTTCGGAAAAACCGAAATATTTTTTCTGATGGGGCTGGACAGGGGGTTCGCAAAACGGCCCGTCGGGCAAATCAACTCTGGTTGCAGCCCCATTGAACTCCAATAGGGGAAGCAATTCATGACCCTCCGGCGTGAAGGGACGCTTGCTTGCGATGTTCGCTGCTGTACGGCCGTTCCCTAATTGGCTAGGCTTGGCAGATATTATTTCTACTTAAAGCTTTTCCCGGCCGGAGCGCCCGTCAATGGTGAAGCGCGGAAAATCGGTGCGCAAGCTTCCAGCGGCCCGCAAGACGTCGGCACGACGCAAACGCGCGCCTGCGGATGTCGATTTAAAAAAGGCAAACGCCGCCCTCAGACGCGAACTGGCCGAAGCACTGGAGCGGCAAACCGCAACGTCAGAGGTTCTTCAGGTCATCAGCAGCACGCCTGGCGATCTTGAGCCGGTGTTCAGGAGCATGCTGGAGAACGCAACGCGTGTTTGCGGGGCCAAATTCGGGACGATGCATCTGTTTGAAGGGGAAACGGTTCGGCGGGTAGCGCTTTACAACGTCCCCTCTGCCTACGCCGAAGCGCTCGAGACGCGGACGTTTCGACCTCACCCGGAAGGCGGCCTTGGTCAAGCGATAAGGACCAAACAAGCGGCTCATATCGTCGATGTTCGGCTCAGCCCGGCCTACCTCGAGGGTAGTCCCGCTATCGTTGCACTATCTGATCTCGGAGGCGCTCGGACGCTTGTCATCGTCCCTATGCTTAGGGACGGCAAGCTGGTCGGCGCAATCGGGGTCTATCGACAAGAGGTCCGCCCATTCACCGACAGACAGATCGAGCTGCTAAGCAACTTCGCCAGGCAGGCGGTAATCGCCATCGAGAACACCCGGTTGCTCCGGGAGCTACGAGAGCGCACCGATGATCTGACCGAATCGCTGGAACAGCAGACGGCGACCTCGGAGGTACTCAAGGTCATCAGCGCATCGCCGGGCGACATGAAGCCTGTATTCGAATCGATCCTCTCGAACGCATTGCGGATTTGCGAAGCCAAGTTCGGCCATCTCCTGCTCTACGACGGGGAAAGTTTTCAAGCGACGCATCTTCACGATGTTCCCACTTCCTATCGCGAATACTGGGAGCAGCACTCACCGATACGCCCGGGCCCGAACACGGGCCTTGGTCGGCTGGCGCGCACCAAGCAAGTCGCCCATATCCCGGATCTCAAGGCTGATTCTGGTTACGCCGAACGTGACCCGTTGCGCGTCGTCACCGTCGAGCAGGCCGGGGCGCGGTCCTTTCTTGCAGTGCCGATGCTCAAGGAGAACAGACTGATCGGCGCGATTGTTATTTACCGCAAGGAAGTGCGGCCGTTCACCGAAAAGCAGATCGAGCTGGTCAAGAACTTCGCCGCCCAGGCCGTCATCGCCATCGAGAACACGCGGCTGCTCAGCGAGCTGCGCGAATCGCTGCAGCAGCAGACCGCGACCGCTGACGTGCTCAAGGTCATCAGCCGCTCGGCGTTCGATCTGCAGACGGTGCTCGATACGCTGGTTGAGTCGGCAGCACGCCTCTGCCAGGCGTACGATTCGGTTGTTTTTCTTCGCAAGGGCGGAGGCCTCGGTGTCGGGGCGCATTACGGCCCGATTCCGATGGACATCGCGGAATGGCCGATCGGACGCAAGTGGGTCAACGGCCGCGCCTTCGTCGATCGTGCGCCGGTTCACGTCTACGATCTTCAGGCGTCCACCAGCGAGTTTCCGGACGGCGCCGAGATGGCGCTTCGCCTCGGCCACCGGACGATTCTGGCCGTCCCTTTGCTGAGAGAAGACGAGGCCATCGGCACGCTCTCGATGCGGCGTACCGAGGTGAAGCCATTCACCGAGAACCAGATCGAACTGCTTATGACCTTTGCCGACCAGGCGGTGATCGCCATCGAGAATGTGCGTCTGTTCGACGAGTTGCAGGCGCGCACGGAAGATCTGCGCGAATCTCTGCAGCAGCAGACGGCGACCGCGGAGGTGCTGGGCATCATCTCAAGCTCGCCCGGCGAGCTACAACCTGTGTTCCAGTCCATGCTGGAAAATGCGACGCGGATTTGCGATGCCAAATTCGGCACGCTGTTCCTTCGAGAGGCGGATGCCTTTCGCGCCGTTGCGACTCACAATGCCCCGCGCGCCTATGTCGAGGCGCTCGCACGCCAGCCATTGGTCCGACCACCGCCCGACGTGCCCCTTGGGCATGTCGCCATGTCGAAACAGGTCGCTCAAATCGCGGACATCAAGACGACGCAGTCTTATATTGACCGTCATCCTTTTGTCTTTCAGGCAGCCGAACTAGCCGGCTATAGGAGCGTGCTCTCCGTTCCAATGCTCAAGGACAATGAGCTGGTCGGCGCAATTAATATTCTCGGCCAGGAAGTGCGCCCATTCACCGACAAGCAGATCGAGCTGGTCAAGAACTTCGCCGCCCAGGCCGTCATCGCCATCGAGAACACGCGGCTGCTCAGCGAGCTGCGCGAATCCCTGCAGCAGCAGACCGCGACCGCCGACGTGCTCAAGACGATCAGCCGTTCAACCTTCGATCTGCAGACCGTGCTGCAAACGCTCGTTGAATCGGCGGCTCGGCTGTGCGACGCCGACAAGGCCACCATTACCCGCCAGAAGGACGGCGTATTCTTCCGTGCTGAGGCCTATGGATTTTCTGACGAATTCATGGATTACGCCAGAACCATCCCCATCGTGCCGGATCGAGGCTCGGCCATTGGACGGACACTGCTGGAGGGTGTCGCCGTTCATATTCCCGACGTTGAGGCGGACGTCGACTATACCTTTACCGAAGGGCAGCGACTAGGCGGCTTCCGCACCGTCCTCGGTGTCCCTATGCTCCGTGAAGGTGTGCCGGTTGGTACAATTTCCTTAACGCGCTCTGAGGCGCGGCCGTTCACGGACAAGCAGATCGAACTGGCGACCACCTTTGCCGACCAGGCGGCCATCGCGATCGAGAATGTCCGGCTGTTCGAGGAGGTTCAGACCAAGACCCGCGAGCTCACGGAGGCACTGACTTATCAGACCGGGAGCGAGCAATATCCTCAGGGTGATCGCATCCTCGCCGACCGATGTCGGGCCGGTTCTCAAGGCCATTGTCGAGAGCGCCTGCGAGCTTTGCGAGGCCTATGACGCCGTCGTGTTCCTGAAAGATGGCGACGACCTGCGTCCCAGCGCGCATCATGGACCGATACCGATGGCTCCGGAGAAATTGCCGATCGGCCGAGACTGGACTGCCGGACGAGCAGTTCCTCGATCGGAAGCCGGTGCACGTGCACGACTTCCTCTCCACCGAAGGCGAGGAATTTCCCGACGGCCGGGAAAGGGCGCGCCGCGAGGGCATCCGGACCGTTCTGAGCGTACCGTTGTTGCGCGAGGGCGAGAGCATCGGAACCATCGTGCTTCGCCGGACCGAAGTCCATCCCTTCAGCGACAAGCAAATTGCCTTGCTGCAGACCTTCGCCGATCAGGCCGTGATCGCCATCGGCAATGTGCGGCTGTTCGAACAGGTGCAGGAACGCACCAGGGAGTTGTCGATCTCGCTCGATGAATTGCGCACCGCGCAGGATCGCCTGGTCCAGACGGAGAAACTCGCCTCGCTGGGACAACTCACCGCCGGCATTGCGCACGAAATCAAGAACCCGCTCAATTTCGTCAATAATTTCTCGGCTCTGTCGGTGGAGCTTGTCGAGGAACTGGACGACGTGCTCAGGCCCGCCTCGCTCGACAACAAGACGCGGGAAGAAGCCAGCGAGCTGACGCAGATGCTGAAGGGCAATCTCGAAAAGGTCGTCCAGCATGGCCAGCGCGCGGACTCCATCGTCAAGAACATGTTGCTGCATTCGCGCGAAGGTGCCGGCGAGCGCCGGCCGGTCGACCTCAACGCCATCGTCGAAGACAGCCTCAATCTTGCCTACCACGGCGCGCGCGCCGAGAAGAGGGAGTTCGACATCAGGCTGGAGCGATCCTTTGATCCTGCCGCCGGGCAAGTCGACCTGTTTCCGCAGGAGATCACCCGCGTCCTTCTCAACCTGATATCGAACGGGGTCTATGCGGCGATGAAACGCAAAGCGGAAATGAGGGATGGCTACGAACCAACCCTTGCCGCCGTGACCAGAAGTCTCGGCAACAACGTCGAGATCAGGATTCGTGACAATGGCGGCGGCATTCCTGCTGAAATAAGGGAGAAGATCTTCCATCCCTTTTTCACGACAAAACCGCCCGGCGAAGGGACAGGCCTTGGCCTCTCATTGAGCCATGACATTGTCGTCAAGCAACATGGCGGATCGATCGAGATCGATACCAGGCCCGGCGAATTCACCGAATTCAGGGTCATTCTCCCCCGCACGGCAGCCACGGGCAAACCAGGAGACGGCAAGCCTCAACCTTGAACCGCACGTCGAGGCCGCATAGGCTCGGCTACCGAGAACGCCTGCCGAGCAATTTTCAACAAGAAGCGGGACATCCCCCAATCGATGCGGTCCACCGAGCGGCGCCCCTTCCCCCACCGCCGGGGCCTGATCATCGTCACGACATTGGCCACGGCCTATGTCGCCAGCCATTTCTTCCGCGCCTCCAACGTCACCATCGGCCTCGACCTGATGCGCGACCTCGCGATCGGGCCGGAAGCCCTGGGCGCGCTGACGGGCGCCTTCTTCTTCGGCTTCGCCGCCATGCAGATCCCGTGCGGCTTCTTCTTCGACCATTTCGGCCCGCGCCGCACCGTGGTCGGCATGCTCATCCTCGCCACGACGGCGGCATCGTCTTCACCCTGGCGCCGACCTGGCCGATCCTGCTCACCGGTCGCGTGCTGATGGGCGCCGGCTTCGGCGTCATGCTCATCGGCAGCATGGTGGTGATCTCCCGCTGGTTCCCGCCGGACCGCTTCTCCACCCTCACCGCCATGGTCATGTCCATCGGCCTGCTCGGCAACCTGGCCGCCACCACCCCGCTGGCCTGGGCCTCGCAGGCGATCGGCTGGCGCGCCGTGTTCGGCGCCGCCGTCGTCTTCACCGCGCTCGCCACCATCGCCGTCTGGCTGGTGGTGCGCGACGCTCCGCCCGGCCACCCCTTCCTGGCCCGCACCCCGGAGCCGCCACGCCAGATGCTGCAAGGCCTGATGGAGGTGCTGCGCAACCCGCGTCTGCGGCCCATCCTGGCGCTGAATTTCTGCAACTATGCCTGCACCTTCACCGTGCAGGGCCTGTGGGGCGGCCCGTTCCTGCGCGAGGTGCATGGCCTGAGCCCGATCGAGGCCGGCAACGTCCTGCTCGTCGCCGTCGTCGCCTACCAGGTCGGCATGCTCGCCTTCGGCCCGCTGGACCGCCTGCTGGACACGCGCAAATGGATCGCCATCGGCGGCAGCCTGGTGATCATTTCCATCCTCGCCACGCTGGCGCTCGCCTCCCACCCGCCGATCTGGGTGCCCATCGGCGCCATCCTCGGCATCGGCTTCTTCAGCGCCTCCAGCACCATGGTGATGACGCATGGCCGCGGCATCATCCCGGACCGGCTGATCGGTCGCGGCATCGCGACCATCAACACCGCCGTGATGCTCGGCGTCGCCTGCATGCAGACGCTTGTCCGGCATCATCGTCGGCGCTTTCGAACCGCTGGCCGACGGCGCCCGCACCGAAACCGCCTACCGCGCCCTGTTCGGAGTGCTCACCGTGGTGCTGATCGTCGCGGTCGCGATCTACAGCCGCTCGCAGGACGTCAGGCCCAGCGACGAAATGCGCGCCCGCCTGCAAGCGAACGAGGCCTGAGTCGTCTTGCGGATATATGTCAGCTGATATCGCCGCGTCCGTCCCGGCTCGCGCCTTCACTCAAAGCCCGGCCGCGGCACCAGGTTCATCAGCATATTGGCGTAACCGCCATCGACGGTGATCTCGTCGCCGTTGACATAGGACGACCGGTCGCTGGCCAGGAACAGGATGGCTTCGGCGATGTCCTGCGGCATGCCGATCCGCCGCGCGGGGACGACCGCGGTGCGCCGCTCGGTGACCCCCGGCGTATCGTAGAACGACTGGCTCATCGGCGTGATCACCATGCCGGGGCTGACGACATTGCTCCTGATGCCCTGCGGTCCCCATTCGCTCGCGAGCTGGCGCGACAGCATGATCACGCCGGCCTTGCTGACGCTGTAGGCGCCGCTCTGCGCTTGCGCGTGGCTGCCGGCGATCGAGGAGACATGAACTGAGACTGCCGCGCCCGAGCTTGCGCATCTGCCGGCCGAAAATCTGGGCGCAGAGGAAGTAGCCGGTCAGGTTGACGGAAAGAACCGCGTTCCATTCGGCGAGCGACAGCTTTTCGAGCCCGCCGGGCCGCAACACCGCCGCCGCATTGACCAGTACGCCGCACGATCCCAGCGCCTTTTCGATCGCCTCCGACGCCGCGGTAACGCTCTCGGCGTTCGAGGTGTCGCAGCGTGACACGATGTGGTCGCTGGATATTTTGGTTAGCTCCGCGCGCGTGCCCTCAAGGCCGCGCTCGTCGAGATCGAGCGCCGCGACACGGGCGCCGGCCCGGGCGAGACTTGACGCGACGGCGCGGCCGATGCCGCCGCCGCCGCCCGTCACCACGCAAACGCGGCCTGACAGGCCAAGCCAGTCAGATGAGTTTTGTTCGGTCATCGTCGATTGCTCCGATTCCGCGATGGTCTTGCCGGCAGCATAGCCGAAAGCGTGCGGACCGAGAATAATTCCGAGGCCTAGACGCTGCCGCGCTGTCCGCGCCTTCGCTCCATCGTGATCTCGGCCAAAATCGACATCGCGATTTCTTCCGGCGTGATGGCGCCGAGGTCGAGGCCGGCCGGCGCCTTGACGCGGTCGAGCGCCGATGCGTCGATGCCTTCGCGCGATCAGCTTTGTCGCGCAGCGCCGCCATCTTGCGGCGGCTGCCGACGAAGGCGTGATAGGCGGCCTCGGTCGCCACCGCCGTGCGCAGCGCGGCCTCGTCGCCCTTGCCTTGCGTCGAGACCACGACGAAGCGCTTGGCCTCGTTCAGCTGGCCGAGCGCAAAACCGTCGATCAGCGTGTCGGCATCGGGCGTGATCGTCAGGTCGGCGGCGGGCGCGGCCAGCGTGACGTGATAGCCGAGCTGCCGCGCCTGCGCCGCCAGCGACAGCGCCACCGGGCTGGCGCCGAGAATCACCAGCGAGGGATGCGGCAGCACCGGCTCGACGAACACGTCCATGGTGCCCTTGCTCGGGCACATGTTCTGCGCGAAGCGCACGCCGTCGCGGTTCTCGCCGGGCTTGACGCCGAGTTCGGCCAGAAGATTTTCCGGCTGCACCGAGACCATGCGCGGCTCGCCGTCGGCCAGCGCGTCGCGCGCGGCCTTCAGCACCGCGCCGCGGGCGCAGCCGCCGCCGATCCAGCCCGCGACGATGGTGCCGTCGGGACGGATGATCGCCTTGGCGCCGGCCTTCGCCGCGGTCACCGACACCGTGCGCACCACGGTCGCCAGCACGAAGGCTTCCTCGGCGGCCTTCATCTGCGCCACCAGATCCATCACTTCGACATGCCTGGTCATCGGTGCCTCGCTCACAGCTTCGCCAGATAGGGTTCGAGCTCGGTCAGGCTTTTCAGCGTATTGGCGGGCGCGTAGAGATCGACATGCGGCAACGCGGCCTTGATGCCGGCGGCCTCGGGCGCATAGCCCTCCCACGCCATCATCGGATTGAGCCAGACGATGCGGCGGCAGCGCCTTGCCAGCGCCGCCATCTCGCGGCCGAGCAGCGCGGCGTCGCCGGTCTCGTAGCCGTCGGACACGATCATCACGCAGGAGCGCGAATGCAGCACGCGCGCGGCGTGCCAGCGGTTGAAGGTCTGCAGGCTTTCGCCGATCCTGGTGCCGCCGCCGGCGCCCTGCGCCATGATCGACAGCCGGTCGAGCGCGCGCGTCGGATCCTTTTCCTTCATCGCGTCGGAGACGTAAGCGAGCCGGGTGTGGAACAGGAACGCCTCGGCCTCGCGAAACTCGTCGAGCACGCCGTGGATGAAGCGCAGGAACACGCCGGTGTACATGCTCATCGAGCCGGAGGCATCGAGCAGCATCACCAGCCGCAGCGGCTTTTCCTTGCGCTGCCGCTTGACCAGGCTGATCGGCACGCCGCCATGGCTGATATTGCCGTGGATGGTCCTTCGCAGATCGAGCCGGTAGCCGCGCCGCCGCGCCAGATCGCGGCGGGTCAGCCGCGTGCGCATGGTCTTTGCCAGCCGCGCCGCCGCTTCGTGGGCCTGCTCGATCTGGTCGGGATCGGCCATCTTGCGGAAATCGATCTCGGCCAGATTGTCGGCGCGCGAGGCGCCTTCCATGCGGCCTTCGCCGGCGCGGTCTTGCGGCGCGTCATCGTCGGCGGACGGAACCTGGTCGGTCGCGGCCTCGCTTCCGGCCGGTTCGAGACCTGTTGTCCTGCAGGCTCTTCAGCGACGGGCTGTTGGCGGCCTTCGCCGAGCCCGTGGTCATCGAGCGCGAGCGCACGCGCTTGCCGAGCCAGAACGCGTCGAACAGCCCGTCGAACTGTTCCCAGTCGGATTTGCGCGCCGAGAACAGATGCTTGAACGCCGAGCGCAGCAGGCCCGGCCTTTTCGGCATAGCCCGCCGTCATCAGCGAAGCCGCGTCCTGGCCCTCCTGCAGGCCGACCGCAAAACCGGCTGTCGCGCAGGGTTTTCAGAAACGCCGCGAGTTTTGCCGCGACGAGGCGGGAGACCTCGTCGATCTCCTCGATATCCGGGATTGGTGCCGCAGCAGCTCATGCGACCTTCCCCAGCAGGCGTTCGGTGACCTCGCGCGTCACGCGCGACTTGTCCTCATGGGTCTTGAGCAGGCACATCAGGGTCTCGTGCACGGTCTCGGGCGCCTCGTGCAGGTCGCGCACGTCGAGCCCGACCAGCGCCGCCGCCCAGTCCAGCGTCTCGGCGACGCCCGGCACCTTGCGCAGCTCCTCCTTGCGGATGCTTTCGACCATGCGCGCGATCTGCAGCGACAGCGACGCGCCGGCGCCCTCGATCCGCGCCATGATGATGCGCGCCTCGCGATCGACGTCGGGATAGTCGACATAATGATAGAGGCAGCGGCGGCGCAGCGCGTCGGAGAGTTCGCGGGTGCCGTTCGAGGTCAGCACCACGTGCGGGATCGTGGTCGCCGTGATCGTGCCGAGTTCGGGGATCGAGACCTGGAAGTCCGACAGCAGTTCGAGCAGGAACGCCTCGAACTCGTCGTCGGCGCGGTCGATCTCGTCGATCAGCAGCACCGGCGGCTTGTGCGCGCCGGATCGCCGCCAGCAGCGGCCGCTCCAGCAGGTATTTTTCCGAAAAGATCTGGTCCTCGATCGCGTCGGCATCCTCGCCGCGATGCGCCTGGATCGACAGCAACTGCCGCTGGTAGTTCCACTCATAGAGCGCGGCCGACTGATCCAGCCCCTCATAGCATTGCAGCCGGATCAGCTCGGTCGCGTGCACCGAGGCCAGCGCCTTGGCCACCTCGGTCTTGCCGACGCCCGCCTCGCCTTCCAGCAGCAGCGGACGCCGCAGCAGTTGCATCAGCGAGATCGCGGTCGCAAGTTCGCCGTCGGCGATATAGCCGCGACGCCGCCAGCGCTTGCGCGATCTCCTCGCGGGTTTTCATTGCCAGTGCGTTTTCCTTTTCGCTGCATCTTCTCCCGTCCTCCCGCGAAGCGCGTCGGGAGCGTCGAGGGTGCGGAGCTATCGCAGCAATCCTCGATCCGTGAGCGCAGCGCCATCCCGACGAGCGACGCCTCCCGCCGCGTCTCGAAGCGATGAAGCGATGGAGTAGCGATTACGCCGCAACACTCCCAGATTCTTCGCCGCCTTCCAGTTGCGCCAGTAGTCATGCGGCATCTGGATGTGGGTGGAGCCCAGGAACGAGAAGGCGTCGTTGACGGCGTTGGAGAACGCCGGCACGCCGCCGACATTCGGGCTCTCGCCGACGCCCTTGGCGCCGATCGGGTGATGCGGCGACGGCGTCACGGTGAAGTCGGTCTCCCAATGCGGCGTCTCGACCGCGGTCGGCATGAAGAAATCCATGAACGAGCCGGTCACCACGTTGCCGTCGTCGTCGTAGCGGATTTCCTGGCCCATCGCGATCGCGAAGGCTTCGGTCAGTCCGCCATGCACCTGGCCCTCGATGATCATCGGGTTGATGCGGGTGCCGCAATCGTCGAGCGCGTAGAAGCGCCTGATCTTGTAGACCCCGGTATCGACGTCGATGTTCATCACGCAGATATAGGCGCCGAACGGATAGGTCATGTTGGGCGGATCGTAATAGCTCACCGCCTCCAGCCCCGGCTCCATGCCCGGCGGCACCGAATTGTAGGCCGCCCAGCAGATGTCCTTCATCGACATCGTCTTCTCCGGCAGGCCCTTGACGCGGAAGCCGTCGATATCCCATTCGAGGTCGTCCTCGTGCACCTCGAGCTTGTAGGCCGCGATCATCTGCGCCTTGGCCTTGATCTTGCGCGCGGCCATGGCGATCGCGGCGCCCGCCACCGGCGTCGAGCGCGAGCCGTAGGTGCCGAGCCCGTAGGGCGCGGTATCGGTATTGCCCTCCTCGACCATGATGTTGTCGGCGGGAATGCCGATCTCGGTGGCGATGATCTGCGCCCAGGTGGTCTCGTGGCCCTGGCCGGTGCTCTTGGTGCCGACGCGGGCGATGCCGGCACCGGTCGGATGCAGGCGGATTTCGCAGGAATCGAACATCGCGATGCCCAGGATGTCGCAATTCTTCGACGGGCCGGCGCCGACGATCTCGGTGAAGAACGACACGCCGAGGCCCATGATCTCGCGGGTCTCGCCGCGCTTGAACGCCGCGCGCTGTGCCGCCTGCTCCTTGCGCAGGCCGGCATAGTCGACCGTCTCCATCATCTTGCTGCATGGCGGTGTGATAGTCGCCGGAATCGTATTCCCAGCCGAGCGCCGAGTGATACGGGAACTGCTCCGCCTTGATGAAATTCTTCAGCCGCAGTTCGGCCGGATCCATCCCGAGCTTCTGCGCCAGAATGTCCATGCCGCGCTCGATGCAGTAGGCCGCCTCCGTCACCCGGAACGAGCAGCGATAGGCGACGCCGCCCGGCGCCTTGTTGGTGTAGATGCCGTCGACCGACAGATGCGCGGTCGGGAAGTCATAGGAGCCGGTGACGATGTTGAAGAAGCCGGCCGGCCATTTCGACGGATCGGCGCAGGCGTCGAACGCGCCGTGATCGGCCAGCACGTGGACGCGCAGGCCGGTGACCTTGCCTTCCTTGGTCGCGGCGATCTCGGTCGTCATGTGGTAGTCGCGCGCGAACGAGGTCGCGGTCAGGTTCTCGATGCGGTCCTCGACCCATTTCACCGGCTTGCCGGTGACGATGGAGGCGACCGCCGCGCAGATGTAGCCGGGATAGGCGCCGACCTTGTTGCCGAAGCCGCCGCCGATGTCGGGCGAGATCACGTGGATCTTCTGTTCCGGAATCTTGGCGATCAGCGCCACCACGGTGCGGATCACATGCGGCGCCTGGAAGGTGCCCCAGATCGTCAGCTCGCCCCTGATCTTGTCGAACGAGCAGACGCACTGGCAGGTCTCCAGCGGCGACGGATGGGTGCGGTGATAGGAGATCATCTCCTTGATCGTCACCTCCGCCTTGCGGAAGGCGGCGTCGGTCAGGTCCTTGTCGCCGACGGTCCACTCGAAGATGTGGTTGTGATGCTTGCGCGGGCCGTGCGCGCCGGTGGTCTTGCCGGCGAGATCCTCGCGCAGCACCGGCGCATCCTTGTCCATCGCCTTGAACGGATCGATCACGACCGGCAGCGGCTTCGTATTCGACCACGACCTTGTTGATGCCGTCATCGGCGGCATAGCGGTCGGTGGCGACCACGAAGGCGACCTCCTGGTTCTGGAACAGCACCTTGCCGTCGGCCAGCACCATCTGCACGTCGCCGGCCAGCGTCGGCATCCAGGCGAGGTTGACGGTCTTCAGCGTCTCGGCGGTGATGACCGCCAGCACGCCCGGCACCTTCAGCGCCTCGTTGCCGTTGATCGATCTTGACGCGCGCATGCGCGTGCGGCGAGCGGACGAAATCGCCGTGCAGCATGCCCGGCAGCTTCAGGTCGTCGACGTAATTGCCCTTGCCTTGCGTGAAGCGGATGTCCTCGACCCGCTTGCGCTTGCAGCCCATGCCTTCGAGCTTGGCTTCGCGTTGTTCCCGCGTGGGAGTCATGTCGTTCATTCCGCAGCCTCCTTGAATTCGACGCCATTGATCTTGGCGGCGGCGTACTGGATCGCCTTGACGATGTTCTGGTAGCCGGTGCAGCGGCAGATATTGCCGGAAATGCCCATCCGGATTTCTTCTTCGGTCGGCGACGGATTCTCCTGCAGCAGCCGCTGCGCGCGCAAGATCATGCCGGGCGTGCAGAAGCCGCATTGCAGGCCGTGCATCATGCGAAAGCCTTCCTGCAGCGCCGACAGCGAGCCGTCGGCATTGGCGACGCCCTCGATGGTGGTGATGTCGGAGCCCTGGGCCTGCACCGCGAACATCGTGCAGCTCTTCACCGACATGCCGTCGATATCGACGGTGCAGGCGCCGCAATGGGTGGTCTCGCAGCCGATATGGGTGCCGGTGAGCTGCAGATTCTCGCGGATGAAATGCACCAGCAGCGTGCGCGGTTCGACGAGGCCTTCGACCTCGGCGCCGTTCACCTTCATGGTCACGTGGGTTTTTGCCATTTTGTTCCCCCCTTAACTCGGCGCGGCTGGCGGCGCGCGGTCAGCGCCCGCGTCACCATGATGCCGCCGACATGTTTGCGGTATTCGACCGGCCCGCGGGCGTCCGCGGCCGGCGACATGATCGCCTCCGCCGCGGCCGCGGCCTTCTTCAGCGTGGCCGCATCGAGGCTGGTGCCGATCACGGCTTTCGCGGCGTCCTCGGCCAGCAGCGGCGTTTCGTGCAGATTGGTCAGGCCGATCGCGCAGGTCGCGACCTTGCCGCCCGCCATCGTCAGCACGACCGCGGCCGCGGCGGTGGCGTAGTCGCCGACCTTGCGCTTCAGCTTCTCGTAGGCGTAGCCGTGACCGGCGGCGGGCGCGGGAATCGAGATCGCGGTCAGGATTTCGCCGGGCTCGAGCGCGGTGAAATAGGCGCCCTGATAGAACTCGGTCGCCGCGACGTCGCGCGCGCCCGACGTGCCCTTCGAGCCGGTAGCTCGCGCCCGAGCGTCATCATCAGCGCCGGCATGTCGTTGCCGGGATCGCCATTGGCGACATTGCCGCCGATGGTGCCGCGGTAGCGCACCTGCGGATCGGCGATCAGCAGCGCGGTCTCGTGCAGGATCGGCAGCGATTTGGCGATCTCGTCCGAGGCCAGCAGCTCGTGCTGGGTGGTCATCGCGCCGATCACGATGCGTGTTGCCGTCGCGGCGGATGCCCTTCAGGCCGGCGATGCCGTGCAGATCGA
This sequence comes from uncultured Alphaproteobacteria bacterium, assembly GCA_963735835.1. GTDB lineage: Bacteria > Pseudomonadota > Alphaproteobacteria > Rhizobiales > Xanthobacteraceae > Bradyrhizobium. The sequence continues at coordinate 117,728 of CAVTNA010000059.1, read as the reverse complement.
CCAGATGCTCGGGGCGTCGCGAGCCGGAGCTTCATCATCGGCACCAGGCTGTGGCCGCCGGCCAGCGGGCGGGCCTCATCGCCCAGCGTCGAGAGCAGTTTGACCGCGTCGGCCAGCGTCGCCGGCCGGTGATAGCTGAACGGGCCAGGAATCATCGTCTCCTCCATTCGTCCTTTTTGCGGATCGTTCGGACGCGCGGACGTTGGCGCGGAGGCTGTTCCCGGAATTTTGCGCGGGCAAGGCAGCGGCGATCGCCGGGTCACAAGGCGAGGAAATTCGCACGAAATGCGGATAGGCGCGCACGAAATGCGTCAGGCCTTGCGACCTAATCCGGCCTGGGTCGTCAGCAGGCGTGCGCCTGGCGAGCCCGAGCCGGGCCTTGACCTCGGCGATCTTGGCGCGGCTCACGGGCACGCGATGCGGCGACGGGCCGTCGAGTTCGACACCGCGCCGTCGCCTTCCTTGCGGACGAAGGTGACATGCGGGATCGCCACGATATGGCTGCGGTGCACCCGGACGAACAGTCCGGGATCGAGCTGGGCCTCGGCCTCCGAGATCGACCACGGGCACATCCGCTCGCGGGTACCGTCATGGACCCTGGTGTAATGGGCGTCGGCCCGGACGCTGCGCACGTCGGCGGTGTCGATGAAATGGGTGCCGTCGGCGCCCTCGACCGGCAGCCGCGACGCCGGCGCCGCGCGCGGCGGCTGGCCGAGGCCGCCGAGCGGCGCCGGCAGCAGCCGCGGCGGTAGAGCCGCCGGTTCGCGGAACGCGCCGGCGGGATGCTGCAACGGCCGGCTTCGGGAACCGGATCGACCGTGACGGCCGCCGCCACCGCGGTCTGCCGGCGCGGATCCGGCACCAGCGACAGCAGGAAGCCGGCCGCGATCACGAAGCAGAGCAGCGCCACGACCAGCGACAGGATTTGCGGCGACGCCGCCAGCCCCTCGACATGGTGGTGCGCGGCGGCCGACAGCGGGACGAAATGCATGCCGTGCATCGCGGTGTAGTGCATGCCCGACACCGCGATGCCGAACGCGACCGCGCTCAGCGATCAAGCCGCACGCCGTCCTGCCGCGCCAGGAACGCGCGCAGGCCGCCATAGGCCGTGACGATCGCAATCAGCGACCGACAGCACGACCATCGCGGTGTCGTGCTCGATCGCGAAATTGCCCGGCAAGCCGTGCATGCCGACATAATGCATGCTGACGATGCCGACCCCGAGCAGCACCGCCGAGGAGACCACGCGCGCGCTGCGACGGCTCGCCGACGCTGACGAAAAACAGCGAAATGCCGACCACCAGCGCGCAGATCAGGAACGAGACGATGGTCGGCAGCACGAGATAGACCGTGTCCGCCGGCATCGGCGCCGCCAGCATGCCGACGAAATGCATGGTCCAGATGCCGACCGCGAGAAAGAACGGCGGCGCCGGCCAGCAGCAGGCGATGGCTCGCGTCCGGCGTCCCGCGGATGCGCGCGGCGAGGCCGAAGCCGGTGTAACCTCCCAGGATCGCGATCACCACCGAGAGCGCGACGAGATAGGGATCGTGTCCTGTCGAACATGATCGTCTCGGCCGCCCGTCTCCACGGGCGTGCCTCCTCCCGCCGCCGAGTTTACAGGCGCGGCGGCGGAAATGACAATCGGCCGATCGCGTCCGCCGTGCGCATCCCACTTTCTCTTTTCTCCCCGCCGAATCCAGGGCCTGCTGAATCCGCGGCTGCTCGTGACCTGCTTTGCCCTGACCTTCGATTGGGTGGCTTTCGGCCCCGGCAAGCGCAAGTTCAGCGGTGGCTTCTCCATCGGCGGGAGCGGTACCGGTCTTTCAGCCCGGCGAGCTTTTTGGCCGGGCTTTCTTTCGGCTTCTTCGCGGTACCTTCTCGATATCCTGCGCCATCGTCATATGGGTCGACAAATTTCGGCGGCTGTCGATCCCGGATTCAAACTCCGGCGCGTCGATGGAGCAGGACGCGCGCTAGACCGTCATTCCGCCTGGGTAGCATCATCCGGGCGTTCCCATGGCCTCGTGGTTCGAGACGCGCGCAGCCAAGTTTACGCAGGCTGCGTACACTTGCCTGCCTGCCGCGCTCCTCACCATGAGGGTCTAAGACCTCATCCTGAGAGCGCGCTCCTGCGCGCGTCTCGAAGGATGAAGCCACCGAACTGGAAAATGCGCTTGGGCTTGCCGGCGCCGGGCGCCGGAACGACGAATCGGGATCGAAGCCCGACGCCGGGCTTCGATCTTTCACGACAATTGCGCGACGGATGCTCTACACGATCCCCGCCGCGACCTGGCCGCGCAGCCGCTCCAGGCTGAGCAGCGTATTGGCGCAGGCTTCCGCGACCTCGATGCCCTTGATGGCGAAATGCTTGCGGAAGAAATCGACATGCGCCGCGGTCTCGTGGAACTGCTGCGGCGTCAGCACCGCCGAGAACACCGGCACTTCGGTGCGCAGCTGCACGTCCATCAGCGCCTTGATCACGGTGTCGGCGACGAACTCGTGGCGGTAGATGCCGCCGTCGACCACGAGGCCCGGCCGCGACGATCGCGGTGTAGCGCCGGGTCTTGGCGAGCAGTTGCGCATGCAGCGGGATCTCGAACGAGCCCGGCACCTCGAACAGATCGATCTGCGCGCGCGCGATGTGGCGCGCCTCGATCTCCTCGAGGAAGGCGATGCGGCATTCCTCGACCACCTCGCGATGCCAGGAGGACTGCACGAAGGCGACCCGCTGCGGTTTTGCGAATCGCGGATGCGCCGGCGACGGCGTCGGACGATCGATCGGTTTCGCGGAGGGTCTTTGACTTCGGGAGCGTCTTGCAACATCTGATTCATGGCTTTCCTCTTTCAGGACCAGAATCAGGGCACACGGAACGACGCGGCCGCGCGCAAAGGCGCGGCCGTCGCAACCGTTCTCTTTCATCCGGACTTTAACCGTCGGCTTCGGAATCGCACCGAATCTGCTGACCCTTCTTCCCAATGCGGAGAAGAAGGCGCTCGCGGGCTTGGGCTTGTCCACCCTTACCGCCGGTGGGGACTTTCACCCCGCCCTGAGAACATCGGCCGCCCGGCATGGGCGACCTGAAGGGAACTATGCCGAAGCCGCGCGCCCTCAGCAAGCCGCTTCGCCATCGGCGAATCCGCATGTCCCCATGCCGCCACGGCCAGTCTCCCAGCGAGATCGGGGCATTTGCGAAAATTAACGATCAGGACGGGCCGATCCGGCCCGCCGGCGCGAATTCGGCGCTCGGGACTCGCAGACGCGAAATCCGATTCCGGTTTGTTCTCATGGCAATAGTCAATGACGCGCGAACAGCTGTGGACGAGCGGCACTTTGGTTGTGGACGGACTCAGCGCGCCGTTGCGCGGATTCCGCAAATCACATCACTTGATCCCGGCAGGCCCCGGGCGATCAGGGGATTGCAGTCGGCAGCGGCGCGTCGAGTCAAGCGCGTGTCGGCCTGCTGCGTGCGTAGCAACCATCGTATCTGAAGTAGCGAAAGCAAGGTCGAGACGGCATGTCCCTGCTCGAAGGCATCATCGATTCCCGGAACAACCCGCTCGCGGTGGTCGAGGACATCGCCGCCGATAACAACTGGTCGTTCGAACGCTCCGGCGAAGACGAGGTCACGATCGTCTCCAAGGGCGACTGGACCGACTACCAGCTGTCCTTCACCTGGATGGCCGAGATCGAGGCGCTGCATCTGGCCTGCGCCTTCGACATGAAAATTCCCGCCGCGCGCCGCGCCGAGGTGCAGCGGCTGATCGCGGCGATCAACGAGCAATTGTGGGTCGGGCATTTCGACATCTGGACCCACACCGGCATGATCATGTACCGGCAGGCGCTGGTGCTGCCCGGCGGCCTCACCGCCTCGACCGCGCAATGCGAGAGCATGCTGGTCGGCGCCATCCACGCCTGCGAGCGCTATTACCCGGCGTTCCAGTTCGTGGTCTGGGCCGGCAAGACAGCGCCGCGAGGCGATGAGCGCGGCGATGTTCGACACCGAGGGCGAGGCGTAGGGTTTTCCGGCGCTGCTTCCACACATTCGGTGTCGTCCCGGCGCACGCCGGGACCCATACGCCGTGACGTCAAGGCTTAAGCAAACTGCTTGTGGCCCGTCCTTCGCTTCACTAGAACCGCCGGTGGTTATGGGTCCCGGCTTTCGCCGGGACGACGAGTATTGTGGTGACACCCTTGAACACCAGCAACGCCTTACAAGACATCAACGGCACCATCGTGCTCGCCGGCGCGGGCAAGATGGGCGGCGCGATGCTGACGGGCTGGCTGGCGCGGGGGCTCGACGCCAGGCGCGTCGTGGTGATCGAGCCGCATCCCTCCGACGAAATCAGCGCGCTCGCGGCAAAAGGCGTTCGCCTCAATCCGTCGCCAAAGGATATCGGCGCCGCCGCCACGCTGGTGGTCGCGCTGAAGCCGCAGTCGTTTCGCGAGGCCGGCCCTGGCCTGAAGCCATTTGCCGGACCGTCCACGCTGGTGGTCTCGATCATGGCCGGCACCACCATCGCAGCGATCGCAGCGGTCTGCGGCGGCAGCGTGGTGCGCGCCATGCCCAACACGCCGGCCGCGATCGGCCGCGGCATCACGGTTGCGGTCGCGGCGAACAATGTCAGCGCCGGCCAGCGCGCGGTCGCCGACGCGCTGCTGCGCGCCACCGGATCGGTCGAATGGGTCGACGACGAGAGCCTGATGGACGCGGTGACCGCGGTCTCCGGCTCCGGTCCGGCCTATGTCTTCCTGCTCGCCGAGGAACTGGCGCGCGCCGGCGTCGAGGCCGGCCTGCCGGCCGAGCTCGCCACCAAGCTCGCGCGCGAAACCGTCGCCGGCTCCGGCGAATTGCTGCATCGCTCGGAGCTTGCCTCCGCGACGCTGCGCCAGAACGTCACCTCGCCCGGCGGCACCACCGCCGCGGCGCTGGAGGTGCTGATGGGCCCGGACGGCATGCAGCCGCTGCTGACGCGCGCGGTCGCCGCGGCGACGCGGCGCTCGAAGGAACTGGCGAAGTAATTTTTGGCGGACCTCATCCTGAGGAGCCGCGAAGCGGCGTCTCGAAGGATGGGCCACCGCATATCTCCATCCTTCGAGACGCGGCCACGAGGCCGCTCCTCAGGATGAGGTCTGTGTGTGCGGCTGCGCTACCCCGCCCCCAGCCGCTTGCTGAACGCCTCGACATTGACGAGGCCGCGGGCATGGCGGCCCTCGCCGATGCGGCGCTTGTCGTCGAAGGCCTCGACCTCGAAGCGGATCACCCGGCGCTCCACCGCGATCACCTTCGCCGTGGTCCGCACGGTGGCGCCGACCGGCGTCGCGGCGAGATGGCGGATATCGACCTCGGTGCCGACCGTGACCCAGCCCGGCTCGAGATATCTGTTGATGGCGTCGCCGGACGTCATCTCCATTTCCAGGATCATCATCGGCGTCGCATAGACCATCGGCATGCCCCGGACAAAATGCCCGACCGTGCGCTCCGGCGGCACCACCAGCGTGCGCTCGGCGCTCATGCCGATCTTGATGATGTCGCGGGCGTCCATGGATATTGTCTTCAATGATCCCGTCATTCCGGGACGACGCGGATCGCATCGAACCTGGATCCGCGAATGCCATCGGTACATGATCGAGATTCCGGGTCTGGCGCTTCGCGACGCATCCCGGAATGAGCGGTGACGATCGATCTTGCGGACGCAGCCGCTACTTCTTCGCCATCCGCTCCACGAAGGTCTTGCCGCCCTTCATCTTGTGGGCCAGCGGCGCCTCGTTGATCTGGATCACGACGGCGTCGGCGTCGACGCCGAGGTTCTTCACCAGCGCCTGCGTGATGTCGCGCATCATGCCGGCCTTCTGCTCGTCGGTGCGGCCGGCGGCCATGCTGACGGTAATTTCAGGCATTTTTGTCACTCCCTTTTGCTTTTGTTCACTCGCCACGAACTCGAACCTCATCCTGGGAGCAGCCCCTGGCCGCATCTCGAAGGATGCGCCATTGTCCTCATGGTTCGAGACGGCGCAAGAGCGCCTCCTCACCATGAGGCCTATCCCCACTTCACCTCATGCCGCGCCAGCACTTCGCGCACGGCATCGACCAGCTTATTCTGATCGACCTCGTATTGGGCCTCGGTCTGCTTCTTCAGATACGCTTCGCGGTCCTTAATGTCGGTAAGCCCGGCACCCAGAATGAGATCCTTGATCTGGATCTTGCCGTTCGCCTTTTCATCCGACCCTTGAACGATCGCGCAGGGCGCGTTTCGCCTGTCGGCATATTTCATCTGCTGGCCGAGGCTGTGCTTCGGATTACCGAGATAGAGCTCGGCGCGGATATTCGCATCGCGCAAGGTCGCGACCATCTTTTGATAGTCGGCGATCTCGCCGCCGAACACCGTGACGACGACCGGGCCGAAAGCTGCTGGTTGCGGCTTGTCCTTGCCAGCATGTTCAAGCGCGGCCTGCAGCCGCGACACGCCGATGGAAAATCCGGTCGCCGGCACCGGCTCGCCGCGAAAGCGCGAGACGAGCCCGTCATAGCGCCCGCCGCCGCCGACCGAGCCGAAGCGCACGGGGCGGCCTTTTTCGTCCTTGGTGTCGAGCAGCAGTTCGACCTCGTAGACCGGGCCGGTGTAGTATTCGAGGCCGCGCACGACGGAAGTATCGATCAACACGCGCACGTCTGGATTTCTCGAGGTAGCGCCATAGCCCGCGCTCTCAACTGAGTTCCCCGATGGCCTGTAGCTCATCGAGGCCTTGTTCGTAGATGGGATTCATGGAAATTCGGCGCGCAGCAGCTTTACGGTATCAAGATTATGCGCGCCGCCACTTCCGTCCTCGTTATAACGAACGGCTTGGATCGATGGGGTCGGTGAGTGACAGAAGTGAACATCGCATTTGTTCGCGTCGCCAAGACCTGGCTCCTTTCGTAAAGTCACCGCTCTCGTCCTTGCGGCCTTCACCAAGCAGTTGCTTCACGCCATCGACGCCCAAGCCGATCCAGCTTGTCGATCGCCCTGAGCACCGTGAGTCTGCGTCCCGCGTTCTCCTCGCCGCGAGCCCAATGCTCTCCATCACCCCATCAAGCACCTTGCGATTATTCACCTTCACCACATAGCTGCCGCGCGGAATGCCGAGCGCTTCCATCGTGTCGGCCGCCATCATGCACATCTCGGCGTCGGCGGCGGGCGAGGCCGAGCCGACCGTATCGGCGTCGAACTGCATGAACTGGCGGAAGCGGCCGGGGCCCGGCTTCTCGTTGCGGTAGACGTAGCCGTCGCGGTAGCTGCGATAGGGTTTTGGCAAGTGATCGAAATTCTCCGCGACATAGCGCGCCAGCGGCGCGGTCAGGTCGTAGCGCAGCGAAATCCACTGCTCGTCGTCGTCCTGGAACGAGAACACGCCCTCGTTGGGCCGGTCCTGGTCGGGCAGGAATTTGCCGAGCGCGTCGGTGTATTCCAAAGCCGGCGTCTCCACCGGCTCGAAGCCGTAGCGCTCGTAGACCTCGCGGATTTTCTCGACCATCGCGCGCGTCGCCGCGATCTCGGCCGGACCGCGATCGTCCAGCCCGCGCGGCAGGCGCGCTCTGAGTTTCTGCGGGTTTTTTGGGTTTTTCGGCCATGGGCGGCGTTGGTACCAGCGCAGCGCGATGCGGCAAGCGTCGGGCTTGCTTCCTTACCTCTCCCCGCTTGCGGGGAGAGGTCGAAATTCGAGCGAAGCTCGAATCCGGGTGAGGGGGACTATCCGCGAGTCGAGGCCGTGGAGAGAGCCCCTCACCCCGACCCTCTAACAGCGAGCTTCGCTCGTCTCGACCCCGCGAAGAGCGGGGCGAGGGAGAAGAAAGCAGGTTCGCCACCGGCTTGCGCGTGCCGCCCCGGTCACAGCACCTTTCTGATCCAGTTGTGCGGGTCGGCCGCGCGACCGTACTGGATGTCGACCAGCTTCTTGCGCAGCCCCATGGCGACGGGGCCGGCCGCGCCGCCGCTGACGAGAAAATCGCCGCTCGCCGAACACACCTTGCCGATCGGCGAGATCACGGCCGCCGTGCCGCAGGCGAAGGCCTCTTTCAGCTTTCCGCTGGCGGCATCCTTGCGCCACTGCTCGATCGTGTAGGCCTCCTCGCGCACGCGCGTGCCGGAATCCTTCGCCAGCGCGATGATCGAATCGCGGGTGATGCCCGGCAGGATCGTGCCGAGCGGCGGCGTCAGTAGCGAACCGTCGTCGAACACGAAGAAGACGTTCATGCCGCCGAGTTCCTCGATGTAGCGGCGCTCGATCGCATCGAGGAAAACCACCTGATCGCAGCCGTGATCGATGGCCTCGGCCTGCGCGCGCAGGCTGGCGGCGTAATTGCCGCCGCACTTGACGGCGCCGGTGCCGCCGATCGCGGCGCGCGTGTAGTTCTCCGACACCCAGATCGACACCGGCGCGGGTCCGCCCTTGAAATAGGAGCCGACCGGCGAGGCGATGACGGCGAAGATGTATTCCGCCGACGGTTTCACGCCGAGGAAGACCTCGCTCGCGATCATGAAGGGCCGCAAATAGAGACTGCCCTCGCCGCCCGGGATCCAGGCGCGGTCGATGCGCACGAGCTGCTCGACCGCTTCGATGAACACAGGCTCGGGCAGCGGCGCCATCGCCATGCGCTCGGCCGAATTGCGGAAGCGCCTGGCATTGGCGTCGGGGCGGAACAGGTTCACCGCCGTCGTCGCGCTTGTAGGCCTTGAGGCCTTCGAAAATCTCCTGCGCGTAGTGCAGGACGGCGGTGGCCGGATCGAGCGGGAAATTCGCGCGGGATTCGACGCGCGCGCCATGCCAGCCCTTGGCCTGATTGTAGCGGACCATAGCCATGTGATCGGTGAAGATCCGGCCGAAACCCGGGTCCGCGAGCCTTGCCGCGCGCTCCTTCTCAGGCGTCGGATTCGTCGCAGGCTGGATTTCGAATTTCAAACTCATTGCCTTGCTTGCCGGTGGCCGGAACCGGCGCGATTTCTGGCGCCGGCCTGTCTCTCCGGACCTGCTCGAACGAAACTGCCATGGGCTCTCTCCCGGATTGACGCTGCTCTCGCGCCTCGCGCCGTGGCGCTGTTGGTTACGTTCTGGCCCTCGCCTGCACCCGCGCCTTGCGGCCGGTCTTCCCGCCGGTCCTTGAGGACATGCTTTTGCGGAAGGCGGAAGTCCAGTATGTTTGCCGAAATGCCGCTCGACAATCGCACGGTCAACAAATTCGCGGCCGTCGCCGCTCCTTGGCTTTCTCCGGCCGCCTGAAACGTCACCGCGATCAAAACGACCTAATATTTCGTCGTGGATGATAGTTTTGTAACATTGAACCCAAGATATGTCAATATGGCTGACATAAATTTCTCAAAATCCTCGCCCGACCCCGATTCGAGGGCACCCCAGGCGCGTCCCCTGCCGCCAGGGGAGGCGATTTGCGCTGGGACATCATCGAGTTGTTGTTCTTCGCCTACCGGGACTTCGTCGGCGACGCCGACCATGAACTCGAGGCCTTCGGGTTCGGCCGCGCGCATCACCGGGTGATGCATTTCGTCCACCGCTATCCCGGCCTCAAGGTCGCCGACCTGCTCGACGTGTTGCGGATCACCAAGCAATCGCTGGGCCGGGTGCTCAAGCAATTGCTCGATGAGGGCTACATCGTGCAGAAGACCGGCAACAACGACCGCCGGCAGCGCCTTCTTTTCGCCACCGCCAAGGGCGAGGCGCTGGTCGGCGAAGCTCGCAGGCCTGCAGACCGATCGCATCAACCGCGCGCTCGGCGGACATCGGGCCGGCAGGCGTCGACACGGTCCGCCAGTTCCTGCGCGCGATGATCGATCACGACGATCCCGACAAGGTGCTGGAGACGATCCTGGGAGCCGGCAGCGCAACCGCAAAGGAACAGGCGTGATCCAGGCTGCAACCATCGCGCGACCGCCGCCGCAACCGGCCGACGACGCCCCGCATCTGCTGCTGGTCGACGACGACCGCCGCATCCGCGATCTGCTGTCGCGCTTTCTCTGCGGCGAAGGCTATCGCGTCACCACCGCGATGAGCGCGGGCGACGCCCGCGCCAAGCTGCTCGGCCTGCATTTCGATCTTCTTGATCCTCGACGTGATGATGCCCGGCGAAACCGGCTTCGATCTGGCCCGCTTCATCCGCACCTCCTCGTCGGTGCCGATCATCATGCTGACGGCGCGCCATGAGGCCGAAGCCCGGATCGAGGGCCTGCAGATCGGCGCCGACGATTATGTCGCCAAGCCGTTCGAGCCGCGCGAACTGGTGCTGCGGATCGGCAATATCCTCAAGCGCACCGCGCCGCCGCCGGTGGAGACGCTGGAGCAGGTCGCGTTCGGTCCCTACGTCTATCATCTGGAGCGCGGCGAACTGCGCCAGGGCGACGAGCCCATTCACCTCACCGACCGCGAACGCGAGATGCTGCGCATTCTCGCGGTGGCGCCGGGCGAGACCGTGCCGCGCAGCGCGCTGACCGGCGACGGCACCGTCAACGAGCGCGCGGTCGACGTGCAGATCAACCGGCTGCGGCGCAAGATCGAGCGCGATCCCGCCAACCCGCTGTTCCTGCAGGCGGTGCGCGGCATCGGCTATCGCCTGGTCGCGTCCCCCTGAGCCCCTGCAAATGAATCCCGCCAGATGAGCACGCTCGACACCGGCCTCACGCTGATCCGCACCGCCTCGCGGCGCGTCTCCGCGGCCAATGGCTGGATCGGCAACGCGTTCAAGAGCTGGATGCCGACCGGGCTCTATGCCCGCGCGCTGCTGATCATGATCGTGCCGATGGTGGTGCTGCAGTCGGTGGTGGCGTTCGTGTTCATGGAGCGGCACTGGAACACCGTGACGCGGCACCTGTCGGCCGCCGTCGTGCAGGACATCGCCAGCCTGATCGACGTCTACAAGGATTACCCGCAGGACAAGGACCGCGCGCTGCTGCGGCGCATCGCCGGGCAGCGGCTGCAGCTGGTGGTCGATTTCCTCCCGGTCGGCGACATGCCGCCGCCCGGCCCGAAACCGTTCTTCTCGCTGCTCGACCAGACGCTGTCGGTGCAGCTTGGCCGGCAGATCGGCAGGCCGTTCTGGATCGATACCGTCGGCCGCTCCAACCTGGTGGAAATCCGCATCCAGCTCGACGACGCCGTGATGCGCATCTTCGCCCAGCGCAGCGCGGCCTATGCCTCCAATTCGGAGATCTTCATCTTCTGGATGCTCGGCACCTCCTCGATCCTGCTGATCGTCTCGGTGCTGTTCCTGCGCAACCAGATCAAGCCGATCCTGCGTCTTGCCGACGCCGCCGAAAGCTTCGGCAAGGGCCGCGACGCGCCGAACTTCCGGCCCCGCGGCGCGCGCGAAGTGCGCCGCGCCGCGCACGCCTTCATCGAGATGAAATCGCGCATCGAGCGCGCGATCGAGCAGCGCACCGCGATGCTGGCCGGCGTCAGCCACGATCTGCGCACGATCCTGACCCGCTTCAAGCTCGAACTGGCGCTGATCGGCGACAGTCCGGAAGTCGACGGCATGCGCCACGACGTCGACGAAATGTCCGGCATGCTGGAGGACTATCTCGCCTTCGCGCGCGGCGACAGCGGCGAACAGGCGCAGCCGACCGACATGGCGGTGGCGCTGGAAGAGTTGCGCAGCGACGCCGAGCGCAACGGCCACGCCGCCACCGTGACGTTCCGCGGGCTGCCGGTGGTGACGGTGAAGCCGGCGGCGTTCAAGCGCTGCCTCGCCAATCTCGTCTCCAACGCGGCGCGGCACGCCGGCGCGATTTCAATCACCGGCCAACGCGATCACCGCTATCTGACCGTGACGGTCGACGACGACGGGCCGGGCATCCCGCCTGAGATGCGCGAGGAAGTGTTCAAGCCGTTCCTGCGGCTGGACGACGCCCGCAACCAGGACGAGGGCGGCACGGGCCTGGGCCTGGCGATAGCCCGCGACATCGCGCGCTCGCATGGCGGCGACATCACGCTCGGCGACAGCCCGATGGGCGGGCTTCGCGCCGCCGTGCGGATTCCGGTGTAGCGATAGAGTGCGGTGCTCTCAGGCAAGCGACCGGCTTTTAGGTTGCCTTCCTGAAGAACCCGACCACCAGCAAAAGAATTACGGCTCCGATGACGGCGTTGACGATTTCCGCAACGATGCCACCGATCAGAATAAACCCGATCAGCGGCAACAGCCAGCCGGCTATCAAGGCGCCGATAATGCCGACCACAATGTTGCCGACGAGCCCGAAGCCGTAACCCTTCACAATCAAGCCCGCGAGCCAACCGGCAATCGCACCAACAACCAGAAAAATAATCAGACCCTCAATTGTCATTGTCTATCCTCCCTGCGATGTTGCGCGCGCATCATAACGGTGCAAATCGGGTACAGGAACGCCGCACTGATGTACGAGCCGTGCCATTTTCGGAAGGCAGCCCCGCGACAGCGATGACCGTTCTATCCGTCAACCAAACCTCGAGCGTCTCAAGATGCGCGGGTCGCAGCTCGCTCTCGTTCAACACGTTCCGTTACGTCCCGCGCCATGGCGACCGAGCCGAGCACTTCGCCTTCGGCCTCGCCTTTGACGATCGCGAAGGTCATCTCGACGTATAGCTTGCGTCCGCTCTTGTGCAGCGCACGGGTTAGCGTCGGACGGCCCTGGAGCTTCATGGTGCCCTTTGTGATCGCTGCTTCGAAGCCGCTCCAATGCGAGGCCCGCAGATGTTCGGGAATGATCAGATCAAGACGTTGGCCGAGCGCGTCCTCCGCAGAGAAGCCGAACAAAGCGGCAGAAGCGCGGTTCCAGCGGGTGATCACGCCCAAGCGGCTTGCATAGATGACCGCGTCGGCGACTTGATCGATAATCCTTTCAGCCAATTGCGACCAGTCTTCCATGGACACGCCTTTCGGATAATCGCGCTGCCCGGCAGATCAGGCGTTAGGACGGATCGTCGACCAGCGGATAGCTGACGTCAAGTTCTCGGCCAATGTCCACTTGCGCTACACGCGGACATGCTGCGATGGACCACGTTACCGCCTTGCTGCGGCGCAGGAGCGATGCGGGCACCGCCGCTCCACCGACGTCACACCGGTCCGTGCGCTCCAGGCGGCACCATGTAGAGTGTCATGGCGAATATGCACGTAGATAAAAATCAGCAGCGCCCCGATGAACCATGCGGAACGGCCGCTATTGGTGATGAAGGCGGCGACCACGGCGGCGATCATCACCATGGTCACGGCGCCCGGCCAGAACTGCAGATCCATCGGTTTGGGCCCGACGACGTAGCTGAGGAGCACCAGCATCGGCGCAACGAACAGCGCGATCTGGGAAGCGCTTCCAAGCGCAATGCTGACGCTCATATCCAGGCGGTTCTTGCGCGCGGCGGAAAATGCCACGGCCATTTCAGCCGCGGCGCCGACCAGCGCGACGATGATGAACCCGACGAAAGCCGGGCTCATTCCCAGCGAAGTTGCCGCCTTCTGCACCGACTCGACAAAGATTTCGCTCACCAGCGCCACCAGGACCGTGACGCCGAGCAGCGTGCCGACCGCGAGGCCCATCGACCAGCCGGCTTCCTCCGTCTCGCCGTGATTCTCGCTCGCAAAGAATTCCTTGTGTGTCTTCAGCGAGAACAGCAGGCCTAATCCGTAGGCCACGATCAGCAGTACGGCGAGACCGGCGCTCAGATTCTGGGCCATCGCCTCGGCCTGCGCGACGTCGAGTTCGGCGATCGCCGCCGGAGCGAGCAACGCAATCGTCGCCATCAACAGTAACGCCGAATGCATCCTTCCCCCGGCGCGATTGTATTCCTGAACGTGGTAGCGGAGCCCGCCCAACAGAAAGGACGCTCCAAGCATGAACAGCGCATTGGTCACGATGGCGCCGGCGATCGACGCCTTCACCAGCATGTACTCGCCGGCACGCAGCGCGGTCACCGCGATGATCAGCTCCGTCAGATTGCCAAGCGTCGCATTGAGCAGCCCGCCGATCGCATCGCCCGTCTTTTCGGAGACGGCTTCGGTTGCATGGCTCAGAAGAGCGGCAAGCGGAACGATGGCGAGGACGGCGAGTACGAACAGCAGCGTGTGAGCCTCAGGCACGACTCTCGCGGCTACCAGCACGGCCGGCACGAATATCAGCATCCAGAGCAGCGGGGTATGTCGGATTTCCTTGAGCAGAGGGTTCATGGCGTTCGGCACCCCCCGGCTTGAACCGGACGGGTGCGCGTCGCGTGGACGGCGAAGCGCGCAATACGACGCATGGTTGCCCCTCTGCGGTCATTCGAGCATTCGGCGATCGTGCTCCGGCGCCTCCTTGAGGAGCCGGCGGCCGCCGGACACTCGTTGTAGAACAAGTCCTTCCTGCACGGCTCGTGTTGATCCAGATCAACGCATGCGTCGCGTTCGCGCACGAGCGGCAATGGCAAAAAATGAAAGAGGCAGCTCAGGGAGCCGCCTCTTTCATCATATCTATGCAGGGCTTCTGCTGGCAGACATGCTGCAAGCCGTCGTCGAGTTTTACCAGGGTGCCGGGCTGGCAGATAATGCCGTTGCGCGTCGCGTAGTCCTGGGCGAAGTAGCCGTGAGACCCGTAAGGACCACCAGAGTAATAGCCCGCTCCACCATAATAAGGTGCGGCAGCGTAAGCGGCAGCCGTGCCCACCAAGGCGGCGCCTGCGATACCAGCACCGTACACGGCCCGCCGCGTTTGTCGACGCGCAACACCGGCAACCGATCAGACCAACCGGGACCGACCTTCTCCGCAGAACGGCTGACAATCAGGGGGCAAGGTTTCTAGCGTGACAATCGTCGCGCGTTTGCAGCGACATGCTCTCGGTATCGATCGACTACACTGCTTGCTGTACCGCCAGCAACAACGCTTGGGGCAGCTTCAAACATCGCATTGATCTTTTCTGACACCATCAAGTGCGCTTCGTGGTGCGCGTCGTGGCCACCGTACATCAGTTTTGCCAGGCGCAGGCTGACCGCGTCGCAGGAACTCAAGGGCCAGCATCGCGGTTGAGTAAAACGGGACAAACATCACGCTGCCTTTTAACAGCGAAAATGCTGTCCGGTCCAATGCGTGGCCTGTCAGAAAGGTCCGGTCGCGCGGATTGTTTCTGGAAGAAACGGCATCATGTGAGCTGTTTTGACCATTCCGGAATGCGAATGCGCTAGTGCGGACTCCCCAACTT
The DNA here is from genome assembly GCA_963735835.1 of uncultured Alphaproteobacteria bacterium. Taxonomy (GTDB): domain Bacteria; phylum Pseudomonadota; class Alphaproteobacteria; order Rhizobiales; family Xanthobacteraceae; genus Bradyrhizobium. The sequence goes on along the minus strand of CAVTNA010000059.1, from coordinate 102,543 downwards.
CGAAGCGCCGTTTGCAAGTGGACGGCGCGTTTTTTATCCGGCGGGAACGGCGGCGGCTTAATTTTCCGAAGTGATCAATATTGCTCAGAAGTTACGGTGCGGCGGGTGCATGATGATAAATCCAGGCGTCGTACGAGGAGCCCTGTAATGCGGCACCAGGAAACGTACTCGAAACATTCCGTCGATCTTGGGAGAGCATTTTCAGACGTTATTCGTTGTGCCGACTGCGATCAGCATCGGCCGATGAGGATCAAAGCTGTATACGCAGCCCTTTACCGTGGCAGAGATATTCTCGTTTGCGAATGTCCGGATTGCGGCGCGGAAAAAGCCGAGTTTGCGACAAGCCCGCAAATGGAATTGAACGACAACGGTCAGCGGTCCCGAATGCGTGCTTGATTTGTCCAAACTGATGGAACTACCGCCGCTAGTTTCTCGTTTGGCAGAAAGGGAGTTCCGCCCAAGGCGGAACTCCCTTTTTCTTTGCAGCACGCACGGTCACCCGGCAGGCGCAGGACGATAGGACATCGACCCCGGCCAAGCACCCGAAGGTCGCACGCGAAAAGCGCCTCACCCCGCGGCGAAGCGCTCAAAAAGACCGGCCTTCTCCGTAGAACTGCCGACAATCAGGGGGTAACCTCTTTGGAGGCCTGCGAAGCAATGACCTTGCTGAAACTCGCCGTCGTCGCTAGAGCAGCCAGAGAGAAAATGGACGACGCTGGTCGGGCCAAAAGGAGGGTCCCGTGGGAAGGGCAGCTGATGATTTGTTTGACCCGAAGGTTTTTCTCGCCAAAGTGGGCGCGGGGAAGCAGATTCTGGAATTCAAAAAAAATCAGCACGTGTTCGAGCAAGGCGACGCCGCCGACACGGTATTTTACATTCAAAAGGGAAGAGTCAAGCTGACGGTCCTGTCCGACCAGGGCAAGGAAGCGGTCGTCGCCATTCTGGAGCCTGGCCAGTTCTTTGGCGAAAGTTGCATGAATGGCCATTCGCGACGCATGGCGACGACAACGGCGATGGAAAATTGCGTCATCACGTCAATCACGAAAGCCGCGATGATCACCGCTATTCATGATCAGCCGAAATTTTCGGAGCTATTCATGGCCTATCTCCTGACCCGAAACAGCCGGATTGAGGAGGACCTGATCGATCAGCTTTTCAATTCGAGCGAGCGGCGGCTGGCGCGGCTGCTGTTGCTGCTCGCGAATTTCGGCAGAGAAGGCAGCCCCCAGGCCATCAGTCCACATATCAGCCAGGAAACGCTGGCAGAAATGATCGGCACCACGCGCTCCCGAGTCAGCCATTTCATGAACAAGTTTCGCAAGCTGGGCCTTATCAGCTACAACGGGCATATCGAGGTTCACAGTTCGTTATTAAGCGCAGTTCTGCACGAGAAGCCCCTGATAAAAGATCGCGAATAGAAAAATCCCGGAAGCAAAGAAACGGCCTCAGCTCGGGGGTACAGGCTGAGGCCGTTGTCCATCGGATGCTTGGGGGGCACCGTGCATCCGGTAGCTCGTCACTAAGTTGCGAGGGGCGACATTGGTTCCCCAGGGACTCGCGACATCACTTCATTGCTTGCAAGTCTTGTCAGCCGTTAGAGCTGTTTCTGCCGATGCCTTTGTCGGATGAGCAGCACCGACGACCTTCATGCTGCTGCCAGCAGCAGGTTGGGTCTCGACGATTTGACATTTCATCGTCGCGGTATCTTGAGCCAGGTAGAACGAGGAAGCAGCTGACGGCGCTTGTCCGACAGTTTTGGCCGGTTCAGCCGCGAAGGAGGATGCAGAGAATGCGAGAACAGCGACCGTCGCTAGGAGAACTTTCTTCATGGTGCTTACCGGTTGTCGTGCGTCCAGTATTGGACAGGGGAGCAAGTCAAGCCAGCCGATGAAGGTTCCTGAACGCGGCTCCCCGTTCGCAATAATTTCTGGAAAGTGAGCAATATTGACCAGCGAGCCCAGAACCCGAAGCCCATGCTGGTTCGATCACCGCCCCGCCATCGGCACCTATCGGTGACTGAGAGTGTTGTGCTCCCGCCTGATCCAAGGGGTGAGCATCATGGCCTCTGCCAATCGCCAACCCGTCGAAGAGCGCCGCTACACCATGGCGGAGCTTATCGGGCTCCGCCGCACGATGCTGCTGTTCTCCCGCTCGATACCGCCCGGATCGGAGCGGAATTAGCATCTGCAGATCGCGATATCCTTGCGGCGGCTTTTCAGGAGCAAGGCGTGGCTGGAGGCTCATGCAACGAAGGAACGACCGCCGATGCAAACATTTTTCTTCGATCTGAAGGACGGCGTTCCCATGAGAGATCGCGTCGGCATTGAGTTCGACACCAACGCCGAAGCGATTATGCACTGCAAGGAGCTTGCCCAGCACTGGCGCGACGATAGCCTCACCGACGATCAGGACCTTGAGATATTGGTGGTCAACTCGCTTGGGCGTGAGATTCATCGCGAGTTCGTCCACCGCCAACATTAGGGGCAGCGTATGCTCGACACCCAAAACCAGGGTCCGCAATGCACGGCTTGCGGTTCTCCAATGAGGTTGTCGGCGATTGAGCCGAGCATGTGGGGCCAAGACCTGCGAACCTTCAGTTGCCCACAATGCAAAAGGGTTCAGCGGCACATCATCGATAGCGCTGTGACCGAGGCGTGGGTAGCGCCGAAGAAGTAACTGGCCCCGGTCGACAACAACCGCCGGCATCCTGATGGAATTCCGGGTAAGAGCAGACGTCGCGATCAGCGCGCCACGGCCCGCCTTGCGAACCGGGTCTCCACCGCGCCGGCGTCAGGCGGCGGCAGCAGCCAACACACGACAAAACAGAAGGAGCTTTCGCGTCATGCGCGAGGCCTTCCCCGCGAATCACTTCCGAAGAGGTGGTCCCGTTCAGTAAAGCTGCGCAGCGGCCGCTCGGTGGCGCCATAGGGCACCCAGCGGCAGGCGAAGGAGATGTAGCCGCCATAATGCGGGCTCGCACGCCGAGGAATTTCACCACCTTGCCGTAATAGGCGCAGTGATCGACCGCGAGCTGGCGGACATCCGTCTGCGTCGCCAGCGGATAGGCGATGATGCCGCCGGTGTCGTTGCCCTTGAACGGCGGCACCGAATCGGGCCCGCGCCGGCGCGCACGCCAGCATCCCGCATATGGCAACCAGGCTCGCGGCCCCAATCATTCGCATCGCAGACTCCATTTCGCTCGACGGCACCTTAGAGCGCATCTGCCGCCATGAAAAGAACGGCTGGCGGCTCGGCGTGGACTTATCGGCAGGTGTTGCCGCGTTGCACTTGACCTCGTCCGGGCTTCGCGGCACCGTCTCGAGCGCTGGATCGTCCGGCGGATTGCCCATGCGCGACCTCTTCACCTCCCTGAAAAAACCCGGCCTCGGCGCCGCGCTCGGCGCCCTGTTCGGCCTGCTGGCCTTCGGCCAGGCGGCCCAGGCCGCCAATCCGCTGGAGCTGAATTTCTGGCTGTTCGGCCCGCGCTATGACGGGCGGGTCGCCGTGCGAGTCGGCGCTGGGGACCATCACCTCGCAGTTCCAGGAGAAGGAAAGCAGGTTCTGGAATTCGGCGCTGCGGATCACCGGCTACGGCCAGATCCACGAAACCGCGTTCCGGCCCTGGCAGTCCGACAACATTCCGCGCCGCTATTGCAGCGGCGACGTCATGCTGAGCGACGGCAAGATGCGCACCGTGCACTACTCGATCATCGAGGACGGCGGCTTTGCCGGCTTCGGCCAGGGCGTCGAATGGTGCGTGACCGGGCTCGACCGCAACTGGGCCTATAATCCCGGCTGCAGGGCCGCCCGGCCCTGATTTCCGGGCGATCTTTCGCCGACTTGCAACCGGCAATTCGCTGGGCTGCTCGGCCTCTCCGCTTTTTTGTTCTTGAAATGTTCTGGCTCGCCTGCTAGGCTTCCAGCGCGGTCTTGGGTGTGAGTTGGGTATGGGCGCGTTCGTCATGTTCCGATTCTCGGTCCTGATTTCGCGGTTTCTGATTTCGCTCGGCCGCTTCGCTGGCGCGCTGCTCGGCGTCGCCGGCATGGCACGGCCTCGGCGCAGGACCGCCGGCAGAATGCCCCCGGCGAGTTCGATTTTTACGTGCTGTCGCTGTCGTGGTCGCCCTCGTTCTGCGAGGAGGCGGCCGAGCGCGGCAACGAGCGGGCGTTCCGCAGGCCCAGTGCGGCGGCGGCCCTTTTCCTTCGTGGTCCACGGCCTGTGGCCGCAATACGAGCGCGGCTTTCCCGAATATTGCCAGCGGCCGTCGCCGCGGCTCGATCGCAACATCATGACCTCGATGCTGGACCTGATGCCGGCGCCCGGGCTGATCTTCAACGAGTGGGACAAGCACGGCACCTGCTCGGGCCTTGGCGCGCGGGCCTATTTCGAGACCATCCGCAAGGCGCGCGCCGCGGTGAAAATCCCGCCGGAATTTCTCGAATTGTCGGAGCAGAAGACGGTCGCGCCGGCCGAGATCGAGGAGGCCTTCATCAAGGTCAATCCGGGCCTGAGCGCGCCGGCGATCGCGGTGACCTGCAACCGGACGCGGCTCAGCGAGGTGCGGATCTGCATGAGCAAGGACCTGCAGTTCCGCGCCTGCGAGGAAATCGACCGCCGCGCCTGCCGCCGCGACGAGGTGGTGATGCCGCCGGTGCGGGGCGGCTGAGGTACTTTCCGTCATGCCCGGGCATGATGCGCGGGCATCCAGCGGCCTCCGGTTCGCTATGCGCAGCAAGATCGTGGATGGCCGGGATCAAGCTCTCGGCCATGACGCGTGAATGACGTGGGTACTTTCGCCGAACGAGTCCTAATCTCTCCCCATGAACTACCGTCACGCCTTTCACGCCGGCGGCTTTGCCGACGTCATCAAGCACATCGTGCTGGTGCGCATGCTGACCTATCTGCAGGAGAAGCCGGCCGCGTTTCGCGTCATCGACACCCATGCCGGCGCCGGGCGTCTACGATCTCACTCGCGAGAAGCGCGCCGCGGCGGCGAATGGCTGACCGGCATTGCGCGGGTGATGCAGGCGCGGTTTTCGGAAACGACGCTGCCGCTGGTCGACGCCCTATCTCGACATCGTCAGGGCCTTCAATCCGCGAGCGCGAGCTCGACGGCCTATCCCGGATCGCCCCTGATCGCGCGCGCGCTGCTGCGGCCGCAGGACCGCCTGACGGCCTGCGAAATCGAGCCGGGCGCGCAAGCGCCTGATCGATGCGCTGCGCCGCGACACCCAGGCCCGGGTGGTCGACCTCGACGGCTGGACTGGCGCTGCCGGCCTTCGTGCCGCCGAACGAGCGGCGCGGCCTGGTGCTGATCGATCCGCCGTTCGAGCAAAAGGACGAATTCGAACGGCTGGCCGACGGGCTTCGCCGAGGCCTTCGCGAAATGGCCGACCGGCAGCTATCTGCTCTGGTATCCGGTGAAGAGCCGGCGCGCCACCGACACCCTGGCGCGGCATGTCGCCGACGCGGTCGGCGCCGGCACAGCCGCCCGGGAAATGCCTGCGGCTGGAGTTCAGCGTCGCGCCGCAGGCCGCCGGGCGGCGCCCTCGCCTCGACCGGTCTCCTGATCGTCAATCCGCCGTGGACGCTGGCGGGCGAACTGAAGGCGATCCTGCCCGAACTGGAAAAGCCGCTCGGCCAGGGCGGCGCCGGCCGGTTCAGGCTCGAGACGCCCAAGCCCTAGCACCCGATGCCGGGCGGCCGTCGCTCGGGCCCGCGAAAAGTGCGATTTGAGCCGTAGGCAATTTGCCGGGAACCGTATTATGCTCAGCGCTATTGGGACTGGCTTTACGTTCCGCTTCCGCGAATGGTAGCGGCGGAGTGACAAGGCCTCAAATATTTTCAGGACGGATCGGCGCGTGACGCCCGATCCGCTCAGGTGGCCAAGCTTTCCGGCAGCGAATGTCCGGTCGGGCCGATACGCGGGGTGGCGTAGCGGCGGAGCAATACGGGGGAGGAGTTTCCCGATGGCCATGACTGGGACGGTCAAGTTCTTCAACGGAGAACGTGGCTACGGCTTCATCAAGCCCGATGACGGCGGCCGCGATGTGTTCGTTCACATCACCGCGGTGGAGCGGGCCGGGTTGAAGGATCTGACCGAAGGACAGCGCATCACATTCGAGGTCGAACCGGACAAGAAGGGCAAAGGCCCCAAGGCGGTCAACCTGGTGATTTCGTCGTGAGCCGACCTGGTTTGACGCGACGATGCGAAGCGTTTGCCCGAGACAACTCATCAACGCGCCGGACATGACGTTCGACCGCCGGATGCCGGCCGCGGAAGGTTGCGATCAGCGATCAGTTTTCTTGTTGCTATCAGAAGTGATAGTTCACGCCGGCGCGCACCAGGCCGAACCGGTAACCGTTCGACGCGCCGGTGATGGTGAAGTTGCTGTTGGCGAGATCGACGTAGAGATATTCGATCTTGGCGCTCCAGTTCGGGGCGAGGCCGACCTCGGCGCCGACGCCGGCGGTCCAGCCGGCATTGGTGTGGGATTCCGACAGCCCGAAGGTCTCGCCGCGCAATTCGCCGAACGCGAGACCGCCGGTGCCGTAGAACAGGATGTTGTTGAAGGCATAGCCGGCGCGGCCGCGCACCGTGCCGAACCAGGGGTTGGAGAATTTCCAGGGCGCGAAGGTATCGTCGGCGCCGGTCGCCTGGATGTCGCCTTCGACGCCGAACACCCACGGACCGTTCTGCCAGTTGTAGCCGGCCTGGACGCCGCCCACGAAGCCCGACGGCTTGGTCGGATTGTTGTCGACCGAGCCCCAGGCGTAGCCGAGATTGCCGCCGAGATAGGGACCGGCCCAGCTATAGGCATTGAGCGGCTGGTTGACGGTGTAGGGAGCGCGCGATCCGTAAGGAAGGTCGGCCGCCTGCGCCGACACCGTCCAGCCGGCGGCGATCAGCGCCACTGCGCGCAAAACGAACCTGCTTCATCGTCACTCTCCCACGCAACTGCCGTGGCCACCGGTTCGCGCGCCGAATGCGTGGCGCAAGCGAGCCGGCATGGTTACGGAATTCCACCTTTTACCGATAAGATTTATCGAGAGTTTTAAGTTAAAGGGTTGTTAAGACCGGTTACCGCCCGCTCAGCATTCTTAAGGAAGTGTTACGCGGCGAATCCCGCGCTGTCGGCCGGCCTGGCCGGTCGCCGCCGCAACGCTGGCGATGGCGGCTGCCGGCGCTTAAGTTCAGGCCATGGATCACGATTCCACCGACAACCCGAAGCCCCGCGCCCGCGGAAGGCGCGGCGCGGTTCCCAGCCGGATCTGCCGCCGCAGGAGCTGCCGCCGCGGCGGATATCGACCCCGCGACCGCCAGCCGCCGAGGAGGACGACGAGGCGCGGCTGCCGGAGGCTCCCGAGGAAGCCGGCGAGGCGGTGCCGGAAGGCCCGCTCGCGGTCGGCCACGCCGCGATCGAACACGCGGTGCGGCTCGCGCCGACCTCGCCCGGCGTCTACCGCATGCTCAATGCGGCCAGCGACGTGCTCTATGTCGGCAAGGCGAAAAACGTCCGCAAGCGGCTTGCCTCCTACGCCCGGGTCAGCGCGCCGCAGCCGGCGCGCATCCTGCGCATGATCGCGGCGACCGTGACGGTCGAGATCATCTCCACCTCGACCGAGACCGAGGCGCTGCTGCTCGAAGCCAACCTGATCAAGCAGTTGCGGCCGCGCTTCAACGTGCAGCTGCGCGACGACAAGTCGTTTCCCTATATCCTGATCACCGGCGATCACTGGGCGCCGCAGATCCTCAAGCATCGCGGCGCGCAAACGCGGCCCGGGCGGTATTTCGGGCCGTTCGCCTCGGCCGGCGCGGTCAACCGCACCATCACGGCGCTGCAGCGCGCCTTCCTGGTGCGCTCCTGCACCGACGCGTTCTTCGAAAGCCGCACCCGGCCCTGCCTGCTCTATCAGATCCGCCGCTGCTCGGGGCCCTGCACCGGCGAGATCGATTTTCCCGGCTATACCGAACTGGTGCGCGAGGCGACGGATTTCCTGTCCGGCCGCAGCCGCCTGGTGAAGCAGGAGCTGGCCGGCGAAATGGAAAAGGCCTCCGCCGAGCTCGAATTCGAAACCGCGGCGCTTTACCGCGACCGCCTCGCCGCGCTGTCGGCGATCCAGTCGCAGCAGGGCATCAATCCGCGCACCGTGGAGGAAGCCGACGTGTTCGCCATCCATCAGGAGGGCGGCTATTCCTGCGTCGAGGTGTTCTTCTTCCGCACCGGCCAGAACTGGGGCAACCGCGCCTATTTTCCGCGCGCGGAGAAATCCTTCACGCCGGAAGAGGTGCTGGCCTCGTTCCTCGCGCAGTTCTACGACGACAAGCCGCCGCCGAAACTCATCCTGCTGTCGCACGAGATCGAGGAAAGCGCGCTGCTGGCCGATGCGCTCTCGATCAAGGCCGGCTTCAAGGTGGAAGTCTCGACGCCGCGGCGCGGCGAGAAGAAGGAACTGATCGCGCACGCGCTGACCAATGCGCGCGAGGCGCTCGGCCGCAAGCTCGCCGATACCGCGACCCAGAGCCGGCTGCTGGCCGGGCTGGTCACCACGCTCGGGCTGCCGCATCCGCCGAAGCGGATCGAGGTCTACGACAACAGCCACATCCAGGGCACCAACGCGGTCGGCGCCATGATCGTGGCGGGGCCGGACGGCTTCATCAAGAACCAGTACCGCAAGTTCAACATCAAGTCCGAAGGCCTGACGCCGGGCGACGACTACGCGATGATGCGCGAGGTGCTGCAGCGGCGCTTCAAGCGGCTGTTGACGCCGGCCGCGAAGGCGACGCCGCCAAAGCCAAGGCCGACGACGATTCGTTTCCGCAATGGCCCGACCTCGTCATCATCGACGGCGGCCGCGGCCAGCTCAACGCGGTCAGGGAGATCTTCGAGGGGCTGGGGCTGACCCAGGTCGCGCTGCTGGCGGTGGCCAAAGGGCCGGACCGCGACGCCGGCCGCGAAACCCTGTTCATGCCGGACCGCGAGGCGATCAAGCTCGAGCCGCGCGACCCCGTGCTGTATTTCATCCAGCGGCTGCGCGACGAGGCGCATCGCTTCGTGATCGGCTCGCACCGCAAGCTGCGCAAAAAGGACATCCGCGAAGCCGGCTTGCAGGAAATTCCCGGCATCGGCCCGTCACGCAAACGTGCCTTGCTGCATCATTTCGGAACGCTGAAGGAGATCGAGCGGGCCTCGATCGCCGACCTCGGCAAGGTTCCCGGCGTCAGCGCCGAAAGCGCGCGCAAGATTTTCGAGTTTTTCCACGCCCAGCCGGGCTAAACCGGGTTAAAGCTGGCCGGTTTCGGGTCGTATTGGCGTCGTCTCCAACAGATCATGTGCGGCCGCACGGTTGACCTTCATGCTTCGGCGGTATTGGTAAGACGGATGAACATCGCAACGACAAGAGGGACGGCGAAGAAGCTCGCTGTCCCTGCCGAATATCCTGACCTACGCGCCGGATCGCCGCCATTCCGGTGGTGGTCGGCTGCGTCTATGCCCAGTCCATCATGGACGGCCCGCTGTGGCTGCGCTGGGTGGCGCTGGCCGTGTTCATCGCCGCCGGCGTTACCGACTATCTCGATGGCTACTATGCGCGAATCTGGGATCAGCAATCGGCGTTCGGCCGGATGCTCGATCCGATCGCCGACAAGCTCCTGGTCGCATCCTGCCTGCTGATGCTGGCGGCCGACAACAGCATCCATGGCTGGACGCTGTGGGCCGCCATCGTGATCCTGTGCCGCGAAATCCTGGTGTCGGGCCTGCGCGAATATCTCGCGGCGCTGCGGGTCAGCGTGCCCGTCACCAAGCTCGCGAAATGGAAGACCACGATGCAGCTGGTCGCGATCGGCTTCCTGATCGCCGGCGAGGCCGGCGAGCAGATTGTCCCGGTCGACCACCCTGATCGGCATCGTGCTGCTGTGGATCTCGGCGATCTTCACGATCTACACCGGCTGGGACTATTTCCGCGCCGGCATTCATCACCTCATCAAGGAGGATGAGGGATGAAGGTCAAGTATTTCGCCTGGGTGCGCGAACGGGTCGGCAAGGCCGAGGAAACGGTCGAGCCGCCGGCGAGCGTGCGCACCGTCGACGACCTGATCGCCTGGCTGGCGCGGCGCGGCGAGGCCTATGCCCATGCCTTCGAGAAGCCGCGGGTGATCCGCGCCGCGATCGACCACGCCCACGTCAAGCCGGACGCCGTGATCGCCGGCGCGCGCGAGATTGCCTTCTTCCCGCCGATGACCGGCGGCTGAGCCGTTTGCAGATAGCGCAATGATCTCATGACCGCTCGTGACCATCCGCATTCAGGAAGCCGATTTCGACATCGCGCGGGAGATCGCGGCGCTGACGCAAGGGCCGCACCGATATCGGCGCCGTCGTCAGCTTCAGCGGCATCTGCCGGGGCAGCGAGGGCGGCGAGGCCGATCGCGGCGCTGACGCTCGAGCATTATCCCGGAATGGCGGAGGCCGAGATCGCGCGGCATGCCGACACCGCGATGTCGCGCTGGCCGCTGACCGGGCTGACCGTCATTCATCGCGTCGGCCGCATCGCGCCCGGCGAAAACATCGTGCTGGTGGTGACCGCGTCGCGCGCACCGGCAGGCGGCGTTTCAGGCGGCGGAGTTCCTGATGGACTATCTGAAGGCCAACGCGCCGTTCTGGAAGCGCGAGGAAAGCGCCGGCGGGAACCAGCTGGGTCGAGGCGCGCCACCATGACGACGCGGCCGCCGCGCGCTGGACCAAATCCTGATGGCGAAGCGCGCCAAAGCGGCGGCCAAGCGCGGCCGCGCCGCGACAAGTTCCGAAGGTCGTCGCCGGCGAACTGCGTGACGCTGCTCGATTTCGTCCGCTATGCGGTGAGCCGCTTCATCGAGGCCAAACTGGTGTTCGCGCACGGCACCACCGATCCCGTGGCGGAAGCCGCCTTCCTGGTCTGCGAAACGCTGCATCTGCATCCCGACCAGTTCGAGACGTTCGCCACCGCGCGGGTCACGGCGCGCGGAGGCCAAAGCGATTCTCGACCTGATCGCGCGCCGCGTCACGACGCGAAAACCTGCCGCCTATCTCGTCAACAAGATCTACATGCGCGGCCTGCCGTTCTATGTCGACGAGCGCGTGATCGTGCCGCGCTCCTTCATCGGCGAGTTGCTGGAGTTCGCATTTCGGCGGCGACAGCGACGAGGACGCGGCTCGCTGATCGACGATCCCGCAGCCGTGCGAGAACGTGCTCGACCTCTGCACCGGCTCGGGCTGTCTTGCCATTCTCGCCAGCCGGAACTTTCCCGAATGCCGAGATCGACGCGGTGGATATCTCGAAGGACGCGCTCGACGTCGCCGCGCGCAACGTCGCCGATTATGGTCTCGAGGACCGGATCGACGCTGCATCGCGGCGATCTGTTCGAGCCGCTCGGCGAGCGCGCGCTACGATCTGATCATTTCCAATCCGCCCTATGTCGATGCGCGAGGGCATGGCCGGACCTGCCGCGCGAATGCCGCGCCGAGCCGAAGCTCGCCTTCGACGGCGGCGCCGACGGGCTCGATATCGTCCGCCGCATCCTGAAGCAGGCCGGGCGGCACCTGACGCCGCAGGGCGGGCTGTTGTGCGAGATCGGCCGCTGGCCGCGACCGCGCTCGAGGCCGCCTTTCCGCAACTGCCGCTGCTCTGGCTCGATACCGAGGATTCCGAGGGCGAAGTGTTCTGGATCGCCGCCGCCGATCTGTGAGGCAGGCTGCGCGACGTGCCGGTCCTGAAACCGCCCGATTGCGCGGAAATATCACGGTCAGTGGCGTTCCCGTCCCGCAGCGAAGCTGATAGCCTGCCGACAACCGCCGCCACGCCCCAAAACTTGAAGAGGCCCCCATGCTGGACAAGAGCCCACGCCCCGCCGCCGTCAACGTGCCCAACGACCTCGCCGCGCACTGGATGCCGTTCACCGCCAACCGGGCCTTCAAGAAGGCGCCGCGGCTGCTCGCCGGCGCCAAGGACATGCACTACTTCACCGTCGACGGCCGCAAGATCATCGACGCCGCCTCCGGCATGTGGTGCACCAATGCCGGCCACGGCCGCACCCAGATTTCGGCGGCGATCGCCAAGCAGGCCGAGGCGCTGGACTATGCGCCGCCGTTCCAGTTCGGCATTCCGCAGGCCTTCGAACTCGCCAGCCGCATCGCCGATCTGGCGCCCGACGGCCTCGACCACGTGTTCTTCTGCAATTCCGGATCGGAGGCCGCCGATACCGCGCTCAAGATCGCGCTGGCCTATCACCAGATCCAGGGCCAGGGCACCCGCACCCGCCTGATCGGCCGCGAGCGCGGCTATCACGGCGTCGGCTTCGGCGGCACCTCGGTCGGCGGCATCGTCAACAACCGCAAGATGTTCGGCTCGCTGCTGACCGGCGTCGACCATCTGCCGCACACCTATGACCGCGAGAAGCAGGCCTTCACCAAGGGCGAGCCGGAATATGGCGCGCATTTCGCCGACGAACTGGAGCGGCTGGTCAATCTGCACGGCGCCACCACCATCGCCGCCGTGATCGTCGAGCCGATGGCCGGATCGACCGGCGTGCTGCCGGCGCCGAAGGGCTATCTCAAGCGGCTGCGCGAGATCACCCAGAAGCACGGCATTCTGCTGATCTTCGACGAGGTCATCACCGGCTATGGCCGGCTCGGCTTTGCCTTCGCCGCCGAACGTTACGGCGTGCTGCCGGACATGCTGACCTTCGCCAAGGGCATCACCAACGGCGCCGCCCCGATGGGCGGCGTGCTGGTGCGCGACACCATCCACGACGCCTTCATGAGCGGCCCGGAACACGTGGTCGAACTGACCCACGGCTACACCTATTCGGCGCATCCGCTGGCCTGCGCCGCGGCCCTCGCCACGCTCGACATCTACCGCGACGAAAAGCTGTTCGAGCGCGCCAACAAGCTCGAGCCGAAATTCGCCGACGCCGTGATGTCGCTGAGGGGCGAGCCGAACGTGGTGGACATCCGCACCGTCGGCCTGACCGCCGGCATCGACCTCGCGCCGCGCCCGGACTGCGCCGGCAAGCGCGGCTTCGACGGGCTCAACAGCGCGTTCCACGACAACGACCTGATGCTGCGCGTCGCCGGCGACACGCTGGCGCTGACGCCGCCCTTGATCGTCACCGAAGACCAGATCGGCGAGATCATCGAAAAGGTCGCCAAGGTGATCCGCGCGGTGGCGTAGCAGTTTCTCGCCCCGTCCAATCGACGGGGACAGCGGACCCGTTCGAAACCACCCGGAACATTCAAACCAATCCACGTTCAACCACGGCAGAGACGATCGATGTCTCTGCCGTTGGAGGAACTGACGGATGATGCTCGCGCCATCGAGCGGCCTGCTGCGCGCCGGGCTCGCGCTCAAACTCAGCCAGATCAAGCTGCGCGACGCGATCGTATCTGCGCGACCGGACCCACCAGGCCACCGGACACCGCTGACGTCCTACGCCGTCGCCGCCGGACTGTTTGCCGCGCGGGCATCTTTCCTGATCGCCGCCTGCCTGGTCGGTCTTGCCGCGCTGTTTCGCTGGATCGAAATCCATTACGGACAGTTTCGGGCCTTCGGCGCCGATCGGCGCGTTGCTGCTGGCGATCGCTGCGATCTGCGCCGGCGCTGGCGGCCGGCCAGACTGAAGCGGCCGACGCCGCACTTTCCATCCCTCACCAGCCGCCTGCGCGTCGCGATCAAGGCCAATCCGCTCCAACCCGATCAGATCGATGCCGCAGCGGATACCGCCGCCGCGGTCCTGCTCGCGCCTCGCGACGCCGGCACCGCGGCGCAACCGCAGCCGGCCGCAAGCGGCGTATCGCGGCGCGCGAGACAACAGGAACATTCAGGCCGGCCTGATCCTGACGGCGACGTTGCTGGGCTGGGCGGCCACGCGACGGCGGCAGCAGGCGCGACGAACGGGCGTCTGATGTCCGGCCGGCGTCCGAGCATCGCGGATAATCTTGCTGCTGATCGCGGCCACGGCCCTCCTGATCCTGACCGCGCAGCGCTATTTTCAGGCCGAGCCACGCGAGCCGCACCTCGGTCGCCGGTTTGGCTGTCGCGCAGGCCAGCGCATTGCGCGCCCGAATGCCGCATCCGGACACGGACGCCAGGCCGGCAACCCGCTTGCAGATTCCGTGGGCCGAGCTGGAAGACGATCCTGTGGCGCACCTACGAGCGCTCCGATGACGACCGTTTGCTCGCCACCGCCGCCGGCGTCGTGTTCTTCGGCCTGCTCGCGGTGTTTCCGGCCGTGACGGCGCTGGTCTCCTGCTACGGCCTGTTCGCCGATCCCGTCGACCATCGGCGCCAACCTGCAGACGCTGGCGCTGATGCTGCCGCGAGGGCTCGTTCCAGATCGTGCAGGACCAGATCGCCCGGGTGCTCGCCAAGGGCCCCGCCGCGCTCGGCGGCAACGTTCCTGTTCGGCCTTGCGCTCGCCCTCTGGAGCGCCAATGCCGGCGTCAAGGCGATCATCGACGCGCTCAACGTCGTCTATGAGGAGCGCGAAACGCGCAGCTTCATCCGGCTCAACCTGCTGTCGCTGGCGTTCACGACCGGCGGCATCGCGGCCTTGCTGCTGATGGTGAGCGCGGTGGTGGCGTTTCCGCTGGCGTTCGATCACATCGGCCTCGAGTCCGGAGAGCGCGTTCATCGTTGGCCTGGCCCGCTGGCCGCTGCTGTTCGTGGTCCTGCTCGTCGGCGCTCGAGCGTCCTGTACCGGTTCGGACCGAGCCGGCCGGCGGCGCGGTGGGAGTGGACTGGGGCCGGCACGCTCGCGGCGGCGCTGCTGTGGATCGCCGGCTCGGCCGCGTTGTCCTGGTACCTCTCGAATTTCGGCAACTACAACGCGACCTACGGCTCGCTCGGCGCCGCCATCGGCCTGATGATGTGGATGTGGATGTCGGCCACCATCGTGCTGTTCGGCGCCGAGCTCAACTCGGAAATCGAGCGTCAGACCGCGGGGATACGCGCCGCTGCCGATGCCGGACGGCGCGTGCGCGCGACCGCGATACGCGGGACGGCAGTTCCGGCCGTGTCCAAAGAACACTAGCTCTGCGAATCAACATTGATGCTAAGGTTGCCGCGCTTGGGGAAGCGCAAGGCGGACCATGCCTGAAACTTCCGTGTTTTCCCGGGTGGATACAGTTCGGACCTGAGGGCGTTGCGCGCGACATGATCCGCATTTCGACGATTTTCATCGCCATCTGCATGGTGCTGGTCGCAGCCTCCCTCGGCCTGGTCCTGTATTCGGTGGCCGGCATCAGCGGCACGGAATCCGCGATCGTGGCGCTCACCGCGCTGACCTTCCTGATCCTCTACAACGCCGTGTCGATGCGGCTGCGCGACCGCACCGACGTCGGCGGCCAGATCGCCGATCTGTCCCGCGGCACCGCCGACCTCGCCCGCCAGGTCGCCGAATTCGGCCGCCGGCTCGCCGCCGTCGAGGGCCGGGTGGTGTCGGCGAACTCCGCCAGCGCCGACCGCATCCAGGCCGTGCTCGGCGAGATCAACGAACTCGGCGTGCTGGTCAAGCAGCTGGCGATCTCGGTCGCGAGCCATGAGGATCATGCTGGCCTCGGGCGCGGCCGCCGCGCCGCCCGCGCCCGTCGGGCCGGACCGCATCCCGAACCGGCAGAACAGCCGCCGTTGCGCCGGAGCAAGCGCCGCGCCGTCAGGCCCGCGCCGGTCGCGGCCGCAAGCCGGCTGCCGTCGCCGCGGAAGCCGCCGCCCTCGCGCAGCCAGCCGCAGCTCCTCGCCGCGGTGAAAAATGCGCGTCGAGGAAAACCGGCTCGACATCTACCTGCAGCCGATGGTGACGCTGCCGCAGCGCAAGGTGCGCTTCTACGAGGCGGTGACGCGGCTGCGCGACGACAAGGACCAGATTCTCGCCGCCGACGATTTCATCGCCATCGCCGAAGCCGGCGGGCTGATCGGGCGAGATCGATCACATGGTGATGCTGCGCTGTGTCCAGGTGCTGCGCCGCCTGATGGTGCGCAACAAGGACGTCGGCGTGTTCTGCAACGTCTCGGCGGCGACGCTCGGCAATCCCGCCAATTTCGCGCAATGCCTCGACTTCCTCGAGGCCAACCGCGCGCTGGCGCCGTCCTTCGTGCTCGAATTCAAGCAGGCGACGTTCCGCAAGCTCGGCCCGACCGAGATCGAGACATCTCGCGGCCCTGTCGCAGCGCGGCTACCGCTTCTCGATCGATCACGTCACCGATCTGCGGATCGAGCCGCGCGACCTCGCCGACCGCGGCGTCCGCTTCATCAAGGTGCCGGCGGCGCTGCTGCTCGATCCCAGGCAGAGCTTCGACCTCGGACATCCACCCTTCCGACCTTTCCGACCTGCTCGGCCGCTTCGGCATCGACCTGATCGCCGAAAAGATCGAGGGCGAGCGCGCGGTGGTCGACCTGCTCGACTACGACGTGCGGTTTGGCCAGGGCTTCCTGTTTGCGCCGCCGCGGCCGTTGCGGCCCGAGGGGGCATCTGCTACCGGCGGGGCCGACCGCGAACAAGGCGTCAGGCACTCCCAATGGCTCCGGCAAGACCGCTTCCCATCGACGGCCCGGCCGTCGAGCCCCCGATGCGGGCGACCGGCAATGCCGCGCTGGCGCGCCGCGCCGCGGGGCCGGGCTGACCGGCTTCCGCAGTCATGACCTCACTTGCGTTTTGTCGAGAGGCTGCGCGACCTCGTCGGACGGCGTGGAGGTCGTGCTCTCCGACATCTGGGGCGTGGTGCATAACGGGCTGGAGTCGTTTCCCGAAGCCTGCGAGGCGCTGCACACCTATCGCCAGCGGGCGGCACCGTCATCCTGATCACCAACGCGCCGCGGCCGGCCGATTCCGTGCAGCGGCAATTGCGCAAGCTCGGCGTCGCCGACGACACCTATGACGCCATCGTCAGTTCCGGCGACCTGACCCGGCATTTCGTCGCCGACCATCCCGGCCAGAAGATGTTCTGGATCGGCCCGGAGCGCGACAGTTCGATCCATCGCGGGCTCGATGCCGTGATGGCGCCGCTGGAACAGGCCGACTACATCGTCTGCACCGGCCTGTTCGACGACGAGACCGAATCGGCGGAAGACTATCGCGCCATGATGCTGCAGGCGCGCGAGCGCAAGCTGCCGCTGATCTGCGCCAATCCCGACATCGTGGTCGAACGCGGCGACCGCCTGATCTATTGCGCCGGCGCGATCGCCGAACTCTATCGCGAACTCGGCGGCGAGGTGATCTTCTACGGCAAGCCGCACCGGCCGATCTATGAGCGCGCCATGGCGCTGGCCGCCGAGCGCCGCGGCCATGCCGATCTCGCTCGACCGCGTGCTGGCGATCGGCGATTCGGTGCGGACCGATCTCGCCGGCGCCCACGGCTTCGGGATCGATTGCCTGTTCGTCACCCGCGGCATCCATGCCGAGGAATTCGAGGGCATCGACCAGCTCGATCCGGCCTCGGTGAAGGAGCTGTTCGGCCATCCGCCGCGGGCGCTGACGCGGGAGCTGCGGTGGTAGCGGCCGGCGAGCACCGTCTGCGACGAGCGGCACCGTCTGAAGGAGCTCCAGACTGCTCAGTCTGTCGAAGTTCATCATTCGAAAACACGAATGCCCGGGACAAGCCCGGGCATGACGAAATCAATGCTATGATGATGCCGGCGCTTACGCCGTCGCCATGTCCGGGAAGACCGCCTCGATCTTGGTCTTCAGCGTCGCCGCGTTGAACGGCTTGACGATGTAATTGTTCACGCCGGCCTTCTTGGCGGCGATCACGTTCTCGGTCTTGGATTCCGCCGTGATCATGATGAACGGCGTGGTGGCGAGATTGGGGTCGGCACGGACTTCCTTGAGCAGGTCGTAGCCGGTCATCGGCTCCATGTTCCAGTCGGAGATCACGAGCCCGTATTTCTTGCCGCGCATCTTGTTCAGCGCCGCCGAGCCGTCGCTGGCATCGTCGATATTCTCGAAGCCGAGCTGCTTCAGAAGATTTCGGATGATGCGGATCATGGTGCTGTAGTCATCCACCACCAGAACCGACATCGACAAATCAACCGCCATCTTTGATCCCCCACACGACGCCTGACGCCACAAACCATCGACAGGCCTGCGCGGGCCAAACCCCCGCAGTCCGCCCCCAGCACTAGCATCAGCCGTTAAACAGCCCGTTAATCGGCCGGTGCCGCGGAAATAGTACTCCGTTTCGGCGAGGCGCCGGTTCGGCCCGGCTTGACTTCGCGGGCGCCGCCGCGTCACGGTCCCGCCGCGCCACCCGAGTCCCGAAGTCCTGAAGAATCCCTGAAATGACGTCTGATTTTACCGTTATCCGCGACACCACGCCCTGCCGCCGCGATCCCCAGGGGGGCGGTGGTGGCGATGGGCAATTTCGACGGCGTCCATCTCGGCCACCGCGCCGTGATCGACGCCGCCCTGCGGATGGGCCGCGCCCATGGCCAGCCGGCGCTGGCGCGTGACCTTCGAGCCGCATCCGCGCAGCTTTTTCAGCCCGAACAGCCCGCAGTTCCGGCTCACCGACGAGGCCGAACAAGCTGCGGCTGCTGGCCGGAACCGGGCTCGCCGGCGCCGTGGTGATGACCTTCGACAAGACCCGCGCCGGAACCACGGCGCAAGATTTCATTCACCATGACCTGATCGAGCGGCTCGGCATCAGCGGCATCGCGGTCGGCTACGACTTTCATTTCGGCAAGGGCCGGGTCGGCTCGCCGAGCCTCCTGGTCAGCGAGGCGCCGCGGCTCGGCATCGAGGTCGACGTCCAGGCCCATGTCGATATCGAGGAGCGGCCGGTCTCCTCCAGCGCGATCCGCATGGCGCTGGCGGAGGGCCAGATCGACGAAGCCACCGCGATGCTGGGCGGGCCCTGGTTCGTCAGCCGGCGAGGTGATCCATGGCGAGAAGCGCGGCCGCGATCTCGGCTATCCCACCGCCAATATCCGCCTCGACAAGAATTGCGGCCTCAAGCACGGCATCTATGCGGTGCGGGTCGGCCGCGGTGCCGAGCGCTTCGACGGCGTCGCCAGCTTCGGCCGCCGCCCGACCTTCGACAATGGCGCGCCGCTGCTCGAAGTGTTCCTGTTCGACTTCAAGGGCGACCTCTATGGCACGGCGCTCGACGTCGCCTTCATCGGCTTCATCCGCGACGAACTGAAATTCGACAGCGTCGAAGCGCTGATCCGCCAGATGGATGACGACAGCGCCCGCGCCCGCGCGCGGCTGGCCGCCGCGCCCGACGCCTTTCCGAAGCTCGGAGTGATCGGTTAGCGGTCCTCCGGCCGCCGGCGTGCGCGGCGGGGCTTTGCGATTCCCGCGGCCGGCTGCTATGGAAATCCCCCATGTTTGCGCGGCGCATCATCAGCATTAGCGGCCCGGCTTCCGCCTGAGCTTTCGGCTCGGCGCAAGACCGGGATTCTCCTCGTTCATTCCGCGATTCAATCGCGTTTCGCGCCCTTTCGAGCCAAACCAGAGCATTCATGTCCGAAAAGCCGCAAAAGTCCGACGCCACCGACTATTCCAAAACCCTGTTCCTGCCGCAGACGGAATTCCCGATGCGCGCCGGCCTGCCGCAGCGCGAGCCGGAAATCCTCGACCGCTGGAACGAGATCGACCTCTACGAGAAGCTGCGCGAGGACGCCGCCGGCCGGGCCAAATTCGTGCTGCATGACGGCCCGCCCTACGCCAACGGCAACATCCATATCGGCCACGCGCTCAACAAGATCCTCAAGGACGTGGTGACCAAGAGCCAGCAGATGCTCGGCTTCGATTCCAACTACGTGCCGGGCTGGGACTGCCACGGCCTGCCGATCGAATGGAAGATCGAGGAAGAGAACTACCGCTCCAAGGGCAAGCAGAAGCCGGACTTCCGCGACTCCGCCGCGATGGTGGCGTTCCGCCAGGAATGCCGCGCCTATGCCGACGCACTGGCTCAACGTGCAGCGCGAGGAATTCAAGCGGCTCGGCATCATCGGCGACTGGGATCATCCCTACGCCACCATGGACTATCCGCCGAAGCGCAGATCGCGCGCGAGCTGATGAAGTTCGCCGCCAACGGCACGCTCTATCGCGGCTCCAAGCCGGTGATGTGGAGCGTGGTGGAGAAGACCGCGCTGGCCGAAGCCGAGGTCGAATACGAGGACTACACGTCGCGACATGGTGTGGGTGAAATTTCCGGTCGCGGAAGTCGAACTCGATCCGGCGACGGACGTTCGGCCGCGATCGTTGACGCCGTCAGCGATGCTCAGCGTCGTGATCTGGACCACGACGCCGTGGACGCTGCCCGGCAACCGCGCCATCAGCTTCTCGCCGAAGATCGCCTACGGCCTCTACGAGGTCACCGAATGCGCCCGCGGACAACTGGGCGAAGACCGGCGATCTCCTGATCCTCGCCGACGCGCTCGCAGCAGACGTATTCAAGCAGGCGCGCGTCGACCGGCTATGAGAAGGTCGGCGAAGTGCCGGCGCGACGCGCTCGACGGCCGTGGAATGCGCGCATCCGCTGAAAGGCGTCAGCGGCGGCTACGAATTTCACGTGCCGCTGCTCGCCGGCGATCACGTCACCGACGACACCGGCACCGGCTTCGTGCACACCGCGCCGGGCCACGGCCGCGAGGACTTCGACGTCTGGATGGCGAATGCGCGCGAGCTCGAAGCGCGCGGCATCAACACCGCCATCCCCTACACCGTCGACGAGAACGGCGCCTTCACCGATCAGGCGCCGGGCTTCACCGGCAAGCGCGTCATCAACGACAAGGGCGAAAAGGGCGACGCCAACGAGGCCGTGATCAAGGCGCTGGTCGAGGCCGGCATGCTGCTGGCGCGCGGCCGGCTCAAGCATCAATATCCGCATTCCTGGCGCTCGAAGAAGCCGGTGATCTTCCGCAACACGCCGCAATGGTTCATCGCGATGGACAAGGACATCGCGGATCAACGGCAAGCGCGAAGCCCGGCGACACGCTGCGCGCCCGCGCGCTGCACGCGATCTCGGTGACGCAATGGGTGCCGCCGTCGGGCCAGAACCGCATCAACGGCATGATCGACGCCAAGCCCGACTGGGTGATCTCGCGCCAGCGCGCCTGGGGCGTGCCGATCGCGGTGTTCGTGCGCGAGAAGGGCGACGGCTCCGCCGAAATCCTGCAGGACGAAGTCGTCAACCAGCGCATCGCCGAAGCCTTCAGGGAGGAAGGCGCCGACGCCTGGTACATGGACGGCGCGCGCGAACGCTTTCTTGGGCCCCGCGCCGGCGAGGACTGGAAGAAGGTCGACGACATCTGCGACGTCTGGTTCGATTCCGGCTCGACGCACGCCTTCGTGCTGGAAGACCGCCAGCATTTTCCGCAGCTCGGCAACATCGTCCGCAAGATCGATGGCGGCGACGATACCGTGATGTATCTGGAAGGCTAGCGACCAGCATCGCGGCTGGTTCCAGTCCTCGCTGCTGGAAAGCTGCGGCACCCGCGGCCGCGCGCCGTTCGACGTCGTGCTGACCCACGGCTTCACGCTGGACGAGAACGGCCGCAAGATGTCGAAGTCGCTCGGCAACACCGTCGAGCCGCAGAAGGTGATCGAAGGATTCCGGCGCCGATATCCTGCGGCTCTGGGTCTGCGCCACCGACTATGCCGACGACCAGCGCATCGGTCCGGAAATCCTCAAGAACACCATCGAGACCTACCGCAAGCTGCGCAACTCGATCCGCTGGATGCTCGGCACGCTGCATCACTTCAAGCCGGACGACGCGGTCGCGCATGCCGACATGCCCGAGCTGGAACGGCTGATGCTGCATCGAGCTCGCCGAGCAGGCCGACATCGTGCGCAAGGCCTATGCCGAGTTCGACTACAAGACCGTGGTCGCGAGCCTGTCGGCATTCATGAACACCGAACTGTCGGCGTTCTATTTCGACATCCGCAAGGACACGCTGTATTGCGATCCGCCGTCGTCGCTGGCGCGCAAGGCGGCGCTGACCGCGATCGACATCATCTGCGACGCGATCCTGCGATGGCTCGCGCCGGTGCTGAGCTTCACCTGCGAGGAAGCGTGGCGGATGTACCGGCCGGATGCCGAGCCGTCGGTGCACCTGACGCTGTTTCCCGAAGGGCTCGAGGCCTTCCGCGACGATGCGCTCGCGGCGAAGTGGGAGACCATCCGCAACGTCCGCCGCGTCGTCACCGGCGCGCTCGAACTCGAGCGCGCCGCCAAGAGCATCGGCTCGTCGCTGGAGGCCTCGCCGCTGGTCTATGTCTCGGACAAGAAGATCTTCGACACGCTGTTCGATATCGATCTGGCCGAAGTCTGCATCACCTCGAACGCGATGGTGACCAACGACGACGCGCCGGCCGGCGCGTTCACGCTGAACGACGTGCCCGGCGTCGCCGTCGTGGTCGAAAAGGCCGTCGGCACCAAATGCGCGCGGTCGTGGAAGATCCTGCCGACCGTCGGCGAAGACCCCGAATATCCCGACGTCTCGCCGCGCGACGCGCAGGCCTTGCGCGAATGGAAGGCGCTGGGAGTGGCGGTGTAACACTTATCGTCGTCCCTGCGAACGCAGGGACCCATAGCCACCGGCGCTCGGAACGAGACAGAGGACGATGACCCACGAGTCTTTCAAACAATCATCCGATACAGCGGCGCATGGGTCCCCGCCTTCGCGGGGACGACGTGGGGTTGAAATCGCCGTCCGGCCGCTTTCGCGGGGACGACACCTGTATTTGCGACGGCGGCCCACAGCATGACCGCCCCTCCGCCCCGGCGTCATCGCCGCGCTCGCCGTGCTGGCGCTCGATCAGGCCTCGAAACTCTGGCTGCTGTTCGTGTTCGACATCGCCCATCGCGGCGCGGTGAAGGTCACGCCGTTCTTCGACCTGGTGCTGGCCTGGAATATCGGGATCAGCTTCGGCTGGTTCCAGAACGACAGCCAGCTCGCCCAGATCGCCCTGATGGCGATCAAGGCCGTGGCGGTGATCGTGCTGGCGATCTGGATGGCGCGGTCGCGCACCCTGCTGGCGACCGTCGCGCTCGGCCTGATCATCGGCGGCGCCATCGGCAACGCCATCGACCGCTTCGCCTATGGCGCGGTGGTCGATTTCGCCCTGTTCCACGTCGAGATCGGGGGAAAACCCTTCAATTGGTACGTGTTTAACCTCGCCGACGTGGCGATTGTTGCCGGGGTAGCGGCCCTGCTGTATGATTCCTTCCTGGGGGTACCCGCCGCAAAAGCGCCCTGATCCCGGCTGATACGGACCCCCAAAGCTTGATGTTGTCTGCAGGAGCGGAGCGGCGCCCGGATCGGCGCGCCCCTGCGGAAAATTTGAACGGGAACAGCGCGATGCGCGAAGACCGAAGCCAGCGGTTGGATGGTGCGGAATTCGTCGAGAGCGCTGACGCGCGCCCTGCGGCTCGCCGCCGTCGCCCTCGGCATCGGCCTCGTGATGACGGCCGGTGCCGCCCGCGCCCAGGACGACGACGAGGACGACAAGACCTTCGAGGAAAAGATCATCGAGGGCATCATGGCCGGCATCGGCGGCACCAACATGGAGAACCGCGGCATCGACTATCGCGAGCGATCGCCGCTGGTGGTGCCTCCCAAGCTCGATCTGCCGCCGCCGGAACCGTGAAGAGCGAGATCAAGGAGCCGAACTGGCCGAAAGATCCGGACGAGGCGCGGCGCAAGGCCGCGATCGCGGCCCGCAAGAAAGGCCAAGCGACCCCATCGAAGCCGCCCGCGTCCTGACCCCGAGCGAACTCAATGTCGGCAAGACCGCGCCCCAAGCCCGCACCAACAACGATCCGGTGCAGCCCGGTGTTTCCAACAATCCGATCCTCAGCCCGTCGCAGCTCGGCTACACCGGCGGCTTCAGCAGTCTGTTCGGCGGCAACAAGGCCGAGACGGCCCCGTTCAAGGGCGAGCCGACGCGGGAATCGCTGACCCAGCCGCCGGCCGGCTATCAGACGCCGTCGCCGAATTTCGCCTACGGCACCGGGCCGAAGGAATCGCTGAACAGCGTGCAAGCGCATCCATGGACAACCCGAACGACCCGAACGTCGGCAAGTAAGGCGAATGGCCGCCGTTGTCTCTCGGCTTCGTGACGCTCGACTGTAGCCGCGCGGTGTACGATGCCGGCGACCCGGACGTCCGTTCGGGCTCTTCTCCGGAAGCGCGTATCCCTGTCGCAGACCGTCCCGCTTTGCGCACGCCAGACAGGTCATGATGTCCTCACACCGCTTCGCTGCCTCTTTCTTCGTGCTGCTCTCGGCATTCGCTGTCTCCGCCGGCGGCGCGCTCGCCCAGACCACGGTGACCGTCGGAGCCTCCCGCCAGCTTCACCCTCGCCAACGGCCTGCAGGTCGTGGTGATCCCGGATCACCGCACGCCGGTCGTCACGCAGATGATCTGGTACAAGGTCGGCTCCGCCGACGAGACGCCGGGCAAATCGGGCCTGGCGCACTTTCTCGAACATCTGATGTTCAAGGGCACCAGCAAGCATCCGGCCGGCGAATTTTCCCAGACCGTGCTTCGGATCGGCGGCAACGAGAACGCCTTCACCTCGATCGACTACACCGGCTATTTCCAGCGCGTGCCGCGCGAGCAGCTGGCCAAGATGATGGAGTTCGAGGCCGACCGCATGACCGGCCTGATCCTGAAGGACGAGAACGTGCTGCCGGAGCGCGACGTCGTGCTCGAAGAATACAACATGCGGGTCGCCAACAATCCGGATGCGCGGCTGACCGAGCAGATCATGGCGGCGCTGTATCTCAACCATCCCTATGGCCGCCCGGTGATCGGCTGGCACCAGGAAATCGAGAAGCTCGACCGCGAGGACGCGCTGGCCTTCTACAAGCGCTTCTATGCGCCGAACAACGCGATCCTGGTGATCGCCGGCGACGTCGAGGCCGCCGACGTCCGCCCGATGGTGGAACAGACCTTCGGCCAGGTTGCCGCCGCAGCCCGCGATCCCGGCGCGGCGGCTTCGTCCGCAGGAGCCGGAGCCGGTCGCGCCGCGCACGGTGACGCTGTCCGATCCGCGCGTCGAACAGCCCAGCCTGCGGCGCTATTATCTGGTTCCGTCCGCCGCCACCGCCGCGCCGGGCGAAAGCCCGGCGCTCGACGTGCTGGCGCAACTGATGGGCGGCGGCAGCAACTCCTATCTCTATCGCGCGCTGGTGGTCGACACGGCCGCTCGCGGTCAGCGCCGGCGCCGGCTATCAGGGCACCTCGCTCGATGCGACCCAGTTCTTGATCTCGGTCTCGCCGAAGCCCGGCGTCGAGTTCTCGCAGATCGAGCAGGTGATCGACAGCGTGATCGCCGATGTCCTGCAAAACCCGGTGCGCGCCGAGGACCTCGAGCGCGTCAAGACCCAGCTTGATCGCGGAAGCGATCTACGCCCAGGACAACCAGGCGACGCTGGCGCGCTGGTATGGCGGCGCGCTCACCACCGGGCTGAGCATCGACGACATCAGGAGCTGGCCGGATCGCATTCGCGCCGTCACCGCCGAACAGGTCCGCGACGCCGCGCAGAAATGGCTCGACAAGAAGCGCTCGGTGACCGGCTATCTGATCAAGGACGCCACGCCGAAGCGCGAGGAGAAGCGTTCGTGATCCTTATCTCGGACTTGCGCGCGGCGCTTCGCCTTCGTCCTTGCCGCCGGCCTGGCGATGACGCCGCTTTCGGTCGGCGCCTTCGCAGGCCGCGGCCAAGATCCAGCAGCTGATCTCGCCCGGCGGCATCGAGGCCTGGTTCGTGCAGGACGCCACCGTGCCGCTGATCGCGATGGAATATGCCTTCGGCGGCGGCGCGACGCAGGATCCGGCCGACAAGCCCGGCGTCGGCAACCTGGTCGCCGACCTGCTCGACGAAGGCTCCGGCGATCTCGATTCCAAGACCTTTCACGAACGCCTCGACCGCCGCGCCATCGAGCTGAGCTTCACCTCGACGCGGGACTATTTCCGCGGCTCGCTGCGCATGCTCAAGGACAACCGGACGAAGCCTTCGACCTGCTGCGGATGTCGCTGACATCGCCGCATTTCGACAGCGCCGACGTCGAGCGCATTCGCGCGCAGGTGATTTCCGGTCTGCGCCGCGACACCACCAATCCGACGTCGCTTGCCGGCCGCAAGTTCCTGGAAGTCGCCTTTGGCGACCACCCCTATGGCCGGCAGGCCAACGGCACCCTGGAAAGCGTGCCGAAGATCGACGTCGCCGATTTGAAGGACTATGTCCGCCGCGTGCTGGCCAAGGACACGCTGAAGATCGCCGTGGTCGGCGACGTCGACCCGGCCACGCTCGGCCAACTGCTCGACAAGACGTTCGGCGGATTGCCGGCCAAGGCCAGCCTGACGCCGGTCCCCGACGTCGCGCCCGCCAAGCCGCCGCAGCGCGCCTTCATTCCGCTCGACGTGCCGCAGACCGTGGTGACGTTCGGCGGCCCCGGCTTCATGCGCCACGATCCGAATTTCATGGCCGCCTATGTCGTCAACCACATTCTCGGCGGCGGCGGGCTGTCGTCGCGGCTCTACCGCGAAGTCCGCGAGAAGCGCGGCCTCGCCTATTCGGTCTATGAATCGCTGCTGTGGATGGATCACTCCGCGCTTGTTCGTCGGCAATACCGGAACCCGCGCCGACCGCGCCGGCGAAACCGTCGACGCCATCGACAAGGAAATCCGCCGCATCGCCGAGGACGGCCCGACCCAGCAGGAACTGGACGAAGCCAAATCCTATCTCAAGGGCTCGCAGATGCTGGCGCTCGACACCTCCGCGAAGCTGGCCTCGGCGCTGCTGCAGTACCAGCTCGACAGGCTGCCGATCGACTACATCGAGAAGCGCAACGCCATCGTCGATGCGGTGACGCTGGACGACGCCAAGAAGGCCGCCCAGCGGCTGTGGGGCCAGGGCCTTCTCACCGTGATCGTCGGCCGCGCCCCGCAAGCCGCCGCCCAGCCTGCGGCGGCGCCCCCGCCGACGGCGAACTGACGTTCCGCATAGCGGCCACAGGCAAACGTCACCTCGGCAAAACCCGGCTATCCTGCTGCCGATGCCCGATTCCCTCGCAGGGATCATCCCGGGCCTTCGGTGACGCCATGCTGCGGATTTCCCGCGACCTCACGATCGACGAGAACGACATCGAGATCTCCTTCGTCCGCGCCTCCGGCCCGGGCGGACAGAACGTCAACAAGCTCTCGACCGCCGCGCAATTGCGTTTCGATACGCGCCGGATCGCGCTGCCGGCCGATGCCGCGGCGCGGCTCAACCGGCTCGCCGGCCAGCGCATGACCAAGGACGGCGTGATCGTGATCCATGCGCAGCGCTTCCGCACCCAGGAGCGCAACCGCGCCGACGCGATCGACCGCCTGCTCGAACTATTGCGCGAGGCGATGGCGCGCCCGATCCCGCGGCGCCCGACCAGGCCGACCCTCGGATCGAAACAACGCCGGCTGGAAGGCAAGAAGCGCCGCAGCGACGTCAAGGCCAAGCGCGGTTCGGCGCGATTCGACGATTGAGGCCACGTTTTCAACGGCAGCTTCCCCCGTGAACAACGGGGAGAGCTTGCGGTTTTCCGCCCTCGCCCTCCCGCCATCCGGCAAAAGCCCCTAGATTGGGGCTCCCGCTTGCCGCGAGTCGCCCACCGCCATGCCCGTCCGCCAGCTTCCCGAACAGGTCGTCAACCGCATCGCCGCCGGCGAAGTGGTCGAGCGTCCGGCGAGCGTGGTCAAGGAACTCGTGGAGAACGCCATCGACGCCGGCGCCAGCCGGATCGACATCTTCACCGATGGCGGCGGCCGGCGGCGGATCGGCATCACCGACGACGGCAGCGGCATGACCCATGACGATCTCGCGCTCGCGGTCGATCGTCATGCCACCTCAAAACTCGACGACGAGGATCTGTTGCGGATCCGCACCCTGGGGTTCCGCGGCGAGGCGCTGCCCTCGATCGGCGCGGTGGCGAAGCTCGGCATCACCACGCGCCACGTCAGCGAGCCGCATGCCTGGTCGCTGTCGGTCGAAGGCGGCGAGAAATCCGGCATCATGCCGGCGGCGCTCTCGCCAGGGCACCCGCGTCGAGGTCAGCGATCTCTTCTACGCCACGCCGGCGCGGCTGAAATTTCTCAAGACCGACCGCACCGAGGCCGAAGCGATCCGCGAGGTGGTGCGGCGCCTTGCGATGGCGCGGCCGGATATCGCCTTCACGCTGGCCGGCGAGGAACGCGCGCCGGTTACCTGGGCCGCGGCGCTGCCCGGCGCCAGCGGCCGGCTGACGCGGCTCGGCGACATCCTGGGCGCGGATTTTCGCTCCAGCGCCATTGAGGTGCGCGCCGAGCGCGAAGGCGTCGTGGTCGAAGGTTTTGCCGCGGCGCCGTCGCTGACGCGCGCCAACGCGCTCGGGCAATATCTGTTCGTCAACGGCCGGCCGGTGCGCGACAAGCTCATTCTCGGCGCGGTGCGCGCGGCCTATTCCGACTATCTGCCGCGCGACCGCCATCCCGTGGTGGCGCTGTTCGTGACGCTCGATGCCGGCGAGGTCGATGCCAATGTGCATCCGGCCAAGACCGAGGTGCGGTTCCGCAATGCCGGCCTGGTCCGCGCGCTGATCGTGCACGCGCTGAAGGAGGGGCTGGCCCGCGAAGGCAAGCGCACCGCGGCCAACAGCGACGGCGCCGCGATTGCCTCGTTCCGCCCGTCCTTCGCGCCGCGCCCGACCAATTGGGACTGGCGGCGCTCGCCGGCCTATCCGGTCGGATCGCGGCCGGCCTTCGAAGGCTCGGCGGCGACGGCGCTTGCCGAACCGGGACAGGCCGCGTTCGACGTCGGCGCGCCCACGGCGGACGTCCGCTTTCAGGAACAGCCGTCCGCCGATCTGCTCGACCGCCCGCTGGGCGCGGCGCGGACGCAGATCCACGAGACCTATATCGTGTCGCAGACCCGCGACGGTCTTGTCGTGGTGGACCAGCACGCCGCGCATGAGCGCATCGTCTATGAGAAGCTGAAGGCATCGCTGGCGAAGCAACGGCGTGCAGCGGCAGATCCTCCTGATTCCGGAAATTGTCGAACTCGACGAGGCGACCGTGGAGCGGCTGATCGCGCGCGCCGAGGAACTGGCGTCGTTCGGGCTTGCGATCGAATCCTTCGGCCCCGGCGCGGTCGCGGTGCGCGAAACGCCGTCGCTGCTCGGCAAGACCAATGCCGGCTCGTTGCTGCGCGATCTCGCCGAACACATGGCCGAATGGGACGAGACGCTGCCGCTGGAACGCCGGCTGATGCATGTCGCGGCCACCATGGCCTGTCACGGCTCGGTGCGCGCCGGCCGCATCCTCAAGCCGGAGGAAATGAACGCGCTGCTGCGCGAGATGGAAGACACCCCGAACTCCGGCCAGTGCAACCACGGCCGCCCGACCTACGTGGAATTGAAGCTTAGCGATATCGAGAAGCTGTTCGGGAGACGGTGATGCGATCGAGATTCGCGGTGATCGGCGCAACTCTTTATCTTATCGTCTTCGCCTGCGCGGCCGCCTATCCGCTGTTCGACCACCGAACCTTTGCCGGTCTTCCCGCCGTGCTGCTGGGATTGCCCTGGATCGATTATATTTCGAGCAGCTGGCTCTTGGGCGCGATCGCGCTCAATGCGCTCATCATTTATTTGCTGCTGGCCGCCCTGTCATTTCTGTTCTCCTTCCTGCTTCGGCGACTGCGTGTGTAGAGTCTCGCCGCAGGAACGTGAATTCCGTATCGTCATACGACCCGCCGCTCCAGCTCTTCAAAACCTTCCGGCGCGGCGAATTCCGCGGCCTTCGCCTCCTCGACCACCAATAGCGCGCCCGCGCGTCAGCCAGCCGCCATCGCGCAACGATACCAGCGCCTTCTCGGCAAGCTTTTTTGCGTAGGGCGGATCGAGAAACACCAGCGAGAACGGCTCCATCGGATGCGCCGGGCCGAGACTGGTGGCGTCGCGGCGATACACTTTTGTCACGCCGCCGAGGCCGAGCGCCTCGACATTGTTGCGCAAGCAGCGCCCGCGCCTCGGCGCCGTTGTCGACGAACAGCGCGAACGCCGCCCCGCGCGAGACCGCCTCGATGCCGAGCGCGCCGGTGCCGGCGAACAGGTCGAGCACGCGCGCGCCCGAAATCGGATCGTCATAGGCATGGATCAGGATGTTGAACAGCGACTCGCGCAGGCGATCCGCGGTCGGCCGGATGTCGCGCGAGGACGGCGAGGCAAGATTGCGGCCCTTCAATCGCCCGCCGACGACGCGCATCAGTGTGCGCCCCTATGTTCCCCTCCCCCTTGCGGGGTCCGAGGCGAGCGAAGCTCGCTCTCGAGGTTAGGGGTGGGGGTGCCGCACCCACCGACATTTCGTGGGATACCCCCCTCCCCAGCCCTTCCCCGCAAGGGGGGAGGGAACGGAGAGAGTTCCCGCGCGACGCATGGAAGAAGAGATGAAAAGACAAACATCATCCCGTAGCCCTACTCGTCCCGCGGCTTGAGATCGCGCTTGCCGTGATAGCCGCGCTGCGGACGCCGCGGCGGGCCGTAGCCGCTGGCCTCAAGCTCGTTGCGCGCGCGCGCCTCCTCGCTGCCGGTGCGCTGCACCAGCACGCGGCGGCCCTTGCGGTCGGCGATCAGGCCGCTCTTGCCGGCCGGCTTGAACGGTTTCTTGCCGCGCGGGGCATCGGCCTGTTCGGTCTCGGCTTCTGCGCGAGCTTCGCCCGGCATCGGACGGTTGAAATCCGCCCCCGCCAGCGCGGCCACCTTTTCGCCGAGCTGGTCGCGCAGCACCCGGGTCTTGACCTCCTCGACCTCGCCTTCGGCGAGTTCGCCCAGTTGAAACGGCCCGTAGGACACCCGGATCAGCCGGTTCACCTCGAGACCGAGATGCGCCATCACGTTGCGCACCTCCCGGTTCTTGCCTTCGCGGATCGCGAACACCAGCCAGACATTGGCGCCCTGGTCGCGTTCCAGCGTCGCATCGATCGGACCGTATTTGACGCCGTCGACTTCGACGCCCTTCTTCAGTTCGTCGAGCTGGGCCTGCGTGACCTCGCCATGGGCGCGGACGCGATAGCGCCGCAGCCAGCCGGTATCGGGCAATTCGAGCGCGCGCGCCAGGCCGCCGTCATTGGTCAGCAGCAGCAGGCCCTCGGTGTTGAAATCGAGCCGGCCGATCGAGATCAGCCGCGGCAGGCCTTCCGGCAGATTGTCGAACACCGTCGGCCTGCCTTCGGGGTCGGCATGGGTGGTCATCAACCCGCGCGGCTTGTGAAACAGGAACAGCCGGGTGCGCTCGCGCGGCGGCAACGGCTTGCCGTCGACGGTGATGACATCGTTGGCGGTGACATCGAGCGCCGGCGAATTGATGACGCGGCCGTTGACGGTGACGCGGCCCTGCACGATCCATTCCTCGGCGTCGCGGCGCGAGGCAAGGCCGGCCCGCGACACCACCTTGGCGATGCGCTCGCCGGATTTCTTTTCGCGCGGCGGCCGCGCCGGGCGCTTCTCGAAGTCAGGCGTGCGCTCGCGATAGGCGCCGCGGCCGCCGAACGCCGGACGCTTGGCGAAAACCTTGCTGTCGTCTTCGTTGTCGCGGCGCGGCCGATCGGCATCGCTGCGCGGATGCTCCTGCCAGGAACTGCCGGCTTCGCTGCGGCCGCTGTTGCGATCCCGGCGGGGACGATCGAACTTCGGCCGCTCGCGGAACGGGCGGTCACCCTGGGGACGATCCTCGCGCGGGCGCGAAAACCGCGGACGCTCGTCGCCGCCGCGATCCTCGCGCGGCTTGTCGTAGCGCGGCTTGTCGAAATTTCGCGCGCCGTCACGCGAGGGACGCGAATTGCGCCCGGCATGGTCAGGCGACGAAGCGTCGCGCTTCTGCCACGGTTTTGAACTCGCCCTGCGATCCTGGTCCGCGATCCGGCGCGGCTGCCGAAATCCTTGCGCGGGCCACGATCGCCGCGGTCGCCCCTGCGATCCGGCGCGCCGCGGGAAAATTTCTTGTCGCCGCCGAATTTTCTCTCGGGACGATCGCCGTGGGGCCGATCGCCATCGCGCGACGGCCGCGCGCTGTACGGGCGATCTCCCTGCGGCCGGTCACCGTCCTTGCGAAAACCTTCGCCGCGCGGCGTGTAGGGTCGCTTCTCACCGCCACCCTCCCGCGACGCATAAGGTTTCTTGTCGCCGAATTTCCTGTCGGAAAATCGCGACCGGCGGGCGGGCATCGCCGCGATCGCCGCGTGGCGTAAAGGAGCGCTTTTCGCCGCCACGATCGTCGCTGCGGGGACGGTCATCCCGGTTGAAACGCGGCGGACGATCGCCAAAAGGCCGATCGCCGCGAGGCCGCGGGGCATCGCCATAGTCGCGGCGCGGCGGCGGGCCCTCGCGCTTGCCGGCGTAGGGCTTGCCCGGGCCCGAATAGGGCTTCTTGCCATAGGTCCTGGGACCGTCGGACTTTCCCGCATAGGGCTGCGCTCGCCGTCGCTTTTGCCGGCAAAACCGCGCTTGGCGAATTTCTTCTCGGGCCCCCGGGCGGCGCCGGAGCGGCCCTTGCCGCCGGAGGGCCGATCACGCCGGCCGCGGGAATCGTTGTTTTTATCGTTATCGCGGGGCATGAAGGGTCTCTCGTGTCCAAATGGAATGGCGATCAGGCGGATGTGGACGGGCTGTCATAGCGCTAACGCGCGCGCGCTTGGCTCAAGGCGCATTCTCACGCAAAACCGGCATCCACTTTTGCTGAAGGCGCATCTAGTAGCAGGTTTCTTCCGATGATACGAGGCATGACCGCCCCTTCTTTCATGGATTTGGCGCTGAAAACGGCCGAAAAACGCCGGAAAATCCGGCGAAGTGCCGATCGGATGCGTGATCGTGCGCGATTACGAGGTCATCGCCACCGCCGGCAACCGCACGCTGACCGACCGCGATCCGACCGCGCATGCCGAAATACTGGCGATCCGGCAGGCCGCCGAGGCCATCGGCACCGAGCGGCTGGTCGATTGCGACCTCTACGTCACGCTGGAGCCGTGCACGATGTGCGCCGGCGCGATCTCGTTCGCGCGGATCCGGCGGCTGTATTACGGCGCCGCCGATCCCAAGGGCGGCGCGGTGGAATCCGGCGTGCGGTTTTTTTCGTCGCCGACCTGCCACCACGTGCCCGAGGTCTATTCGGCGGTCGGCGAGAGCGAAGCGGCGACGCTGCTGCGGGATTTTTTCAAGGCGCGGCGGTAGCGTCTTCGTCACCCGACGGAGCGATCACGCGTCATCCGGGATGGTCCGCAGCGACCGTTCGGATCGGTTCGCTACGCGCCGGAGGACATCGAAAGATCACGCCGCCGCAAAAACTCCCTCAGCACCCTCGCCGTCGCATCCGGATTTTCCTCGGTCAGAAAATGCCCGGAATCGACCGGCGCGCCGGACACGTTGGTGGCCCATGTCTTCCAGGTATCGAGCGGCGTCGCCGCGGCGCTGGCGATGCCGGCATCGCCCCACAGCGCCAGCATCGGGATCGTGATCTTCCTGGCCTGCATCGCGATCGGCCTTGTCGATCTCGAAATCGGCATAGGCGCCGGCGCGATAATCCTCGCACATCGCATGCACGCGCGAGGGATCGCGGAACGGCGCGAGATAATGCTGCAGCGCGCGCGGATCGATGGCGTCGAGATTTTTCGCCTTGGTCTGGCTCGCCATCTTGGTGCGCAGGAAGAAGTCGGGGTTGCCGCCGATCAGCGTTTCCGGCAACGGATAAGGCTGCGCCAGAAAGGTCCAGTGATAGATCTTCAGCGCATAGAGCCGGTTCATTCGCTCCCAGTAATCATAGGTCGGCAGGATATCGAGCACCGCCAGCCGCGACAGCCGGCCGGGATGATCGAGCGCCAGCCGATAGGCGACGCGGCCGCCGCGGTCGTGCCCGGCCAAGCGCAAAATGCACATGGCCGAGCTGCTCCATCGCCTCGATCATCGTCTTGCGCCATCGCGCGCTTGGTGTAGGGCGTATGATTCTTGTCGCTCTCGCGGCATGTCCGACCAGCCATAGCCCGGCAGGTCGGCGATGATCAGCGTGAAGCTGTCGGCGAGCTGCGGCGCGACGCGGTGCCACATCACATGGGTCTCGGAAAAACCGTGCAGCAACAGCAGCGGCGGGCCCTTGCCGCCGACGCGGGCGAAAATGCGCCCGGATGCGGTGTTGATCCATTCGGAGGCATAGCCGGGAAACAGGTCGGCGAGATCGGGCATTTTCACGCTCTCACGTCGGTCATCCGCAACACGACGGTTGCTTCAAACTTTGTTTGTCATTGCCGCTGGCACGTCTCGATATATGCCATTCGACAAGCCAAGCCATCAAGAAACCAGA
The DNA here is from genome assembly GCA_963735835.1 of uncultured Alphaproteobacteria bacterium. GTDB lineage: Bacteria > Pseudomonadota > Alphaproteobacteria > Rhizobiales > Xanthobacteraceae > Bradyrhizobium. Next base: position 68,198 of record CAVTNA010000059.1, on the reverse strand, counting down.
ACGAGGAAACCTGCCATGTCGATCGATTTCGAAATCCCGGCCGAGGCCAAGGCGATCCGCGCAGAAGGTCCGCAAATGGGTGCAGGACGAATGCATTCCGGCGGAGAAGGAACTGGACTCCAAGCCGCTCGACGAAGTGCTCGGCAAGCTGCGGGCGAAGGCGCGCGCGCAAGGCCTGTGGTGCCCGTTCGTGCCGAAGGAATATGGCGGCATGGGCCTCGGCCCGCTCGCCAACGCGCTGGTGCAGATGGAGCTCGGCGAAAGCATGCTGGGCGCGCTGTCGATGAACACGCAAGGGCCCGACGACGCCTCGATGATGACCATTCTCGAGCACGGCACGGAATATCAGAAGGAAAAATTCCTCAAGCCGCTGCTCAATGGCGACAAGCGCATCTGCTTCTCGATGACGGAGAAGGCGGCCGGCGCCGACGCCACGGGCATGCAGACATCGGCGGTGAAGGACGGCAACGAGAATTACATCCTCAACGGCGAGAAGTGGTTCTCCTCCTCCGCCAGCGTCGCCGACATGGCGCTGGTGATGGCCAAGACCGACCCGAACGCGCCGCGCCACAAGCAGTATTCGACCTTCATCGTCGAACTGCCGAACCCGGGCTACAAGATCAAGCGCAACATCAAGAACATGGCGATCGAGGGCCCGCATGACGACGTGATTCACGGCGGCCATTCCGAGATCGAGATCAGGGATCTGAAGGTGCCGGCCGACAATCTGCTCGGCGGCGAGGGCAACGGTTTTAACATGGGCCAGCACCGCCTCGCCTATGGCCGGCTGCGCCACGGCATGCACAACATCGCCAAGGCCCAGCGCGCGCTCGACATGGCGGTCGCGCATGTGACCAAGCGCTCGACCTTCGGCGTGCTGCTCGCCGACCGGCAGGCGGTGCAGTTCATGCTCGCCGAGTGCGCCAGCCAGCTCTATATCGGACGCCTGATGCTGCTGCACATCGCCTACAAGGCGGAAAAGGGCATGGACCTGCGGCAGGAAAACTCGATCGCCAAGGTGTATCTGGCGCACATGGTGCACCACGTGATCGACACCGCGATCCAGCTGCACGGCGCGCTCGGCTTCAGCCAGGATACCATACTGGCGAAATGGTACACCCAGGTGCGCTCGCAGCGGCTGGTCGACGGTCCCGACGAGGTGCACAAATGGAGGGTCGGCCGCAACGTCATCAAGGCGTTCCGCGAGCACGGCACCACGGCGTTGGCCGCGGGCGGCGATTTGATCTGACATTCGCGTCATTGCCGGACGGCGCGCAACGCGCAAGCCGATCCGGAATCTCGAAGATGCTTAGCGCTGAGACACGTCTCGGATTCCGGTTCGATCGCTTGCGCGTCGCTCCGGAATGACGGAGTTCATCTCGTCGCCCGCTCCCGCTCCACCGCCTGCCAGCCGATGTCGCGGCGGCAAAAGCCTTCCGGCCATTGGATGCGGTCGACGGCCTGATAGGCGCGCTGCTGCGCTTCGCTCACCGTCTTGCCGATCGCGCAGACGTTCAGCACGCGCCCGCCATTGGCGAGAATCTTGCCGTCCTTCGCCATCGTGCCGGCATGAAAAATCTCGACGCCCTCGACCTTGGCGGCGTCATCGAGGCCTTCGATCACCGAGCCCTTGCCGTAGTCGCCGGGATAGCCCTTGGTCGCCATGATCACCGTCAGCGCGACGTCGTCGAACCAGCGCAGGCTGAAATTCTTCAACTGGCCGTCGGCGCAGGCGATCAGCGCCGGCACGATGTCGGACATCATCCGCAGCATCAGCACCTGGCATTCCGGATCGCCGAAGCGGGCGTTGTATTCGACGAGCTTCGGTCCGTCCTTGGTCACCATCACGCCGGCAAAGAGCACGCCCTTGTAGGGCGATCCCATCGCCTTCAATGCGCGCAGCGTCGGCATGATCATCTCCTCCATCACCCGCGCGCACATCGCCTCCGTCATGACCGGCGCCGGCGAATAGGCGCCCATGCCGCCGGTGTTCGGGCCCTTGTCGCCGTCGAAGGCGCGCTTGTGATCCTGCGCGGTCGCCAGCGGCAGCGCGTGCTCGCCGTCGCACAGGGCGAAGAACGAGGCTTCCTCGCCCTGCATGAACTCCTCGATCACGACCTCGGCGCCGGCGGCGCCGAAACCGCCGCCGAACATCATGTCGACCGCCGCGAGCGCTTCGGCTTCGGTCATCGCGACCACGACGCCCTTGCCGGCGGCGAGCCCGTCGGCCTTGACCACGATCGGCGCGCCCTGCTCGCGGATATAGGCTTTCGCCGTCTCGGCGTCGGTGAAATGTTCATAGGCCGCGGTCGGAATATTGATTCGCGCGGCACAGCGCCTTGGTGAAATTCTTCGAGCTCTCCAGCTGCCCCGCGGCCTTGGTCGGTCCGAATGCCTTGAAGCCGGCGGCGTCGAGATCGTCGACGATGCCGGCGGCGATCGGCGCATCCGGGCCGACCACGACGAAATCGACCGCGTTGCGCTTGCAGAAATCGATCACCGCGGCATGGTCGGCGATATCGAGCGCCACGCATTCGGCCTCCCGCGCGATGCCGGCATTGCCCGGCGCGCACCAGAGTTTCGTCACCAGCGGGGAAGCCGCGATCTTCCACGCCAAAGCGTGTTCGCGGCCGCCGGAACCGAGCAGGAGAATGTGCATGAGATGCAGCCAGATGCGAGGGGGTTCGAACCGTGTCGGTCGCACGAGTCTCCCCCTCGCTGCAAGGGGACGCGTCATTCCGGACGGCGCGCAGCGCGCCGATCCGGGGCGCCGAGTGATCGGCGAGATCCGGGTTCGCGCTTCGACGCGCCCGGAATGACGAAGTACGCTGCCGCGCCGAGGCCGCGATGATTTCCTGCAAGGTCGCGACATGGCGGGCGAAGGCGCCGCGCCCGGCCGCGGTGGCGGTCACCGTGGTCTGCGGCTTCTTGCCGACAAAGGCCTTGTCGACCGCGACATAGCCGGCCTTCGCCAGCGTCTCGATATGGGCGCCGAGATTGCCGTCGGTGGCGCCGGTCAGCTTTTTCAGCCGGGAGAATTCGAGCCCCGCGCGCCGCCGGCAGCGCGTTCAGCGCCGCCATGATTCTCAAGCCGCAGCGGCTGGTGGATGATGTCGTCGAGTTCGGCCATCGCTCTAGCTCCGGCGCATCCAGAGGCCGCCCAGAATGAGCCCGCCGCCGTTGACGAACGGCCATCCACAGCAGGAACGCGTCGCCGATGAAGAAATAGCCGATCAGCGTCAGCGCGATGATGCCAAGACCGATCGCGACAAAGGCGTAACCGAACCACAGCCCCGCGATCGTATAGAACAGCATGAAATAAATCGGCCAGAACGTTCCCAGCTGGCGCGGCGTGAAATGACCGAGCAGGTTCGCGCAGAAGTATCCGAAGGCGAAGAACAGCAGGAACGTCACCAGCATCCGGACATCGAAGGCTGCGCACGCCGGTGCGGGAATAGCTGAAAACGCTGATCGCAAACAGCCCGGCGACGCCCGCAATATCGACGGTGATCCAGATGTAACCGCCATAGCGCGGCCAGAGCCAGGTCGCGATATTGCCGGCGAACACCAGCACGCCCCACAGGATCATGATCAGGCTGGCGAGATCGTAGATGCCGCGACTGCCGGACGCGGTGGACGATGTCGTCGATCTCGGAGAGCGCTTCGGAGGCCTCCTTGATCGTGCCGATCATGATTGCCCCATCGCGTGCGTCGCGACGTCGTCGGCGATGGCCGACACCGCCTTCGGCACGGTGACAATGCCCATGTGGTTGACGCCTTCGATCAGCTTGACGTCGACCGCAGGCGCAACCGCATGGACCGCTTCGGCATATTTGTCCGCGAGCATCAATTCGTCGTCGATGCCGGCGATGATCGTGAGCGGCTTGGTCGCGGCCGCGAGATCGGTGCGATAGCCCCGCGTGGCGAAATTGCGCATCAGCCGGTCGGAATAGACCGGCACCAGGATATTTTTCGAATTCGGCGGCACCGCGAAGGCGAGCGTCGGCAACGCCTCGCAGCAATCGATGCCGATCTTGCGCAGCACCAACAGTCCGAGGATGCGCGGCATGTCGGCGCTGGCCCAGCCGCCGGAATTCGGCCGGTTGGTCGGGGCGTCATAGCCGAGATAGGGCGCCAGCAGCACGGTGCGGACGAACAGGTCCTGGATCGGCGAGCCCGCGACGCGAAGCGCAAAGCCGCCGCCGGCGGAGTGGCCGAGCAGGGTCAGCGGCACAGTCGGGCGCGGTCTTGCGGATCACAGCCGACGAAGTCGGCGAGGTCGTCCTCAAGCTGGCCGACATAGCCGATGTCGCCGCGCGTGCCTGAGACGCCGTGGCCGCGAATGTCGATCGCCCAGGTTTCCACGCCGCGCGCCGCCAGCGCCGCCGACAGCGCGTGGATGCTGGTCCCGCTCGAGCCGGAGGAGCCGTGAACGAAAATTGCGCCGCGCCCGGTGGCCGGACCGCTTGCCCGGATAATGGCGGAAGCCGAGCATCGTGCCGTCGCGGGCCTGAAACCGCTCGACCGCGGGCAGGGTCGAGAAGTCGACGCCGTTACGGGACTCCGAGATCGAACGCATTTCGGGAGGCTGCGCCAGCGGCGTGGCGACCAGCGCGATCAGCAGCAGGGCTGCGGCGCCAACCGCGCACAGGGCCCATTTCAAGAGGTTTAGCGCGCCTCGTATCAGCTTTGGCGACATGGCTCACTCCTCTATCGCTGAATTTATCCAGAGAACTCTGTATTACAGAGTAAATGGGAATTCAAGTGCCGATTAGCGGTGACGACCGAAAATCCCTACCTTGTGCGCCAGCCCGAAAAGCCCGAATCGATTGTCCGAGATGACCGCCACCGAAACCCTGATCAACGCGCCGGAATTCACGGTGTCCGAACTGTCCTCCGCCCTGAAGCGGACGGTGGAGGACGCCTATGGCCATGTCCGGGTGCGCGGCGAAATCACCGGCTTCCGCGGGCCGCACTCCTCCGGGCACTGCTATTTCGCGCTGAAGGACGAGAGCGCCAAGATCGAGGCGGTGATCTGGAAATTCGCCCACGCCCGGATGCGCTTCAAGCCGCAGGAAGGGCTCGAGGTCATCGCCACCGGCAAGCTCACCACCTATCCCGGCTCGTCGAAATACCAGATCGTGATCGAGGCGATCGAGCCCGCCGGCATCGGCGCGCTGATGGCGCTGATGGAAGAGCGCAAGAAGAAGCTTGCCGCCGAAGGCCTGTTCGACGAGGCGCGCAAGCAACTGTTGCCATGGCTGCCGGAAGTGATCGGCGTCGTCACCTCGCCGACCGGCGCCGTGATCCGCGACATCCTGCATCGGCTGGAGGACCGCTTTCCGCGCCGCGTGCTGGTGTGGCCGGTGCGGGTGCAGGGCGAAGGCTCGGCCGAACAGATCGCGGCCGCGATCCGCGGCTTCAATGCGCTGCCGGAAGGCGGCCGGAATTCCGCGGCCGGATCTGCTGATCGTCGCGCGCGGCGGCGGCTCGCTGGAAGACCTCTGGTCGTTCAACGAGGAGATCGTGGTCCGCGCCGCCGCCGAAAGCATGATCCCGCTGATCTCGGCGGTCGGCCACGAGACCGACATCACGCTGATCGACTTCGCCGCCGACAAGCGCGCGCCGACGCCGACCGCGGCCGCCGAAATGGCGGTCCCGGTGCGCAGCGAATTGTTCGTCGAGGTCGCCGCGCTGGCGCGGCGGACGATGATGTGCTGGCAACGCGGCCAGGAAGGCCGCCGCAACGAATTGCGCGCCGCGGCGCGCGCGCTGCCCGCCCCGAGCGAATTGCTGGCGATCCCGCGGCAGCGGCTGGATGGTGCGAGCGCCTCGCTGCCCCGCGCCCTGAAGGCCAATACCCACGCCCATTTCCGCCGCTTCGCCAGCACCGGCGCACGGCTGACGGTGCGGGTGCTGCGGGGGCAGGTCGCGCAGGCCACGCATCGGCTGACGGTATCGGGCGAACGGATGACGTTGTCGGCCGCGGTCGCTGCTGCGCAGCCGCAGGGATCGCTTTGCCGGACTTGAGATCAGGCTGAAAGCCTCAAAACTCTCCAACGCGCAGGCGCAGCGCCAGGCCATCGCGCGCGACCGCGAACGCGTGCTGCGCCTCGCCGAGCGCGCGCGGCGCGCGCTTGCAACGGCAACGCAGCGGCTTTAGGCGCGGGTCGCCCACAGCGGTCAGCTGCTGGGAGCGCTGTCCTATCGCAGCGTGCTCGCGCGCGGTTTTGCCCTGGTGCGCGACGAGCAGGGCCACGCCGTGCATGCCGCGGCCAGCGTCGGACCGGGGGCGCGGCTCGATCTGGAATTTTCCGATGGACGCGTCGCGGCCACGGCGGATGCGGATCGCCCGGCGGCGACGCGTCCGGCGAAGCCCGTTGCCAGTGAGCCGAAGGCCGCCGCACCGAAGCGCGCCGTCAAGCCGGTCGGTCAGGGAAGCCTGTTTTAGGGGTGCCCTTGCTTACCCTGCCCTGCTTAACCTCCCCTGGAGGGTAAGATGCTTAGCGCGCCAGCCATTCCGCGACGCGCTTTTGCGAATCGGCGCGCGCTTCCGGATCGGTGCCGAGATGGCCGTGTTCCGGGGCGGCGGCATCTGCGGTCCCGGCAATCGCGTGCGGCGGAAGATTGGCGCGGTCGAAATCGTGATAGGCGCCGGGATAGACCACGATCCGCGCCAGCGCGCTGCGCCCGTGCGCGCCGTCGATCATCTGCCGGCAGGCCGGCGGCGAACTGACATCGTCCCTGGCGCCGATCAGAAGCAGCGTCGGCACCCGCGCGCTCCAGCCAAGGCCCGACGAGATGCGGCAGTCCGGATAAAACGCAATCGCCGAGCGGAAGTCCGGCTCGACATTGCGCGACGACAGTTGCGGACGCACCGCCCACAACAGCGCGCTGGCGCCGTTCGCCCACCCCATCAGGCTGATGCGGTCGGGCGCGGCCCAGGGCTGCTGCACCAGCCATTGCCGGGACGCCATGATGTCGGCCACCCGCTCGCGGCGGGCGCTGCACCCGGCGCTCCTTGACGCGGCATTGCGGGCCGAGCTCGCGCGAACCATAGCTGTCCGGCAGCAGCACCGCCTTGCCGGCCTTGAGCAATTGCTCGGCCCAATCGCGATAGCGCGGCGCGACCGGCTCGGAATGGCCGGCCAATCCGCCGCAGCCGTGCAGCGCGATCACGACCGGAAACGGGCCATCGCCGTCGGGCTTGTAAAGCTGCGCGTGCAAAATCCCGTTGCTGCAGGGGTATGTCGACCTGATGCGGCGGCAGGCAACGGCGCGGCGTCCGCGGCGGAAGCCACGGCAGATAGTGTCAGGAATGTGATTGCTGACAGAAGGCGCATCTCGACTTGCCGGATCGTCATGGTGCTGAATAGCAGCGTTCCACTGCTGCAAGACTAGCATGCGCCATGTGCCAAATTTCATCACAAATCGGTGGGTTTGACGGGCGGACAGCACGACCTATTTATGATAGATCGCACTGTGCGAAAAACATTCGGCCCGGCTCGAACTCGCCGGATACGACGCGGAGACTTCAACCGTGCTGAATAAATTCGGCCCCTCGGGCCATGGCGAAGCGCAGGTGCAATATCTGGATGGCGATTTCCGCGTGATCTCGCCGGGAACCTATGTGCGCTGCGCCGTGACCGATGCGCGGATACCGCTCGACGAGCTGAAATACTGGAGCGTCGATCTGCAGGAGGCCTACGCGGTCCCGAGCGCGGTGCTGCAGCGGCATTTTCCGGCGGCGCTGAAGACGTAAGGGTTGAAAGTCCTTGTCGTCCCGGCGAACGCCGGGACCCATAACCACAGGCATTTGTGGTTGTGCGAGCTGGTGCTCCAGCCTTTCGCAAAATTTAGATTGGTGGTTATGGGTCCCGGCTCAAGGCCGGGACGACGCCAGTTTACTCGTTGTTCCGAAATTTCTTCTCGCGCGCCTGAAACAGCCGGTCCGCCACGAACTTCCGCAATTTTGCGGCGTCATCGAATTCAAGCGTCACCACGAACGGCACGATATCTTCCGCCCAGTGCGGAAGTCGTCCCGGCCTGCCGCAGCCGCGCCAGATCCTTTTCCGTCGTCACCAGTGTCAGCCCATCGCGTCTTGCCTCGGCGATCAAGGTCTCGATCTCGCCTTGCGAAAACGGATGGTGATCGGCGAAGGCCCGCTCCCGGACAACTTCGATCCCGCTTGCGCGCAGCGTCCGGAAAAACCTGGCGGGATCGCCGATCCCGGCAAAGGCCAGCACGCGCTTGCCGCGCAGCGACGCCACCGATGCATCATCCGCCCTCAGGATGCGCCGACAGCACCGGCTTGTCCTGCGCGGCGATGGCGGCGGCAACCGTCTCGGCCGCGGTTCCATCGCCGATGACGATCAGCGCGTCGGTGCGGGCGAGCTGCGGCGGCAGCGGCGCGCGCAGGGGACCGGCGGGAAACACCCGGCCATTGCCGAGGCCGCGCTCGCCGTCGATCACGATCAGCGAAGCATCCTTGGCAATCGCCGGGTTCTGAAAACCATCGTCCATCAGGATCACGGTGGCGCCCTGCGACCGCGCCAATGCGACGCCGGCGACGCGATCGCGCGCAACGACCACCGGCACCGTGCGCGCCAGCATCAGCGGCTCGTCGCCGACATCGGCGGCCGCGTGCCGCTCCGGATCGACCTTGACCGGACCGCGCAATCGTCCGCCATAGCCGCGGCTGAGCACGACCGGCGTCTCGCCGAGATCGCGCAGCAGCTTGGTCAGCGCCAGCACCGTCGGGGTCTTGCCGGCGCCGCCGACATGATAGTTGCCGACGCAGAGCACGGGGATGCCGGCGTCAAACCCCTCGCGCTGCAACCGCCTCGCGGCGACCAGCGCCATAGAGCGCGCCGAGCGGCGTCAGCAATAGCGATGTCCACGACGACGGCCGGTGCCAGAAGGCCGGCTCACGCATTCGCCGCTCCCATTTCGAGCCGCAATTGCAGCAGATACGGCTCCAGCGCGGCCAGCGTGCGATCGAGCGCGCCGCCGAGCTGCTCGACCACGCGCTCGGAGGCTGCAAGGCGACGATGCGCGCGCGCGCCGGATCGGCCAGCAACTGGCCGAGCTGCTTCACCAGCGCTTCCAGCGTGTCGGCGCGCCTGGCGCCGCCGGCGCCGTCGAGCGCCTCGTAAACGTCGGTGAAATTGAAGACGTGAGGGCCATGAACGATCGACGCGCCGAGCTTGACCGCCTCGATCGGATTCTGCCCGCCATGTTCGACCAGCGATCCTCCCATGAACACGATCGGCGCCAGCCGGTAGAACAATCCCAATTCGCCCATGGTGTCGGCGACATAGATGTCGGTGGCTCGCCGTCGGCAACTCCTCGCGCGAACGCAATGCCACGTGCAGGCCGGACGCCGCGATGGCGCGGGCGATCGCTTCGCCGCGATTGGGATGCCGCGGCACGATCACGGTCAGCAGCGATGGAAAGAATCCCGCGAGCGTCCGGTGCGCCTCGAGCAAGATGTCCTCTTCGCCGGGATGGGTCGAGGCCGCCACGATGATCGGGCGGCCGCGCGTCACCGACATCAGCCGCTCCAGCTTGGCGGGATCGGCGGGCGGCGCCGGAACATCCAGCTTCAGATTGCCGGTCGTGACGACGTTGCGGCTGCCGAGCGCGGCAAAGCGCTCGGCATCGACCCGCGACTGGGCCAGGCAGACGTCGAACCGGCCAAGCAGCGCGGAGATCGTGCCTGCAGACCCTGCGCCAGCGCGGAAACGAGCGATGCGACATCCGGCCGTTGATCAGGACCATCGGCAGCCGCCGCGCCGCGCTCGACAGGATCAGATTGGGCCACAGATCGGACTCGATGAACAGCGCCAGGCTCGGCCGCCAGTGATCGAGAAAGCGCGCGACATAGCGCGGCGAGTCGTAAGGCACATATTGATGGATGATGTCGGCGGGAAACCGCTTGGCGACGATCGCCGCCGAAGTCACCGTGCCCGACGTCAGCAGGATGCGGATGTTCAGCGCGCGCAGCTTTTCGATCAGGGCCGCCGCGGCCAGCACTTCGCCGACGCTGGCGCCGTGAATCCACACCAGCGGTCCATGCGGCCGGACGTCCGCGCTCATGCCGCGGCGCTCGCCGATCCGCGCCGGATCCTCCTTGCCCTGTTTCAGCCGCCGCTTGATCAGCGCCGGCGCCAGCGGCACCATCGCCGAAGACAGCCTCCGGTAGACGCGCAGCGTCATCGGCAGGGAGTTAGCCAAGGCCGCCTCTCCGGACGCCCGACCTGCGCATAGGCGCGGCGGGTCGCTTCGTTCAGGTATGTCTTCCAGCTGCAGGCGCAGCTTTTCCATGGTCTCGGCATCGGCATCCGGCGGCACAATAACCGCATCGATGCCCACCACTGCGCCCCGCCCGAATGGCAAATTGATGGTGGTGCGGTCCCAATTCTTCAACCGGATGAAACGGCTGGTCACCATCGCGAACGGCATGATCGGCCGTCCGGATTCCCGCGCCAGCATGATGATGCCGAGACCCGCGACGCGCGAGCGCTTCGGCACGTCGGCCGTCGACGCGACGTTATAGCCGTCCGCGAGCGCCCGCACCATCTCCTTGAAGGCGCCGACGCCGCCCTTGCGGTGAAACGCGCCGCCATGATCGCCGGAGCCGCGGATGGTGCCGATGCCGAGCCGCTCGGCGGCGATGGCGTTGAATTCGCCGTCGCGATGCCGCGAGATCAGCACCTTGGCGCGGTGGCTTTCCTTGGTCTTGATGAACGGCGTCATGAAATGCTGGCCGTGCCAGAACGCGAAGATCGCCGGCTGCTGCGGCTCGACCCGTTCATAGACGTCGGCCGGGTCGAAGCTGAATTTGTTGGTCAGCCAGACCAGCCGCAGGAACTCGGCCGCGAGAAACCCCACCGCGCGCTGCACCCAGCTGCTGCGCAGCACATTGCGAATCAGCTTTTTCAACGGGCGGGCTTCGCGTCTTGACCTGGATCGAGCAGCCGGTGGAGATGGACGATGAAATAGCGCATGTGGGCGTTGTCCACGGTCTGCTGCGCCTTCGCCTTCCAGGCCGCGTAGGCGGTCGCGTAATTGGGAAACACGCCGACGATCTCCACCTGATCGAGATCCTTGAACGTGGTGTGTTCGAGATCGGTCAGTTCGCCGCCGATGACGAGATGAAGCAATTGCTGCTGGGCACTATCTGGCATGATTCCTTTTCCTAACGCGGTGCCCGGCAGGCAGAATTCCAGACGCAAATCAGGGCTGTTCAGGGCAACGGGCGGTTTCGAAAATGCTCGACAATGCGTGCATGACGATCGCGTCCCGCTGCCACCAGCACCCCGTGCGCCACCTCCCGGCGATTGTAGAGGATCGTATCCCCCGAAAGCGCGGTCATGTTACCATTCGCTTCCTGCACGATCAAATTGGCCGCGGCAAGGTCCCAGTCGCGGCTTTGGCCGCCGGCAAAAGCCGCATCGAGGCTTCCCTGCGCGACCCGGCACAGCCGCAGCGCCAGCGATCCGATACGCGGATGCAGGATAATCTCGTCGGCGGACCGGTTGAGCCGCTCGACCAGCGGCTTCGGCCCGGCGATGCGGGAAAAATCCAGCTCGATGCCGGATGTCGCATGAACCGGCACCTCGTTGCGCGTGGCGCCCTGCCCGCGCGCGGCAAAGAAGAATTCATCGCTGGCCGGCGCGAACACCGCCGCGAGCACCGGCGACGCGTCCTCGACCAGCGCCACGCTCACGCACCAGTCCTCGCGGCCGGCGAGATAGCCGCGGGTGCCGTCGATCGGATCGACGATCCAGACCAGGCGCTTGTCGAGCCGGGACTCGTCGTCGACGCTTTCTTCCGACAGCCAGCCATAATCCGGCGTCGCGGCGCGCAGCCGCTGCTCGAGCAGGTCGTTGACCGCGATATCGGCTTCGGACACCGGCGACGATGCGCCCTTGGTCCAGTTCTTCAGCTCGGTGCGGAACAGCGACAGCGCCAGCGCGCCGGCCTCCCGCACCGTATCCCGCAGCAGCGCGGCGTCGCGCGCCAGAATCGCCGCGTCGTGCACGCGCTCGGCGCTAACGTCCGCCAAGCGTCAGTCCCTCGATGCGCACCGTCGGCGCATTGACGCCATAACGGAATTCCAGATCGTTGGCCGGCACCAGCGATTTGAAGATCTCGAGCAGATGGCCCGCGATCGTCACCTCGCTCACCGGATAGGTGATCTCGCCGTTCTCGATCCAGAAGCCGGATGCGCCGCGGCTGTAGTCGCCGGTCACGCCGTTGACGCCGGAGCCGATCAGGTCGGTGACGTAAAAGCCCTGCTTGATGTCGGAGATCAGTTCGGCCGGCGTCGGCTCGCCGGCTTCGAGATGCAGATTGTACGATCCCGGCGACGGCGACGACGACACGCCGCGATGGGCGTGGCCGGTCGTGACCAGTCCGAGTTCGCGCGCGGTCGCGCAATCCAGCAGCCACGACGTCAGCACGCCCTGATCGATGATGGCGAGCTTCTTGACCTTGACGCCCTCGGCGTCGAACGTCTGCGAGCGCAGGCCGCGCACCCGCAGCGGATCGTCGATGATGCGGATGTTGTTCGCGAACAGCTGCTGGCCGAGCCGGTCCTTCAGAAAACTGGTCTTGCGCGCGATCGAGGCGCCGTTGACCGCGCCGACGAGATGGCCGACCAGCGATCCCGAAACCCGGGGATCGAACACCACGGGCACCTTGCAGGTCTCGACCTTGCGCGGATTGGCGCGCGCCACCGTGCGCTCGCCCGCCTTGCGGCCGACGCTTTCGGGCGATGCGAGATCGGAAGCATGCGGCGCCGAGGTGAAGTCGTAGTCGCGCTCCATGCCGGTGCCGTCGCCGACGATCGCGGTCATCGAGATGCCCTGGCTCGAGCGCAGATAGGAGCCGTGGAAGCCGGTAGAGGTCACCAGCACCATGCCGCCAATTCCGGTCGAGGCCGACGCGCCGCCGGACTTGGTGACGCCCTTGACCGCGAGCGCGGCCGCTTCGGCTTCGCAGGCGCGGCGTTCGAGTTCCGATGTCGACGGGGATGCTGGGATCGAGCAGATCGAGATCGGGGAAATCGCGCGCCAGCAGCGACGGATCGGCGAGACCGACATATTTGTCGTCGGGCGCGACGCGCGCCATCGCGACCGCGCGCTCGGCGAGCTTGGCGACGCCGTCGCCGCTGACGTCGTTGGTCGAGACCACCGCCTGGCGCTGTCCGACCAGCACGCGCAGTCCGACATCGTCGCCTTCCGAGCGCTCGGATTCCTCGACGCGGCCGTCGCGCACCTCGACGCCCTGCGAAACGCCGCGCACCGCCACCGCGTCGGCGGCGTCCGCGCCGGCGCGCCTGGCCGCCTCGACCAGCCGCTGCGCCAGCGTGCTCAGCGCGGATTGATCGAACAGGTCGGAGCTGGCGGCATCAGATGAAAGCGGCGAAGCGGCTGATGGTGAAGAGATCACGAACAAAATCCCAGGATTGAGGAGGATTGAAGGAGCTGGCGCGATGCAAATCGGCCGAGCCCCTCAGATGTGCCTGATTCACGCGGACTTCAAGCATTTTCGCGGGCTCGAAAGCGAAAGATTTTCGCTGTCGCCGCAAGGTCTCGTCAATCATGTGAGCCAAGGTCTTGTCAATCATGCGGGCGAATGCAGGGCAGGTGACGCCCGATTAACCAGCCTTTTTAAGCCGATTTCGGCACGCGCTCGGCTACGGTCTCGCGCTATCGACCGGGAACATAATCCCGGCGGGGAGACAAAGCCGTGAGGCGTCAAACAGCAACAAGCGGGATCAATCCCGCCGGGTCGAGCCGCGCATTGCGGCTCGACCCTCTCTCTCTGCCCGTCAGCTTCGATGCGCACGATACCCGCGCCGACGGCGGCGTGCGGCAAATCGAACTTCATCGCGAACGCGTCGTGCTGCATCGTGCCGTGCACGGCATGCGGATGGCGATCAACGTTCGCGTGCGCGATTTTCTCGGCGTCGCGCTGCGCGGCATCGACGACGCCCAGATGCTGGTGCTGGTTCATCGCGATCCGTCACTGACGATTCCGCTGTGCGTCAGTTCCGACCGCGACGAGATCGCGACGGCCTGGCAGATGTGGAGCGACATCTTCGCGCTTCCGCAATTGCCGGAAGACAAGGCGCGCGAACCGGCGGCGCGGCGGCGTCGTCACAACGCGATCCGGCGCGCGGCGGCCGAAATTCCTGGTGCGGCGGCGCGGCGGCGACCTGCTCAATCCGGCGAATATCCATCAGGGCGAACGCGAGATCATCGCGCGGGATTAAGCGCTGCGTGAAACTAGACTGACGCCGCCCGCATCACCGCGTCCGCGAGCAATCCGGCAAACAGCAACAGCCCGGCATCGCGGTTGGATTTGAAAATCCGCAGGCACAACGCGGGATCGCCGATCTCGAGACGCCTGATCTGCCAGACCAGATGCGCGGCGAAGACGGCAAGCCCGATCCACGCCGGGAAAGCCGGCGCCGGCCAGCGCGAGCGCCACGCCGATCAACACCACCGCCAGCCCGTAAAACACCATCAGCGCCTGATGCGTGCGCGCGCCGAACAGAAGCGCGGTCGATTTGATGCCGATCAGCGCGTCGTCCTCGGCGTCCTGATGCGCATAGATGGTGTCGTAACCGATCACCCAGGCGATCGAGCCGGCGTAGAGCGCAAGCGCCGTCGCATCGATCCGCCCGAGCGTCACCGCAAATCCCATCAGCGCGCCCCAGGAGAACGCCAGGCCCGAGCACGATCTGCGGCCACCAGGTGATCCGCTTCATGAACGGATAGACCGCGACGATGACGAGCGAGGCGATGCCGGTCAGGACCGCGAAGCGGTTGAACTGCAGCAGCACCGCCAGTCCGATCAGTGCCTGAACGACCAGAAAGACCACCGCCTGCGGCACGCTCACCTGTCCCGCCGGGATCGGCCGCGACCGCGTCCGTTCGACCTTTGCATCGAGATCGCGATCGGTAATGTCGTTCCAGGTGCAGCCGGCGCCGCGCATGGCAAAGGCGCCGATGAAGAACAGCGCAACGATGAGCGGCAATTGGCCGATGTCTGTGGGCGACGCCGGCGGCCAGCGCCGCCGACCACCAGCACGGCATCAGCAACAGCCACGATCCGATCGGCCGGTCGAGACGGGAAAGCCGCAAATAAGGCCGCGACCATTGCGGCGCGCGGGTGTCGACCCAGTTGCCGGTGGCATCGGCAACGCGGGCGGCCGCGCCGCTCATCGTTGAAGTCTGTTGGCTCGCGGCATCGGATCTGGTCATCGCGTGAGCACGTTGCCGTTCAGGGTATCGAAGGTGCTGCCGCCCTTCTTGGTCGGCGGTGGCCTCCGGAAGCGCGGCCGAAGAACCCAGCACCTCGCTCAGGCTCGGGCCGGCCGGTCCTCTTTGCTGCGCCTGCTGCGCCACCGCGCAGACCTTCTTCTGCATGTTCTCGGTATTCTTGTGACCGTTCTTCAGCTGGTCCGACATCTGCGGCGGAATCCCGCACTTCGCGGCGTGGGTTTCGACATATTTGATCATCTTGATTTCGGCCTGGGCGAAACTTCCGATCAGCTTGCAGGCTTCATCCGGGGCCGCATGGCGTTCGCTGGCGGCCTTGATCAGCTTGCCGCGCTTCTCCGCCTCTTCGCGCAGCGGCATGAATCCCTTCATGCAGTCGTCCGCGGGCCGCCGCCTGCGACGGCGGCGCCGGCGCGCGCTCGAACGCGGAGCCGGTGATCGGCGCTGCGCCGTGTGACCGGAAACGAACTGGGCGCCGCGCCGACGGAAGGCGTCGGACGCGCGCCATTCACCGGCGGAAATGCCGGATCGTTGCTGGCTGCAGCCTGGCCGGGCACCGGCGCCGGAAAGCGGATCGCTGGCGGTCCTGGCGCCGGGCAGCGGCGCTGGAAAGCCCCTGCGCAGATCCCGGCTGGCGATAACGACGGCCACGGCGAGCGGCACAATCAAGCGGCGGATGATCAAGGCTGTTTCTCCGGCAAGGTCCAATGGTCCCCCAACGTCTTCCCGATAGAAGAGCGATTCCGATAGGGCTTTTTACGATTCCTGCCGGTCCTTAACAACCCGTGGAATTTGGCAACAGCGCGGCGTTGGGCCGCGCCCGGACGCCAATTATTGCGTTAATTCTCCTCCTTTGGGCTAAAAGGCCGCGGAATTGGAACATTGACCATGCCTCAACTCGATTTTCGCAAGCCCCGGCTGTTCGTCGATGCCGCGCTGGCGCCGGGCGAAACGGTCGCGCTCGAGCGCGAGCCAGAGCAACTATCTCGGCAATGTGCTGCGGCTTGCCGCGGGCGAGACGATCCTGGTGTTCAACGGACGCGACGGCGAATGGCAGGCGTCGATCGCGGGCCGCAAACGGCCCGACAGTCTCACCATCATGGCCCAGACCCGGCCGCAGGATCGCCTGCCCGATCTCGCTTACGTCTTTGCGCCGCTGAAACATGCCCGGCTCGACTACATGGTGCAGAAAGCGGTCGAGATGGGCGCGTCATCGCTGCAGCCGGTCTTGACCCGCTTCACCCAGGTCTCGAGGGTCAACGGCGAGCGGATGCGCGCCAATGTCATCGAGGCCGCCGAGCAATGCGGCATCCTCAGCATCGCCGACGGTCGCCGAACCGATGCCGCTCGATCGCTATCTGAGCGCAGCGCGAGGCCGCAGCGCCTGCTGGTGTTCTGCGACGAGGCCGCCGATCGCCGCAAATCCGCTGCAGGCGCTGCAAGGCGGCCTGGCGGCGCGCAAGCGGCATCGACGTCCTGATCGGCCCCGAAGGCGGATTTGCCGAGGAGGAGCGCGCCATCCTGCTGCGGCAGCCGCTAACCTTGCGGCTTTCGCTGGGGCCGCGGATCCTGCGCGCCGACACCGCCGGCGGTGGCGGCGCTGGCGCTGGTGCAGGCGGCGCTCGGCGACTGGACCGCGAGCGTCCCGGCTGGGTAGGCTAGGCAATCGGCTCTGGCCGGCATCCTGGCACTAAGACACCTGATTAAGGCACTTCGCATTAAGGCGGCCGATCCCTGTCGAAACCCGGCCCGGGCCATGCTAAGGGCTGCGCCCTGATCCCTCGGAACCCGTTTTCCGGGATATTTGGACTTCGAGATGACCCTGACCGCCGCCCCTCGCGCGACCGGATCCGCCGCATGGGCGGATGCCCTGCTATTGTCGTTCGCGCAGGCCGGCTACGCCAGGGCCGAGCCGGCGATCCTGCAGCCGGCCGAGCCGTTCCTCGACCTCTCCGGCGAGGACATCCGCAAGAGCCTCTATCTGACCACCGACGCCAGCGGCGAGGAACTGTGCCTTCGTCCCGATCTCACCATTCCGGTGGCGCGGGACTATCTCGCCTCCGGCCGCGCCGGCCAGCCGGCGGGCTTCAGCTATCTCGGCCCGGTGTTCCGCTATCGCGGCGGCCGGCCGAGCGAATTCCTGCAGGCCGGCATCGAATCCTTCGGACGGCAGGATCGCGCCGCCGCCGACGCCGAGATGCTGGCGCTGGCGCTGGAGGCGACCAGCGCATTCGGCCTGACCGAGGTCGAAATCCGCACCGGCGACGTCGCGCTGTTCACCGCGCTGATCGATGCGCTCGATCTCTACCCGGTCTGGCGGCGGCGGCTGATCAAGGATTTCAACCGCAAGATCAGCCTGGCGCAGGATATCGAGCGGCTCACGCTCGCGACCGGCCCCGGCCGCAACGAATATGAAGGGCGTGCTCGCGGCGCTTGCCGGCTCCGACCGCAAGGCGGCGCTGGCGCTGGTGACCGATCTGATGTCGATCGCCGGCACCACCAATGTCGGCGGGCGCTCGGTCTCGGAGATCGCCGATCGCTTCCTCGAACAGTCGACGCTGAAGGGCGGCGCCCTGCCGCGCGACGCGCTCGGGATCATCAAGCGCTTCCTCGCCATCGCGGGCGATCCCGACGATGCCGTCGCGCAATTGCGCGCGCTGGCCGCCGACGCCAAGCTCGACATCACCGCCGCGATCGATCAGTTCGAAAGCCGTGTCGGCTTCATGGCCGCGCGCGGCATCGATACCGCCGCGACGCGGTTTCTCCACCTCCTTCGGGCGCGGCCTCGACTACTACACCGGCTTCGAATTCGAACTGCATGCCAAGGGCAACGGCGTCGAGCCGCTGGTCGCGGGCGGCCGCTATGACGGGCTGATGACGCAGCTCGGCGCCCCCACGCCGATCCCGGCGGTCGGATTCTCGGTCTGGGTCGAAGCCCTGACGCAAGTGGGCCGCAAGCCTGCAGCGAACGGGAGCGCGTCATGACCACGCCCTTCGTTCTCGCCGTTCCCTCCAAGGGCCGCCTGCAGGAAAACGCCGAAGCCTTCTTCACGCGCGCCGGACTTGCGCTGGCGAAGCCGCGCGGCGCCCGCGACTATCGCGGCACCATCAGCGGCCTCGACAATGTCGAGATCGCCTATCTCTCGGCGAGCGAGATCGCCTCGCAACTGGCGCGCGGCGCGGTGCATCTCGGCGTCACCGGCGAGGACCTGGTGCGCGAAAGCATCGCCGATGCCGACAAGCGCGTCTTGCTGATCGACAGTCTCGGCTTCGGCAGCGCCAATGTCGTGGTGGCCGTGCCGCAGGCCTGGATCGACGTCCGCACCATGGCCGATCTCGACGACGTCACCACCGGCTTCCGCGCGCAGCACAACCGGCGGATGCGGGTGGCGACCAAATACATCAATCTGACCCGGACATTCTTCGCGTCCCACGGCGTCGTCGACTACCGCATCGTCGAGAGCGCCGGCGCGACCGAAGGCGCGCCGGCGGTCGGCACCGCCGAAATGATCGTCGACATCACGACGACCGGCGCCACGCTTGCCGCCAACGGTCTCAAGGTGCTCGACGACGGCGTGATCCTGCGCAGCCAGGCCAACCTCGTGGCCTCGCGCGACGCCGACTGGTCGAGCGAGGCGCGCGAGACCGCGCGCGTCATCCTCGATCACATCGCGGCCCGCGCCCGCGCCAGCAAGTACCGGGAAGTCCGCACCCGCTTTACCGGATGCGACGCAGCACTGCTGGCCGAGGCCCATAATCGCTTCGGCGTGGTCTCGCCGTTCGGCGGGCCGACCTCGTCGGGCATGGTGACGCTGCACTGCCCGCCGGCGCAGCTTTACGCGCTCGGCAGCTTCCTTCGCGCGCACGGCGCCGACACGGTGTCGGTGGCGTCGCTCGACTATGTGCTCGACCGCGACAATCCGCTGTTCGCCAGGCTTGAGGCATTCTTGCGGCAGTGAGGCGCAGGGCCGCAGTCCGATCCCCGTGGCGACAACGCGCGGCGATTGCCATATGCTGTCTTTCGGATCGTTGGAACCTGATCGATGATGCTGGGTACGGATGTTTCTGGCCTGTCAACCACCGCGGCCACCGCCGCGGCGCAGGGGCTGTCGATCGTCGTGCCGCTCTATAACGAGGCGGCCGGGCTGGCGCTGCTGCACCAGCGGCTCGGCGCTCTGGCCAGGACGCTGCGGCAGCGCTACGGCCTCGCCTGCGAGGTCGTCTATGTCGATGACGGCAGCGCCGACGCGACGCTTGCCATCGCGCGCGGGCTTGCGGCCGATGCGCTCGACGTTCAGGTGGTGTCGCTGTCGCGCAATTTCGGCAAGGAAGCCGCCCTGATGGCGGGACTGGACCATGCCCGGCGCGGCGCGGTGCTGTTCATGGACGGCGACGGCCAGCATCCGCCCGATCTGGTCGAGCAAGCTTGTCGGTCACTGGATCGATGGCGGCTACGACGTGGTCTATACCGCCAAGGCCCATCGCGACAACGAACCGTTGCTGCGGCGGCTTGCCGTGCACGGCTTCTACGCGCTGATCAATTGGGGCGCGCGGCAGAAGATCCCCGAGGATGCCGGCGACTTCCGCCTGCTGTCGCCGCGCGCCGTGGCCGCGCTGCGGCAGCTTCCCGAGCGCAACCGCTTCTTCAAGGGGCTGGCGAGCTGGATCGGCTTCCGCCAGATCCGCGTCGACTACGAACCGGCCGCCCGCGCGCATGGCGTCACCACCTTCAGCGCCGGCCGGCTGGTCGGGCTTTCGATCGAAGGCCTGACGTCGTTCTCGGTGGCGCCGCTGCGTTTTGCGAGCCTGCTCGGCGTGCTGCTCGCTTCCGTGGCCTTCCTGTTCGGCCTTTCGATCCTGTGGGAAACCTGGATGAGCGGAAAATCGGTTCCCGGCTATCCCTCGCTGGTGGTCGGCCTGATGACCATCGGCGGCGTGCAGCTCATCATGATCGGCATCGTCGGCGAATATATCGGCAAGATTCTTTCGGAGCTGAAGGCCCGTCCGATCTATTTCGTCGCCGAACACAGCGAGAAGCGCGCCGAGGCGGAAACGAACCGGCGCCAGCGAGAGGACCGCCGCCGAATGAACGACGCCGCGCCGCCGCGCCGCATCTGGCTGTGCGCCGACGATTACGGTCTCAGCCCCGGCGTCAACCGCGCCATTCGCGACCTGATCGAGCGCGGCCGTCTCAATGCGACATCGGTGATGGTGGTCGGCCCGGCGATCGGCCGCGACGAAATCGGCGCGCTGCAGACCGCCGCCGCCAACAGTCCCCGTTGCGCGATCGGCCTGCACGTCACGCTGACGGCGCCGTTCCGTCCGCTGACGATGCACTTTCAGCCGCTCGATGGCGGCATGTTCCTGCCGTTTCCGAAACTGCTGCGCGCGGGCCTGCTGCGGCGGCTCGATCCCGAAATCATCCAGGCCGAATTGATGGTGCAGCTTGCGGCCTTCAGCGAAATGTTCGGCCGCGCGCCGGACTTTGTCGACGGCCACCAGCATGCGCAGCTATTTCCGGGGGTGCGCGACGCGTTTCTGACGGCGGTGAAGGACGGCCGCGCCCGACGCCTGGGTTCGCCAGGGCGGACGCCATCAGCCGCTGGCCCGGCGGCTCGGCACGCCCAAGGCCCTGGTTCTCGACGTCCTTGAGCGCGCAATTTCGCCGCCGCGCCGCGCGCGGCCGATATCGCATTCAATCCCGGATTCGCCGGCGCCTATGATTTCTCCCGGCGACCCGATTTCGGCACGCTGATGCGACAATTTCTCGATGGGCTGCCGGAAGATGGCGTCATCATGTGTCATCCCGGGTTCGTCGACGACATCCTGGTCAGCCTCGACCCGCTGACAGACCCAGCGCGAACACGAACATGCCTTTCTCGGGGGCGAGCATTTCCCGCGCCTGCTGGCGGCGAACAAAGTTACATTGGGCTGATTCCGCCGGACGCCCGCCGGGACGTCTTGTCGCATACATAAATTTAATTTCGCCGGCACTACTGGCGACACAAAGCCCCCCTACATCTGCGCCGGCGCTTCGAAGCGAGGGAGAAAATCCATGACACCGCAAGAACGCCAATTGGTTGACGATCTTTTCGACCGGCTCTCCAGGGTGGAGAGTGCGCCGCGCGATCCGGACGCCGCGGCAGCCATCGCGCAAGGCTTGCGTAGCGCGCCCAATGCCGTCTACGCGCTGGTGCAGACCGTCCTGGTTCAGGACGAAGCGCTGAAACGCGCCAACGGCCGCATCCAGGAACTGGAGGCCGCCGGCGCGCCCGCAGCAACGATCAATCCGGCGGATTCCTCGATTCGATGCGCGAGTCGATATTCGGGCAAAACCAGCCGCGCGGCTCGGTGCCGAACGTCCGGCCGCCGCGAGATCGCCAGCCGCCCGGTCTGGAACAGCGGCCAGGTGATGCAGCAGGCGCAGTCTCCCGGGACGATATGACGCCATCAGGCGCCCTACGGTCAGCCCTATGGCGCACCCCAGGCGCTCCGATGCGGCGGAGGCGGCGGCTCGTTTCTGGGAACCGCGGCTGCCGCGGCGGCCGGCATGGTCGGCGGATCGCTGCTGCTCGGCAGCATCCGCTCGATGATGGGCGGCGGCCAGCTCACGGCTTCGGCGATCAGCGCGCGGCATTGGCGCGACAGAGGCGCAAGCCGCAGATCCCTGGAGCGATCAATCCGGCAGCAGATCTGGCGCGCGACGCCGGGATCAACGATATCGGCTCAGTCCGGCAGATCGCGCCGACGACAGTTCGCGCGCAGGATTGTTCGATTCTGCCTCGAATGATGACGATCACGACGACATGGATCTCGATTCCGATGATTTCGGCGGTGACGGCGACAGCGACTACGCCTGATTAGCTTCCTGGACGCGGCAACGACAAAACGGCCGCCCGAATCGGGCGGCCGTTTTATTGTTCACGATCGCGAAGGCGATCAGATGACGATGACCCGGCGCCGACATTGACGCGGCCGTAGAGGTCGATCACATCCTCATTGCGCATCCGGATGCAGCCGGACGAGACGTTGGTGCCGATGGTCCAGGGCTCGTTGGAGCCGTGGATGCGATAGAGCGACGATCCCAGATACATCGCGCGGGCGCCGAGCGGATTTTGCGGGCCGCCTTCCATGTGCCGCGGCAGATCGGGACGACGCGCCAGCATTTCCGGCGGCGGCGTCCAGGCCGGCCATTCCTTCTTCGCGGAAATCTGCTTGACGCCCGACCAGGTGAAGCCGGGGCGGCCGACGCCGATGCCGTAGCGCAGCGCCTTGCCGTCGCCCTGCACCAGAAACAGGAACTTGTTGGGCGTATCGACAACGATGGTGCCGGCGCTTTCCTTGCCGTGAT
Source organism: uncultured Alphaproteobacteria bacterium (assembly GCA_963735835.1). Taxonomy (GTDB): domain Bacteria; phylum Pseudomonadota; class Alphaproteobacteria; order Rhizobiales; family Xanthobacteraceae; genus Bradyrhizobium. The sequence continues at coordinate 45,550 of CAVTNA010000059.1, read as the reverse complement.
AGTCAACGAGCTGCTTTCTCGAATTTCGGATCGAACGCGGGATGCGCGGGTTCGTCCGTCCTGCTGGCGCATCACCTGCTGCGGCGCCATCGGCGGCAGCAGCGGGCCTAGCGGCTGAGTATGATTGTTGCTGCTGTTGATAGCCGGGTTGCTGCTGATAGCGCTCGCCCTGATTCTGTCCGTCGCCGAACAGGAACTCGATGAAGCCGCCGCCCATGTTGGAGCGCTCGGCATAGGCCGTTCGCACCGGCCGCTGCGCGGGTTGATCGGCGTAGATCACGGCGGGTTCGGGGATCGGCGCGGCTTCGATCGCTCTCGCCTGATGAAGTCCGGCGCCGAGAGCGGATGCGCCCGCGAGGAGCGCAAGAGACATTGTTTTGAACATCGACGTACTCTGTACTGTTTCGTCGTGGGGAGCGCCCGTTTCAAGCGCCCTTGCACGCCACCAACTAAAATCAAAACCGCATCGGTTTGGTAAACGAAAGCGGCGTTTCGATTCACCACGTCGCCAATTCGGCGCGGTTTTATCCGGTAGCGTTTATTTTCGGTGAACGGCGGGGGCGCATGGTTAATCGTTGGTGTGCGGCGATTGCCGCGCGCTTCGCAAGCGGTTCCCGGCGTGAACCTCGATGTTAAATCGCATCTGTTTAAAACTTGAGGAGTGAAGGTCAGGAAAGAACTCATGCCGATTCATCGCAGACGTTTTCGTATCGAAGAAGCATTCAGCGGCGGCGACATTCCAATGCCCGCGGCCGCCGGCGATATCGGTCCCATGCATCATGAGATCATGGCCGAGCTGCGCGCCATCCGCGCCCTGATGGGGTCGAGCCCGGGCAATAGCGCGGCAACGGAGACGATCGGCGCATCGGTCACGCACGAGGTCGCCGAAGCCCTTGCGCTGCTGGAAACCTATCGCGCCCAGATCGAGCAGTGCGAGAAACTCAAGGTCGAACTCGACCTGATTTACGATGCGATCAGCCGCACCAAGCGCGAAATCGCGGTGCTGCACGGCAAGAGCTTCAACGGCGAGGAAATGGCCAAGGTCAACGGCGAACTCGGCGCCGTGGTCGGCGGCACCGAGGAAGCCACCCAGCAGATTCTGGAAGCCGCGGAATCGATCGATAACGCGGCGACGGCGCTGTCCAAGGTGACCTCGGCCGGATCAGCAAAAGATCCTCAGCGAGGAAATCCAGGAACGCGTCGTTTCGATCTTCGAGGCCTGCAATTTCCAGGATCTGACCGGTCAGCGCATCAGCAAGGTGATGACCACGATGAAATTCATCGAAAACCACATCACCGTCATGATGGATATCTGGGGTGGCGTCGATGCGATCAAGGCGCACGCACCCCTGATCGTCGACGATCGGGAAGGCGACGCCCGGCTGCTGAACGGTCCGAAGCTGGACGGCGACGCCGGTCACGCCTCGCAGAACGACATCGACGCGCTGTTCGACTGAGTTTGGTGCTTTTCGATATGGGATTGTCATTCCGGGGCGATGCCAAGCATCGAACCCGGAATCTCGCAGATTCCGGGTCTGGTGCTGACGCACATCCCGGAATGACCGTTGAAAATGAAATTCAGCGGTTCAGGCGCGGGGCGAGCAACGGACATAGACCATGTTGCCGTAACGGACACCGGCATCCTTGTCGGTGAAGCGGGTGATCAGGACGCGTCCGTCGAACGAGACGATCTCGCGATCCTGTTCGCCACCGGCCGGTCCGGGCGGGCCGATATAATTCTTGCCGCTCGGGCTGCCCTTGAGGCGCAGTTCCTGCGGCGTCGCCTGGTCGGCCAGATGCATCATCACCCCGCCCGAGGATCCGGCTCCGATCACGTAAGGCTGTTTGCATTGCCCCTTCGCCGCGGCTTCGGTGCGCGCGCGGTCGGCAGGATTCTGATACGACGCGAGACCCCAGCGGCCGACAATCTCGTCGGGGCGGATGGTCGCCGGCATTTCGGGCGCCACGCCGGGCTCCGGGGCGGCCGTCGGGGTTGACGACGATAATGACGGCAGGCTGAAGCTCCCGCACGCGCCCAGGAATAGCGTCAGCGCCGAGGCGATCCCCAGATTGGCAACCGTCCGCGCGCTAAGTGACCTGACCATGGCATTCCCCCGAGCAAATTCGTGGCCGCACCCGTCCTGCAGACAAGCGTAAAACTGCAGTCGGAGCAATGACGTCCAGTAATTACGCCGGCGCTCCGATTTGGTTTCCGTAAAGCATCCTATATCGGTCTCACCAACGGATTAACTCCCGTTTGCTTGACAGGATTGGCGCCAAGCCATATTCCCGGGCACACCATTAGCACTCCGAGAGCGCGATTGCTAAGGGTACGAGCTGTTTTGCCGCTTTGGCGGTGTCGAATACGCCCGCATTCAGGTCCACTTTCGCTTTCGCACCAGATCGTAAAACGAGCCTCCAAAAGGAACCGCCATGGCTAAATCCAAATTTCGTCCGCTGCATGACCGCGTCGTGGTCAAACGTATCGACGCCGAAGAAAAGACCAAGGGCGGCATCATCATTCCCGACAGCGCCAAGGAAAAGCCCTCGCAGGGCGAAATCACCGCGGTCGGTCCCGGCGGCCGAGACGAATCCGGCAAGCTGATCCCGATCGATCTCAGGGTCGGCGACCGCGTGCTGTTCGGCAAGTGGTCGGGCACCGAGATCAAGCTCGACGGCGAGGAACTCCTGATCATGAAGGAGAGCGACATCATGGGCGTGCTCGCTTAGCGCATTTAAGCGGTCCTGTTACCGACATTCATCGATCGAAGAAGGCCGCCTCCGGGCGGCCTTCTTTTTCGGCAAAAAAGCTCTACGGTAACGACCATCCCGCTTGGCGAGGAAATCGATATGCGCGCGCTTCTGTTCTGCCTGCTCGGCCTGATGATGGCGTCGTCGGATACGGCCCTGGCTCAAATGAAGCTCTCGCCGAAGGCCGCGCCGGGTGCCAACGAAGTCAGATATTTCACCGCCATTGACGGCCTGATGGGCGGCAATGCCGACGCCATTCTCAAGGAGACCCGCCAGGGCAAGACCGTCACCTCGGCGGTGCTCGACGTCTGCTACCCGGTTGCGAAAGGCACCGATCGCAAGGACCGCTTCGTCGCCAATCTCGCGGTCAACGGCCAGACCCTGACCGGAACCACCCAGAGCATCGGCGAGAAATTGCCGGTCACGGTGAAGCTGGTGCGCAAGCCGACCGGCGACACCTTCGAATTCAAGGGCCAGATCAGCGTCGGCCAAAACGTGACCGAAGTCGTCTCAACCGACAATTCCGACCTCAGTGAAAAGGAATTCCAGGACAATCAGACCACCGATGACGGCATCACGGCAGCGCCAAAGGATTTCACCGAAGTTTCTCCGGAATCGATTGGCGTGAGGGTGAAGCTGGATGCGGCGCTGGATTTCCTGAAGGGGTTGAAGGGACAAGACCTCGAGGTTTCACTGAGCGGCCTCACGGTCACCTGCGACGCGCTGCGCGCGGGCGAGCAGACCATCAACATCTCGGCGGATCCCGATCGCGCCGCCGCGCTGATCGCGAAATTCAAGTCGATGCCCGGCGTGGTCGCCGTCGGCTGGACCAGTGGCATCGTCGACATGGAGCGCACGATCCGGTTTTCGGCCGCCGACTGGCGCGACGGCGACCGACTGAACAGGGACAAGCTCGCAGCCGCGGTGGCGAGCGTTCTGACCAAAACGCTTTCGGCGAAATCCTCGGCGTCGGCCTGGAACGTCACTACCGGAAAGCTGAAATTGACCTTCAAGCGGCCGAGCCAGTTATTCCCCGCGCTCGGCCTCACCGAGACGGTCGAGGTCACGGCGCTGGTGGCCCCCGACAAACCCGGCGGCTCCGACCGGCTGATGCTGTGGATTGGCAATCCCGTCATTTCGACGGCGGACGAAGCCGCAGGCGCAAAACTCAACCTGACCGATGAATTCAGCGGCGACGAGGAAGGCGACCAGAAGGACGACAACGGTTCGATCGAGGCGCTGGCGAAGGAATTCAAGGGCCAGCGCTGGGATGCGGACAAATCGGTCTGGAAATAGCAGCGGCTCTCACTGACGATGCCGGCTTGAAACCTCAGTTGGTGTCGAGACGGAACCGCAGTGTCTTCGTTCCGATAAAGGAGACAAGATCGTCCTGCCGCTTCCAGGTGGCGGCCTCGCTCAGCGCGGCGACCAGGTCGTCGTCGGCCTGCGCCTTTGCCGGCGGACAGGCGCGATCCTCCAGCGGTCCGGCGACAAAAATCACGGTATTGCCGGCCACCGAAAACTGACCCGTGCCGCCCTTGCACCACAGTTCCAGCACGGCCTCGCCGTTGTCGCCGATCTCCAGATTTGGCAATCGCTTCGATCCCGGCTGGCGCGCCGCGTCCAGTGTCATGATCATCCCGAACGGAAACGCCGCATCGGCGCGGGCCGGATTGGCGCTGGAGGCGGCAGCGGCCAGGATAAGCGCGGCCGCTGCCTGCCTCACGAAACCTGTCGCTGAAAACATGCAACCCCCGCGAAAATATCCCGGCACTCGCGCGTTGTTGTAATGGGCAAGCGCAGCATTGACCAGATCGGCCGCCGCAAATTTCACCGGCTCGCAAAAAATCCCCGCAGGCAACGGTCCTGCGGGGATCTTCGTTGGCTTCGCCGAACGGTCCCTTACTTCAGGACCATCGCCGTGAACGGATAGACATAGGCCTGCAGCATCACGAGAACGCCGACAAGGCACGCCAGCGCGATCGAATGCTTGAACACGAAGCGCAGGATCGTGCCTTCATGACCGATACCAGTTGGTGGCGGTGGAGGCGACGACGATCGACTGCGCGTCGATCATCTTGCCCATGACGCCGCCGGAGGAGTTGGCGGCGCCCATCAGGACCGGCGACAGGCCGAGTTGCTCCGACGTGATCTTCTGCAGGTTGCCGAACAGAATGTTCGACGCCGTGTCCGATCCCGTCAGCGCCACGCCCAACCAGCCGAGCAGCGTGCCGAAGAAGGGATAGAGCACGCCGGTCGCCGCGAACGCGAGACCGAGCGTCGCGTCGACGCCGGACAGCCGCGTCAGCGTACCGATCGCCAGCATCGCCGAGATCGTGATCAGCGAAATCGCGCACAGCTTGATGGTGCGGCCGTACTCCGCGATCATCTTGCCCGGCGAGAAGCCCATCAGGAAGCCGGAGATGATCGCCGCGATCAGCATGCCGGTGCCGGTGAACGACAGGTAGGTGAAGCCGAACACCGCGCCTTCCGGCGTCGGCTTCGCCGCCACCGGCGGCACCTTGTTGATCATGTTGTGCAGATCCGGGAACCGGATAATTCCAGGTGAAGATCGAGTTCGCCCAGGTCTTGAACGCAGCCGTTGCCCCAGATCAGCATCACGACGCAGACGATGATCCACGGCAGCAGCGCGCTCCAAAGCTCCGCCTGGGTCAGCGGCGTCTTGTCCATCAGCTTCGCCGCCGGTCATCGTCGCGCCGATTCATCGTTGCCGCGCAGCGCCGGCGACAGCCAGAGCTCGCTTCGGCTGCCAGACCTTGCAGGAACAGGATCAGGCAGCCCATCGAGATCAGCGACGCGCCGATGTCGACGATCCAGGGGTTGATGTAGTTCGAGATCACGAATTGCGGGATCGCGAACGACACGCCGGTGACGAGAATGGCCGGCCAGATCGTCCTTCATGCCTCTGCCAGCCGGCGAACGCCCATACCACCCAGAACGGCACGATCAGCGAGAACACCGGCAACTGCCGTCCGACCATCGCGCCCAGGATATAGGGATCGAGACCGGTCACCGAAGCGAGGCCCTGGATCGGCGTGCCGAGCGCGCCATAGGCGACCGGCGCGGTATTGGCGATCAGCGACAGGCCGGATGCGGCGAGCGGCGAGAAACCGAGCCCGATCAGAACCGCGCCGGTCATCGCCGACCGGCGTACCGAAGCCCGATGCGCCCTCGAAAAACGCGCCGAATGAAAATGCGATCAGCAGCAGCTGCAGGCGCCGGTCCTCGGTGACGCCGCCGACCGCACGCTTCAGCAGTTCGAATCGGCCGGTTGCCACCGTGACGCGGTAGAGGAAGATGACGTTCAGCACGATCCAGCCGATCGGGAAGAAGCCGGCCACGACGCCGAGCAACGATGCGCGGATCGACATGCCGGCCGGCATGGTGAAGATGAAAATCGCGATCAGGTTGGCGGCGATCAACGCGACGATGGCCGCGATATGCGCCTTGACCTTGCCGCTGGCGATCAACACCAGCAGCGTGACCACCGGTATCGCGGCGGCGATCGTCGACAGCGCCGCGTTGCCGAGCGGATTATAGACTTGATTCCACATTGCGGTTCCTCCCCACGCCATTATGCGGCGCCCCGACCAGCGTGGACGGTCAGGCGTGCCTGGCGTGATCGCGAGGAGTGTCTTTGCAATGCGCGAAATCGGCCGCGAATTTGGGCAATACCAAAATCCGCTCACAACCTCGCGAAGTGTGAAGGTCCCCCGCCCCTCGCCGTTATGCCCATGCTAGGGTTGACTCGGAGGCTGGGACAAGCGAACGCAGACCGCGAAGACTACGACTTTAGTCTAGGCACTCCAATTCTCCCATTTTTTCAGGCCTTTGAGGCCATTCTTCCGGAGACGGTAATCTGTGAACAACATCCGCTCGACGCTCGCCACCGTATGGCGGATCGCCGCACCGTATTTCCGTTCCGAGGACAAATGGGCCGGCCGCGGCGCTGCTCGCGGCGGTGATCGTCGATCGAACTTTCGCTGGTCGCGATCGACGTGCTGCTGAACCAGTGGAACAACCGCTTCTACAACGCGCTGCAGGAGAAGAACTGGGACAGCTTCGTCTGGGAAATCGGCGTCTTTACCGTCCTGGCGACGTTCTATGTCGCGCTCGCCGTCTACCAGCTCTATCTCAATCAATGGCTGCAGATCCGCTGGCGGCGCTGGATGACCGCGACCTATCTCGGCGAATGGCTGCACGATGCCAACCACTATCGCATGCAGCTCCAGGGCGATGCCGCCGACAACCCGGACCAGCGCATCACCGACGACGTCAAACTGTTCGTCGATCAAACGCTGAATATCGGCGTCGGCCTGCTCAGTTCGATCGTGACGCTGGCGTCTTTTGTCGTCATCCTGTGGGGTCTGTCCGCAGCCGCGCCGTTGCACATGTTCGGTCACGAATTCGCGATCCCCGGCTATCTGGTATGGGGCGCGCTGATCTATGCGGTGCTCGGCACGGCGCTGACGCAATGGATCGGCTCGCCGCTGGTCAACCTCGATTTCCAGCAGCAGCGCTTCGAGGCCGATTTCCGCTTCAACCTGGTGCGGGTGCGCGAAAACTCCGAACAGATCGCGCTGTTGCAGGGCGAGCGCGCCGAACGCGCAGCGGCTTCTGGAGCGCTTCGGCCGCGTCGTCGACAACTGGTACGCCATCATGAGCCGGACCAAGCGGCTGACGGCGTTCACGGCGCAGCTACGCGCAGGCCGCGGTGATCTTTCCCTTCATCCTGGTGGCGCCGGCCTATTTCGCGGACAAGATCCAGCTCGGCGGCATGATGCAGACCGCGTCCGCCTTCGGCAGCGTGCAGGAGGCGCTGTCATTTTTCGTTTCGGCCTATCGGACGCTGGCGGAATGGCGCGCCGTCGTCGCCCGTCTCGACGGATTCGAGACGGCGATCGAGAGCGCCGCGACGACTGGCGACGCAGTGCCGATTCGATCGATGTCGTGGCGTCGACCGGCACCGATAAAATCGATCTGGAGCAGCTTCTCGTGCAGGCTGCCGAACGGAACGCCGCTGGTCTCCGCCGACAGCTTCAGCATCCGCGGCGGTGAGCGCACGCTGGTCACCGGCCCCTCCGGCGCCGGCAAGTCGACCCTGTTCCGCGCCATCGCCGGCGTCTGGCCGTTCGGCAGCGGCTCGATCGCCATCCCTGCAAAGGCAACCCTGATGATGCTGCCGCAGCGGCCGTATTTTCCGGTCGGGTCGCTGAAGGCTGCGATCGTCTACCCTGCGGAAGCGAGCGCGTTCAGTTCGGATCGGGTCAGGGATGCTCTTGTCGCGGTGGGCCTGCCCCAGCTCGCATCCCGGCTGGAGGAGGAAGCGCACTGGAACCGGATGCTCTCGCTGGGCGAGCAGCAGCGCCTTGGGCTTGCGCGCGCGCTGCTGCACGCGCCGCAATATCTGTTCCTCGACGAAGCGACCGCCTCGCTCGATGAAGCCTCGGAGGCCGCGCTCTACCGGCTGCTCGAGGAGAAACTGCCGGCGACCACCATCGTCTCGATCGGCCATCGCTCCACGCTCGAGGCCTTCCACCAGCGCAATGTCGTGCTTGCCCGCGACGGCGACCGGTTTGCGCTGCAGAACCGCGGCGAAGGCGTCAAGCCGTCCTGACGATGCGCCGGCCGGCCTGATGCGGCGGCAGGCGCAGCGCGGTCGGCCAGACCGCGGCGGCTCGGCATCGCGCGGGCCTGCGCCAATCCTGCACATTCGGCTCGCCACAAACAAAAAGGGGCGGCAGATTGCTCTGCCGCCCCCGTGGTCTTCGATAGAACAGCTTACTTCAGGTTGGTCATCGCGGTCAGGTCAGCCGAGAGCTTGACGATGCCGGCCGCGCCGCACCAGTTCGAACCGACACCGGTCGGATTGATCGGAGTGATGTTGGTCGTTCCGGAAGCCGTTGTAAGCGCTGGTGAAGGCGTTGCAATTACCCTTCGACAGGTCGGTGTCGGAGTAGCGCAGATCCAGCGTGAACACCTTGTAGGTGAAGCCGATGCCGATGTTCCAGGTGTTGTAGTCGGCGTACTTGATGCCGTTCGGGAACGGCCGGCAAAGCCCGGGTTGGTGAAGGTGTCCATAGACGAATCGGACGTGCCGAGCCACTGCCGGCCGAACTCGCCGGAGACATACATGCCGACGCCGCTGGTGCCGAAGATCGTGCTCGGCGCGGTGTACTTGCCGGTGATCGAAGCGTAGTTGCCCCAGGCGCCGGTGTTCAGGAAGTTCGGCGAATAGTACTCGTTGACGCCGAACTGCCAGTTGTCGTTGATGGTGTAGTTCACCTTGCCGTAGACTTCGAAGAAGCTGACGTCCTTCTTCATGACGTTGCCGTTGGGCAGGAAGTTCGCCAAGCATTCCGCGCTGATCGGTCTGCCTGCAGCATCAACGGGCAGACCGCCGTTGCCGCCGTTGAAGCAGGTTCCGCCCGGATACAGGTAACCCCAGACGCCGAAGTCGAAGGCGAACGCGCCGAAGGTCGGGCGGATACCGCCGTAGATGTCGACTTCAGCCGCGGCGCGGTTCGCGAACGAGATGCTCTCGGCGGAGGTGCCGATGTAGAGCTGCAGGTCCTTGGTGACGTTGTAGCGCGGCTCGAAATAGGCCGCGACCGACGGCTTGTGGTTGGACTGGGTGACGCCGCGGAAGATGTAGTCGTTCATGATCGCGCTGCCGAAGGCGATATCCCAGGGATCGAACGCCGGCGGCGGCGGCGCCTTGACGGCCTTCACCGGCATATCCGCCGCGAGAGCCGAACCCGATACCATTGCCAGCGCCGTTGCCAACAAAACCATTTTCTTCATGACGATCCCCATCCGTTTTCAAAGATCAGTCCGATTCCGGCGCCCCCCAGGGACAAGCGATAACCGACTGCAACCAAATTCCTTAACGTGATCGCAATCTGGAACGCGCCACCCCATTAGTGAAGCAAAAAAGACGAGCATCTGCCGCCTTTTTAGGCGTTCTGGCCATTTCAGCAAATGTTGTCGGCGTGTGTTGCATTCCGACAACAACTTTGACCGATTTCCGTGTCGCTCGGGCGACGCCTTGGACGCACGCGGGCAGAGTCCGCCCGGGCATGGTCCGGCTATTCGAATCAGCCGGCTTTGCCTGACCCGGCATTCGCCTCAAGGCGAGTCCGTCGCGAACAAAAAGGCCGCAGCGGCGGAGCGCTGCGGCCTTGAAACGTGACCCGAGGGAATCGGGGCGTCAGCTAGTTGGTCGTCGTCGCCTGAATGCGACGAGCCCGAGGAGCTCTCGCCGCCCGAATGCCCCCATGACGGCGCGGGACTGGGCGTGGCCCAGCTCGGCGCCGCCGGGGCGGGCGCGGGAGCCGGCGCAGCAGGCCTGGGCGCCGCGGGCGTTGCCGCGGGCTTGGCAGCCGCCTTCCTCTTTTTCCTTGCAGGCGCTTCTTGGCGCTGCCGGCCTTCTTGGCGGATTTCTTCGGCGCCGCCGCCTTGGACTTCTTGGCGGATTTCTTCGCAGACTTCTTGGCCTTTTTCGCCGACTTCTTCGCGGCTTTCTTCGAAGATTTCTTCGCGGATTTCTTCTTCGCCGTCATAACGCTTTTCTTGGCCTTTTTGGCCTTCTTGCCTTTCTTGCTCTTCTTGCCTTTAGCCATCGTGATCCTCCTGTTGCCGCTGATCAATGTCTATCGAGCGTTTCAAGTCGTCCGCCTCAAGCGCGAGGCCCATCGATCAGTTCAATCCTGGCCGGGGACCGCCTGTCGCCCAATCGAGAAGCTCAATCGTGTGCACCACAGGAACTGACGTACCGCCGGCAATCTGCACCATGCATCCAATATTGCCCGCAGCAATCATGTCCGGCTTGACCATCGCAATATTGGCGACCTTTCGATCGCGCAATCTGCTCGCAATGTCAGGCTGGAGAATGTTGTAGGTCCCCGCCGAACCGCAACACAAATGGCTCTCGGGTACATCTTTCACCACGAATCCGTTCTTGGAAAGCAATTCTTTCGGAGGCTTGCGTGATTTTCTGTCCGTGCTGCAGCGAACAGGCCGAGTGATAGGCGACCACGATGTCGCCGTGCTGCTGCGCTGGCTGCAGTGTCGATGCCGCCGACATACTCGGTGATATCCTTGGCCAGCGCCGAAATCCTCGCCGCGGCAGCGGCGAAATCGCGGTCCTCGCGCAGCATGAAGCCATAGTCCTTGATGACGGTGCCGCAGCCCGACGTCGTCACCAGGATGGCGTCGAGGCCGTTTTGCTCGGCCTCCTTGAGCCAGACCGTGATGTTGGCGCGCGCCCGCGCCAGCGCGTCGTCGTCGCGTCCGAGGTGATGGGTCAGCGCGCCGCAGCATTGCTCGTCCTTGACCAGCACGACCTCGATGCCGTGACGCGTCAGCAGATTGATGGCGGCCTGATTGATGCGCGGCGCCAGAACCTGCTGGGCGCAGCCCTGCAGCAGCGCGACCCGTCCGCGCCTTTCGCCCTGGGCCGCGAAAACGCTTCCGCCCGACGGCCCCGGCGCCGGCAGGCGGCCCGGCGCAAGCGCCAGCATCGCCTTGATTCGCCGCAACAAAGTCGGCGTTGCCGATGCGGCCTTGGGGGTCGGCAGCAGGGCGGCCAGCGGCCGGCCAAACCGCGCCAGGATCATGCCGGCGCGAAACAGTCCGGGCCGCGGCAGCACCAAGGCGAGCACCGCCCGCAGCAGCCGCTCGGTAAGCGGCCTTGCATAGTCCCTTTCGATCCTGACCCGCGCCTGATCGACCAGATGCATGTAGTTCACGCCCGACGGACAGGTGGTCATGCAGGCAAGGCAGGAGAGACAGCGGTCGATGTGCTTGACCACCTCGGCGGTCGGCGGCCGGTCCTTTTCCAGCATCTCCTTGATGAGATAGATCCGGCCGCGCGGGCTATCGAGTTCGTCGCCGAGCAGCACATAGGTCGGACAGGTCGCGGTGCAGAAGCCGCAATGCACGCAGGCGCGCAGGATCTTGTCGGCTTCCGCGATATCGGGATCGGCGAGCTGGGCGAGGCTGAATTCGGTCTTCATGCCGCGGATCCCCGTATCAGCCGGCCGCGATTGAGGATGTTCTTCGGATCGAAGCTGTGGCGGACGCGCTCGCTCAGCGCGGCAAGGCCGCCTGGCTGCGGATGAAACACATCGACGTTGCGCCGCACCTCGTCGGACGCGCGCACCAGCGTGGCGTGACCGCCGACGGCGTTGACGCGCTGGCGCACCAGCGCCGGCCTGGGCGTCCGGCTTGGGCGGCAGCGCCGCCCAGATCAGGCCGCCGCCCCAGTCGTAGATCACGTCGCCGCCGGTGTCGCGCGCCAGCGCCTGGCCGAGCGCGCCGCCCGAGGCCGGCGGACAAACGATCCGCCACACCGGCCACGCGCCCAGCGCGCCGTTGGCCGCGAACGGCTCGACGTCGCGAACCGAGCTCCAGACCGCTGCCGAGGCGGCATCCTCGAGGATCTCCGCCGCTCCAAACGGCGCGAGAGCGCCTTGCCGAGCGCGGCGGCGCGATGGGCGGCCGATGCCGAAATGCCCTCCAGCCGCAGCAAGGTGACCGCCTGTCGCTGATCGTCCGAGGCCGCCAAGCCCGCGCACGCTGGCCCGAAACGCCGAATTCGGCACATGCGCCGCGCCGGACACGTCGAACGGCGAGCCCAGCGCCGCGGTCATCGCCCGGTTGGCGGTGACATCGTCGAGCCCGCGCAGCACCAGCGTGCGTTCGCTCTCGGGCCGCGGCATCACCTTCAACGTCACTTCCGTCATGACCGCCAGCGTGCCCCAGGACCCCGCCAGCAGCTTGCAGAGATCGTAGCCGGTGACGTTCTTCACCACCCGGCCGCCGGCCTTGAAACTGTCGCCGAAGCCGGACACCGCATGCGCGCCCAGCAGATGGTCGCGGGCGCCGCCGGCCTTGATGCGGCGCGGACCGGCGAGGCCGGCGCCGATCATGCCGCCGATGGTGCCGAGGTTCGGCGTGCCCAGCAGCGCGCGAGGTGTCGATCGGCTCGAACGCGAATTGCTGATTCTTGGAATCGATCAGCGACAGCACGTCGGCGAGCGGCGCGCCGGCCTGCACGGTGATGATCAGTTCGTTCGGCTCATAGGAGGTCACCGCATTGAGCGCCGACAGGTCGAGCACCGCATTGGTCGCCATCGGCTGGCCGATCAGCCGCTTGGTGCCATGGCCGATGATTTCCAGCGGCTGCTCGCTGGCAATCGCCGCGCGCACCACCTGCTTCGACATCCCTGGCGTCACGTACTTTCAGAGTGTCCACGGGCTCATCGCTCTGCGCGTGTCTGCGAAAGCGGACGATCCGGCGGAAATGGCGAAGCCCATCCTCAAAACCGCGGAAATCGGGAAAGCCAGCTTGCCGCCGTGGACGTGCATGCGGCCGAGTTCGGCGCAGCGATGCAGGGTCGGAAACACCTTGCCGGGATTGAGCAGGCCCTGCGCGTCGAACGCGCATTTCAGCCGCTGCTGCTGGTTGAGATCGATCTCGCTGAACATCTCCGGCATCAGGTCGCGCTTCTCGATGCCGACGCCATGTTCGCCGGTCAGCACGCCGCCGAGTTCGACGCAGACCCGCAGGATATCGGCGCCGAAGGCTTCGGCCCGCTCCATCTCGCCGGGCTTGTTGGCATCGTACAGGATCAGCGGATGCAGATTGCCGTCGCCGGCATGAAACACATTGGCGACGCGCAGATCGTATTTTTCCGAGAGATCGCGGATGCGCGCCAGCGCCTCCGGCAGTTTGCCGCGCGGGATGGTGCCGTCCATGCAGAGATAATCCGGCGAAATCCGCCCGACGGCCGGAAACGCCGCCTTGCGGCCGGCCCAGAACAGATTCCGCTCGGTCTCGGAAGTCGAAATCTGGCACGTGGTCGAGCCGCAGCCTTGCGCGATCGCCTCGACCCGCTTGATCAGTTCATCGACCTCGACGCCGGGGCCATCGAGTTCGATGATCAAAAGCGCCTCGACGTCGAGCGGATAGCCGGCATGGACGAAGGCTTCGGCGGCGTGGATCGCCGGTTTGTCCATCATCTCCATGCCGCCCGGAATGATGCCGGCGCCGATGATCCGCGCCACGCATTCGCCGGCCGCCTCGACCTGCGCGAAACCGACCATCAGCGCGCGCGCGGTCTCCGGCTTCTGCAGGATCCGCACCGTGACCTCGGTGATGACGCCGAGCAGGCCTTCCGAGCCCGTGATGATGCCCATCAGGTCGTAGCCGCAGCTCTCGGCGGACTTGCCGCCGATCCGGATGATTTCGCCGGTGATCAGCACGATTTCGCAGCCCGAGCACGTTGTTGGTGGTCATGCCGTATTTCAGGCAATGCACGCCGCCGGAATTTTCCGCGACATTGCCGCCGATCGAGCAGGCGATCTGCGACGACGGATCGGGCGCATAGTAGAATCCGGCATGCGCGACCGCCTGGCTGATGGCGAGATTGGTCACGCCCGGCTCGGTCACGACCACGCGGTTGTCGAAATCGATCTCGCGGATGCGCTTGAATTTGCCAAGCCCGAGCAGCACGCCGTCGGCCAGCGGCAGCGCGCCGCCGGACAGCGAGGTGCCGGAGCCGCGCGGCACCACCTTGATGCCCTGCTCGAAGCAATATTTCAGAACCTGCGAGACCTGCTCGGTGGTGTCCGGCAGCACCACCACCATCGGCGGCTGACGATAGGCCATCAGGCCGTCGGATTCGTAAGGGACCATTTCGGCGGCGCTGTCGATCACGCCCTCGCCCGGCACGATCGCGCGCAACGCCGCGACGATGGCGTCGCGGCGGCCGAGGACCGCCTGATCCGATGCCGGCATCATGATGGCTCATGCGTACTTCTTCCCTGTGGCCGCTGCGGGCCTCGCCGATTTGTCATGGCAAATCAAGCACGTCTGGGCGGCTTTGGGTAGCTCGCCAAAGGGTGCGCGCGGGCCGAATACCAGCTATCCGAAAGGATTAGGCCAGGATAGATGAAACCGGCGGGCGTTTCACGGCTTGTCCCCCGCGAGCGCCCCGTGCCACAACAGCGGCGGACGCCGTCGCCCTTCCCTGCCAAGAACCCACGAAGAGCCCCCCATGAAAAAACTCGACGTTGAGCGCGCTGGTCGTCATCGCATCGTCGGCCGCCGCATCGGCCGCGCTGGCGCAGGACGTCGCGGCCGGCAAGACCTCGTTCAACAAATGCCTGGCCTGCCACGCGATCGGCGAAGGCGCCAAGAACAAGGTCGGCCCGGAGCTCAACGGGCTCGACGGCCGCAAGTCCGGCACCGCGCCGGATTATAACTACTCGGACGCCAACAAGAATTCCGGCATCACCTGGAACGAGGCCGTGTTCAAGGAATACATCAAGGACCCGAAGGCGAAGATTCCCGGCACCAAGATGACGTTCGCCGGCATCAAGAACGAGAAAGAGATCAACGATCTCTGGGCGTTCCTCTCGCAATACGACAAGGACGGCAAGACCAAGTAGCGGCCATGTGCCGCCCGGGGACGCATGGCGCGTGACGCCCTTGCCGGCATCCCAGCCGGCGTGCCGCCAGCGGCCTGCACCAGGCCGTGCGACCGCCATGCTGCGGCAGATTCAGCGCGCGCCCTTAGGGTGCAGGACGTCGAGCAAGTGGCTCTGGTGCCGCGATCGCACTTGATGCAGACAGCCATGCATTGATCGAGCGCTTTGGGGTTGTAGTTCTGGTAGAGCTCGGTCGCGCATTTGCCATGGATTGATCCCGTCGTCACCTCGTCGTCCGGGGTGCAGGAAATCATCACCAGGGCCGTGGCGATCAATACAACGAAGCCTCGCATGGACCCCCCGTTTCAATCAATATTGATGCGCCGCGCCGGACGCGCGCCGTTGCCGCGCGCGGCGCTCCGCGTCGTCCGAAGAGATTGCACCTGCCCGGTGATTCCCGCCAGTCCGCACCGCGACCCGCGAACGCCCGAATTGCGCCGCGGCCGATCATATTCCGCCAGCCGCCTGTGTTCCGGTTTCGCAGACCGATCTGCCGCGCGACCCGGTTCTGCATGGCCCAAAGCTGCCCGTCAGATCTGCCCCGGTCAGGTTCCTGAACCTCGCCGTCGACGGTCACTTCAAGACTTCGGCCGCCGCACCGCCCGGCTGGGGCGGCCGTTTCTCGATGGCTTGCCGGGCTGGCGCCAAGCCCCTCGGGGGGAATGTGATCTCCTTCACATGCGCCGCACGCCGGCTGAGTTAATGCTGCGAAACGGTTACCTTAATTAGGACTTGGAGGTCGCAAATGGCCATTATCGCATATATGCTTTCGCGCGCGTCCGGAACGCAGGCCGACGTCGAAACGCTCAAGACCATTGTCATATTTTCCGGCGTCGGCCTTACTGTGTCTCTACTGTTGGCAGCCTGGGGCCTGGATTTAAGTCCAGGGCTTATTTGAGTACACCGAGGAATTTCCCATGAGATCATCCTGGCACTTAAGTTTTATTGCGGTGTTGGCACTCGGCGAGCCCTGCCTCGCTCAAAAGCTGGTCGACCCGAAAAACGTTGCTCCCGAGTATCGCGAGGCCGCGGAAAAGCGCCGTGCCGAGCAGATCAAGCAAATCGAATGCCGCCGCAAGGCCGAGGCCGCGAATGTGCTGCCGAGAGATCGGACCGCTCACATCACGCGATGTCTGGAAGACGGCTCGAACCCAACGACCGCCGCCGCCCATCCGTAAGCGCGAGCCGATCGCGGCCGGGTTCGCGATCCCTTCGGCCGGTGTTGCTGGCAATGACGGAGTCGCCGGTTACTTTTGCGGCGCCCATCCGGGTTCCGCATCGTGCGGTAGCTGGGCGACCTTAGCCGCGTACTGTCAGTCCCTGCCCCGCTGCAGCCGCCGCCGTGGTGCTGGGCGCGAGCCTTTCGATCATGGCGTCGATCTCGGAGACCACGAGTTCGGGCGCGGCGTTCTGGATCATGTGGCCGACATCCGGCAACACGATCAGTTCTGCATTGGGCACGGCGCTCGCGAACGGTCGCGAATGACGGCTCGGCGATACGGTCTTGTCGATATCGCCCGCGATCACCACGGTCGGCACCGCGATATCGGCATAGCGCGGCGCCTGCTCGGCGACCGCCGCCTTCAGCGTGACCAGATCGCGGGCATTGGCGAGGAACTCGCGCGGACGCAGCAATAGCGGCGTCGCGGTATCGCTGACAAAATTGTCCGGCATGATCTGCGGCAGGAACACGCCGCGCGCGCCGGGCTCCGGCCAGCAAGTAGCCGAGCGGCAGCGTGATCGTATAGGCGAGCAGCGGACCGATCACGGGCGTGGCTGATCAGTCTTGTTGTACCATCCGACGCCGCCCGGCCACGGATAGGCCACCGGCGCCAGCATCACCAGCCCCGCGACGCGTTCCGGATAATCCAGCGCCATGCGCGCGCCGAGCGCGCCGCTCCAGGAATGGACCACGACGATCGGCGGGTCCGATGCCGAGTTGCTCCAGCGCCTCGTCGATCATCCTGCCCTGGATCGCCGGCGTCGAATCCTCCAGATGCGCGCGCGTGCTCCAGCCGTGGCCGGGACGATCGATCAGGATCACCCGATGATTTCTGGCGAGCCTGTCGCCGAGCGGTTGCCGCATCACCTCGAGATTGGAGCTGGCGCCATGGATCATCACGACAGGCGGGCCGCCGGCATCGCGCGGCCCGATATCGAGGACGTTGAGGCTTGCGCCGGCAACCTCGATCATCCTGCCCTGCGCCGGATAGGCGCGCTGCAGGACAAGGATACCGGCCTGCGTGACCAGCGCCAGAACCGCCAGCGCCGCCACGACGATGATGGATATCATTTGGAGTGTCCGGATGATTCTGGGCACCAGCGAGCTACGGTTTTACCGCGGCGCGGTTTCGCTGGCCAAGTCCAAAGCGGGTTTTCCCGCGGTCTTGCGGGTGCCATCACATAAGCGTCATGTGGCAACTTATATAAGCGACATACGCTCAACGCATTTTTGCCATGCTGACGAGGGCACGGCATCAAGGCGTCAGCCTATCCACACAATCCACAGGAACCGGGCTCGGACGCCAGGGATTTATTCCAGGGACAAACAATTGGAGGAGTTTTCGATGCGTACCAGACCGATCGAAGCCGCCATCGACCAGATTGTAGCCAGTTGCAACGGCGACATCCGCGGCGCGCTGAAGGCGCTGTTGCTGGTCAACGAGCAGCTGGAGGCGGAACTTCAGCAGCTCTATGCGGCGGTGGCCGTTGGCGGCCCGTTCGAGCGCGGCAACAACGCGCTGCACTAGATACCGCTTTTCGCAGCTCATCCCTGCAGTCGGCGGGCGGATCTTCCTTCGGGCAACTACTGATCGTCGAACGGGCGAGCTTGGCGTCGTCGATCGATTGATAGGGACCGTCCCCGAACCAGATATCGCCGACTGATGACCGGATTGCTGGTCACGATGTCGCATTTGCTGGTCGCGCGATTGCCGACCACCCAATAGAGCCCGTCCGCGAAACAGGCCGTTCCGGTCGCCAGCGTCAATCGCGCCGGCCAGTATCAAGGATTTCATCGTTCGCTCCCATGCACGCGGGTCAAGCGAGTAAGTCCGGGGTAGCGAAAAGCGTTCCCGCTCACAATGGATTGTCTGTGATCATGGTTAATTCGCGCGACCAGATCGATCGACGGATCGATCAGATGTCGCGGCCTTCGACCTTTTCGGTCAGGGTCTTGACCAGTTCCGGCACCTTCTCGAGATGCGGGTTGACGCGAGCGCCTTGCGGAACGCGTCGAGCGCGCGCTTTTCGTCGCCGAGATCCTGCATGATCATGCCAAGCCCGGCCAGCGCGCCGAAATGCCGGGGCTCGCGGATCAGCACCTGCTCGATGTCCTCGAGCGAATGGGCGTAGTCGTTCTTGCAGATAATACAGCGTCGCGCGCCGGTTCCATGCCTCGATATAATCGGGACGCAGCTTGACCACGGCATCGAGCAGCTTCAGCGCGACGTCGATCTGCTGGGCGTCCATCGCGGCCTTGGCGCGCATCATCAGCAGCGCCGCGGTATCGCTCGGGGTCTGCACCCACAGCGCCCAGATCCGGGCCTCGACATGCTTGGCGCTGGCTTCATCGGGCGCGGCCTTCAGCGCGCCGAACAGGAAGTCCAGCCCGCGCGTCTTGTCGGCGCCGACCTTCGGCAGCTTGCCCGGCGCTTCCGGGAGTTTCTTTGAGCTGCTTCGGCGGGGCGGCGTCTGGATCCTGCGCGGATGCCATGCGCCGGGCGCCGCAGCCATGACCGCGGCGAAAAGGGTCAGCGATCAGGCCGGTGCGCGCGCCAGAGAATCTCAGTGCCATGGGCAAAGTCTAGACACAGAAAAACGCGCTGCAAAGCAGCAAGGCGTCAAAGACCTGTGAAGGTGAGAATTTCCGCGGCTCGGCCCGGGGGCCAGAATCGGGCCTGAATCAACCCTGGCGCGCCTTGAAACGGCGCTGCACCTTGTTGATCACGTAAACCCGGCCCTTGCGGCGGACCAGACGGTTGTTGCGGTGGCGACCGCGCAGCGATTTCAGCGAGTTACGGACCTTCATGGGACAATCCTGATGCGTTGAAAGGCCGTGCTCGGCACACGTTGAGAGCCCGAAAGTGGCAAAATGGGATTTAGTCCCGCCGGCGGCCATGCCGCCCGGGACGCGCGGTTTCTAAGCCATCGCAGGCCGAATGTCAATCAAAACAGGCTCTCCGGGCCCGATTTGGCGGCCGGAGGCGGGCTTCTCCCGCTGCCATGCTCCACCGGTGGTTCCGGCTTGAAATTGCAGGCGAATTACCGGGGGAACTCGACCATGGCCTCGCCGGTGGCGACCTTCTCGCCGGTCTGGTTGCGCACCATGACGTCGATCAGCACCCAGCGCGAATTGGCCGTGGCCTGCTTCGATTTGACGATGCCGGTCGGCTGGATGGTGTCGCCCGGCCGGACCGGCTTGACCCATCTTGTTTCGAGGCGGCGGTGGATGGCGCCGCGCGGATAGGCCCAGTCGGTGATCATGCGCGAGATCAGCCCGAAATTGTTCATGCCGTGCATGATGATGCCGCCGAAATTGGTCTTGCCGAAATTGCCCTTCATGTAGTCGTCGTCGAGATGCAGCGGGTTGTAGTCGAGCGAGGCGTCGCAGAACAGACGGATGGATTCGCGGCTGACCGCGAATTTCGGCCCGTCGATGGTGTCGCCGGCGTTGAGGCTTTCGAATGTCGTGGTCATGATTTTCACTCCTCGCGCATCACTGCGGCCGGATGGTCCAGCCGCGGCCGGAACAGATCACCTCGCCGTGCTGGTTGAAGAAGACATTGTCGTGCACCACGAACAGCCGTTCGCGCTTGATGAACTTGTCGAGCGCGCGCGCCTGCAAGCGTGATGACGTCGCTCGGGACGCGCCGGAATGTTGTAGCTCCAGGACTGCCCGGCATTGACGGTGCCCGGGCGAGCGCATCCAGTCATCGGCCGGCGTGCAGGAAAACATCAAGAGGATATGGATCGAGGGCGGCGCGATCAGCCCGCCATAGCCGGTGGTCCTGGCGTAGGCCTCGTCGAAATAGATCGGATGATCCTCGCCGACCGATTTGCAGTAGAGTTCGATGGCCTCTCTGGTCAGCGTGTAGGGAATGGTCTTGCGCGGCTCGCCGGGAACGATGTCGTCCCAGACCTTTCGCAAATTGGCGTCTTTCCAGAAATCGGTCTCGAAGGCCTCCGCCTGCGCCATGTCATCCTCCCTGTTTCCGCTATCTTTGTCTGCCGTCTTGCGGAATTTGTTATATAGTATAATCAATTTGCCGAGCTGAAAAATCAAGCAGCCGCCGGGAAACCAAATGCCCAAGCTCGAAGCTGCCCAATATCGAAGACGTCGTGGCGATCGACATCCACACCCATGCCGAAGAGCCCTGCGGCATGCATGGCGACGACGGCTATGACGATTTCCAGGCGCAGATGGCCGACTATTTCAAGTCGCCGAACAAGCATCCGCCGACCGTGCCGGAAACCGCGGCCTATTACCGCTCCAAGAACATCGCCGCCGTGATCTTCCCGGTCGACGCCGAGCGCGAGACCGGATTCCGCCGCTACAACAATTACGAAATGCTGGAAGTCGCCTCCGACAATTTCGACGTGCTGATCCCCTTCGTCAGCATCGATCCGCACAAGGGCAAGCTCGGCGTGCGCGAGGCGAGGAAGCTGATCGAGGAATACGGCGTCCGCGGCTTCAAATTCCATCCGACCATGCAGGGCTTCTACGCCAACGACCGCATGGCCTATCCGCTGTACGAAGCGATCAACGACGGCGGCGCGATCGCGCTGTTCCACACCGGGCAGACCGGCGTCGGCTCCGGCATGCCCGGCGGCATGGGGATGCGGCTGAAATATTCCAACCCGATGTACATGGACGACGTGGCGGCGGATTTCCCCGACCTCAAGATCATCCTCGCGCATCCCTCCTTCCCCTGGCAGGAAGAGGCGCTGTCGGTCGCGACCCACAAGCCGAACGTCTATATCGACCTCTCCGGCTGGTCGCCGAAATATTTTCCGCCGATCCTGGTGCGCTACATCAACTCGATCCTGCAGGACAAGATGCTGTTCGGCTCGGACTGGCCGGTGATCACGCCGGACCGCTGGCTGGCGGATTTCGCCAAGCTCGAGATCCGCGACGAGATCAGGCCGAAGGTGCTGAAGGCCAACGCGCGGAAGATTTTGGGGATCTGAAGCGACGGCCTGCGATTGGCGGATGCACGGTTACGCGGGATGGCTGCTCTTGACGAACCTCGCCAAAGTCGCGGCCTTCGTCGCCGCACTGCTGACCGGAAACGCGGTCGAATGTCCTGCCGCCGATGTCTCAATCGTCCGCGTCCGTCGTCGAATTCGAGAGCCCGCTTGCGAGTCCGCCGCCGCTGCAGGGCTACCTGCAGGCAGACCGACAGCCCGAGGTCCCTCGCCCGCCGTCGTGCTGCTGCATAGCTGCAACGGAAACTGGCGGCGGCTCGACGAACGCTGGGGCAAGCGGATCGCGTCCTGGGGCTACGTGACGCTCACCGTCGACAGTTTCGGGCCGCGCGGCATCGAGAACACCTGCGACAGCGGCGCTCCGGTCGATCTGGCCTTCGGACGCCTACCGCGCGCTGCGACTTTCTGGTGCAGCAGCCCTTCGTCGATCCCGCGCGCGTCGCGGTGCTTGGGTTTTCGCAAGGCGGCTGGCTGGCGCTCACGTCGGTCGAACGCGGCGCCGTCGAGCGAGCATCGCCGAACAAGTTCCGCGCGGCCATCGCGTTCTATCCGCCCTGCCGTCGGATTTCAAGGACGACATGACCGTTCCCACCCTGATCCTGGTCGGCGAACTCGACGACTGGACGCCGGCGGCGGAGTGCCGCAACATGGTCGATGGCCGCGACGACTGGGGGATTTCCCGGCAGAAGGCCGAGGGCGTCCCGATCAGGCTCGTCGTCTATCCCGGCGCCTATCACGCCTTCGACGCGCCAGGACCTCAAGACGCCGATCCAGTTGCTCGGGCATCACCTCGAATTCAACCAGGCGGCGACGGATCGATCGATCGACGCCGTTCACGAATTCCTCGACGCGACGATCGGCGGGAAGGAGCAGGCCAGATGACCATCAAAGCCGTTGTGTTCGACGCCTATGGCACGCTCTACGACATCCAGTCGGTGGCCGACGTCACCGAGGAGGCGTTTCCCGGCTACGGCGAGATCATCACCCAGATCTGGCGCATCAAGCAGCTCGAATATACCTGGCTGCGCTCGCTGATGCGGCGCTACCAGGATTTCTCCGTCGTCACGCGCGACTCGCTGGCCTACACGCTGCGGGTGCTCGGGCTGGAATATGACGGCAGCACCTTCGAGCGCATCATCGACAAATATCTGCATCTCGATCTCTATCCGGACGCGCCGGCCGCGCTGGCGGCGATGCGGGACCGCAAGCTCGCGATCCTGTCCAACGGCAGCCCCGACATGCTGGACGCGCTGGTGCGCAACAGCGGGCTCGACCGCGTGCTCGACGCCACCATCAGCGTCGACTGCCAAAAGATCTTCAAGCCGGCGCCCGAGGCCTACAGCGCTGATCGAAGACGTTCTCGGCGTGCCGCCCGCGGAAGTGCTGTTCATCTCGTCCAATCCGTGGGACGCCTGCGGCGCCAAGGCGTTCGGGCTCAACGTCGCCTGGATCGAGCGGGTGACGCCGGAAGCGATGGCGCTGGCCTGCGTCGAGAGCGATGTCGTCGCCCCGCTTACCATGTTCAAGGCGATCCGCACCCAGATGGACGAACTCGGCGTCGAGCCCGACTATCGCATCCACGCGTTGTCGGAACTGCCCGCCCTGGTCGCCGCCCACGAAATTCTGAACATGAGCTCTTGAATCCGTCCGCGCCTTCTTCGCCGAGAAGGCGCCCGACATCGCCGTGATCGAATCGCCATCGAGTTCGGCGACGGTGGCGCTGGCCGCCGAGGCCTACGGCGTCGAGCCGGGGCGGATCGCCAAAACGCTGTAGCTTGCGGATCGGCGAGCGCGTGGTGCTGATCGTCGGCCAGCGGCACCGTCGCGGATGGACAACAAGAAGGTCAAGGCGCTGTTCGGCGGCAAGCCGAAGATGCTCGGCCTCGACGAGGTCGCCGAGATCACCGGGCATGAAGTCGGCGGCGTCTGTCCGTTCGGCCTGAAGACGCCGCTGCCGGTCTATTGCGACGTGTCGCTGAAGGCGTTCGACGTGGTGGTGCCGGCCGCGGGCTCGACCCACAGCGCGGTACGCATCGCGCCGTCGCGGATGGCCGAGCTGACCGATGCCGAATGGGTCGATGTCTGTCAGGAGCCGGCGGAGCAGATCGTTTGAGCGAAGAACAGAAGCCCGCTATTCCACCTTGCCGATCTTCTTCACCGCCGCGATCAGGCGCGCGATGTCCTCCGCGACGAATTTTGAGAATTCCGGCGCGTCCAGATAGGCGACCGGGCTGCCGGCGGTCTCGAAGGTTTTCGTCACTTCCGGACTCTTCACCGCTTGCGCCATCGCCTCGCGCAACTGCGTCATGATCGGCGCCGGCAGCGCCGCCTGCGCGAACAGCCCGGCCCAGATGTAGAACTCGACGTCCTTGTAGCCGAGTTCGCGGAAGGTCGGCAGATCGGGAAAACTCGCGATCCGCTCCGCGCCCCAGTTGGCCAGCACGCGCATCTTGCCGTCATCGACCTGCTGCTTCAGCGTGCCCGGCGCCGACGCCAGCGCCTGCACCGTGCCGCTCAGCAGCGCGGTCAGCGCAGGGCCGGCGCCGCGGAACGGGATGTGCAGCAGTTTGATGCCGGCGGTGGCTGCGAACATTTCCATCGCCACATGCAGCGTGCCGTAGGGACCCGACGAGCCGTAGGGAATTTCGCCGGGACGCTTTTTCGCGTCGTCGACGAAATCCTGCAGCGTCTTCCACGGCGCCGAGGCCGGCACCGCGAGCAGCGTGGGATCGGCGAGCACGCGCGCGACCGGCGCGAACTGCGAGACTTCGTAAGCCACCGGACGGTCGAACAGCCGGTCGGCTTCGGGCAGCACCGCCAGCGACGACAGCGTCATCAGCAAGGTGTAGCCGTCTGGCTCGGCGCGCGCCGCAGCCGAGTTGCCGATCGATCCGCCGGCGCCGCCGGCGCGGTTGTCGACGATGAAAGGCTTGCCGAGAATCTTCTCCAGCGCCAATGCCACCGGCCGCGCGCGAGATCGGCCTGGCCGCCGGCCGGGAATGGCACGATCATGGTGACATTGCGCGTCGGCCACGGCGCTTGCGCGAATGCCGGATTTGGCAGCGCGGCCTGCGCCAGCGGCAATACGGCTGCGGCCTTCAGAAGCTCTCGTCGGTTCATCGGCAGTTTTCTCCCGGAGATTTTTGCTTTTGATGATCGGGTGTAGCCTGAACGTCAGGGCCGGCAAAGCGCGCACTTGGGCCGTACCCACTGTTATTCGTTACTTCCGCTTCTTGCCCTTGGCAAAATGCCTGGCCAGAAAATCCGCCAGCACCTCGACGCGCGCGGGGCGCGGGCCGCCCGGCGGCGTCACCAGATGCACCGCGCCTTCGGTCTGCTTCCAGTCTTTCAGGATCACTTCGACCTCGCCCGACGCGATGGCGTCGCCGACGATGAAGTCCGGCAGATCGGCGATGCCGAGCCCCGCCAGCAGCGCCGGCATCAGCGCCTCGCCATTGTTGACGCGCAGCGGCCCTGCGGGGCGCACGCTCGCCTGCTCGCCCCTGGAATTGGTGTAGTGCCAGACCCCGGCCGTCGACAGATAAGCGTAGCCGAAGCACTTGTGCTGCGCGAGATGCATCGGATGCGTCGGCCGGCCATAGCGCTTGAGATAGGCCGGCGCCGCCACCGTGTGGCGCGGCATCGCGCACAGCCGCCGCGCGATCAGCGACGAATCCGGCAGGCTCGCGATCCGCAAGCCGGCATCAAAACCCTCGCCGATCAGATCCACCATCGCATCGCTCAAGTGAAGGTCGATCGCGACGTCGGGATATTGCTCCAGAAACTGCGGCAGGATCGGCGCCACCGCTCTCACCCCGAACGTCATCGGCACCGCGAGCCGCACCAGCCCGCGCGGCGCCACCGATTGCGCCAGCGCCTCGTTCTCGGCCGCCTCGCCATCGGCGAGCAGGCGCGTGGCGCGCGCCGACAATTTTTGCCCGGCATCGGTCAAGGCAAGCCGCCGCGAGGTGCGGTTGAACAGCCGCGCGCCGAGCCGCTGTTCCAGCCGGGTGACGGCCTTCGACACCGTGGCCTTGGACAGCGCCAGCTCGGCTGGCCGCTGCCGCAAATGACCGTAATTCCACGACTTTTGCGAAAATCGCGAGGCCTTCGAAATCCGGAAGCTTGGCCATGGCCGGCTCTCCTCTAGGCACATTAATGGAAACAATGTGTTTCGATAGTTTCTATTTTAATACCATGGGCGAGCGCATATCCAAACGTCAACGCAAGTCAAATCAATCACAGGAATAATCCCATGATCGAACTCAGACCATTTGCAAAACTCGGCAGCGCCGATCACGGCTGGCTGAAGGCGAAACATCACTTCTCGTTCGGCAGCCACTACGATCCCGACAATATGGGCCACGGCGCCCTGCGGGTGTGGAACGACGACGAGATCGCGCCGAACACCGGCTTTCCCGGCGCATCCCCACGCCAACATGGAAATCATCACCTATGTCCGCGAAGGCGCGATCACCCATCAGGACAGTCTCGGCAACAAGGGCCGCACCGAAGCCGGCGACGTGCAGGTGATGAGCGCCGGCTCCGGTATTCGTCACTCCGAATACAATCTGGAGCCGACCAAAACCAGGATCTTCCAGATCTGGATCGAGCCGACCACGCAGGGCGGCGCGCCGACCTGGGGCGCGAAACCGTTTCCGAAGTCGGATCGCTCCGGCAACTTCGTCACCATCGCCAGCGGCATTCGATGGCGACAAGGACGCGCTGCCGATCCGCGCCGACGCGCGGGTGCTCGCCACCACGCTGAAGGCCGGCGAGAGCGCCGAATACGCGCCCGGACAGTCGCGCAACCTCTATCTGGTGCCGGCGGCCGGCGCGGTCGAGATCAACGGCGTGCGCGTCAACGCCCGCGACGGCGTCGCCATCCGCGACGAAGCGCGGCTGAAGATCACCGCGCTGGAAGATTCCGAACTGGTGCTGGTCGACGCGGCGTAAGGCCAACCGTCGCACCCAACGCAAGACGCCGTCGTGCGCGGGCTTGACCCGCGCATCCATCTCCTTCGCAAGCACTTTCGAAGGTGATGGATTGCCGGGTCAAGCCCGGCAATGACGCATCGCTTTGATCGCATCAAACCCCAAAATCCACGGAGACCAACCATGACAAAAGTTCTCGTTCTCTATTATTCCGCCTACGGTCACATCGAGAAAATGGCGAACGCGGTCGCCGAAGGCGCGCGCGAAGCCGGCGCCACGGTCGACATCAAGCGGGTGCCCGAACTGGTGCCGCCGGAGGTCGCGAAAGCGTCGTACTACAAGCTCGATCAGGCGGCGCCGGTGGCGAAGATCGAAGAGCTCGCCAATTACGATGCCATCATCGTCGGCACCGGCACCCGCTTCGGCCGCATGGCATCGCAGATGGCGAACTTTCTCGATCAGGCCGGCGGCCTCTGGGCCAAGGGCGCGCTGCACGGCAAGGTCGGCGGCGCCTTCACCGTCGACCGCGACCCAGCATGGCGGCCAGGAAACCACGCTGTTTTCGATCATCACCAACCTGCTGCATTTCGGCATGACCATCGTCGGCCTCAACTACGGCTTTGCCGGCCAGATGAAGCTCGACGAGGTCACCGGCGGCGCGCCCTATGGCGCGACCACGATCACCGGCGGCGACGGCAGCCGCCAACCCAGCGAGAACGAACTCGCCGGCGCGCGCTATCAAGGACGCGTGATCGCGGAGACCGCGAAGAAACTGCATGGCTGATGCGACACGGGCGGCATTCTCGCCGAGGGAATGCCGCCCCATTTGCCGTCTGGGGACGACGGACTTTGCCATGATCGAAATTCTCTTTATCTATCAACTGGTGCGCAATCCGGTGCAGGCGATGGCCCGGCGCTGGTGGTGCCGTAGCCTGTTTCGCGCCACACGCGGCAAGCGGCGATGCCCGGAATGCACCAATTCGATGCCGGACAGTTCGGTCAGGCCCTGCCCTCGATCGACAATGCGGGGAACCAGACGGCGTGGCGCGCCGTTGGGTCACGCGCATCCGCGCCTGGAGATCTCCAAATGACCAACAAGCCCGATTCCAAGGATCCGAAGAAGAACTCCGCCGCGCCGCATCCCGGCATGATGGGCGATGGCACCGAGGAGCAAAATCTCGGCCAGCCCGGCAACCCGGCGGCGCGCATCAAGAAAGATGAAGTCGACGCCGCCTTCGCCAAGGACGCCAAGAAGAAGTAAGCGACGCGCACCCGTCCCCAATCGCTACGATTTCGCATATAAAGGCCGGGCCGATCGCGCCCGGCCTTGTCATGAGAATTGCGATGACAGCCTGCTATGGTGACGCATGAGTAACGCCCCGCAAATCCCGTGGCCGGAACTGCCGACCGCGGCGTGGCGCGAGACCTATGAAACGCTGCATCTGTGGACCCAGATCGTCGGCAAGATACGCCTGGCGCGCGCCCCCTGGCTGAACCATTCCTGGCACGTCGCGCTCTACGTCACCGCGCGCGGGCTGACGACCTCGCCGATACCCGATGGCGTCAGGACATTTCAGATCGACCTCGACTTCATCGATCACACCTTGCGGATCTGGACCAGTGATGGCGCCACGCGGCAGTTTGCCCTGGCCGGACAATCGGTCGCGAGTTTTTACACGGCGATCCTGGCCGATCTCGCCGAGCTTGGCATCCACGTTGTCATCGACGAGATGCCCAACGAATTGCCCGAGCCGATCCGGTTTTCGCAGGACAACCGGCACGCCTCCTACGACCCGGCCGCGGTGCGGCGCTTTTTCCAGATCCTTCGTCAATACCGATCGGGTGTTCAAGCAATTCCGCACCGGCTTCCTCGGCAAGGCAAGCCCGGTGCATTTCTTCTGGGGCAGTTTCGATCTGGCGGTGACGCGCTTTTCGGGACGGCGCGCGCCGCGCCATCCCGGCGGCGTCCCGCATCTGTCCGATGAAGTCGCCTGCGAAGCCTATTCGCACGAGGAGAGCAGCGCCGGCTTCTGGCCGGGCAGCGGCGCGATCGACTATCCCGCGTTCTATTCCTATGCCTATCCCGAGCCGGCGGGCTTCCGCGCCACGGCGGTGCGCCCGGAAGCGGCATTCTTCAGCGAGGCGCTCGGCGAATTCATTTTGCCCTATGACGCCGTGCGCACAGCCGCCGACCCGGATCAGGCGCTGCTCGACTTCCTGCAAAGCACCTATGAGGCCGCGGCCAACGCCGCCAACTGGGATCGCGACGCGCTGGAATGCGCGCCGGGCCAGCCCGGCGTGGTGCGGCAGATCTAGCTCTCTTCCCGCGAGGGCCGTTTGCCGAGCGCGCGGCCCACACAGGCGGCGAGCCGGGGATGGCGGCGGAGCTCACACGGCGCGATCGCGCTGGACATAGGGCCAGCCGCGCCAGCTCAGCGCCGCGGTAATATCGACGAGCGCAAGCGGCACCACGCCGAAGCGGCGCTTATAGGCATAATTGCCGATACTGAAATCGAAGCTCCTGACACCATCCTGATGCAACGCGCCATGGTGCGTTCGATGATCAGCCGGCCTGGCGAGCAGTTCGACCATTTCTCGCCGGCATTGCTGTTACGCAGCATCACGTAGCGCGAACCGCTGCAATCCCGAGCAGGGTCGCAACCACCTCCTCGCCTGATGTCAGCGCCGACAATACAGCATAACCGCTGTGAGGACCTTCGCCGACCAGATTGCGGTAGAACGCAGCCGAGGTCTCGTCGTTGAGAATGAAATTCAGGCCCAAATGCCGCATCCGCGCGCCCTGCTGCATCTCCATGGCCGAAAGCACGCGCAGCGCTTCGTTGTGATCGGTGACGATCCGCAGCGCCGCGGCCGGATCGCGCGTGAATACCCGCCAGCTCCGCTCCAAATTCTTGCGGACGGTTCGTTCCAGCGAATAGCGGTAAGCGTCGAAATCATCGCCGGTCATGACGACATTGCCGTTCAGCGGGCACGGCCTGGCGCCGTCGAGCAAGGTCGACGAAATCAACGCGTTGGCGCCGGACTATCTGTGGGTGGCACTCGGTGTTCCCTACGAGCAGGCCTTCGTCGATGAATTCACGCCGCGCCTGTCCAATGTCGGTATCATCAAGACATCGGGAGGACTGTTCAACTTCCTGTCGGGAAGCCGGGCCCGCGCGCCGCGATGGATGCAGGGCGTCGGGCTGGAATGGGCCTGGCGAATTCTGGCTGAGCCGCGCCGATTGTTCTGGCGTTATCTCACCACCAACCCGCGCGCGCTCTATCTGCTGTTCGACAAGACCCGGTCCTCCGGCAGCGGCCGGACGCCGCGAGGCTGATCGACTGGCACCTAGACCGGGATGATTTTTCTTCGAATCGTCATCCCGCTCTATCTTTTGTTTGAGCATGATCTTTTCGGAAAATCGGTTTCCACTTTTCCGGATCATGCTCTAAAGGCTCGCACGCTGAAAACGAGCGAGCCTTTGTCCCCGGCCGCGCAGGTTACAGCGGCTTGATCTGCACCTTGCGGAACTTGACCACGCCCGAACCATATTGCAACGCGAACGGTCCGCTCAGGTGGGTGCTGTCCTGCACATCGGCGGTTTTCTGACCGTTGAGCACGATCACGAGATGCGGACCCTGCGCGGTAATTTCGTAGGTGTTCCATTTGCCGGCGGCCTTCGGCATCGGGTCGACCTTGGCGACGTTGACGATCGCGCCGGTGCCATAGCTCGGGTCCGGCCGCTTGTCGAAGATATTGACCTCGTAGCAAATCTTGGCATTGATTTTCTTGGCCTCGTCGCAGCGGATGAAGACGCCGCTGTTGGCTTCCTCATCGGTCCAGAACTCGGCCTTGATCTGGAAATCCTTGTAGGAGGTCTTGCTGACCAGGTAGGCGGGATCCTTGCCTTCCATTAGCTTGTCGGCGACGAGCGCACCATCTTTCATCGCCCAGTTGGCTTTGCCGACCTCATCCCAGTCGCCCATCTTGGTGCTGTCGAGCAGCGTGACCCACCCGCCTTCGCTCTGACCGGAGGCCGAATTGGAAAACGGGATAGCAGCGGTTCCGATCAGCAACCCGATTGCGAGCGTCAAAAGACCCTTCATCTTCATAGAGTCCTCCCTGTGTTTTGATTGGGCGCGACGTTAGCACTGCGACGTGCGGCGTAAACACGTTTTTCATGCTGCAGTTGCGTTGTGCGGCGACTTCGCTCGTCACGCATGCGAGCACGTACGTGTCTTGCTTCGCCGGAATGCGACCTGCTAGCATCGGATGACAATCAGATGAGCTCGCCCACGGCCTGGGCTCACGCATTCGACAGCGGAGGAAACCATGAAAGCCACAAACCGGTTCTGGCGATACCTCGCGATGCCCGTTTGTTTCGCCGCCACCTTGAGCATCGGCTCGGCGGCCGAACTCAATCCCGCCGCGGTCATCTACAAGCTGCCGGATCAGATTCCCTGGAGCGCCCCCGACGCCCGCGGCGTGCAGAACGCGGTTATGGTCGGCGACCCCAGCAAGCCCGGTTTTTACGTGGTGTTTACGAAATGGCTGAAAGGCAATCATTTCAGCCGGCCGCATTTCCATCCCAACGACCGTTACATTACCGTGCTGCAGGGCACCTGGTGGGTTGGCTCAGGGCCGAAATTCGATCCGGACAAGGGCACCACGCCGATGCCGGCAGGCAGCTTTGTCACGCATTTCGGCAAGCAGGTGCATTGGGACGGCGCCAAGGACGAGGACGCGGTGCTGATGATCATGGGCGAAGGTCCGGCGACGGCAACCGCGGCGGAGGAGAAGTAGCCCGCAGCCGCAACCTCTCCGGAGGTGGCGGCTTTCTCATTTAAAGATCTTTCCGGGGGATTCGGTGCATCAGGCTGCAAACGTGCCATTCGAACGTGCCGTGCGCGAATTCGCCAGGTGGCGCGCGGTCCCCGAGCAGCAGAGATCGCCAGCTCCGGGATGGTGGTGGGGACCGGCGTTCGAGGTGTGCGGCGTGAAGCAACCGATGCCGGCCGACTGGTGTGCAGACCTGGAATTGCCAAACGGCTCGTGTTTCGCTGACGGCGCGGAGGTCTTGCTCAATTCGCTCGCCGGCCAGACATCGCTGCCCTGGCCCGGCGGCTTTCCGGGCAAGGCCGAGCCCTCGAATCCGGCCTGACACGGTTGATTGGCGCCGCGGCGAAAAGATTTTGGCTTGAGGTCATTGCTATCAGGCGGTCGCTTTGAGACCATGCAGCGCGCGACAAGAAGCAAGACCCGCTCCCGCGCGGGCTTAGATCCGAGGAACCCCATGCCGATCGTCCAGGCCGACCGTCTCACGCGCATTGGCGCGGCGCTACTGAGGGCTGCCGGCGCGTCGGACGAGGAAGCCAAAGCCGTGGCGGTCGGCTGCGTCAACGCCAACCTCGCGGGCCATGACTCGCACGGGGTGATCGCGATCCCGACCTATATCGACCGCATCAAGGTCGGGCATATCGTGCCCGGCGCGAAATGGACGATCGTGCAGGAATCCCCGACCACGACCGTGATCGACGGCCACTGGGGTTTCGGCTTCTACGTCAACGCCAAAGCGATGGAGCTGACGATCGAGAAAGCGAAGACCGCCAATGTCGCGGCCTGCACGGTGTTTCGCCAGAGCCATGTCGGACGGCTGGCCGCCTATCCGATGATGGCGATGCGCCAGGGCATGATCGGGCTTGCCACCGCCGATTCCGGCCGCTCTCCCAAGCACGTCGCGCCGTTCGGCGGCCGCGAGGCGCGGCTTGGCACCAATCCGATCTCGATCGCGGTGCCGTCGGATCTCGAGGCGCCGTTCTATCTGGACATGGCGACGTCGGCGGTAGCGGCCGGAAAGATCCAGCTCGCGGCCGCGCGCGGCGAAGAAATTCCGACCGGCTGGATCGTCGACAGCGACGGACGGCAGACCACCGATCCCAGACAATTCCGCAAGGGTGGCGCGCTGCTGCCGCTCGGCGGCACCGAAGGCTACAAGGGAAGCGGCCTGGCCGCGATGGTCGAGGTTCTCTGCGGGCTGCTCACCGGGCTGGGCTTCGGCGTCGAACCGACCGGCCGGCACAATGACGGATGCTTCATGGCGGTGTTCAACGTCGCGGCGTTCCGCCCGCTGCAGGACTTCAAGAAAGAGGTCGCCGAGTTCGCCCGATATCTCAAGGCGACGCCGCCGTCGGAAGGTTCCACCGGCGTGTTCTATCCGGGCGAAGTCGAATATCTGCGGGAACAGCAGCGCAAGGCGTCCGGCATCGACGTCGAGGACGCGACCTGGGACAAATTGCGCGCGCTGGCCGGCGAATACAAATTGGCCGCCGAACTCGATCTGAAGTGACATCGCGTTCGGCCGCTACAGGGAGAACAGCATGACACGGCAAATGGTGATGGTCGGCTTCCTGCAGGCGCAGAACTGCACCAACCTGCCGAGTTCGTGGCGCCATCCGCAATCGCGCGACGACTCGATGTCGGCCGACTACTATCAGGAGATCGGCCGGATTCTCGAATCCGGAAAATTCCACATGGCGTTTTTCGACGATCGGCTGGCGATGCCGGATCGCTACGGCAACGATCACGCCCACACCGTCGAATACGGCATCCGCTGCGTGAAGATGGATCCCGTCATCGTGCTGACGGCGATGGGGATGGCGACCGAAAAGCTCGGCCTCGCCTCCACCTGCTCGACCACCTATTACGAACCGTTCGACGTCGCGCGCCGCTTCGCCACGCTTGATCTGATGACCGGCGGCCGCGCCGCCTGGAACGTCGTCACCTCCGTGAACGACGGCGAAGCTCACAACATGGGCAAGGACGCGCATCTCGATCACGATTTCCGCTACGACCGCGCCGACGAATTCATGGAAGTGGTGCTCGGGCACTGGGATTCCTGGGAAGACGGCTCGCTCCTGATCGACAAGAAAAGCGGTCGCTTTGCCGATCCGAGCAAAGTGAAGCGCCTCGATCATCGGGGGCAATTCTTCAAGTCGCGCGGCCCGTTCACGGTGCCGCGCTCGAGCCAGGGTCATCCCGTCATCATCCAGGCGGGCGCCTCCGGCCGCGGCCAGCGTTTCGCCGGCCGGTGGGGCGAAGTCATCTTCACGGCGGCGCGCAATCTGGCCGGCGCCAAGCAGGGCTATGACGCGATCAGGAACGAGGCCGCGAAGGCGGGCCGCGATCCCGACCAGATGTTTCTCTGCAATCTGACGACGCCGGTGTCGGGCGCGACCAAATCCGAAGCCGAAGACAAGATGGCGCTGATCGAAAAGCTGCCGCTGGAAATCGACGCGCTGTCGCTATTGTCGGAAGGTCTGAACTACGACTTCGCCTCCAAGGGCATCGACGAGCCGCTGACCACGGAAGAACTTCAGGGCATGCAGGGCATCCTCGGCATCCGCGACGGCGTTCTCAAGACCTCCGGCAAGACCAACCCCAGCGCGCGCGATTTTGTCACCTTCTCCGGCCGCGGCCAGACCGCGGACGCGATTGTCGGCGGGACCCAAGGAGATCGCCGACAAACTCGAAGAGATGTTCGTCGGCCGCGGCTGCGACGGTTTTGTCATTGCGGCGACCTATGTGCCGGGGTCCTACGCCGATTTCGTCCGTTACGTCGTCCCGGAGTTGCAGCGCCGCGGGCTGTTTCACAGGGACTACGCCGGCAAGACCTTGCGCGAAAATCTCGGCCTGCCGCGCCCGGCCGCCGGCGCCTGGAAAACCAAGCCGCTGGCCGCGGCGGAATAAGAAGGAAAACGCATGCGCTGGCTTAAATTCACCGCGAACGGACAGACTTCATGGGGCATCGTCGAAGGTGACCGCGTGATCGCGGTCAGCGGCGATCCCTTCGGCGAATGGCAGCGCACCCAGCGCTCGCATCCGCTGGCGGATGTCAAGATCGAACTGCCGGTGATGCCGCGCACCTTCTACTGCGTCGGGCCTCAATTACCTCAAGCACCTCAAGGAAGCCGCCGACAAGCGCGGCGAGGTGCCGAACGTCCCCGATCGCCCCGAGATCGGCTATCGCGCGCAGAACGCGCTGATCGCGCATGACGAAGACGTGGTGATCCCGGCGACTGCCACCGAGAAGATCCACTATGAGGGCGAGCTGGTGGTCGTGATCGGCAAGAAGGCAAAGCACCTCAACGAAGCGAGACGCGATGTCCTGCGTATTCGGCTACACCATCGGCAACGATGTCAGCGAGCGCAGCTGGCAGAAGGCCGATCGCGGGCTGTGGCGGGCCAAGAACGCCGACACCTTCAAGCCGATGGGGCCCTGGATCGAGACCGATGTCGATCTCGACAGCATGGAAACCATCGTCAAAGTGAACGGCAAGGAAAGCAATCGCTTCCGCACCAACGACATGATCTTCGGCATCAAGCCGTTCATCGTGGAATTGACAAAATATTTCACGCTGTGGCCGGGCGACGTGATCTGGATGGGCACCGACGGCGCCTCGCCGGACCTGAAGGCCGGCGACGTCGTCGAGATCGAGATCACCGGCATCGGCACCTTGCGCAATAAATTCGTTGCCGAGACGGCGCCCGGAAGCAAGGCATGAGCCGCCACAGCGCCGCGCATTATTTCCTCGAAGGTCTGGTCGATCTCGGCGTCGACTACATCTTCGCCAATCTCGGCACCGATCATGTCTCGCTGATCGAGGAGATGGCGCGCTGGGACCAGCGAAGGCCGCAAGCATCCGGAAGTGATCCTGTGCCCGCACGAGATCGTCGCCGTGCACATGGCCGGCGGCTACGCGCTGGCGACCGGCACGCGGACAGGCGGTGTCTCGTGCATGTCGATGCCGGCACCGCCAATGCCTGCATGGCGATCCAGAACCTGTTTCGCTACCGGCTGCCGGTGATGCTGTTCGCCGGACGCGCGCCCTACACGCTGCATGGCGAACTGACCGGGCTCGCGCGACACCTATGTGCACTTCGTGCAGGACCCGTTCGACATCGCCAGCATCGTGCGGCCCTACGTCAAATGGGAATATTCGCTGCCCTCCGGCGTCGTCGTGAAGGAAGCGCTGGCCCGCGCCGGCGCCTTCATGCACAGCGATCCGCCCGGGCCGGTCTACATGATGCTGCCGCGCGAGACGCTGGCCGAGGAATGGGACGAGGCGCAGATGCCGGCCTATCCGCCGGCGCGCTATGGCGGCGTGCGGTCGGGCGGCATCGAGCCGGCGCGGGTCGAGGCCATCGCGCACGCGTTGATGGCGGCGGAAAATCCGATCGCGCTGACGGCCTATCTCGGGCGCAAGCCGGACGCCGTCGCGGTGCTGGAGCGCCTGGCGCTGGCCTGCGGCATCCGGATCGCGGAGTTCAATTCGATCGATCTCAACGTTTCGCAGGATTCGCCGTGCTTTGCCGGCTTCGATCCGCTGCCCCTGCTGGAACAGGCCGATCTCGGACTGCTGCTCGATACCGACGTGCCGTTCGTGCCGCAATACGCCAGGCGCGTCGAAGCGATCGACTGGATCCAGATCGACATCGATCCGCTGAAGTCGGATTTCCCGATGTGGGGATTTCCGACCGACATGCAGGGTCCAGGGCGATTGCGCGACCGTGCTGCGGCAGGTGCTCGAGGCGGTCGCGGCGCGCGCCGATGACGGCTATCGCAAGCGCGATCGTCGACCGCATCGCCGGCTGGAGCGGTGCCCGCGAGGCAGCGGACAAGCGCCGCGCAGCGGCCGCGCCAACAAGGGCGCGTCCGGCGCGATCAGCGCGCCCTATTCTGTTCGCGACCTGAACCGCGCGCTGTCGCAGGACGACATCGTCGTCAACGAAGCGATCCGCAACGCGCCGCTGGTGCAGGAGCACATCCGCCGCACGCGGCCGGGAAGCTATGTCGGCCTCGCCGGCGGCGGGCTCGGCTTTTCAGCGGCGGCATGGCGCTGGGCCTGAAGCTGGCGCAGCCGGATCGGCGCATCGTGCAGATCATCGGCGACGGCGGCTTTCATTTCTCCTCGCCCGACTCGGTCTATCGCCGTCGCCCAGCAATATCAAATTCCGATTTTGACGGTCGTGCTCGACAATGGCGGCTGGCAGGCGGTCAAATCGTCGGTGCAGCGGGTCTATCCGAAGGGCGTCGCCGCCGAGACCAATTCAGTTTCAATCGCGGCTGCGCTCGGGCCGGCAGGGCGAGCAGCGGCGACTTCTCCGACATCGGCCGCGCGTTCGGCGCGCATGGCGAATTCGTCACGCGAGCCGGATGAACTCGCCGCCGCCATCGATCGCTGCCTCGCCGCTGTCGACGGCGGCAATCGCCGCCGTGCTGCATGTCCAGATCACGCCGCTCTAGCGGATCCAGTCTTTGTTTGCGTGCCGCCAAGAGCACGAGCGAAATGATTGCTCCAGGAGGAATCGAACATGAAACTCCTTGCCGCGTGGCGTCTGGCCGCCCTCTGTTTGAGCCTGTCGCTCACCGCCGCGCTCGCCCAGGAGATCCGGCAATATCCGACCGGCCGATTCGCATCGTCGTCGGCTTCACGCCGGGCGGCGGCAACGACATCATCGCGCGCGATCTTCGGGCAAAAACTGTCGGAAAGTCTCGGCCAGCCGGTCATCATCGAAAACAAGCCCGGCGCGCGGCGCGATCGCTCGCCACCGAATATGTCGCGCGGTCGGCGCCCGACGGTTACACGCTGCTGGTCGGCGCCAGCGGCGCCATGGTGATCAATCCGGCGGTCTATGAGAAGCTGACTTACGACACGATGCGGGATTTCAAGCCGGTGTCCGAGCTCGGATCGTTTCCGCTGATCCTGATCGTCAACGCGACATCGCCGTTCAAGTCGGTGGCCGATCTCGTCGCCTACGCCAAGGCCAATCCGGACAAGGCGAACTACTCCAGTTCGTCCGCCGCCTTCCAGCTCGCGACCGAACTGTTCAAGCAGAAGACCGGCGTGCCGATGCAGATGATCCCCTACAAGGGCGCCAACGATTCCGTGACCGCGGTGATCTCGGGCGAAGTGACCGCGACCATCGCCGATGCCGGTCCGGTGATCAGGCCAGGTCAAGGGCGGCAAGGCCCGCGCGCTCGCGGTCGCTGCGCCGAAGCGGATGGAGAGACTTGCCCGATGTGCCGACCATGAAGGAAGCCGGCGCCGACGTCGAAGCGGTGCTGTGGAGCGGCATCTTCGTGCCCGCGGCGACGCCGCCCGAGATCGTCAGCAAGCTGGAGGCCGAATTCATCCGCATCGCGCGGCTGCCGGACGTCGTCTCCCGCCTCAAACTGCTCAACATCGATTCGGTCGGCAATTCCTCGGAAGAATTTTCGCGCATTATCGCGGCCGATCTCGAGCGCTGGAAAGAGGTCGCCCGCGCCGGCAATATCAAGATGGAGCAGTAACGCTTCCGGCGATCGGATCGCGCGGAGCGGAAAACATATGCTCAGTTGGAGGTTTTCCGGTTTTGACCCGAACTCGGACATGTGGCCTTGTGTCTGGGTAAATCGTAAGCTTATTACTGATAGCCCATCCAAAAGTGGGGTTGCGAAGAACTCCGTTCTGAGAATGCGTTCAAAGGAGGAAGATATGCGTAAACTTGGATTGAGCGTAGGTGTGATAGTTGGAATACTGTATCGGTGGGTTTCTCCATAAACCGCGCCAACGCGATGTCGGTTACGTTGGCCCAAGCCACATCAATACTCGATGCGGCGCTTAAGAAAGCGCGGGAGCTAAAACAGATGCCGCAAACCGTGGTGGTGCTTGATGCCGGCGGCCATGTGGTCGCTGCCAAGCGCGAGGACGGCTCCGGTATCATCCGGTTCGAGGTCGCCGTCGGCAAAGCCTATGGTGCTCTCGGCATGGGCTGGGGCTCGCGCACCATGATGGAACGCTCCACGCAAAATCCGAACTTCCTAACGTCCATCGTGGCGGCGAGCGGCGGCCGCGTCGTGCCGAGCCCTGGCGGCGTGTTGATCCGCAGTAGCGATGGCGCGGTGATCGGCGCGGTTGGCATTTCTGGCGACGTCGGCGAAAATGACGAATTGTCTGCGGTGGCTGGCATCGAAGCGGCAGGACTCAAGGCTGATCCAGGAGGAGCGAAGAAATGAAAATATTTTCCTTCTGGCGTTCGCTGGCGACCTAATTGGCACAAAACTGACGTGGCATCCCGTTCAACTCATGCCGACAATAGGACTAAACGGAAACGGTTTCTTTCTGATCGAAATTTCGGTTTTGAATCACATGAATGCCATGCGACGCAACTTGGGCGTATACTCAAGCAAGGTAATCAGTGCAGCAATGTATACTATTGCGACTGTAGCCGACCCAACGTTCACTCCACCTGCTCTAGCGCAAAGCGTCCAGACAATCGGTACTGAGCGGCTTTTGCAATCACCGTTGGCCAGCACCGTGGACCAACCTATTGCAGAACGTCTTGCGCGCCCTCTATCCCGCAACGAGGAGCTTGCTTTAAGGCCAATGGATCAATTCAAAGAATGTGAACTTTGCCCGAAAATGGTCGTCGTCCCCGCAGGTGAGTTCTTGATGGGAGCAAAGGAGGGAGAACCCGGAAGTACCCCCGACGAGAGGCCGCAGCACAAGGTAAACTTCGCACAACCCTTCAGCGTGGGCCGCTTTCCCGTGACATTTAGTGAATGGGATGCTTGCGTCGCGGCAAGGGGCTGCAGCTACCGACCTGGCGATCAAGGTTGGGGACGCGGAAAGCAGCCAGTAATTAACATCTTGTGGGGTGACGCACAGGAGTATGTTGCCTGGCTTTCCCGGGCTACCGGCAGAACCTATCGCCTTCTTAGCGAAGCCGAGCGTGAGTATGTCGCACGCGCTGGCACAACAACGGCGTATTGGTGGGGTGACTCCTTTGATCCCGCGCTTGCAAATTGCGCGATCGGCAATCGCGAAGGATCGTCTACAAGCAGTGGCGGCTTACAGAAGCTTGTCGCGACGGAGCAAACCTTGCCGGTTCGGTCATTTGCCCCAAACCCCTGGGGGCTCTATCAGGTTCACGGTAACGTCTACGACTGGGTCGAAGACTGTTGGCATGACAACTACGATGGCGCGCCATCTGACGGTTCAGCGTGGCTGAGCGAGAGTTGCAGCGGGCATGTCCTTCGCGGTGGCGCCTTTAGTAGAAGGGCTCAAACCGCCAGATCTGCTTCTCGTGTGTGGGTTGGCTCTTCCAATCGCGTCATCTACATGAGCGTCCGCGTTGCCAGAACGTTGAGGCGGTAGACGAGCACTGCATGTCCGGCCGCGTGGAAGAAGTGCAAACGTCGGCAGAATAGCGAGGTTGATATCAAGTCTTTGACATTACCTGAATAATTTCGCATTCTGAATGCGAGGCCTCAGCAGAAACATGCAGGCTGCGATCAGGGAGCAAACGCAATGGGTAGTCGGTCCGCCATCATCTGTGCAGTTATAGGAATAATTGGAGCTATGACGGGTGGCACTGTTTCAAAAGCAGTCGCCTCCGACATCATTGACGAGTGGGCAAACGTGAAGACGCCCGCTGCCCCCGAGATCAAGGCGGTAACCGTTGATCCAAAGACCACGGCGCTAATTATGGGCGACTTGGTGAACCAACTTTGCGCCAAGCGGCCGCGCTGCGTGGCCGCGCTTCCCGCGATGAAGAAGCTCCTTGGCGAAGCGCGTGCGGCAAAGGTCGCAGTCATCTACAGTATAATACCTAACACGACGACTGCGGATATCATGACCGATGTTGCCCCGGTCGCCGATGAGCCGTCGGTGCAGTCTGGCGTGGATAAGTTTTTCAAGACCAATCTGGAACAGATCTTAAAGGATAAGGGTATCCAAACCGTCATCGTGGTCGGCACCTCAGCGGAGGGCCTCGTGACTTATACTGGCGGCGCTGCCGCAATCCGCGAACTCAATGTTGTTATTCCAGTAGACGGAATAGGGTCGGTGGAAGCATTTGCGGAGCAATACGTGGCTTGGCACATGACCCACGCACCAATCATCTCGTCCAAGGTGACGTTGACGAGGACCGGCATGATAAAGTTCTAATCGCCGCTTATGGCACTTATGGCACTTCTCGGACATGGCGTAGGTTGCATGGGATCCTCCCGGTTAAAGTTTGTTATCGTCGTCAGAACCTGGATAGTGGCGCGACTTTTAGGTCAGAAGTCAAAATGCCGGCCCCATGCCGTTTCTGCCGTAAGTGATGCGCGGGGTTTGTAAGGTGCCGTCGGGCTGCATCATTCCGGCCTGATGCTGCGCTGGTATCGGGTTCAAATAGCATCACATCGGCTTGCAAACCAAAGAACTGGAAACATCGTAACAGATCATTCATTCCGGCGCAGCGCCATGCGCCTGACGAACAACGGTCATGATGGGTGACACGCGCGCAACGATGGACGCCGGGTCTCGCATTGGATTAGCATCCATCCCACAAAACAACTCCGGGAGGATATCATGAGGCGCTGGCTGGTCGGATTATTGCTGTTGATCGGGCCATCGGCCCTGGCGCAGCAGGCGGTGCCCCAGATTGCCTTCGAACTCGGTCCCCAATCCGCTCCGGCTGCCGCCCAACATGTATTTCGGCGAGGTCTCGGGCGTCTCGGTCAATTCCAAGGGCCATGTCTTCGTGCTGTCGCGCGGCAACACGTCAGGGCCGGCTTACGCGGCGGCGGCGACCCAGCTTCTGGAATTCGATGCCAAAGGCGCGTTCGTCCGCGAAATCGGCAAGAACCTCTATGCCCTGGTCTTTTGGACACACCGTCAAGGTCGATCCATCAGACAACATCTGGGTGACCGACAAGGGCTCCGACATGGTGATCAAGTTCGATCCCGAGGGCCGCGTGGTCATGGTGTTCGGCCGCAAGCAGGAGGCTTCCGATGAAGATACCGCCCCGCTCAAGCATCCGAAGCCGCCGCTTCCGGCCGAGGATGGCCGGTTTCGTCAGGTCACCGACGTGGCCTGGGACAAGGAAGGCAACACCTTCATCAGCGATGGCTATATCAATTCGCGTGTCGCCAAGGTGGACAAGGACGGCAACTGGCTGAAGTCATGGGGCGACCGCGGCAAGGAGCCCGGTCAGTTCAACACCCCGCACTCGATCGCGACCGATGCCAAGGGCAATGTCTATGTCGCCGATCGTGGCAACCATCGGATTCAGGTGTTCGACGGCGACGGAAAATTCCTGCGCCAGTTCACCATCGATGTACCGGTGCCGCCGGATGCAAAACCTGCGATCGGCAGGATACCGGACGAGGCGATGATGGCGGGCGGCACCTTTGCGCCGGGCTCGCCCTGGTCGCTCTGCATCACGCCGCCGCCCAATCAGGTGCTTTACAGCTCCGAACTCGTGGCCCGGGCGGATCTACAAGCTCAGTCTCGAAGGCAAGGTGCTGGGTGTGCTCGGCAAATCCGGCAAGCAGTTGAAGCAATTCGGCTGGATCCACGCGATGGCGTGTCCGTCGGAAAACGTGATCTACGCGGCCGAGTTGCTGAACTGGCGGGTGCAGAAGCTGATCCTGAAGCCGTAACGTAAATGACACGGCAGCGGTCGAAACTTCACACCGCGCTCGCGCGGGCGAAATCGACGTAGATCTCGCGCAACCGGCCGGTCATCGGGCCGGGCTTGCCGTTGGCGACGATCTTGCCGTCGATCGATACCACCGCCTGCACGAACACGGTTGCGCTGGTGATGAAGGCCTCCTTGGCCGCCAGCGCCTCCGCTATCGTAAACGGCCGCTCCTCGACGCGAAGCTGGCGCTCTTCGGCGAGCGCCACCACCGCCTTGCGCGTGCAGCCCGGCAAAATCGCCGATGAGTTCTGTCGTGTCACCAGCACGTCGTCCTGGGTCAGGATGAAGGCCGACGACGAGCCGCCTTCGGTCACCATGCCGTCCTCGATCATCCAGGCCTCGCCGGCGCCGGCTTCCGCGCGCGGCCTGTTTTGCCAATACCTGCGCCAGCAGCGCCACGCTCTTGATGTCGCGCCGGGTCCAGCGGATGTCGGGCACCGTGATCACGCCGATTCCGGTGCTGGCCGATGGCGCGTTGACGATGTCCTTGACCGAGGTAAACATGATCAGCGTCGGCTTGACGCCCTTCGGGAACGCAAAATCGCGGCCGCTGTCGGCGCCGCGCGTTACCTCCAGGTAAACCATGCCGTTGACCAGATGGTTGCGCGCGATCAGTTCCTTCTGGATCTCCTGAATGCGGTCGGTCGTTTCCGGCAAGGCCAGGGCGATCTCGCCGACCGAACGCTCCAGCCGGGCCAGGTGCGAGGCATTGTCGATCAGCTTGCCGTCCAGCACCGCTGCAACCTCGTAAATGCCGTCAGCGAACAAGAAGCCGCGGTCCAGTATCGAGACCTTGGCGTCTGCCATTGGCACGAACGACCCGTTGACGTAAGCGATCTGATCCAATTGGAATTCTCCTGGTGGGGATGCGAAGCAGCTGCTTCGCATAGTACATGCAAATTGTTAATGCGAGAAAATCTTCGACAAAAACTTCTGCGCGCGGTCGCTGCGAGGACTTCCGAAGAAATCGGCCTTGAGCGCGTCTTCGACGATTTCGCCCTTGTCCATGAAAATGACCCGGTTCGCGACCTTGCGCGCGAAACCCATTTCGTGCGTGACGACCATCATGGTCATGCCCTCGCGGGCGAGGTCGACCATCACGTCGAGCACTTCGTTGACCATCTCGGGATCGAGCGCCGAGGTCGGCTCGTCGAACAGCATGGCGATCGGGTCCATCGCCAGCGCGCGCGCGATCGCGACGCGCTGCTGCTGGCCGCCGGACAACTCGGCCGGGATATTTGCGGCATGGGTCCGTTCAGCCCGACCCGATCGAGCAGTTTTGCCGCCTTCGCCATCGCCTCGTCATGCGACCGTCCCAGCACCTTTTCTGGGCGAGGCACAGGTTCTCGACGACCTTCAGGTGCGGGAACAATTCAAAATGCTGGAACACCATGCCGACGCGGGCGCGCAGCTTCGGCAGATCGGTCTTGGGATCATTCACCTTGATGCCGTCGACGACGATTTCGCCGCTCTGGAACGGCTCCAGCGCGTTGACGCATTTGATCAGCGTCGATTTGCCCGAGCCCGACGGTCCGCACACCACCACGATCTCGCCCTTGGCGACGCTCGTGGTGCAGTCCTTCAGCGCCTGAAAGCTCGCATACCATTGATCGACATGCCTGATCTCGATCATGAAGGTCTCGCTAATGGACGACAGGCGATGCGCGTCTGAAGACGCCTGACCACCGTAGGACGCGGAAAACAGGAAATGATGAAATAAACTCGCGGCCGCGAACAGGTACATTTCGACCATCCGCCCATCGCGTTGCGCGACCTTGCTGGCGGCGCCCAGAAAATCGGTGATCGACATCACATAGACCAGCGAGGTGTCCTGGAACAGCACGATGGTCTGGGTCAGCAGCACCGGCAGCA
Source organism: uncultured Alphaproteobacteria bacterium (assembly GCA_963735835.1). Lineage (GTDB taxonomy): Bacteria > Pseudomonadota > Alphaproteobacteria > Rhizobiales > Xanthobacteraceae > Bradyrhizobium. Next base: position 1,757 of record CAVTNA010000059.1, on the reverse strand, counting down.
TGTTCCGGAATGCCTGCGGCAGCACCACGTAGCGCATGGTCTGGCTGTAGGTCAGGCCAAGCGCCTGGGCCGCGGCGGGCTGTCCCTTCGAGATCGACTGAATGCCCGCGCGCATGATTTCGGAAAAATAGGCCGCCTCGAACATGAGAAAGCGACGAGCGAGGAGGTGAATGCGCCGACATGAATTGGCCGCGACGCCCCCGTCAACCACTGCCCGATGTAAGGCACGAGGAAGTAGAACCAGAAGATCACGAGCACCAGCGGCAGCGACCGTATCAGGTCGACATAGAGGCCGGCGGTACGTCCGAACAGCCATAATCCCGACAACCGCATCAGGGCGATCAGCGTGCCGAAGATCAGGCCTCCCAGCGAGGCCAGCCCCGTCAGCATCAACGTGAACGTCATGCCGTCGAAAAACAGATAGCCAAGCGAGCGGCGAATGACGTCGAAGTCGAAATTGGTGAACATACGCGCTATTTCCCCGAGATGTATCCGGGGACGGCGATAGCGCGCTCGAGCAAGCGCATGGCGATGACAACCACAAGGTTGATCAGGAGGTACAGCACCGTCGCCGCCGTGAAGGCTTCGAACACCTGGAATGAAAATTCCTGCATCGCCCGCGCCTCGCCGGTCAGCTCGATCAGGCCGATGGTGATGGCCACCGAAGTATTTTTGATGGTGTTGAGAAATTCAGAAGTCAGCGGCGGCATGATGATGCGAAACGCCATCGGCAGCAGCACATAGCGATATGTCTGCACCGTCGTCAGTCCGAGCGCAGTCGCGGCCAATTTCTGTCCGCGCGGCAGCGAGTTGATACCTGCGCGCGTTTGCTCGGCGACGCGGGCGGACATGAACAGCCCGACCCCGATCGCCGCCGTGTAGAACGGAGCATGGGCCATCTGCTTCATGCCAGAGTCCCCACGAATGCGGCAGCAGCTCCGGCAAAACGAAGAACCAGAGAAACAGCTGCACCAGCAGTGGCATGTTGCGGAAGAATTCGACGTAAGCGAAGCCAAACCATGACGCCGTCTTCGACGGCAGCGTGCGCAGCACGCCGACGATCATTCCGAATACCAGCGCAATGATCCAGGCGCAGATTGCGGTCTCGATGGTCAGGACCAGCCCGGACAGCAGCATGTCGAGATAGGTGCCGGTCCCGTTCGGGGCCGGCTCCCAGAAGATGCGCCAGTTCCAGTGATAGTTCACAGGGCAATCCGTACGCTAGGGTTGCGCCGCTACCAGCCGAGCCTGCGCCATCGAAACCAGCCCATGCAGTGGCCGAGCCATTGCATGGGCTGCAAGGCCTCACTTGTAGGAATTGGGGATTCGGCGAGTTCGACGGTTTGGCGAACTCATGCTTCAGTTCGGCGCTGATCGGCGCGTTGAGGTTCAGTCCCTTCGGCGGGATCTTCTGCATGAACCATTTATCGTACAGCTTCTGACCGTCGGGGCTCTTGTACAGCGCCGCGGTGGCGGCATCGACCACCTTCTTGAAGGCCACGTCGTCCTTGCGCAGCATGATGCCGTAAGGCTCAGGCTTGGAGAACGCGTCCTTGGAGATGACATAAGCCGCTGGCTCTTTCGAACCGGCGACGAGGCTGGCGAGCAGGATATCGTCCATCACGAAGGCGACGGCGCGATCGGTCTCGACCATCAGGAACGCCTCGGCATGATCCTTGGCAGGGATAATATTGACGCTGAGGTTGCGGGCGGCATTGGCTTCGGTGAGCTGCTTGATGTTGGTGGTGCCCGATGTC
>CAVTNA010000058.1:0-33694 GCA_963735835.1 uncultured Alphaproteobacteria bacterium | reverse complement strand
AGGTCGCCAGGGCCGGCAATATCAAGATGGAGCAGTAACGCTTCCGGCGATCGGATAGGGCGATTACGCAGCGTCGCGAACAGCATTTCCGCCGCGGCGCCAAATAATGCCCCGGCGCCGATTGGCGCCGGGGCTAAAAAAGCGCCGCGCTATTTCACGACCTCGGCGCCGACCTTGCAAATGACGGCATCCTGATCGCCGGTACCTCCGCTGCACCCGACCGCGCCGATCAGCTTGCCGCCTTCGACCAGCGGAAATCCGCCGGGGCTCGCGACCAAAGTGGGATCGAGCGTGGCTACATAGGGATGACCGGTTTCATAGGCGTTGTAGAACAGGCGCGACTCCCGGCGAAAGCGTGCCGCGGTGCGGGCCTTGCCAATCGAAATCGAGCCGGATGCGATCTGCGCGCCCTCCATCCGCGAGAAATGCACGAGCTCGCCGTTGGTATCGACCACGGCGATGTTCATCTTCCAGTTTCGCTTTTTGCCTTCGGCCTCAGCCGCCGCCATCACCTGCTTGGCGCGCTCAAGCCCGATCGACTGGCCATAAGGAATGTCGAAGGGCATGGCGTCGGGGGTTCCGCCCGCGGCCGGGGGCGCCGGCGGTGTTGCCGGCGCTGGCGCCTGCGCAAGGGTTGGCGAGCTCATTACCGCAATGGCGCAAGCCGCCAGGGTCATCGAAACGATAGGTCGCATGGGATCCTCCCGGTTAAAGTTTGTTTTCGTTTTCAGAACTCAGATAGTAGCGGAATTTTTACGTCGCAGTCAGAACGCCGGCCCCGCGCCATTCCTGCCGTAGGTGATGCGGGGGCCTGCAAGGTGCCGTCCGGCTGCTTTTTTGCAGCGACAAATATCTTGGTGCCGGGTTTGACCTCGTCCTTGTTTCCAAGGACGTAGGTGACGACCACCGTCTCCGGTGTCACCACCAGCTTCTTCTCGCCATCCTTGTACTTGACCGACAGTACCGGTCCATCGACCCCGGAACGGTCTGCTCGACATTGCCATTGGTCATCTTGCTCTGGGGCTTGAGATCCCAGTCGTAATGGCCTTCGCCGGTGCCGCGCATCGATTCCGGGAAAATATGCACCTCGATCGCCTTCTGGGTGCCGTCGGGTTGCATCATTCCGGCCGAGCCGACGAACATGCCCGGCTTGATGTCGGCCATGCGTCGAGGGGGAGATCGCCACAAACAGCGGATTGTCGGTCAGCGTCAGTTTTAGTTCGGCGCCCTCACGGTTCTTGACCACGTAAACCGGGCCCTCGATACGTTCGATCGTGCCGCGGATACGGACGATTTCCTGCGCCGATGCCGGCAAGGCAATACAGACAAGAGCGAAGCTTAGGGCAGCAAAGGCGCGCTGTAGCATACCGGACATTGTGACCTCCCGATTGTTGGCATCGTTCTCTCTGGCAACACCTGTGATATCAGGTTATTCCGGCACGAAATGGGTAAAAACCCTCCGGGGGCTGCACCGCATCGCAACCGGCGTGATCGCTATTCGGCCTTGATCCCCGCGTCCTCGATCACCTTGCGCCAGCGCTCTTCCTCGCCGCGGAAATACCGATCGAGTTCGTCGGGAGGACCGGCGACCATGACAAGGCCCTCGTTAACGCCGAGCCTCTTGAAGGCTTCGGATTGAACCGCCTTCGCGGCGGCTTTGTTGAGGCGGTCGATGACGTCGCGCGGCGTCCTGGCCGGCGCAAACAACCCATACCAGCTCTCCAGGGCATAGCCGGGGACGCCGGCCTCCGCGACCGTGGGCAATTGCGGGAATGCGGGCGAGCGTTCCGCCGAGGTCACGGCCAGCGCGCGCAACTGTCCACCCTCGATCAGCGAGGCGGCGCTTGCAACGGTGGTAAACATCACCTGGATCTGGCCGCCGATCAGATCGGTGATGGCAGGCGCGGAGCCCTTGTAGGGCACCGTCGTCAGATTGACCTTGGCCAGGCTCTTGAACAACTCGCCCCCGAGATGCGCCGAGGTGCCGTTGCCGTACGTCCCATAGGATAATTTGTCGGGTTCGGCTTTCGCCGCGGCGATCAGCTCGGCAATCGAATGAAAGGGGGATTTGGGGTTGACCACGACGATATTGAAGGAACGCGCGATCAGCGCGACGGCCGCGAAATCCCTGTGCGGGTCGTAAGGCAGCTTCGCATTCAGGCTTGGATTGACTGCATTGGCGAACGTTCCCATCAGCAGCGTGTAGCCGTCCGGCTCGCTGGTGGCGACGGCCTGGGTTCCGATGATGGTCCCCGCCCCCGGCTTGTTTTCGATGACGATGGTGCCGCCCAGATCCTTCGCCATCTCCTGCGCCAGCGTGCGCGCGATCAAATCGGTCCCGCCGCCAGGCGCCAGGGGGACGACGATCCTGACGATCCTGTCCGGATATGCGGCCGCGGCCGGATCGACCGCAACAGAAGCGAGCAACAATGCTGCAAGCGCGAACAGAGCTGATGCGGCGTTGGTATTGGGCTCAAATAGCATCACATCCGCTTGCAAACTGAAGAACTGGAAACACCGTAGCAGATTATTCATTCCAGCGCAGTGCCATGCGCCTGACGACGAACGGTCATGATGGATGACACGCGCGCAACGATGGACGCCGGGTCTCGCAATGGACTAGCATCCATCCCAAACAAAACAACTCCGGGGAGGATATCATGAGGCGCTGGCTGGTCGGATTATTGCTGTTGATCGGGCCATCGGCCCTGGCGCAGCAGGCGGTGCCCCAGATTGCCTTCGAACTCGGTCCCCAATCCGCTCCGGCTGCCGCCCAACATGTATTTCGGCGAGGTCTCGGGCGTCTCGGTCAATTCCAAGGGCCATGTCTTCGTGCTGTCGCGCGGCAACACGTCAGGGCCGGCCTACGCGGCGGCGGCGACCCAGCTTCTGGAATTCGATGCCAAAGGCGCGTTCGTCCGCGAAATCGGCAAGAACCTCTATGCCTGGTCTTTTGGACACACCGTCAAGGTCGATCCATCAGACAACATCTGGGTGACCGACAAAGGCTCCGACATGGTGATCAAGTTCGATCCCGAGGGCCGCGTCGTCATGGTGTTCGGCCGCAAGCAGGAGGCTTCCGATGAAGATACCGCCCCGCTCAAGCATCCGAAGCCGCCGCTTCCGGCCGAGGATGGCCGGTTTCGTCAGGTCACCGACGTGGCCTGGGACAAGGAAGGCAACACCTTCATCAGCGATGGCTATATCAATTCGCGCGTCGCCAAGGTGGACAAGGACGGCAACTGGCTGAAGTCATGGGGCGACCGCGGCAAGGAGCCCGGTCAGTTCAACACCCCGCACTCGATCGCGACCGACGCCAAGGGCAATGTCTATGTCGCCGATCGTGGCAACCATCGGATTCAGGTGTTCGACGGCGACGGAAAATTCCTGCGCCAGTTCACCATCGATGTACCGGTGCCGCCGGATGCAAAACCTGCGATCGGCAAGATACCGGACGAGGCGATGATGGCGGGCGGCACCTTTGCGCCGGGCTCGCCCTGGTCGCTCTGCATCACGCCGCCGCCCAATCAGGTGCTTTACAGCTCCGACTCATGGCCCGGGCGGATCTACAAGCTCAGTCTCGAAGGCAAGGTGCTGGGTGTGCTCGGCAAATCCGGCAAGCAGTTGAAGCAATTCGGCTGGATCCACGCGATGGCGTGTCCGTCGGAAAACGTGATCTACGCGGCCGAATTGCTGAACTGGCGGGTGCAGAAGCTGATCCTGAAGCCGTAACGTAAATGACACGGCAGCGGTCGAAACTTCACACCGCGCTCGCGCGGGCGAAATCGACGTAGATCTCGCGCAACCGGCCGGTCATCGGGCCGGGCTTGCCGTTGGCGACGGTCTTGCCGTCGATCGATACCACCGCCTGCACGAACACGGTTGCGCTGGTGATGAAGGCCTCCTTCGCCGCCAGCGCCTCCGCTACCGTAAACGGCCGCTCCTCGACGCGAAGCTGGCGCTCTTCGGCGAGCGCCACCACCGCCTTGCGCGTGCAGCCCGGCAAAATCGCCGATGAGTTCTGTCGCGTCACCAGCACGTCGTCCTGGGTCAGGATGAAGGCCGACGACGAGCCGCCTTCGGTCACCATGCCATCCTCGATCATCCAGGCCTCGCCGGCGCCGGCTTCCGCCGCGGCCTGCTTTGCCAATACCTGCGCCAGCAGCGCCACGCTCTTGATGTCGCGCCGGGCCCAGCGGATGTCGGGCACCGTGATCACGCCGATTCCGGTGCTGGCCGATGGCGCGTTGACGATGTCCTTGACCGAGGTGAACATGATCAGCGTCGGCTTGACGCCTTTCGGGAACGCGAAATCGCGGCCGCTGTCGGCGCCGCGCGTCACCTCCAGGTAAACCATGCCGTTGACCAGATGGTTGCGCGCGATCAGTTCCTTCTGGATCTCCTGAATGCGGTCGGTCGTTTCCGGCAAGGCCAGCGCGATCTCGCCGACCGAACGCTCCAGCCGGGCCAGGTGCGAGGCATTGTCGATCAGCTTGCCGTCCAGCACCGCTGCAACCTCGTAAATGCCGTCGGCGAACAAGAAGCCGCGGTCCAGTATCGAGACCTTGGCGTCTGCCATCGGCACGAACGACCCGTTGACGTAAGCGATCTGATCCAATTCGAATTCTCCTGGTGGCGATGCGAAGCAGCTGCTTCGCATAGTACATGCAAATTGTTAATGCGAGAAAATCTTCGACAAAAACTTCTGCGCGCGGTCGCTGCGGGGACTTCCGAAGAAATCGGCCTTGAGCGCGTCTTCGACGATTTCGCCGTTGTCCATGAAGATGACGCGGTGCGCGACCTTGCTGGCAAAACCCATTTCATGGGTGACGACCATCATGGTCATGCCCTCGCGGGCGAGGTCGACCATCACGTCGAGCACCTCGCTGATCATCTCGGGATCGAGCGCCGAGGTCGGCTCATCGAACAGCATGGCGATCGGATCCATCGCCAGCGCACGCGCGATCGCGACGCGCTGCTGCTGGCCGCCGGACAATTCGGCGGGATATTTGCGCGCGTGATCCTTCAGCCCGACCCGGTCGAGCAGCTTTGCCGCCTTCGCCATCGCCCCGTCATGCGAACGTCCCAGCACCTTTTCCTGCGCCAGGCAGAGGTTCTCGATGATCTTCAGGTGCGGGAATAATTCAAAATGCTGGAACACCATGCCGACGCGGGCGCGCAGCTTCGGCAGATCGGTCTTGGGATCATTCACCTTGATGCCGTCGAGGATGATCTCGCCGCTCTGGAACGGCTCCAGCGCGTTGACGCATTTGATCAGGGTCGATTTTCCCGAGCCCGACGGACCGCACACCACCACCACCTCGCCCTTGGCGACGCTGGTGGTACAGTCCTTCAGCGCCTGAAAGCTCGTCCATACCATTTGTCGACATGGCTGATCTCGATCATGAAGGTCTCGCTAATGGACGAAGGCGATGCGCGTCTGAAGACGCCTGACACCGTATGACGCGGCACAGGAAATGATGAAATAAACCGCCGCCGCGAACAGGTACATTTCGACCAGCCGCCCGTCGCGTTGCGCGACCTTGCTGGCGGCACCCAGAAAATCGGTTATCGACACCACATAGACCAGCGAGGTGTCCTGGAACAGCACGATGGTCTGGGTCAGCAGCACCGGGAGCATGTTGCGGAACGCCTGCGGCAGCACGACGTAGCGCATGGTCTGGCTGTAGGTCAGGCCCAGCGCCTGGGCCGCGGCGGGCTGTCCCTTCGAGATCGACTGAATCCCCGCGCGCATGATTTCGGAAAAATAGGCCGCCTCGAACATGATGAAGGTGACGAGCGAGGAGGCGAACGCGCCGACACGTATCGGCCGCGACGAGCCGGTCAGCCACTGCCCGATATAGGGCACCAGGAAATAAAACCAGAAGATCACCAGCACCAGCGGCAGCGAGCGCATCAGGTCGACATAGAGGCCGGCGATGCGGCCGAGCAGCCGCAATCCCGACAACCGCATCAGCGCGAGCAGCGTGCCGAAGATCAGGCCGCCCAATGCGGCGAGCCCCGTCAGCGTCAGCGTGAACGTCATGCCGTCGAAAAACAGATAGCCAAGCGAGCGGCGGATGACGTCGAAGTCGAAATTGGCGAACATGCGCGCTATTTCCCCGAGATGTAGCCGGGGACGGCGATAGCGCGCTCGAGGAAGCGCATGGCGATGACGACCACAAGATTGATCAGGAGGTACAGCACCGTTGCCGCCGTGAAGGCCTCGAACACCTGAAATGAAAATTCCTGCATCGCCCGCGCCTCGCCGGTCAGCTCGATCAGGCCGATGGTGATCGCCACCGAAGTATTCTTGATGGTGGAGAGAAATTCGGAGGTCAGCGGCGGCATCATGATGCGAAACGTCATCGGCAGCAGCACGTAGCGATAGGTCTGCGCCGTCGTCAACCCGAGCGCCGTCGCGGCCAATTTCTGTCCGCGCGGCAGCGAGTTGATACCCGCGCGCGTTTGCTCGGCGACGCGCGCGGACATGAACAGCCCGACCCCGATCGCCGCCGTATAGAACGGAGCATGGGCCATCTGCTTCATCCAGAGTCCCCACGAACGCGGCAGCAGCTCCGGCAAAACGAAGAACCAGAGAAACAGCTGCACCAGCAGCGGCATGTTGCGGAAGAATTCGACGTAAGCGAAGCCGAACCATGACGCCGTCTTCGACGGCAGCGTGCGCAGCACGCCGACGATCATTCCGAATACCAGCGCAATGATCCAGGCGCAGATTGCGGTCTCGATGGTCAGGACCAGCCCGGACAGCAGCATGTCGAGATAGGTGCCGGTCCCGTTCGGGGCCGGCTCCCAGAAGATGCGCCAGTTCCAGTGATAGTTCACGTAGCCTTCCCTACACTAGCGCTGCGCCAATGATGCTGCTCACCCAATGGCCTGGCCATCGCACCGCCAAGAAGCCTTACATCGCCTTGTAGGAATCGGGATCGGGGGAATCGGAAGGTTTTGCAAATTCATGCTTCAGCTCGGGGCTGATCGGCGCGTTGAGGTTCAATCCCTTGGGCGGGATCTTCTGCATGAACCATTTGTCGTACAGCTTCTGACCCTCGCCACTGGTATAAAGCGCCGCGGTGGCGGCATCGGCCACCTTCTTGAAGGCCGGGTCGTCCCTGCGCAGCATGATGCCGTAAGGTTCGGGCTTGGAGAACGCGTCGGTGGAAATGACGTAGGCGCCCGGATCTTTCGATCCGGCGACGAAGCTGGCGAGCAGGATATCGTCCAGTACCGCCGCAACCGCGCGGTCCGTCTCGACCATCAGGAACGATTCGGCATGTTCCTTGGCCGGAATGATGTTGATGTCGAGATTGCGGGCGGCATTGGCTTCGGTGAGCTGCTTGATATTGGTGGTGCCGGAGGTCGAGGCCACCGACTTGCCCTTGAGATCGTCGATCGAATTGAGCTTGCTGGACTTCTTCGAGACGAAACGGGTTGCGGTCAGGAAGTGGGTGTTGGTGAAGGACACCTGCTTCAGACGTTCGGCGTTGTTGGTGGTCGATCCACATTCGAGGTCGATGGTGCCGTTGGCCAGCAACGGAATGCGGGTCGATGAGGTGACCGGATTGAGCTTGACCTCGAGCTTGTCGAGCTTGAGCTCCTTCTTCACGGCATCGACGATCCTGTAGCAGATGTCGATTGCAAAGCCGATCGGCTTCGCGTTGTCGTCCAGATAGGAAAACGGAATCGACGAATTGCGGTAGCCAATGGTGATCGCGCCGGTTTCCTTGATGTTCTTCAGCGTCCCCGTCAGTTCCTCGGCATTGCCCTGGCCTGCGCAGAACGCGGCAGCGAGCGCCAGGCCAATCACGCTCAGGTGTTTCATTCGTACTCTCCTCGTTTTGGTGTGCGACTTCGGCAAAGCCTGCGCAAGTCGGCTACGCCGCTGCAGATCGGGCATGCGCCATCGGAACCAGCCCATGCAATGGCCGGGCCATTGCATGGGCTGCAAGGCCTCACTTGTAGGAATTGGGATCCGGCGAGTCCGACGGCTTGGCGAACTCATGCTTCAGTTCGGCGCTGATCGGCGCGTTGAGATTCAGTCCCTTCGGCGGGATCTTCTGCGTGAACCATTTGTCGTACAGCTTCTGACCGTCGGGGCTCTTGTAGAGCGCCGCGGTGGCGGCATCGACCACCTTCTTGAAGGCCACGTCGTCCTTGCGCAGCATGATGCCGTAAGGCTCAGGCTTGGAGAACGCGTCCTTGGAGATGACATAAGCCGCTGGCTCTTTCGAGCCGGCGACGAGGCTGGCGAGCAGGATATCGTCCATCACGAAGGCGGCGGCGCGATCGGTCTCGACCATCAGGAACGCCTCGGCATGATCCTTGGCCGGGATAATATTGATGCTGAGGTTGCGGGCGGCATTGGCTTCGGTGAGCTGCTTGATGTTGGTGGTGCCCGATGTCGAGACCACCGGCTTGCCCTTGAGGTCGTCAATCGAATTGATCTTGCCGGACTTCTTCGAGACGAAGCGGCTCGCGGTCAGAAAGTGGGTATTGGTGAACCAGACCTGCTTCTGGCGCTCGGCGTTGTTGGTGGTCGAGCCGCATTCGAGGTCGATGGTGCCGTTGGCCAGCAGCGGAATCCGGGTCGATGAGGTGACCGGGTTGAGCTTGACCTCGAGCTTGTCGAGCTTGAGCTCCTTCTTCACGGCGTCGACGATCTTGTAGCAGATGTCCATCGCAAAGCCGATCGGCTTCTGGTTGTCGTCGAGATAGGAGAACGGGATCGAGGAGTCGCGGAAGCCAAGCGTGATCGTGCCGGTGTCCTTGATGTTCTTCAATGTCCCCGTCAGTTCTTCGGCATTGGCCTGGCCTGCGCAGAACGCGGCGGCGAGCGCAAATCCGACCGTGACGTAGATGCTTCATTCTTCCTCTCCCCGTTGGATGGCTGCCGCGATGCTTGCACAAACCGGGCAGGAATAGAATGTGACTTTCGGCGGCTTTGCGCCCCCGCGATCCGGTCAGCCATAGCGGTCTGCCCCGGTCCGGCGGATGGTGATCAGTGCCCAAAGGCTGAAAACGCAAACTGCCGTCAGATAATAGCCGGGCGCGAGGTCGCCGATCAGTGCGAAGGTGCCGAGCCAGGTCACGATCGCCGGCCCCATGCCGCCAAACACCGTCACGCCGATATTGTAGCTCAGCCCGAGGCCCGTGCCGCGCGTCGCGGCCGGAAACAGCTCGGACATCAGCGCCGCCAACGCGCCGAGATAGAGCGCCTTCAGCGTGCCGAGCACCAGCACCGCGAGCACGATGATCGGCCGCGACGGCTTGCTCGCGAGCAGGAGAAACAGCGGGAAGATCGCAAACAGCATCACCACGCCGATCGTTGTCAGGTATCAGGTGTACGCCCGACCCGGTCGGAGATGAAGCCAGCGACCGGATTGAGCGTAATGGCGGCGATGGCGGCGGCAAAGGCCGCGAGGTACCCGATGGTCGGCGGCAGGTGCAGCGTTTTGACCACATAGGTCGGCATATAGATGATGAGATAATTGACCGCGGTCGAGACCGCGAGCGCGCCAACCGCCAGCAGGACTGGAAACTTCTGCTCCATTAAGACATTGCGGACCGGCGTGTCGTCCTTCGCCGCCGGCGGCGCGGTCGGCATCCTCGATCTTGCTGCGGATGTAGAGGCCGACCGGCCCGATCAGCACACCGAACAGGAACGGGATGCGCCAGCCCCATGTTTGCAGTTCGGCTTCGCTGAGGGTCGAGGATAACAGCGCGCCGAATCCGGAGCCGAGCAGCGAACTCATGCCCTGGCTTGCGAACTGCCAGCTTGCGACAAAGCCGCGCCGTCCCGGCATGTGCTCGACCAGGAACGCGGTTGAGCTGCCGAACTCGCCGCCGGCGGAAAAGCCCTGCACCAGACGGGCAACGATGACGAGCAGCGGCGCCAGCACGCCGATCTTGTCGAAGGTCGGCATGCATGCCACCGCGAGCGTGCCGAAGGTCATCATCGCGATGGACAACAGCAGCGACGCCTTGCGGCCGTGGCGGTCGGCATAGGCGCCGAGCAACACGCCGCCGATCGGCCGCGCCAGGAACGTCAGGCCGAACGTACCGAAGGTCAGCAACAGCGAGGTGGTCGGATCGCTGGCGGGGAAGAACGCCTTGGAGAGATAGACCGCGAAATAGGCGTAGACCGAGATGTCGAACCATTCGAGCGCATTGCCGAGCGAGGTCGCGACCACGAGCTTGACGACGTTCTTTTTCTCCGGGGCTATTTGCGGCATTCCCTCCGCCGGCGCCGATATCGTCATTTCGGGTCTCCCGCGCGCGAGGTTTCGCCGAAATCCCAGAACAGGCCCGCCATGATGCCGAGCGCCTCTTCGGTCACCGACAATAGAATATGTTCGTCGGGCGCGTGCTGGGAGCAGCCGGGATAGGAGTGCGGCACCCAGATCGTCGGCAGACCCAACGTCTCGGAGAACACATCGTTCGGCAGCGAGCCGCCGAAATTCGGCAGCACCGCGGGCGCCTTTCCGGTGGTCCGCCGGATCGAGGCCGCCGCCCAGTTGATCCAGGGACTGTCGAAATCGGTTCGCGAGGCGATGAAGCTTTGTGTGGCGCTGACTTCGACCATCGGAAAGCCGTTGGCATGCAGATGCGCGCGCACGGCGTCGACGACCTGACCGTATTTGGTGCCGACCACGAAGCGAAGCTGCAGGATGGCGCGGGCATGGCCCGGAATCGCATTCGCCGGCTTGTCGATATTGCCCGCCGACATCGCCAGCACTTCGAGCGTGTTCCAGGCGTAGACCCGTTCGGCCGGCCGACAGTCCGTCCTCGCCCCAATTCTCCGACAGCGCCGGCTCATCCGGCAACGGCTTGATCTCGACGTCGGCAAGCAGGCTACGAACCTGGTTGGTCAGCCGCGGCGGCCTCAGCGCCTCGAGCTTCATGCGTCCGTGGCCGTCGACCAGCGATCGCAATGGCATTGGCGAGGATCGTTGCGGGATTGGCGAGCACGCCACCCCAATTGCCGGAATGATGACCGCCCTCGCGCAGGTTCACGTCCAGATGAATGCGGATGCCGCCGCGGCAACCGAGGAAGATGGTTGGCCGATCGGCGGCAAGCCGCGGGCCGTCGGAGGCAAGCAACAGATCGGCCTTCAGCTCGTCGCGCAGCGATGCGCAGACTTTATTCAGATCAGGCGAACCGATCTCCTCACCCATCTCGATCAGGAATTTGGCGTTGAACCCGAGCTTGCCGCCGCGCGCCTCGCGCACCGCGCGCAGCGCGGCGAGATTGATGCTGTGCTGGCCCTTGTTGTCGGCGGTGCCGCGGCCATAAACGCGGTTGTCGATCGTCGTCACCTTCCAGGGATCGAGCCCGCCGCGCCATTCGCCGACCATGCCATCGACGACGTCGCCGTGGCCGTAGATCAGGACGGTCGGCAACGCGTCGCTCTCACGATGCTCCGCGACAAGGAACGGCGACTTGCCGCTGGGGGATTCCACCAGCCGGCTCTCGAAATCGAGCTCGGCAAAGGCCGGCCGCATTTCCTTTTCGAGATAGGCGCGGAGCTCGGCCTCACGCCCGGTGTTCTGGCTCTCGGTCTGGTAGGCGACACGACGCCCGAGGGTTTGCAGGAACTCGCCGGAAGGAAAACTGCCGGTGGACGTTGGCGATGGCGTCGGCTCTGCCGTGAAGCGGAGGCGCGGTCATGCGGCGCGGCCCTTGCGCATCGCGATCGAGTAGCGCGGGCAGATCTCCTCCGCAAACCGCGTCATCATCTGCTGACGGACAGCGAGCGGCGTGCCCGGTGTCGCGCAGGACACCATGAAGTAGTTGAAGCCCAGCGCCGATCAGCGCATCGATGCGCCTGCAGATCGTTTCCGCGCTGCCGATCAGATTGGAATCGAGGAACGGCCCGAGCTCCGCCGGGTCGGTCAACTTGCGCAGGTTGGCGAACATCCGGCTGAAGTCGGCATACTCCGGGATGTCCGTCCACGGATCGGCATCCGCCTCGTAGTGGTCGGCCTGCAGCGCGAAATAGGCCGGGAAAGTAGCGGCGGCCCAGATCGCGCGCCTCCTCGTCGGTGTCGGCGATGAACATCTTGACCGAGATCGGAAGAATCGCGCCGTTCGCCTTGGCGCCGGCGCGCGCCCGCCAGCGATCCAGGATCTTGACCAGCAAGCCATCGGGGAACGTCGACAGACAGATCGGCGGAATGCCGAGGTCCCCCATCACCTCGGCGCTGGCCGGACTTCCGATCGCGCCATAGAAGCGAACCGGCTTGTCGACGGGCTCGGGGCGGATCCGTATCGGCCGCTCGATGTTCCAGAACTTCCCGTGATAGGTGAACGGCTTTCCCGCCAGGCCCTGCTCGACGATCCGGAACACTTCGGCAAAGCGCGCGCGGCCCTCGTTCATATCGATGTTGTAGGCATCATACTCCATCCTGGCCGTGCCGCGCCCGATGCCCAGATGCAACGTGCCCCGCGTCAGGCGGTTGAGCATGGCGATCTCCTCGGCGAGCCGCAGCGGGTGATACCAGGGCAGCACCAGCACCGAAGTCCCGAGCGACAGATCGGGGAACTTGGCCGCGATATGCGCCATCATCAGCAGCGGGCTTGGCGTCGGGTAATAGTCGCTGAAATGATGCTCGAGCAGCCAGGCCGCGTCGTAGCCGAGCCTGTGACCCAGCTCGCAATCCGCCATCAGATCGCGATAGAGCTGATCATCGGCGAACCCCGGCCACATCCGCGGCCGCCGCCTGAAAGCCGAACGATATGTCTTGCATGAAATGATCTCCGCCAGACCTTGATCCTAGAGACCTGGTATCGGGGCGCAACATGGGCGATTCCGGCTGGCGGCAGGTTTCGCAATATGGCTCCGCCCGTGAAACCCGGTAAATGGACCGCGGGGGGCGCCGCACCACGCCGATTTGCCTTGCCAAAACCAGCCGGAATGCAACAATTCGCCGACAGCCCGGCGTTCGACCGGGCGACAACCCGCCCAGGGCTCTGCTTATGAAAAAGGAAATCCGGCTCAACGCCTTCGCCATGAACTGCGTCGCGCATCAGTCGCCGGGGCTGTGGACCCACCCGCGCGACCGCACCGCCGAATACAACCGCCTGCCCTACTGGCTCGATCTCGCCAGGACGCTGGAGCGCGGCCGCTTCGACGGCCTGTTCCTCGCCGACGTGCTCGGGGTCTACGACGTGTTCGGCGGCAGCCCGGATGCGGCCTTGCGCAACGCGACGCAGACGCCGTGCAACGAGCCGCTGCTGCTGATCTCGGCGATGGCCGCGGTCACCGAACATCTCGGCTTCGGCGTGACCTCCAACCTGTCCTATGAGCCGCCCTATACGTTCGCGCGGCGGATGTCGACGCTCGATCATCTCACCGAGGGGCGGATCGGCTGGAACGTCGTGACCGGCTATCTCGACAGCGCCGCGCGCGGCGCCGGCAAGGACAAGCAGACCGCGCATGACGACCGCTACGACGTCGCCGACGAATATATGGAGGTGGTCTACAAGCTCTGGGAAGGAAGCTGGGAGGACGACGCGGCGCTGCGCGATCGCGCGCGCGGCATCTTCGCCGATCCCGCGAAGGTGCATCGCGTGCACCACGAAGGAGATAATTACCGCCTCGACGCCATTCACCTCGCGAGCCGTCGCCGCAGCGCACGCCCGTGCTGTATCAGGCCGGCACCTCGCCGCGCGGCCGGCAGTTCGCCGCGGAGCATGCCGAATGCGTGTTCATGTCGGGACCGTCGGCCAAGATCATCGCGCCGCGCGTCGCGGCCATTCGCGAACTCGCCGCGAAGGCCGGGCGCAATCCCGCCGAAATCCTGATGTTCAGCATGTTCACCATCATTCTCGGCCGAACCGACGCCGAGGCCAAAGCGAAATACGCCGACTATCGTCAGCCACGTCAGCGCCGAGGGCGCGCTCACCCTGATGTCCGGCTGGACCGGCGTCGATTTCTCGACCTACGATCTCGACCAGCAGGTCCGTCATGTCGAGAACGACGCCGGCCGCACCGCGATGGACAACATCACCCGCGCCGATCCCGACCGGGTCTGGACCGTGCGCGAGGTCGCCCAGCATGTCGGCATCGGCGGCATCGGGCCGGTCGTGGTCGGCACGCCCGAGAAGGTCGCCGACGCGATCGAGGCGTGGTTCGACCAGACCGATGTCGATGGCCTGAACGTGCCGTTTGCGGTTTCGCCGGGCGATTTCGAGGACATCAGCGACATGCTGGTGCCGGAACTGACCCGGCGCGGGCGTTACAAGAACGCCTACCGGCCGGGCACGCTGCGCGAAAAACTGTTCGGCACGGGCCGCGCCCGGCTCGCCGCACCGCATCCCGCCGTGCAGTATCGGCCGCACATGACGGCGAAGGCGGCGGAGTAGCGGGCTCTCATCGCCTTCGACGACGGCGCTTCGCGCCTCCTCAGGATGAGGTTTTGCAGACCCTCGTGGTGAGGAGCGCGCAACGCCGCGCGGCGTCGCTCGAACCATGAGGCGCGTGCATGCGCGATCATGGTCTCGCAATGCGTATCAGACCGTCCCATCCACCACGACCTCGATCAGCTTCGCGCCGGGCCGTTTGAACGCCGACGCCAGCGTCGGCTTCAAGTCCCTGGCCTCGGTAATCCGCATCGCCTCCAGCCCCAGCGCCTTGGCGACGCCGGCGAAATCCACCTTTGGATCGACAAAATCCATGCCGACATAGTGATCGTCGCCGTGAAACGCGAGCAGCCGCTGCTTGATGATGCGATAGCCGCCATTGTTGGAGATGACGACCGTCAGCGGCAGCTTGTGATGCGCCGCGGTCCACAGCGCCTGGATCGAATACATCGCGCTGCCGTCGCCGGAGTAACACACCACGGGCCGGTCGGGGTTCGCCAGGCTGACGCCGACGGAGGCCGGCAAGCCCCAGCCGATGCCGCCCGACGCCAGCGCGTGATAGCCGTAGCGATCGCGGTGCGGGCGCAGCGCCAGCGTCTGCCGCGAGGATGTCAGTCCCTCGTCGACCAGGATGGCGTTGTCGGGCATCGCCTCCACGACCTGCAGCGCGAGATAATCCGGATCGATCGGCGAGCGATCCTTATTCTTCAGGATCTGCTCGACCACGCCGGCGCGCCGCGCCGTCCAGTTCTTCGATGCAAGCGCCGCGATCCCTTGTTTGGCGCGGGCCTCCAGCGCGGCGCCGCCGCCGGCCTTCAGCGCCGGGATCAAGGCCCGCAGGGTTTCCTTGACATCGGCCTTCAGCGCGATCTCGGCGCCGTAATTCTTGGCGAGATCCCATTCGACCAGGCCGATCTGCAGGATCGGCAAGCCTTCCGGCAGCGGATCGACCTCGCTATGAACCGACATCCGCAACGGATCGGCGCCGAGCACGATCATCAGATCGTAGGGCGACAGCACCTCGCGAACCTGCTTCTGCAGCCGCGACAGCGCGCCCATGAAACACGGGCTCTCGGAGAGGAAATGCGCGCCATAGGGCGCCGACTGCTGATAGGCGGGACAGCCGAGCGTCGCCGCCAGCAATGCTGCTTCCTGCAGCGCGTCGCTCTTCACAATTTCATCGCCGGCGATGATGACCGGACGCTGCGCTCTCAGAATGCGCTCCGCCAGCGCCTGCAAGGCCTCGTCCGACGGCTTTACCCTTGTATCGACCCGGGTCGAGCGGCCGAGTTCGATGCCGGCCTCGGCATTGAGGATATCGCCGGGCAGCGAGATGAACACCGGCCCGGTCGGCGGCGTGGTCGCGATCTTGGCGGCGCGGCGCACGATCCGCGGCAGGTCCTCCAGCCGCGTCACCTCGACCGCCCATTTCACCAGCGGCTCGGCCATCCGCACCAGCGGGCCGTACAGCAGCGGCTCCGTCAGGCCATGGCCCTGCTCCTGCTGGCCGGCGGTCAGGATCATCGGCGTGCCGGTGAAACTTGCGTTGTAAAGCGAGCCCATCGCGTTGCCGAGCCCGGGCGCGACATGGACATTGCAGGCGACGAGACGGCCCGAGGCCCGGCTGAAGCCGTCGGCGATGGCGACCACCAGGCTTTCCTGCATCGCCATCACATAAGTGAGGTCGGGATGGTCCTTCAGCGCATGCATGATCGGCAGTTCGGTGGTGCCGGGATTGCCGAACAGATGGGTGATGCCCTCGTCCTTGAGCAAGGCAAGGAAGGCCGAGCGCCCGGTGATGCGATTCTATGAAAGTCCTCCCGTTGCCGCGGCCGTTGACCTGCAGGGGTTTTGCATCATGACTGATCGCGAGACGGCGAGATCAAGCAAGCGCGCTCATGGCTGCCCTGCGCCAGCTCAAAACAACCCGTCATGATCGCGGCGCTTCTTCCGTTTCGAGCGCTGCCAGACCACGCCCGGAAAACCCTTCAGCGGCACCAGCGGCTCGCCGGTATAGGCCCACTCCTGCAGCTCCTCGATGGCGATATGGTAGAGCGGCTGCCGGCCGGTGCGCCCCGAAAACAGCGCGCGCGGAATGTTCACCATATGCGGCGAACGCGCGCGTTCGTACATGAGCGGCGTGCCGCAGCGCGCGCAGAAGCTGCGCACGGTCTTTGCGACCTTGTCCTCGTAGCGCGCGATCTCGGCCTTGCCGCTGGTGACGCGGAAGCGCTTGCGCCAGCTTCCGACATAGGTCGCGTAGGCCGCGCCATGCGCGCGCCGGCTCGCGGCCGAATGATCGTGCCAGGCCCAGCGCGCCGGCACGTCGATCTCGAAACAGACCTTGCCGCACAGGCATTGGCCGGTGGCGATGTCCAACCGCTTTCGCTGCTTTTGCCATCGTGCCCCTTGTCTTACCCGTCATTGCGAGGCAGCGAAGCAATCCATGGGGTCCCAAAAAGATGGATTGCTTCGTCGCTTCGCTCCCGCAATGACGGTTAAACTTTCACGCCCGCTCCAGCTCGCCATAGAGGGGGTAGTCGGTATAGCCCGCCTGCCCGCATCCGCGGAGGCACCGGCTTCACTTTTCAAACGTTTTTTGCAGATGTGACTTCGCGACCTCGCCGCCTGACAGGCCCGAGTTTTGCCAACAACTTCCCGCCCTCTCAATCCGAGGGCGCAGGGAATGCCGGGCGCCCGATGCGCCCGCAGCCGCGCGTGTAGTGGTAGTAAACACGCGCGTTAGTCACCACGGTCACACCGGTTACACCCGGCATTCCCCGCGCAATGGTTTTAACGGTTTCCTTCGTGATCTCCCCGGTGACCGGGCTTTGTTGCCACCGTCACCTCGCGGATACTTCCCGCGAACTTGACGCCAGCGTCGGGGCGTCAGGACCACACGACTTCGCCGTCCGCATCAACGCCGTTCGTTATCGGCGCATCCAGCGTCCACCGCATCCCGCCCCGCGGCCGTGACGATCGCGAGTCGCCCCTCTCTCGGGACGGAACGACGGGGGATATAGATTTGATTTGGGGTAAACGCGAAGCGAAATATTTTTGCAAAAAGGGCTGGACAGGCAAGTGACTGATTTGCCCGTCGGGCAGATCAGCGATGCGAGTTATCGGATCAAGGGCCGTCACCGTCATGCGAGGAGCGCGAGCGACGAAGCAATCCATGCCCCCGAGCACAGTATGGATTGCTTCGCTCGCAATGACGGAAACCGCAAGCCGTACTGGAATGGTCCGGGTCCCGGCTTTCGCGGGGTGCAATTGCACATCGTAGATGGGCTTCCGCGCCCGAATGACGGCTTAGGAATATTCAAAGCGTCTCTTGCTTGTGGCCGCATTGCTTGCAGACGAATTTTACGCGTGTTGCGCCTTTTGCCGCCGAGACGCGATTGGGCGCGCCGCATTTGCCGCAAGTCGTCTCGATGCGGGTGTTGCCCTGCTTCACGACCAGCGCCTTGCGCTCCATGGTTTCGCGGATCAGGCGCTCGGCCTCTTCGCGCATCGACTGCTTCGACATCCGTTCGCACCTGTGCTGGCCACCGAATGAGCCTTATAGCACCCGCATCGCACGCACGCGAAAAATCGCACCCGAAACCATCAACCGCTGGCTGGACGCCGTATTCGCTGCGCGCCCTGTCTTCCACGCGACATCCGCCGGGATTGCGGCTTCCGAAGGCACTGGCCCACGCCGCTCTGACCCGGGCCGGGAAACGTGGTATTGCTGAGGGCGGGAAGCCTCCCTACTTTTTGTTTCTGGCCCGGCTGCAGCATGACCTCATCCGACGATTTGAGCGAAACCAGAGCGCCGTCCGGCCGGAGCCGGAAAGGCAGGACCTCCCTGCTGCTGCTGCTCGTCGCCGGAATGCTGGTTTTCGGCGCGGCCGCGGGCGCGTTGTACTACGCGTTGCGGCCGACAACCCTGCGGATTGCGGTCGGACCGGCCGGAAGCGACGATCAGAAACTGATCGTGGCGATGGCGCAATCCTTCGCCCGCGACGGCAGCGCTGTCAGGCTGTCTCCGATAACAACCGACGGCGCGGCGGAAAGCCTCGCGCTTCTTGGAGCTTCCAAAGCCGATCTGGCGGTCGCCCGTGGCGATCTCGACATGCCGGGCGCGGCCGAAACCGTCGCCATTGTGCGCAAGAACTTCGTCGTGCTGTGGTCGCCTTCCGGCCTTGCGGGCAAGGGCTCCAAAAAACAGCCGGCACCGAAAATCAAGGAGATCGACGATCTCGCGGGACATCGGGTCGGCATTATCGGTCGAACCCAGGCAAACGTCGCATTGCTGCGCGTCATCCTGACCGGATCAGGCGTGGATCCCGACAAGGTCGCGGTCAAGCAGTTCGGCACCCACGAGATCGCGGAGCTGGCCGGCGACCCGACCCTCGACGCATACATGGCCGTGGGCCCGCTGGACAGCAAGATTACCGCCGAGGCGCTCGAGGCGACCGCGCGGTCCAGAGGCGAGCCGAAGTTCCTGCCGGTAGACGTCTCGGAGGCCATCGCCGAGAAGCACCCGCGCTATAAATCCGAGGAAATTCCCGGCAGCATCTTCAATTCAAAGCCGGCCTGGCCGGATGACAAGATCGAGACGGTCAGCGTCAATCATCTGATCGTCGCGCGAAAATCGCTTTCTGAAACGACGATCGCCGCACTGGCGCGGCAAGTGTTTGCCATTCGTCAGTCGCTTGCCAGGCAAGTGCCGGGCGCCGCGCACCTCAAAAAGCCCGACACCGACAAGGACGCCGAGTTGCCGGTGCATCGGGGAGCGGCGGCCTATATCGACGGCAACGAACGCACGTTCCTCGACAGGTACAGCGATTACTTCTGGTTCGCCGTTCTGGTTCTCTCCGGGTTCGGTTCGGCCGGCGCCTGGTTGCGTCACTATTTGAGACGGGGCGAAGGCGAGCGAAACATGCACCATCGGGAAAAGGTTTTGGCCATGATTTCCAGGGTGCGCGAGACCGAATCTCCGGAACAATTGCTGGCCATGCAACGCGAGGTGGACGCCGTGCTCCGTGAAACGCTCGACGCCTTCGATGACGGCGCGATCGAAGAGGAGGATCTGTCGGCGTTCGACCTCGTGCTTGAACAGTTTCATTATGCCGTTGCCGACAGACGCGCGGCGATGGGCGTGAACGCACCCGATCTGCCGCGTATGCGCGCCCGCTAGACCGCGCTTGTTCAAACGGCGCGCACCACGCGTTCCCGCGAGTCCGGCAGCACCTCGCGGGCGAAGATGCCGGCGGAATGCAGCACCTCCTCGTGCGAGAGGTCGCCGAAGGAGAATTGCGAGATGAAATAGCTCGCGCCGGCCTCGCCTGCCATGTCGCGCACGTGGTCGCGGATGGTGCCGGGCGAGCCCGCAAGCGCGCCGCCATTTTTGACCATGGTGTCGAAATCCTCCGGGATCCTGCGCATAGCGCGGCTGGGTGCCGTGCTTTTTCCAGAGCTTCATGAAGCTCGCATAAAACGGCGGCCAGGCGCGGCGCCCGAGTTCCAGCGCCTCGCGGTCGGTATCGGCCGCGACCACAAAGCGGTTGATCCCCAACAGCGGAATATCGATCCGGCGAATTACCCGCCGCCGCCCATTCGGCGCGATAGCGGTCGGTGATCGCGCGAACGTGCGGCAGCGGCCCGGCGCAGACGATGTTGATCGCATTCTGCGCCGGCCACGCCGCGCCTTCCGGCACCGGCACCGCGTACCAGAACGGCGGATGCGGCAGCTGCGCGCGGCTTCAGTCTCGATCGGCACGTTTTCGAAATGATAGTACTTGCCGCTGAAATTGACCTCGCTCGCGGTCAGCGCCTGCCTGATGACGTTGTAGGCCTCGACATACATCGCCGGCGCGTGATCGGGATCGATGCCGAAATATTGCAGCTCATGCGGCGAGGCGCCGCGGCCGACGCCGACCTCGAGCCGGCCGCGGCTCAAATGATCGAGCATGCAGATTTCTTCGGCGAGCCGCAGCGGATGATGGGCGGGCAGGATGTAGACCAGGGCGCCGAGGCGGATGCGCCGGGTGCGCTGCGCCACCGCGGCGAGAAACACGCTGGGCGACGGCGTCAGGTTGAGCGGCGTCGCATGATGCTCGCTCATGTGATAGGTGCGAAATCCGGCCTGGTCGTAGAACTCGATCAGCTTCAGGCGGTTTTCGTACTGCTCGCCGAGCTCGTAAGGCCCGCGGTCGTTCTGATCGAAAATGCCGAACTGCATTGTTCCCCCTTGCACTTCCTTGTCGTCATTGCGAGGAGCCAACGGGTCCGGCCTTCGGCCGCCCGATGATAAGCTCCGCGACGAAGCAATCCACACTTCCTCTTGTGGCCGTGGATTGCTTCGCTGCGCTCGCAATGACGGCAGGAAAACCTTCGGCCCTATTTGTTGACGTCTCGACGATGACGTAGCTGTCCTCGACATGCACCGGAAATGTCTCGGCCACATAGGGTCCCTTGGCCAGCGTCTCGCCATCCTCGATCACGACGGGATAGGTCCGGATCTTGACGCGCTGCGGATCGAACCAGGACTGGCCGGTGCGCATGTCGAACTCCCAGCCGTGCCAGGCGCAGCGCAGCAATTCGCCGACCCGCGAGCGCTGATAGACGCCGGGCTCCGGCGAGGTCAGCCGCGCCACGCAGGCGGCCTTGTCCAGCGGCGCGCCGGCATGCGGGCAGCGATTGAGCAGCGCGAAGAACTCGCCGTTGACATGAAACACGACGATGTCGCGGCCGTCGATGTCGACGACCTTGTTGCCGCCGGGCGGAATCTCCGATGTGCGGGCGACGATGTGACGGGCCATCGATTCACAGCTTGTAGACCGCGCGCGCGTTGGTGTTGAAGATCTTCGCCCGCTCGGCCTCCGTCAGCGGCGTCTTGAAGGCAAAGCGCGGATCGTCGAAATCCCAGTGCGGATAATCCGACGAGAACAGCAGGCGGTCGACGCCGACCCATTCGATCAGCGAGCGCAGATGTCTTGCTTCGTCCGGCTCGTCGATCGGCTGCGTCGTGAACCAGAAATGCTCCTTCACATATTCCGACGGCTTCCGCTTGAGATGCGGCACCTCGCTGCGGAATTTCTGGAAATGCTGGTCCATCCGCCAGATGGTCGACGAGATCCAGCCGAAGCCGCCCTCGATGAACACGATCTTCAGCTTCGGGAAGCGCTCGGGCACGCCTTCGAGCACGAGGCTCGTCGAGCGTCGCCGCCATCGTGTGCGCGTTCGACTGGTGCTCCTCGGCGTAATAGGACGGCCAGCCGCCGCCGGTCGGCGCGTGGCCGCCATAGCCGCCGACATGGATGCCGAGCGGCAGGCCGAGCTCTTCGGCGCGGGCATAGATCGGCCAGTAGCGGTGGCGGCCGAGCGGCTCGTTGGCGCGCGGCGAGACATTGATCTGCACATACTGCCCGACCTTGGCGCAGCGCTCGATCTCGGCGATCGCGGCCTCGCGTGTCGTCCTGGCCGACCAGGATCGAGGCCTTCAGCCGCGGCTCGCGGCTCGGACCAGAACGCGAGCTGCCAGTCGTTGATGGCGCGCTGGATCGCGGCGCCGAATTCGAGGTTCTGCTGCGAGAAGATGAAGAGGTCGAGCACCTGCAGGATGCCGAACTCGACGTCGAGCGGATCGAGATGCTGCTTGCGCATGAAGGCGAGATCGCGAGCCGGGCGGCCCGCCGGTCGGCGGCCACGCATCGCGGCGCGCGATCAGCGGCGAGGAGCGCGGATAGGGCGTGGTGCCGATATAGGGCGTGCGCAGATGATTGCCGTAGGTCTTCAGATGCTCCTGCCAGCGTTTCGGCAGGAACGGATTGAGGTCGGCGCGCGAATGGAGGCTCGGATGCACGTCGCAATCGATGATGCGCAGGCGGCTCTTGGCGGCTGGCTTCCTGGTCGAGGACGGGGCGGTCGATGACATCACTCATGCGATCCTCCTTGGTAGAAGTTTCATGCGGCGAGCTTCAGCCGCGGAAAGGTTTCAAGCGGATTGTCGGCGCACATGCGCGCGACAGATACTGGCCGGCAGATGCGGCGGCATCGGGTCGTCGCCGTCGAACTGCCAGTGCGGATAGTCGGACGCAAACAAGAAACATCTTGTCGGAGCCGATCTGTCGATGATGTCGGCGACGCCCGCGGCATCCGGCGGACCGTCGAACGGCTGCATGGTGACGCGGATATGGTCGCGGATGATCGAGGCCGGCTCGCGCTCGACCCAGGGCACCTCGACGCGCACGCCGCGCCAGGTCTTGTTGGCGCGCCACATGAAGGCCGGCAGCCAGCTCACGCCCGAACTCCATCAGCACGACCTTGAGATCGGGGAATTTGCCGAACACGCCTTCATAGATCAGGCTCAGGATCTGGGCCTGGAACGCCTGCGCCTCGGCCAGATAATATTCGTAGCGATAGGACGGCCAGCCGATCGAGCTCGGCGCCTGGCGATACTGGCTGCCGGCATGGATCGCGATCGGCAGTTTGTGTTTCTCGGCCGCCTGCCACACCGGCCAGTAGTGCCGCCGGCCGAGCAGCGTCTCGCCCTGCGCCAGCACCAGCACGGAGACGAAGCGGTTGTCGCCGGCGCGGCGCTCGATTTCCTCGACCGCCAGATCCGGCGCCTGCATCGGCACCACGATCGAGGCGCGCAGGCGCGGATCCGTCGCCAGCCATTCGGCCGCGATCCAGTCGTTGATCGCCTTGCAGAAGGCGGCCGCCATATAGGGATCGAACACGGCCTGCGCGCCGTAGAGCACGTTGCAGATGGCGTGGCTGGCGCCGAGCTGGTCGAACGCGCCGCGCTGCACCATCGCCAGATCGCTGCCCGGCTTGCCGCTTGGCCGGCCGCCAGTCGGCGCGGCCGGACAGCGGCATGTTGGGCGGATAGCAGTTGAGATCGAGGCCGTCGATGGCGCGGCTGACCACCTGCTCCTTCCAGTGATCGTCGAGATAGGGCAGCAGCGTGGTGCGGGTTCCGCCCACCGCGGGATGAATATCGCAGTCGATCCGCGTGGCCGCCATGGCGTTCCCTGGATGTCGTTCTTGGCGGCTTTGTGCAACCGCGCTTTCAAATGTGCAGCCGGCGGCATGCGAGCGCAAGGGCCATTGCGAGGGTTGCGCTCCCTTGTCTGGCCTTCGGTTCGACCAAAAAATCGTAACAGATCAGCCGCTTACCCAGCTTCCGGAGGTCGCGATCCACGCAAGGCATTCAAGAAAGGCCTCCGGTGGGACCAGACCGGGACCAGCGTACTGCAATCTGTGGGTGCCAAAGCCCTTGGCGCACTGCTATCGTCAGCTGTCGCCGAATTCCAGGGGCTCGCGAATGTTGTTTAGCGATCGTCTGTCTGAGCAGGAAGCGCTGGAGGCCAAGGAAGCCGGTCGCGAGAGGCTACTGGAGATGCTCGTCTCGGATTTCCAAAGAACCTTTCCCGACCTGACATTTCGGGTTTTGCTGGATTCCAGCATTATCAATGCAATGGCGTCGAGGCTGCACGACAAACGCAACGTGACGATCTATGGAGGCCTCGCGCTTCACCCCAGGCTCGCTGTCGACTCCCTTGCATTCATACTGCTTCACGAGACCGGACATCATCTCGCTGAGGGGTGTCGGCTGGTGCGCGATCCCGCCTTGGCATGTGAATGCGCA
The DNA here is from genome assembly GCA_963735835.1 of uncultured Alphaproteobacteria bacterium. Classification (GTDB taxonomy): domain Bacteria; phylum Pseudomonadota; class Alphaproteobacteria; order Rhizobiales; family Xanthobacteraceae; genus Bradyrhizobium. The sequence goes on along the minus strand of CAVTNA010000058.1, from coordinate 9,674 downwards.
GCCGACCATTGGGCGGCAACGGTCGGAACAGATAAACTTTTACAAAAATCGGGTCGGAATATTCGGATGCGGGCAGCGCTTGAGGAGTTGAACCAAGTCATGAGTCCTAGACAACCTTCAAAAGGCCGATACAATAAAAGCATTTCGAAATCCGGTTGTTGGGCCCGAGGATGGCCCTCACGAAGACGCGCTCTACTCACACAGGCTCAGTCGCCAATGATTGTGGGATCTTGCGTCACTTATATTTAATTTCAAAGACGGAGGCGAACATGGGTTCTTTCATCAATTCGCAGTCAGACAACGAAATTTGCGAAGTGCTTAACAAGAGATTTTCAGACGACGACAACGGCCAAGGCCAAACTTACCTTGATGAGCTCAGAGACTTCTTCCAGAATACGGAAAATCTTTTCACCGCTGGTCACAAGCTGAACCGCGTTTTTCATCGCCTGGCCATCAGCGTCACTGGCGGCGCGAGCGTTCCCAAGACGAAGCACAGCCGATTGCGGTGGTTTCATCTTCTGAAAGGCAACCTGCCCAAGGCCGTCGACCAAGCGATACGAGACCAACTCACAGCCATCTTGAGCTAGCGCTGGTAATCCTGCCGGCGGCGTTGATTACGTATCGTTTTCGACAGTTCACCAGCCAACGACTACGGGCGACAAGTTCGAGTTATTCGATAAAAACAGCTCGAAGCCCACTGTCCTCCCCGATGCGAACGGTAAGACGTACTGCGCTCTTATCCTTCAATGTAACGTCGATACATACTTAACCGATGCCCCGGGGGAGAGCGACCCTCCACCAAGTGACGGCGGCAATGTTGAAAAAGGGGCGATTCCCTTCCTCAAACCGAAACCCAAAAAGAAGAAATCTCCACCGAAAAAATCCGCGAAGAAATCAGTGAAGAAAGTGAGCAAAAAGGCGGCCAAGAAGGAAAGAGGAAACGAAAGTAACCGCGCCGGTCTCTGACATCCCCGAAACGGGTGCGATGAGACGCTTTCAACGAGCCGTGCGTGCTCAAATGGCGCGCGTGATAGGTCGTACTTGCACCCGCTATGGCATCCGATCCGGTGCGGCACGGCTCACCGGAGGCCTGGCCTCGGAAAATTCTTATTGCAAAGCGGCATAGAATTAACGGTGATATGCAGATATAACTACCCCTAGATGCAGTGATGCTTCCGCTGCTCTTTAAGGGGCCTTCGATGCAATGTGCGCGTTGCGGTTGCCAGAATAAGGCGACCAATGAGTATTGCGAAGGATGCGGGGCTACCCTCGGAATTGAGTGCAGCGCCTGTGGCCACCTTAACGGACCGACGGCTCGCTTTTGCGGGCAATGCAGCGCTGCGCTGAAGCCGGCGGCTGCAGAGGCATCCAATCAATCGTGGCAGCATGTCCTGAGATCGCTGAACGCCAAAGGCGGGGAGCGTAAGCGGCTCACAATTCTGTTTGCGGACATTCGCAATTCGACCGGCCTGATCGATAGTCTGGGCGATCCCGAACTGGGAATGCGACGTCTTGCAACCCGTTCTCGATCTCATGAATGAAGCCGTTGTTCGTTACGAGGGCGTCGTCAACAAATCGCAGGGCGACGGGGTCATGGCGCTATTTGGTGCCCCACAGCCTCATGAGGACCACGCGGTCCGTGGCTGCCTCGCGGCGCTGGCAATGCAGGATGGGGTAACCCGCTTCGGCGATCCGGATTTGCAGATCCGCGTCGGCGTTCACACCGGCGAGGTTGTTGTTCAGGCGATAGAGCACGGAATGTACCAAACCTACGATGCCGCGGGCGCAAATGTGCACCTCGCAAATCGCATGGAGCAACTGGCTGACGCGGGCAGCATCCTGATCTCAAAGGAAACCTACGCTGCGGCCAAACAATTCGTGGAAGTCGAGCCGCTTGGCGTGCAAACCATTCGCGGGATCGCGGCACCCGTTGAGATATTCAAACTCAGGGGGCTTCAGCATGCTCCTTCAAGCGGAGTGTTTCGAAGCGGCAGACGGTTAAGCCCTCTCACCGGCCGGACCGACCAATTTTCCGCTCTCGTCCTTGAACTCGAAAATACCATCAAGGGTGAAGGTCGCGTCGTCGGCGTCGTCGGCGAGGCCGGCATCGGCAAGAGCCGTCTCTGTTTCGAATTTGCCGAAAGTTGCCGTCAAAAGGGTATCCGCGTCTTTGAGGCGCGTGTCCTGGCTCACGGCAGGGCAACGCCATTTCAGCCGGTGCTGGAGTTGTTGCGCGACTATCTTTGGCCTTCGCGTCAAGGAGGCGGCCGATGTTTCTCGCCGTCGCGTCCTTGACCGGTTGGCGGCTCTCTCCGTTTCCGAGCAGCTATCGCTCGTGTTGCTGGAGTTTCTGGGCTTGCCGACCCGCTGCAGCGCAGCAATCAAGCTTGACCCGAAGACGCGAAAAACGCAGTTGCTCGATTTTGTCAGGACGCTGCCGCGTTCAGGGCCCCGGGATGTCGCCACGGTCGTTATCATCGAAGACTTGCATTGGATCGATGCGGCAAGCGAAGAGTTCGTCGAGGCATTGGCCGACGCAGTCGTCGGGACCACGACGCTTCTGGTTGTCAATTTCAGGCCGGGCTTTGCAGCGCCCCTGATGCAGCGATCGCATTATCGACAAATCAACATGCCTCCGCTCGCCCGCAGCACAAGCGGCTATCCTGCTGCAGGATCATTTTGGCAACGACCCGTCGCTGGCGTTGCTGAGCAGAAACATCATCGAGCGCGCCCAGGGAAATCCGTTCTTCCTGGAGGAGCTTGTCAATGCCCTCGTCGAACGCGGAGACTTCGAAGGCGAGAAGGGCGCTTACCGATTGAAAGGGTGGCATCGATACAATTCCGCTGCCCACGACGGTGCAGGCCGTAGTTGCGGCCCGGATCGACCGCCTTGAAGAGAACGCAAAACAGGTTCTCGAGATCGCCTCGGTGATTGGTCGCGAGATTTCGATCTCAATCCTGGATTTCGTCACTGGTTTGACCCCAGCCGAGCTATCGGAAGCGACTCCAGCAGTTGAGACAAGCCGAACTGCTTTACGACGTGCCCCCTTTCGAGCAGCGGCTTCATTGCATTTCGTCATCCTCTTATCCAGGAGGTTGCCTATCGATCGCTGCTGCACGAACGTCGACGCGAACTTCATTCGCGAGTGGCGCAGGCGATTGAAAGTCTCTTCAAGGATCACGCCGAGGAGCGGGCGGCTCTCCTGGCATATCACCTGGAGCAGGCTGGTGAAAATCTCAAAGCGGCTCAACAGAATATGCGCGCCGCGATTTGGGTCGGCGCGAACGATCCAAGCCAGGCATTGAGAAGCTGGAAGAAGGTGCGCGAGCTCCTGCTCGGATCAGCCTCCATCTCAGCCGATCGATTATTTGAAGATGGCGGCTTGCGGCCAAATCGTAAACTTTGGCTGGCGGGAAGGAATCTCGGCGGAGGATGCTCGCGTCTATTTCGAGGAAGCCAAACAACTGGCAATGGCCTTGGGCGACATGAGAGCCAATGCGCTGATTCACGCCGCTTATGGACGAATCCTGGCGAATGGCGGTTCGGCGGACGAGTATGTCGAAAAAATCCGCGAAGCCAAGGCGATCGCCGATCGGGGCGACGATCCCAGCGTTCAAATCACGCTTAAGGCCGTACTCTGTCACGCACTGCGGCTGTCAGGTCGCATGACAGAAGCGCTCCAGATGAACATCGAGGCAACGGACCGGGCGCACGAGATCGTAAAATTCGACCGGCAAACGCTGGGCTTCGATATCGAGGTCTGGCTGACCGTGATGCGCGGTCAAACGTTGGTGATGCTCGGTCGAAGGGAAGAAGCCCGCCCGTTCCTCGATCGCATCCTTCAGCTGGACAGCAGTCAGGTTGATCGCCATCCACCACGTCATGCCAAGCATGGCGTATGTGGACCTCGCATGGGCCGAGGGAAACATCGGACTGGCTCAAGAGCATGCCGACCGAGCGTTTTCTATCGCCGTGAAGAGCCGGCAACCCCTATCTGCGAGTCTATGCCCAGGCCTGTCGTGGTCTTTCTCATATCGTCGCCGGAAGGCTCACGTCAGCCATTGAAGATTTGTCCGATGCCCTCAGCTTCGCTCGATCGCGAAAGGCCGGTCTGGAAAACGAACCCCGTATTCTGGCCGACCTGGCCAATGCCTATAGACTGAACGGCGATACCGAGACCGCCCTCGCCACCGTCGATGAGGCAATTCAGGTTGCGACCGAGCGTCATGCCCGGGTTCCCGAATGCCTCGCCCGCATCGTTCGCGCGGATTTGTTGCTGCGATCCGCCAGCGACGATCAGAAGGCCGAAGGAAGGCAGGAGCTAGAACGTGCCAAAGCGCTGATGCAAGAGACCGGGGCCGTATTTTTCGAGAGCTTCATCAACGCCACAAGTGTTGATCACGGCAACATCCGCCAAGTATCCACCAAAGCCAGCTGAGAAGGGCCGGTTGGCCCAGCAAATGTCGCGATCGATTTCCTCCAACTGCGACCAGCACCGGCTGAGTTCTCGATTTTTGCGGAGGGGCTTCAGGCGGAGGGAAACCCGAGGGACATCATCTGGTTAGGATGGTGGGCGCGACAGGGATCGAACCTGTGACCCCCTCGATGTCAACGAGGTGCTCTCCCGCTGAGCTACGCGCCCTTAACCTTATCTGACGGGTCGGGTCCGTATATCGGCTCCAAAGCGGGCAGGCAAGGATGCTCGGCCGGGCCGTCTGGGCGGATTTGGAGGCCGAATTCAGGCCGCCAGCATCTTGTTCACTTCGCTGACCAATTCGCGAAGATGGACCGGCTTCGACAGCACCTTTGCATTTTTCGGCGTCTCGGAGTTCGAGTTCAGTGCCACCGCGGCAAAGCCGGTGATGAACATGATCTTGATGTCGGGGTCGAGTTCCGAGGCCCGCCGCGCCAGCTCGATGCCGTCCATCTCCGGCATCACGATATCGGTGACCAGCATCTCGAACGGCTCCTCGCGCAGCCTTTGGTAGGCCGACATGCCGTTGTCGTGGGATGAGACCTGAAAACCGGCGTTTTCCAGCGCCTTGACCAGGAAGCGGCGCATGTCGTTGTCGTCTTCGGCGAGGAGGATTTTATGCATGGCGGTTGGTCATTGAATCCTGATTGAGAGGATCAGTCCGCTCACTAAGCCCGACAGAGGGTAAATTTCGGGTGAAAGGGCTCCTCGCGCGGCGGGCAGCTCGCGGCGCTATTTCTGTACCGGAATGGGCCTGAACGCAATGAAGGCGGAGATTTCCGGTACTTAAGATGCGTTCCAGCCGGTTTAAGGCTTTTTTCGCTTGGCATAATGGTTGTGATTACAGAGAATGCGTCCTCATAAAAATCCGTTTTCCGGCAGAAATGACCTGCCCAGACCGGCGGATCCCGGAACAGCGCCCGACCATGACCCAGTCTAATGGCGCCCTGTCGCCTCCGTTCGAGATCGTGGAGCCGGCCATGTGGCGGGCGCCGATCATCTTCAACTCGCCGCATTCCGGCTCGGTCTATCCGTCCGAATTCCTCAAGGCGTCGCGGATCGATCTTCCTGCGCTGCGCCGCTCCGAAGATTCGTTCATGGACGAATTGATCGGCGGCTTGAGCGACCTCGGCTTTCCGACGGTCAGGGTCAATTTCCCGCGCTCCTATGTCGACGTCAACCGCGAGCCCTACGAACTCGATCCGCGCATGTTCGCAGGGCGATTGCCGAGCTTTGCCAACACGCGGTCGATGCGGGTGGCCGGCGGTCTCGGCACCATCCCGCGCGTGGTCGGTGACGGACAGGAGATCTATCGCGAGCGCCTTTCGATCGATGACGGGCTGGCGCGGATCGAGGCGTTCTACAAGCCCTATCACCGCGCGCTGCGGCGGCTAATCAACAAGGCGCATCAGGCGTTCGGAACCGTGGTGGTGGTGGATTGTCATTCGATGCCGTCGGTCGGCGTGTCACCGGGACGAGCCACGGCGGCCCGACGTGGTGATCGGCGACCGCTACGGCACCAGCTGCGCGGCGCTGCTGCCCGACATGGTCGAGGAAACCATGAGCCGGCTGGGCTATTCGGTCGGACGCAACAAGCCCTATGCCGGCGGTTTCATCACCGAGCATTACGGCAATCCCGCCAGCGGGCTGCACACCATCCAGCTCGAACTCAACCGCGCGATCTACATGGACGAGCGGCGGCGCGAACGCGGCGCGAGGTTCGCACGGGTCGACCGCCGATTTCGCCGCGCTGGCGGACGCGCTGGCCGCCGTTCCGCTCGGCGACCTCGGGCCGTTCCAGGCCGCGGCGGAGTAATGCACGTCATTCGCGGAGCGCGCGCAGTGACGCCTCGGATGTCAAGCACATCGATCTGGCTGCGGCCATCCCGAATGACATCCGAAAGACAGATCGAGCCCAAGAAAAAGGGCCGCTTGAATGAACAAGCGGCCCAAGTCTAGGGAGGAAACGCCCAAGGAGGGCAGCGATAGCGCGAGGCGCTACCGCACCGCAACAATATGCGACCGCGCTGCACAAAGTGCAAGACCTTTTCAATCATTTCCGGTGCAAAAAATCACAGAATGGGCTGCGGGGCAAAAAGGTCGACATACCGAATATTTCTGCTGTTATTTCAAATAGTTGAATGGACCGCCAACCAGCCCGAAACCGCCTCCGCGACGGCCTTCTTACAGCTCCCGAATTCGTGATCGATAGTGTCATCGGAAAAATTCACCGTCTGCCGGCCCGATTCGAAGATCGCAAAAAGTGCTGACGCAAGCGGGATAGCCGTCCGCACCCCGTGCGCGGCCTGCCGGATTGGGCTAGGCAAGGGTCAGGAATATCTCAACTCCCCACCTCCTCAAGGAACAGCCGTGACGGTCATCGATTTTACAGCCTTCATCGGCCGCCTCGCGACCTCTTCCGGGGAGACCATCCTGCCATTCTTCCGAACCTCGCTCTCGTCGACAACAAGAGCACCAGCCACGATTTCGATCCGGTGACCGAGGCCGACCGCGCCGCCGAAGCGGTGATGCGGCGGCTGATCAAGGCCAATTTTCCCCAGCACGGCATTGTCGGCGAGGAATTCGGCAGCGAGCGCGAAGACGCCGAATATGTCTGGGTGCTGGACCCCATCGACGGCACCAAGTCCTTCATCGCGGGCTTTCCGATCTGGGGCACGCTGATCGCGCTGCTGCACAAGGGCACGCCGGTGTTCGGGATGATGCACCAGCCGTTCATCGGCGAGCGCTTTTCCGGCGACAGCGGCTCGGCGCATTACCGCGGGCCGTCGGGCGAGCGCAAACTGGCGGTGCGACGCTGCGCCTCGCTGAAGAGGCGACCTCGTTCACGACCAGTCCGCTGATGATGAACACCGCCGACCGCGCCGCCTTCGGCCGCGGTCGAGCAGGCGGTGCGGCTGACGCGCTATGGCGGCGACTGCTATTCCTACTGCATGCTCGCCGCCGGCCATCTCGACCTCGTGGTCGAGACCGAACTGAAGGCTTACGATATCGCGGCGCTGATTCCGATCATCACCGGGGCCGGCGGCATCGTCACCACCTGGGAAGGCAAGCCCGCCCAGGGCGGCGGCCGCATCATCGCGGCGGGCGATCCGCGCGTGCATGAAGCGGCGATCAAGCTTTTGAATAGCTGATTCACTGTTGCTCACACGCCGTTCTTTCCTCATCCTGAGGCGCGCTTGTGCGCGTGTCCGGAAGGATGACTGGAACAGTGTGGCCTCATGGTTCGAGACGCGCGAAGACGCGCTCCCCGCCGTGAGGAGAAGCCGGGGGAGGCCTGCATGATAAATCTTGCGAGAGTGCTGACGGGACTAACGCTGCTGCTGTGGCCGGCATTGGCCGCGGCCCAGGACTTTCCCGGCAGGTCGATCCGGCTGATCGTGCCGTTTCCACCCGGCGGTCCCAACGACATCATCGCGCGCATTGTCGGCCAGCGCATGTCGGAGCTGACAAAGCAGCCGGTGGTGATCGACAATCGCGCCGGACAGGCCGGCGTGCTGGGGACGGATGCAGTCGCCAAGGCAAATCCCGACGGCTACACCATCGGAATCGTGAGCGCGACTCGCTCGTCATCAACCCTACGATGGAAAAGGTCCCCTACGACGTAGCCAGGGATCTCGCGCCGATCACGCTGGTCGTGACCGTGCCGGAGATGCTCGTCATTGCAAGCAACGTTCCCGCCAGCAACATGGCCGACTCGTCGCGCTTGCGAAAGCGCAGCCCGGCGAACTCAATTTTGCCTCCGCGGGTGTCGGCGGCCTGCCGCATCTCGCCGGCGAACTGTTCAAGCTGACCGCGAAGATCGACATCGTTCACGTGCCCTATCGCGGAGCGGCGCCGGCCATCAACGACCTGCTTGGCCAGCAGGTGCAAATGACCTTCCTCGACTTGCCGGTATTGCTGCCGCATATCAAGGCCGGCACGCTGCGCCCGATCGCGCTCGGCGCCCGCCAGCGCGCGCCGACCGCGCCCGACGTGCCGAGCAACAGCGGAAGTGGGCATGCCCACCTGCTGATGGGAGCTGGTCCAGCATGATCGCCGCGCGAACGCCCGGCAATTTCGTCGCCGCGCTCGACCGCATCGCGAACGAGGCGATCGGCGATCCCTGCGGGTGAAGGGAAAAGCTCGCCCATCAGGGCCTCACCGTGGCCGGCGACGCGCCAGGGAGCGTTTCGGCATTATCGCCAGCGAAATCAGGAAATGGGCGAAGGTGATCGGCGACGCCGGAGTTTTCGATCGAGAAGTGACATCGCGGTGACAATTGGTCGTGGCTGACGGCTCGCTCCACGGCCTGCAGATTTGCGCCCGCGACACCGATCGGTCGAAGTATCCGGAACGTTCCTTAACCTTGCCTTCTATCGCCGCCGCGCTCCCGCTCTGCGGGTTTCGTCAAGGGCGTGATCGGCCTCGGCCTGCCGACGGTGTCGATGGGCCTGCTCGCGATCACGATGCCGCCCTCGACCTGCCATCGTCATCGTGCCGGCCGTCGTCACCAATATCTGGCAGATCTTCTTCATCGGCCCCTACTTGCGCGACATCATCCGGCGGCTGCGGCCGCTGATGGCGGGCACCATCATCGGCATCTGGCGAAACGGCCGGCACGTTCGACCGGTCCCTGATGCGCGCGCTACGGCGGCATCGTTCTCGGCGTGCCGCTGGTGATCTACGCGATCACCGGCCTCAGCAAGTTCTGGGGGGATCGTGGGCGTCATCACCGGCGCGGCTTCCGCCGCAACTCGGCGTCCAGGTCATCCCCTTCAACGCCATTCATGCAGGCGATCGGCATGGAGAAGGACGCACCGGTGCAGTGCGCTCGGGGTGTTCTTCACAGTCGCGACGGTGGCGCTCGCCTTCAGATCGCACCAGCACCGGGCCGCTGAGCGCCTCGACCGCGCTGCCCGGAGCGGTGGCGATGGCGGCTGCCTTCGCCGGCATGTTCATCGGGCAATCGGCGCGCTCCTGGCGGATGCAGCCCGAGGCTTTCTCGCCGCTGGTTTCTGGTCGCGATGATCTTTCTCGGAACTTCATCGTCGGCAGCGCGACCTATAACGTCATTCCATCATCCTGCCTCATGGCCCGCGAAGCTAGCTGGCCAGGGACACCGGCGATCCGCACGGGCAAGGCTCCCCGGGGTTTTCGCGCAGCGATCGAAACCGTCAGACAGATCCGCGCCGGCGCCAA
>CAVTNA010000057.1:0-148256 GCA_963735835.1 uncultured Alphaproteobacteria bacterium | reverse complement strand
GTGATCAGTGCGCCTTCCGAAGAGTTCTGAAGCTGGCGTAAAGCTCCTCGCTAAAAAGCTTGGGCTGCTCCCAGGCGGCGAAATGGCCACCCTTCGCGACCCTGTTGTAGTGGATGAGATTGGGGTAGGCCCGCTCTGTCCAGCTCCGCGGGGCCGGATAGAGTTCGTCAGGGAAGACGCTCACGGCAACCGGGATGGAGACGCCTTTGGCCCTGAAATAGGAGAGTTTTCCCCAATTCTCCCAATAAAGACGGGCGCCAGAAAGTGCAGTGTTCGTCAACCAGGTGATCGTGACGTTGTCGAGGATGTCGTCGCGCGTGAGGCCTTCAGACTGCCCGTCAAAGACGCGCGCAATGAGCTCCAGACTGCGCGCGTCGTGATCAAGGAAATAAGCAGCCAATCCGATGGGCGAGTCCGCGATACCGTATAACGTCTGCGTTCGTAACCCCATCTGGTAACCGTAGGCAATTCCCTTTTGATACACGAACTGCAAACGCTCGTAGGCGACCTTTTCATCGGCAGAGAGCCCCGACGGCGCCGGCGCCCCAGATAGAGCTGCCTCGTCAATGTCGGCTGGAAAGATACCAGGCATGTTGCTGTGAATGCCAAGCAGCTCCGGAGGCGCCTGCAGGCCCATTACATCAACCACGAGTGCGCCCCAATCTCCGCCCTGCGCGACAAATTTTGTATAACCGAGGCGCTTCATCAGCACGACCCAGGCACGAGCTATGTGGGCTACATCCCAACCGGTAGTCGTCGGTTTGCCGGAAAACCCGTAGCCAGGCATTGACGGGATAACCAGGTGGAATGCGTCCCACTCGTTCCCGCCATGCGCCGTGGGGTTGGTGAGTGGCTCGACAATCTTCAGTTGCTCGATGATCGAGCCGGGCCAGCCGTGAGTCACAATCATCGGTAATGCATTTTCGTGCTTGGAGCGGACGTGAATGAAGTGGATGTCCAGGCCGTCGATTTCGGTGATGAAGTTGGGCAGGGCGTTGAGCCGTGCTTCCACTTTGCGCCAGTCGTAATCCGACTTCCAGTAGCGCAAGAGTTGCTCAATAGTCTTGAGCGGCACGCCTTGGGTATTATCGGCGACAGTCTCGTGCTCCGGCAAGCGCGTCTCTGTCAGGCGGCCGCGCAGATCGGCGAGGTCAGCTTCCGGAATATCCACATGAAATGGACGAATGGCGTTGTTATCAGCTGTCTGCTTGCCGTCGTGCTTTGTGATATTGGGGTGCGTCGCATAAGCCATGTCTTGCCTCCATAGTTGAGGCCGAGAGCCTTCTCGGCCCATCATAAGACGAAAGATGCTGAATCATGCTGCCCGCGTGATGAAACGGTGGCGAGCTGCGCCGCGACACTAATAAACGCCCACATGCGGAAATCAATCGCACCACCAAAAAAGTTCGTTCAATTCTTTGTTGCAGTCGGAGTTCCGCCGGCGATGCACAAAATTGCGGCAATGATGCCAGCAATCTGGATCGTGACTTTCCAAGGAACTGGAACTTCTATTTTGGCTTCGAGAGGGGCAAGGGGCCAACGTCCGGTCCGGGTCATAACCGGAAATGCTCATTGCGAGCAGATAGAGTCCGCTCTACCCCCGTGTGTGGACGGCTCCGAGTTGGCAAGGACTTTTTTCACGTCGCAGGTTGGTCGGTGCGGCCGTGTGTTCGGCCTTTAGACGCGGTTCACATGACCGCTGGCCATAATGCCCTCCGCGGATCAGGTCCCGATCGAAAGCCCGCATTCGAGAATGCATGGGGGTAAGTGGGTTGTCCTGATCGCCAGATCGACCGGCTCTGCATTACGTGCTGCTGGCCCTCCCAACCTTCACATCACGCCGGTCGTCCGGCGCGATCTCGTTTACCGCGCAAGCGCAACAGGTTCCTTATAGTGCTCGCCCTTGACCATCATGGCCCAAGCCATCCTGGCAATCTTGTTGGCAAGTGCGATGGCGGCGATCTTGGTTGGCCGCCGCGCCAACAATGCCGCGAGCCAAGGCCGATGTTGCGTGCCATGGATTTTGGCATAGCGGATCACGGCGAGAGCGCCGGCCACGAATAGATTGCGCAGATAGCGATCACCTTGCTTACTGATATGGCCGAGCCTGTCCTTGCCACCGCTCGAATGCTGCTGCGGCACCAGCCCGATCCAGGCCGAGAAATTACGCCCCGATCGGAAGGTCTTTGGGTCGGCAACAGTAGCGACCAGAGCCGTGGCCAGCACCGGACCGATGCCAGGAGCTTTGTCCAGCCGCCTACTCGTCTCATTTGATCGATGCCAGGCGTTGATCATCCGGTCGAACTCCAAAATCTGTGCCTTCAGTACCCGCAGTTGGACACCGAGAGCCGCCAAACACGCACGGGCAACCTCGGGCAGCCGCTTGTCATTTGCGTCCGCGACGACGCCAAGCAGTTGCTCGACACCGTTGCGGCCGACCGCTGCCACGATGCCAAACTCCGCCAGATGAGCCCGGATGGCATTGATCACCGAGGTCTGCTGCCGGATGAGCAGATGGCGTGTACGATGGAGTATCAGGCAACTTTGCTGCTCCGGTGTCTTGATCGTGACGAAGCGCATGTTCGCCCTGGCGACTGCCTCACAAATGGCCTCCGCGTCAGTCGCATCGTTCTTGTGCCGTTTGACATAGGGCTTCACGTAGGCCGGTGGCATTAGACGCACGGTATGGCCAAGTACTTGGAGCTCGCGCCCCCAATGATGCGACGAGGCACAAGCCTCAATCCCGACCAGGCATGCTGGCAACCTCTGGAAGAACGCAAGGACTTGGCGACGCTTCAACTGCCGGCGGATCACCACCTGGCCGGCAGCATCAACACCATGAACCTGAAAGACTGACTTGGCGATATCGAGACCGACTGTCGTAACCGTTTGCATGGCTAGCTCCTCCTAATCGTGGGAACCTTAATAGCTCCCACATCCGTGGCACCCTCGTGCCGGTGGAGGAGCCGTCCACAGCATCGATAGCGGACTCAAAGCGGACATCGCAGCAGGTCCGCTTTGTGCCAACAGCGGACTCATTGCGGGCTAGGGCGAGCTTCGGCGACGATCGCTTTGAAGGCGCAGTCACCGGGAAACCTTTGCCCTCTGAAACGAAAGAGGCCGCCAACTGAGGCGGCCTCATAGGGAGCTAAGGCTGGCGCTATCGTGCTAGGCCTACTGTGGATTGCCGGCGATCATAAATGCGCGGAATTTCGCGATCTTGTCGCCAATTTCGCGGGCGCTTTTATATTCAGGAGAGTTACGCCATTTCTGAATTTGTTCTTCGTTATCCCATACTTGGATCACCGTGCGCGCCTTCGGGGGATCGCCTTCCACCGATTTGGCCATGCCGCCCGCCAGGATTTTGCCACCCGCCGCTTTGATCGCAGCCTGTGCCTTTGGCGCATAGTCCTTCAAGTAAGTGTCGAGTTGAGCGGTATCGATTTCCGCGACGTAGTAGATCGGTGGTTTGGCCTGCGCGTGAAGTCCTTGAACCGCAAAACCGCCTATCATCATTCCGACTGCCATGGATGAAGCAACCGTAAGATAAATCCGCATTGTCGCCTCCCGAGTAGTCCCTTCATTGGGACCGCGACAGCCTGCCGCACAAGGGTGCCGCTTGGCAAGCCCAGCAATCAATGCGACCGGCTTAGTTATCGATATAGGACACTCCCAAAATTAACTTAGACACTGAGGGTTAAATACGGACAGTACCCGGCCCCGCATGGGAGCAGATTGGCAATACCAGAACCTTTCCTGAACGCGGTGGATGCCGACCGAATGTCCGCTTCGGGTCACCCGGAAATACTCGCTCCGAGCGAATGACGTCCGCTGTTGCCACGATAGCAGACATGTCGCGACCGCTGCGCCATGTCCGTTCAGTGCCAATAGGCGCCATCGTACGATCGGCCAGAAATGAAAGAGGCCGCCAACTGAGGCGGCCTCTCGCTCAACGCTTCGTCGCAGTCGAATAAACCAGCGACATATCCTCAAAGTCCTCGATCGGGAGCTTGTTTACGCCGGCCGCGGTGTCAGGCAACGACATCAGGCCTGCGGCAAGGACGACCGAAGCCGGGTGCGACCGTATAGTGGCGGCGGTGGTAGCAGCAGCGAGCAGAGCTACAGCCACGAATCCAGTAACCGTTCGATGCTTCATCATCATGGGAACCTCCGTGTCCGAAAAGTGCCAAAGGCGGAAGTGGCGCCTAGCAGTTTTCAATGCGGTAGTGTGACCTTGTGCATGTTGAGGTGGGCCACCGTTTGATTTGAGCTGCCGTCGTCTTTCGAAGAAATGAGTAAACCAGGAATAGATATCTTCGGTGCGGCGATGTTGTGCGCTCTGCCAGATCTCGGCTAAATTATCGCCGTCATAATCAGGTTGTTCGTGCTGCATAGCGTAACTCCATGAGATACTCGGATAAAACGCAATTTACGCCACTAACTGATCGCGAATTGCCAGCGGACGGACGAAGAGCGCCGCCGTTAGAAAAATCCTGCACTCAAATCGAGGCCGTAGCTGGCTAGGAGCAACAACACGGTGAGACCAGCTCCACAAAAAATAACGACTGTTTTCAGGGTTTCGATATCAACCTGAGTTCCTGTCACGCGAGAAAGCGCTTTCCGATTGCGGCCATTTGCGATCTGCATTGTTAGGCCTTGAGGATGAGGACTTGTTTGGTATTATTAGGATCGCCCCGGTAACGCGCATATGAACTAGGTCACATTATCCAACCGCGGCATCGGGACGAAGTTGGGCGCCATCGCGATATTTCACCGCGTGCTCCGAATGGCATACAGAGATGCCTTACAAGCCTGGCGGTAGTTTAAGCCGATAACTATCCCCCACATCATCGAACCCTTATGTTTGATGATGATCGGTGCTATTGATAGCAGGCGTCTGTTTCTGGCTGTTCTCGTAGGCTGGGAAAATGACTTCGTCTCAGCCCAAGAATTGTTTCGCTGTCCTTGACGGATGAAACAGTTTCACGGGATCGTGAGAATGTCCCCGGCGAATCGGAATGTCCGTTGTGGGTCAAAAGCGGAAAAGCTCAATCCGAGCAAATGTTTTCCGCTTTGCCCCCAGGAACGGACATAGAGCGACCACTGCGGCATGTCCGTTTCGTTGCCCAAAACCGGAAGTGGGGATGTCGTTCGATCACCACCAAAGGGTCCGTTTCGGTCATCGAACTGGTTTTGGTCGCCTCCTCCTAAACCAGAGTAATTGCCGAGCGATTGATTGCCGTTGCCGATGGCGGGAGCTTTTGGCGATTTCAGAATGAACCCGCAGCGCGGACATAAAGCTTAACTAGCAAGCTTAACCAACGGATTCTGTTGCGCGGAGCCCCCGAATAACTGACCGATTTAGCAACAGGCATTTCGAAGACATTTGAAATTCACGTTTTTGGGCCAGGAGAGCATTAGCCATGGTGCAATCAAGAACGCCAATTTTTGGCGAGATCGATCTTGAACGCGAGATCGAGGAAGAACTTCGGAATCGACCACTGGTTCGCGAACCGCAGCCGGCCGATTTCGCGCCACCGACGCTACGGGCGCCGGCGCTGTCGATGCCAGACTATGTCGAGCATCGCGACGGGGCCACTGAGATCGGCATGCTGTCGGCGGAAGCCGTTGTCCGCGAATACGAAGCTGCGGCAAAGGATATCGAGGCCATGGGCGCGGAGCTGATCGAACGCGCAAAGCAATGCGAGGCGATGACCCGCGATGCGTTCGCCGTGATCGAGGAATTGAAGGAAACCGCAGGACGCTACCGCGAGGAGGCCAAGCGCGTCTTCCTTCAGATTGAGAACTGTTCGCTGGTGACGGCGGAGGTCCGCAAGACCTGCACCGAACTGAAGGAAAAGATCGCCGCTCCGGCCACGATAGACACCAAGCCAAAAAAAAGGTGAAACCCGACCCGACCTAAGAAGGCGTGTTCTAGTTGCATGATCGTTTGGAGCAAGCTCATCGTCGTTACCTCAACCATCGGCCTGAGAATTGAGGGATGAGAACCTGCGCCACTTGGTGCCAGCGCTGCCATAACCGCTACGACGCGCGTGCCCGCCGCCGGCATCCAGACCCGAGCCCAAGACATACGCGCAGTCGGCGGCCTGTTCGCTTGAACGGAGGTTTCATGAGCACGATGTCCGAAAAGCCCTGAGCGCCCGCATGCCGACGTTGCGCAAATTGACCGAGCGGGCCTGCAACGATCCCCAGCGCATGAGGGCGCGCAAGATCGAGGCCGAGATCATCGAGAAGATGCCGCCCAAGGCGTAGCTATCCTGCACAGCGGTCTCGCGGCTGATCTGCACCCCCGATGATCGCAAGACCCGCGCTCGGCTCGATCGCCTGGTGCACGACGGCAAGCTGGAACGTAAGCGCGAGCAGGGTGGACATGGACCGGTCTATCTGTTCAGGAAGCTCTCGTAAACAACGGCCCGCCTGCCAACTCTTAAAAAAGTGTGGAATTAGCCACGTTGGGGTTGTCGCTAAAGTTTTTCGACTTTCGCATATCTTAGGCGAACAGGGACAAAACCACCTGCAACTGATCAGCCGCCGCGGCTATGAGCGCGTCATAATTTGTTTGCCCTTGAGCTGCCGCCTTCAAAATACACTCGGCAAGATACGCTTTTGCTGCTGGAGTTGAGTTTTCCAAGGGGACTCTTGTCATGATGTCTTCAAGAGCACTCTTCATGACGTGGATAAGCTCGGGGTCGAATTGGGGCATCGCCTTAACTCCCGCTATGGCCTTCAACCGCATTGGCTGGGTAATTGCGTTATTTTGAATGCATGTGCGACCAGCTATTCGTGGGTCCACAATGAGGAAACAATTTGGCCGAAGACAATTTTTTTGGTGAGAATCACAAGATTGTGCGAGCAGTAACTCTCACTTTCAATAATCGCAAGCGGCAATCCTGCGACACCTGGCTAACATTGACATGAGCAACGGCAAGATGCGCAGGGCGTGCATGCACTACATGAACGCGCAGAAGACGAGCGTGACGAAATAGAACGCCGAGTCTTCCTTTTATTCCAGCCACGCTGCGCTCTAGCAGCGCGGCTTTTTCTATATGTCCGCGAGAGCGGCCGGCCCCGTTCAAGCCACACTTCACAAGCCACACTCAAACGTAAACGTGCCGAGCGATATACACGAGTGTCATCAGCGCTGCCGACGCGCCAATTGCCCAGGCTATAAACGAGTTGAATTGGGACGTTAGCTGCGGCTTTCGCCAATGAGCCATTGCTACCTCCCTGCGCCTTTCGGAAAATAATGGAGCAAAGTTGGCAGATTCGTGACGACGCGCAACAGAGTGGTCACAGCGCGTCAGCAACTCTGACCTTTTGATCGGCACCTCCCGGACAGCATTTCTTTTGCGCACTAGTCGCGAGCGCGGATGGATTTTTTGACGGAGCAGATTTGGACGTTTCGGCGTTTTATTTCGCTCACGAAATACGTATTTTCCCCAAAAAGTAGAATACCGGGGCATCAATCTCACTGCTAAATTTCAACTGCTAAGCCTCGCCCAAGGGGAAGAAGAAGCCGCACCAGCCCAGGAGCGAATGACAATGTTTACTTTAGTGGAAGGACACCCAAACATTGACGCGATCATCTTCTACGCGCTGGCATCTAGCATGCTGGCAGCGAGCGGCATAGACCCCCGCCTGACGCCATGTAAGTGCGGCATCAGCGCCGTACGCGATCAAGCCTCCCGCTTTAACGGCCGCAAGAGACCCAGTCGACAACCTCGTCAGCAATTTCAGTCGGCCTGACGCGCCGCGATAATGCCTCAAATAAATCATTGATCCGACGCTGCTACATACCTTTAGTGCGGCGGCCGATGATACCACTCCAAACGGGAATGCTGAGAAGATTTCAAAAATGCTGTGCGACCGCATTGGTTAGCTCTCTTGAAAATTCGCAAGGATTACGGTTTGCACTGATGTGTGCTTTGCCCCCTCTGCATGCGCGGCGTTTGTACCGCTTCTTTCGGTTTGCCCCGCGGTTTATCTTGATCTTCTCATCAATCTTCTTCATCGCTGGATGCGCAACGATTTCTCCGCGCAATGTCTTGCCGCAATCGGATGCCAGCCAGATCGAACTTGAGGGGTTTCATAACATCCGATTTTGGGGTGACGCATCGGTCAGGGACATACGGGCGACGGTGTTGACGGATGGGCCGCGTGCGGAAACACAGACGGCTTTCGGAGCTGAAAAGTATCGGCCGGTCTCAAACCTTCTTGCAATTTCTGGCGGTGCGCAAGACGGCGCCTTTGGCGCCGGCCTCTTGGTTGGCTGGAGCGATTCGGGAACGCGGCCGGTGTTCGACTTGGTTACAGGTGTCAGCTCAGGTGCGCTAATCGCCCCATTCGCCTATCTTGGGAGCGAGCGTGACAATCAACTCCGTGAGATCTTTACCAAATACGAAAGGAAGGACATTTTCACCTACAACGTACCCAGCTTGCTCGAAGGTTCGGCTTTGGTCGACGACGCGCCGTTGGCCCGATTGATTGAGTTCCCTCGATCGGAATGCGGCAGTGTAGCTGTCCAGACAAGACGCTTGGAAGACGTCGGCACCGGTCGAACGAAGTATATTGCGCTTGCGCGGTAAACGAGATCGCGCCGGACGACCGGCGTGATGTGAAGGTTGGGAGGGCCAGCAGCACGTAATGCAGAGCCGGTCGATCTGGCGAACAGGACAACCCACTTACCCCCATGCACAGAAGCGGAAGTCACGGCCCTAAAATGCCATTTCCGCTATACCCCCGTGTGTGGACGGCTCCGAGTTGGCAAGGACTTCGCTGCGCGCGGGGCGCGGCGGAACTTTTCGGAATCCTATTCACCGGTATGGGAGGGAGGTTTTCGTTCTCGAAGGTCCACTCCTGAGCCGTGAACCACGACCGCGTCTAAGTTACTGATTTTGCTACTGGCCGGCTGGTCACCCGCTTTGAACGGGTGTTGCACCAAAACATCAACCCGGGTCGAAATTGGGCGTCGGAAGGAAATCCTTTTGACTGTGCGACGGGACGGTCGTTCCGTTCGGGCAGGGGCGCACGACAGGCGGTGTACCATGCGTGACGAATTCGCTTCTAAAAGTTTCCTCGCCGTGACCGTTGCCGGTCTTGTGTTGCTTTGCTCTGGTCTGGTCGCGTTCGCGTTTACCTGATCTGTGGAACGCTCGGACGCAGCAAAACCCGCCGGCGTAAAGCGGGCGGGTTCGCCATAGCGGCAGGACCAACCGCCCTGCCGCCCATTCGCCGAAGACGAAATCATTCGCCTTGGCCTTACTGTCCGCGATTGTCCTGCCGAGGGCGATCGGCGCCACCCCGGGGTAGCCAGCGGGCGCCGGCGGCGCCGCGGGCGGCGACGAGCTGGGGCCGGCCCCTCACGACATTTACGCGCTGCGAATTGCTCCAAGAAAAAGTAGAAGGTGGGAGTTCGCGCTCCGGGGACTTCGTTGCCCACAGACTTGGCGCGCGCGCCCGTAAGGTGGACCGGGCCTTCGCCATGAATCTCCGAACCAAACGACGGGTGGAATTGATCGCGGATGCTCTAATGGTGGCCTTCGCGTGGCCTCTGTTCGCGACTTACAATTTGGTGGTGCCGGAAGCAAACGAAGAAGAGCCTGGTCGAAGAAAGCGAGAACATTCGGAAGTGGCGCTGTTTCTATGCGTTACAAGCGGAATATGGGCTGCGGCCTGGGCCGCTACCTCTCTGGCTTCTCTAACCGCTCTACAGAACTGTTCGCGAGTGCACTGCCGGGGAGGCAGGCGCGGGAGCGAAAGCTTATACGCCCGAGCCCGGTGCCGGCGCAGGGACTTAGCGGGGCGCCCCCGACCGAAACAGGGCCGACCGGTTTAGGCAGCGGAGGAACGATTTTTCGCGACGCCCGGACGACCCGGGCGCGAGCGTTTGAATGTGGGATGCTGGATGTCGTCAACGGCGCCATCGCATTCTGCAGAGCTTCCGTCTGCGCCGCCAGCGAGGAGAGTTGACGGGATATTCTTTTCAAATCCGCCTGTTGAGTTGCGGAGCTCTGCGCGAGCGACACCAACACGGCTGCGTTTTGCTGCTGCGACAACTGAATATCCTTCAATGTCGCGCTGACGACGGCCTCCGGTGTCGGGGCTGAAGCCGTCTGATGTGGAGGCTGTGCAACGAAGCGATCGAAATTCGGCAAAGCAGAAGCGATCGAAATCCGGCAAAGAGAAATTCGGCAGAGAGAAATTCGGCAACGAGAAATTCGGAACGGAGAAATTCGGCAGAGGAATTGGCGGTGGCCGCGCCAATGACGGCCAGGGCGGATATGGACACAACTATCGCCGGCACTCGGCTCGAAGCCCCCTGCTGTGCCGCCTCAGGCTGTTTATCTCCTTGCGTCTCTTTATCCGGTGTCTCAGCCACCTGCGTTCCCTACGTGTCAGCCCAGTCGCAAGATTTTTCCTCGCCGCCGATCCGGCAAAACAAAAAAGAGCCGTCGCGTGGACGATCCAGCGACGACTCTCGCGCGATTGCCACCCAAATTCGGCTTAAATCATGGGCTTATATGGTTAAAGATCAGTTATTCCCGGCCAGGTGGCGCCCGGCGATGTAGCCGAAGGTCAGGGCCGGGCCGATGGTGATGCCGGCGGCCGGATAGGTGCCGCCCATCACGCTCGCCGCATCGTTGCCGACCGCATAGAGGCCCGCGATCGGACGGCCGTCGCCGTCGACCACCTGCGCGTGCGCGTTGGTGGCGATGCCGGCGAACGTGCCGAGTTCGCTCGGAACGACGCGCACGGCGTAGTACGGCGGCGTATCGAGCGGCGCGACGCACGGGTTGGGCAGGTGGCCCGGCGCGCCGTTGAAGCGCTGGTAGGCGTCGCTGCCGCGGTGGAACGCGGGGTCCTCGCCCCGCCGCGCCGGGCCGTTGAAGTGCGCCAATGGTGTGCTTCAGGCCCGCCGGATCGATGCCGCAGGCGTGCGGCGAGTCCGCGCACGGTGTCGCCGCGCCTGATGTAGCCCGATCGCAGGAAGGGCCGCACCGGCATCGGCGCCGGGCCCAGCGCGCCGAGGCCGAAGCGGCGGATGGCGCGATGGTCGCACACGATCCAGGCCTCCGCTTCCGGGTCGTCGCGGCAGGCCTCGATCAGGGCCGGCACGAACACGTGATACGACATGCGCCTCGTTGACGAAGCGACGGCCGCGTCGGTCGACGCTGATGTAGCCGGGCTTGCCGCGCTCGAAGAAATGCGGGAACGGGATGATCGATCCGTCCGGCTGCGGCACCAGCGACACCGGCGTCCACGCCGCCGGCTGGTGCACCTCGCCGTGAAAGATGCCGCCGACGGTCTGCGCCAGCCGCAGGCCGTCGCCGGTGTTGCCGGGTGGCGGCAGCGAGAACGTGGCTCTTGCCGGCCGCGACATGGGCGTAGACGCGCCGCTTGAGCTCGTCGCTGGCGGGAAAGCCGCCGCAGGCCAGCACCACGCCGCGGCGAACTGCGATCTCGCAACGCGCTTCCCGTCCCGCTCGACGATGGCGCCGGTGACGCGTCCGCCCTCGCGCACCAGCTCGACGACCGGCGTGTGCAGCCATAGCGGGATGCCGCGGGCGAAGGCGTTGACCGCGAGCCTGGCGATCAGCGCGTTGCCGTTGACGAGGCGCGTGCCGCGGCTGTGGCTCAGCCGGTCGCGGGCGTGGCGGGCGACCATGCGCGCCACGTGCAGCGCCGATCGCGCCGACTGCGTCATCTTGAACACGTGCGGCAGGTCGTTGCGGCCGACCATCATGCCGCCGAATGCGGTCATGGTCTTGATCGGAGGCCGCAGCTTGGTGAACCACGGACCCAGGGCCGCGGCCATCGTAATCGTCCGGCACCAGCGAGCGGCCGCCCTGCGAGGCGCCGGGCTCGTCGGGATGGTAGTCGGCCCAGGTCGGCGCCACCGTGTAGGCGACGAAGTCTTCCCGCTCGAACAGATCGAGCATGGCCGGCGCGTTGTCGAGGAAGGCCTCGGCCTTGGCGCGGTCGAGCCGGTTGCCGACGTGGTGCGTGAGATAGGCGAGCGCAGCCTCTCGGCGAATCGGTGACGCCGGCGGCGCTTCTGATGCGAGTTGACGGGGATCCAGATCACGCCCGCCGAATAGGCCGTGGTGCCGCCGAACAGCGGCTCCTTCTCGACCATGATCACGTCGAGCCCGGCGAGCCGGGCCGTCAGCGCGGCCGCAAAGCCGCCCGCGCCGGAGCCCGCGACCAGGACGTCGCATTCGCTTTGAAATCCCAACTGCCCCAACCTTCCAAATCGCGGCGTGAGCGCTCCTGCCGACAGCGGCTCGCGGCCGCTTTGCGGTCGCGGGGTGCAAGCTCAACAGGCAAGCATGACGCCTTCCACTTCCGAAATGCGTCCACTGTTATCTTCAACGGCCTTTACCGAGATTTGTACCCTGACGGGTTGACCATTCTTGTGTCGGCCGACCGTTACTACCACCTCGGGCAATGTACTGATCCCCGTCTGTACATACCTCGCGAAGCCACGCCCGTGGCACGCGTGCGATTGCGGTGGAATGATCAGTTCGATCGAATTTCCCATGGCCTCGAGTTTGGTAAATCCGAACAGGCGCTCGGCGGCCGTATTCCAGCGGTTGATCGTGCCATTTCGGTCGACCCTGACAATTGCCGCCATTCGCGTTGCCCCTTCGAGCGTTTTGAGCGTCGCCAGCGGCTCGATCGGCGTCCACCCGTGGACCGGCCCGGTTGACCGGCACCCTTCATTCTAGACCAAGCGCGCATGCCGCCTATTGGCTGATACGCCCCGTCAACGTCCCGCGAGGGCAGCGCCTCGCCGCCAGGCGTGTTGCTCAAAATCATCATCCGGCTTTCAAAATTCAGCTTTCCCAGGAATTCTTTTGACTGTGTAGCCGCGCGTGCCGTTAGGTCTTGGCGCTGGGCCTAGGGATCATTGCCATGTTGGAAGCCGTTACCGCATTGTTTGGCATCATTAGCGCCGGAATATTCCTGGCCCACGCCGTCGACGGCTACTGGTCGCGCTGACCGGCCTCACGCCGGGGTCGACTGGTGCCGCGCGCATCAGCGCCCCCGGGCGCGCTACGATCACTGCCTTCGCCAGTGTCCTGTTACACTACGTATCCATGCGTGAACCAATCCCGATGACCGATCCCGCGGCGCGCGCCGCGGCCTGTTGATAACCCGCCGCCCCCTGTCCGGGCGGCGTGACAGACGCCTCCGACGTGTTATCGACGGGCCGGATATTTCGGCTCAATACGGACAGAACCACCATGCGGATCACCCTCGTCGGCTCCCGCCATTTCGGCGTGACGACCTTGGACATGCTGCGCCAGCACGGCGTCGACATCGTCAGGGTCGTCGTGGCCGATGGCGAAGACCGGCTGGCGGCGGCGGCCCGTGCCGCCGGCATCGAGGTCGTCGTGCAGGCCGATCCCAAGCTCGTGGTGGCCTCGGAGATCGCCGATGGTACCGACCTGATCGTGACGGCGCACAGCCACGCCCGCATCAGCAGGGAGGCGCTGGCCGCCGCAAGACTCGGCGGTATCGGCTATCATCCGTCGCTGCTGCCACGGCATCGCGGCATCGCGGCGGTGGAATGGACCATCCGGGAAGGCGATCCGATCGCCGGAGGCACCGTGTACCATCTCGCCGACCGCATGGATGCCGGCGCCATCGCCGCCCAGGAGTGGTGTTTCGTCAAAAAGGGTGAAACCGCACGCGAGCTGTGGGAGCGCGCGCTGGCGCCGCTTGGTCAGAAGCTGCTCGGCGAAGTCATCGATTACGCCAAGGCCCATAACAGCCTGCCGGCGAAACCGCAGGACGAGCAATTCGCGACCAAGGCGCCGGCCCTTTCCGTAGGTATAATAGTACTGATATCGGCCGTACGAGCCGAGTTTATTGCGCCGGACGCGGAATTCCTGTTCCCATCGCGGAACCAATTTTCCCCTCAAATATTTGATTCGGCGGGAACTTTTCCGTGTTGTCGCGGCGCAGCAAATTTTGAACACAATGTGCCCGGATAAGCCGTGCCATCACACAAACATGGGACCTGATTTCATGCGCAACAACCGCATTGCTGCTTTATTGCTTGCTTCCGCCGCTCACCGCCTGCCGCCGCGCCGGCAGTGGCCCAGACGCCCTATGACGGGCTCTGGAATGTGACCATCGTGACCAAAACCGGTAGCTGCGAACCGTCAGCGCGCTCGACGCTTACCGTTGCGGACGGTAAGATTTCCGCCGCCGGCGCCGACGTTTCCGGCAGCATCGGACGGGAAGGCGTTGTGCGGGTCTCCATCAATGGTGCATATGCCAACGGCCATCTCAATGGCAACGCCGGATCGGGGAAATGGAATGGGGCATCTGCAGGCATTCCGTGCAGCGGTCGTTGGGAAGCGTCTCGCCAATAAGATAAAGCGAGCCGAGGCGATCGACCGCCCTGCGGCCATCAGACGGCTGATATTCGCTGTCGTCACGCTATTCGCGGCGACCGTGTCCGGCTCCGCAAGCCACGCGCAATCGGGGCCGTTCGCCGGCATGGCCGGCAACTGGTCCGGCGGCGGCACCGTCACCCTCGACGACGGATCGACCGAGCGGATTCGATGTCGCGCATCCGATGCCGTCGGCGCCGGCGGCACCGGCCTCAATATGACCCTGGTCTGCGCCAGCGACAGCTACAAATTCGATCTCAGAGGCAACGTCATCTCGGAGCGCGGAGCGCTTTCGGGGACGTGGAGCGAAAGCAGCCGAGGCGTCAACGGAACCCTCGAGGGACGCGGCAGCAACGGCAATTTTCAGGTGGTCGCGAGTGCGGCCGGATTTACCGCGCAGCTCTCAGCCTGACGACGCGCGGCAACCGGCAATCCATCGGGATCCGAGCCGAGAGCGAGTTCCGGGGCGCCACCATCGCGCTGTCTCGCTATTAGAGCGTTTTCAAGCGACTTAGCTACCGGCTCGCCGAAATTCGCGCTATTTGTCCTGCCTTGGCCTCGCCAGCCGGCCTGCGGTTTCCTTCATGGTCTTGGCGATCAGCAGCGCCTGTTCCTTGTTTAGCGCGAAGTCCTGAACGCCCCTATGCGTCGTCAATGAAAGCACCATGATTTCGGGCTGGTTCTCGGGCCAGCCGGTGGCGAAGGCGGTCACAAAATCCGCTGAGGTGGATCGTTTTGTCATCGGCAGATGTCCTTTGCGAAAATCTTGACTTGTTGCCATCGGCAACGATGGATCCGGCGGAAAGACTCCGCGGCCCGGTGCATCAATGGCGGGTGCAGCCTATGCGCCCGGCACGAAGGCGGTGACTTCGATCTCGACCTTCGCGCGTTCATCGACCAGGCCCGCGATGTAGAGCAGCGTCGAGGGCGGAAAATTTCTCCCCAGCGTCTCGCGCCAGGCCGCACCGATACCCGCGCCGGCGGCTTCGTATTCGCCGCGGCTGGTCAAATACCAGGTCAGGCGAACGATGTGCTGCGGACCGGCCCCGGCCTCCGCCAGCAGCTTGATGATCCTGCGCAACGCCATGGCGACCTGCCCGGCCATATCGGATTGATATTCGCCCTTCTCGTCGCCTCCGGTCTGGCCGGCAAGCACGATCCATCGGCCGGGACCATCGACCTCGACGCCGTGCGAGAAGCCGCGTGGTTTCGACCATTCGGCGGGTTGCAAGGTACGCATGAGCGAGGTTCTCCGATCTGTTATGGGATCGTCATTCCGGGATGGTCCGAAGCACCAGACCCGGAATGACGAGCAAGACCCCTTAGCACCGATCGCGCGGACACTCCCAGATCGAAATTGGGACAGGCGCATCACTGCATCAGCATATTTGCACGTTGCAAATCCCGGCCGGTCGCCGATACCGGCGGTCCTCCCAACCCCCGCGCATCGCGGCCTCCCCTGTACTCCCGCCGATGAACCGAACACCTTCCAAACCGATGGCCGCGCTGTGGATGGCGGGCTGGCTTGCGCTGATGCTGATCGTCGCGGTCGCCGGCCGCGAGGCGACGCGCGAGCTGAACGTGTTTCAGATCACGGAAGTACGGGCGGTCTTCGGCTTCCTGATGCTGTATCCGCTGGTCCGCCTCAACGGCGGATTTGCCGCGATGAAGACGTCGCGGCCGCTGCAGCATATCGGACGCAATCTCATCCACTACGCCGCCGGGCTCGGCTGGTTCTTCGCGCTGACGCTGATTCCGCTGGGCCAGGTGGTGTCGATCGAATTCACCATGCCGATCTGGACCGCGATCCTGGCCGCGAGCTTTCTCGGCGAGCGCATGACGGCGGCGAAGATCTCGGCGATCGTGCTCGGCGTGGTCGGCGTCATCATCATCGTTCGACCGGCGGCCGGCGAGATCAATCCGGGCCAGCTGATCGCGCTGGGCGCGGCCGTCGGATTCGGCATTTCCGTCGCCATGATGAAATCGCTGACCCGCACCGAAACGACGCTGACGATCATCTTCTGGATGCTGGTGATCCAGTCCGCGGCCGGATTTTTTCCCTCGCTCTATGTCTGGCAATGGCCGACCGCCTATGCCTGGGGCTGGATGGTCGTGATCGCGTTCTGCGGCACCTTCTCCCACTACTGCATGGCGCGCGCGATGCTGTACGCCGACGCGACCGTGGTGCTGCCGATGGATTTCCTGCGGGTTCCGCTGTCCGCGGCGGCCGGCTGGCTGATCTATTCGGAACGGCTTGACGCCTTCACCGTGCTTGGCGCGGCGCTGATCCTCACCGGCAATCTCTTGAACCTGAGAGCAGTCCAGCCGGTTCCCGCGCGTATCGGAACCTGATGGGCCGGCGGCGCCTCAGCCATGGGCTTTAGCCCGTGTCTGTATCGCGCGCGCAACTTGATCGAAATGTCTTCAACAAAATCAAGCAATCGGCGTGTCGCGACACAACGCCGAGTCTTCTATTTCCCGGCTGCCTTTCGCAGGGCGTCATTGATGCGATCCTGCCAGCCGGGCCCGCCCTCCTGGAAATGTTCGAGAACGTCCTGATCGATCCGCAGCGAAACCAGTTCCTTGACGCCGGGAAGCGCGGTGGTTTTTGGCGGCGCCTCCGGCACTTTGGTGGTGGTCCGCTTGAACGCAGCTTCGGCTTCGGTTCGGGCGTCGTTCAGGGTTCTTGGTCGTCTCGGTTGATCTGCCACGGTTAGGTTCCTTCAAATCGAAAAACGGCCTCGGCCAGGACAGTGCACTGCACTCGTGGGTGTCGGCGCGTCCATCACAAACTCCTGTTGCCGCAATGTGTGAGAAGTTAGCGGCTCTTCGTCCATTTGGAGCAGCTTGTGCCGGCGTGCAAGTCGGAATCTGGCTGACCAAATATTCGCTGCATTGCAAAATTTTTGAACGGTCAAATATCGTAAAACCAACGCATTTCTGTTGCGACATCGTCAAACAGATAGGAGAATGCTGTAGACACAGGCTCAGATCGCAAGGAGGTCACGATGTCAGCAATCGCTGAAGTCATCTCGACCGAGACGCGTCATCCCGACCCGCGCGGATGCGATCTGCCGACCTGCCCGGTTTGCGCCGATTCAATGGTGGCGGCGGAAGCGTCCGCGTACCTGTCCGACAACGTCATCAGCTATCTCTGGACCTGCGATACCTGCGGCTACGGTTTTGTGACCAAGCACGCGCTCCGGCGGTTTGCCTGTAACTGATTATTTTTTGGTTCTAACTTCGCGCCGGCGCGGCCTTTCGGGCCCGCGCTTTTAGCGCGGCGTGATATCGCCCTTTGCCCATTCGGCGCGCGTGCGTTCGCGAAAACTCGCAAATGTTCCCGTGTGAAATCGCGTCCCTGATGTCGGCCATCAGCCGCTGGTAATAGGCGATATTGATTTCCGACAGCAGCATGGCGCCCAGCGTCTCGCCCGACCTCACGAGGTGATGCAGATAGGCGCGCGCGCAAGTCGCGCGTCGACGGCCATGGGCTCTCCTCGTCGAGCGGCCGCGGATCGTCGGCGTGGCGGGCGTTGCGCAGATTGATCTGACCGAACCGCGTGAACGCCACCCCGTGACGTCCGTTGCGCGTCGGCATCACGCAATCGAACATGTCGATGCCGCGCGCGACCGCCTCCAGCATATCCTCGGGCGTGCCGACGCCCATCAGATATCGCGGCCGATCCGGCGGCAGGATCGGCGCGACCTCCTCGATCATGGCGAGCATCACCGATTGCGGTTCGCCGACCGCAAGCCCGCCGATCGCATAGCCGTGAAAGCCGATCTCGACCAGGCCCCGCGCGCTGGCGTGGCGCAGTTCCGGCACGTCACCGCCCTGCGCGATGCCGAACAGCATGTAGCCGGCGGCGCCGTCTCGAACGCGCGCTTGCTGCGCTCCGCCCAGCGCAACGAGAGTTGCATCGCGCGCTCGATATCGCCGCGCTCGGCCGGCAGCCGCACGCATTCGTCGAGCTGCATGGCGATGTCGGAGCCGAGCAGCCGCTGCACCTCGATCGCGCGCTCGGGCGACAGTTCGACGCTCGCGCCGTCGATGTGCGAGCGGAAGGTCACCGCGCTTTCGCTGACCTTGCGCAACTGCGCCAGCGACATCACCTGGAAGCCGCCGGAGTCGGTCAGCATGGGGCCGTTCCAGCCGGTAAAGGTCTGCAGGCCGCCCAGGGCGGCAATGCGTTCGGCGCCCGGCCGCAGCATCAGATGATAGGTATTGCCGAGCACGATATCGGCGCCGGCATCGCGCACCTCGCGCCAGTGCATGCCCTTCATCGCGCCTGCGGTGCCGACCGGCATGAAGGCCGGTGTTCGCACCACGCCATGCGGCGTCGTCAGCCTGCCCGTACGCGCGGCGCCCGTCGGTGGCGAGCAGTTCGAAATGATTGGGAAGGCTCATGCGTCAGCTTATCGCGTAACAACGACGTCCTGTTCAACCTCGTTGATGCCGATTTTCCGCCCGAAACCCGTTGACGCCAATCCAAATCTCCCGCATAAGCCCGCGCCATGATGACGACCACCAAACGCACCGCGAAAACCGCAAGGCCCTCCGGGGCCTCGGGAGGCGTGCGCGCGTAAGTCGACGATCGCATCATCTGAACCCGAAGCCCCGCCTGAAAAGGTCCGGGGCTTTTTTATTGCATGCTGATGGAGACCGAAGTGAAGAACGATCCCGTTGTTGCCATTGCCGGCGTGACCGGCGCCGTCGGCGCCGAATTCATCGCCACCATGAACAAGCGCGCATTTCGCGTCGGCAAGCTCAAGGCGCTGGCGAGCGCGCGCTCGGCCGGCAAGACCATCGACTTCCGCGGCGAGAGGATCGTGATCGAGGAGCTCACGCGAAAACTCCTTCGCGGGCGTCGATATCGCGCTGTTCTCGGCGGGCGGCGGCATTTCCCGAAAGTTCGCTCCGGTTGCGGTCAAGGCCGGCGCCGTCGTCATCGACAATTCCTCCGCCTTCCGCATGGATCCGAACGTGCCGCTGGTGATCCCCGAGATCAACGCCAGCCGCATCCGCGAGCACAAGGGCATCATCGCCAACCCGAACTGCTCGGCGATCACCGCGCTGGTGCCGCTGTGGCCGATCCACCGGAGCCAACCGCATCAAGCGCGTGATCCTGTCGACCTATCAGGCCGCCAGCGGCGCCGGCGCCGCCGCGATGGAGGAACTGGTGGAGTCGACACGCGCCTGCCTCGACGGCCAGAGCTATCGGCCCAAGGTGATGCCGCACCCCTATGCCTTCAACGTGTTCAGCCATAACACGGCGATCGATCCGGAGACCGGCTACAACGACGAAGAGACCAAGGTCATCCAGGAGACCCGCAAGATCTTCGAGGACGACCGGATCGCCGTCGGCGTCACCTGCGTCGCGCGTGCCGGTGCTGCGCGCCCATTGCGAGGCGATCACCTTCGAATGCGAACGGCCGATCACCGAGATGCAGGTCGCGCAGATCCTCGGCCGCGGCGCCGGGCGTGAGGATCGTCGACGACCGCGCGAACAGAACTATTTCCCGATGCCGATCGATGCCTCGGTCAGGACGACGTCCTGGTCGGCCGCATCCGCAAGGATCTCAGCGACGCCAGCGGCCACTCGATTCGATGTCTCCCGCGATCTACGCTGGTGCCGCGCTGGCGATCCGGCGGAGCTTTGCCCAGCTATGGCTGACGGCCGCAGGGTGCCCGGCGCCAGGCCTGCACCCATGCGGCGGTTCCTGAAATTCGAGAACCTGCCGACCTGCCGGTAACCGTCCCCGCGAATGCCCGCGTCTGAAGACCGCCTATCGCACGGCATCCCCGTCCCGCCGTCCCTCTTGCAAGCCCTGATGAGTGTCGAGGAGGCCCGCTCGCGCATGTTGTACCCGCTTGTGGCACGCGCGTCGGTTGATGGCGCTGCAGCGCATTCGCCCGGCGTGGCGGTGCACCAGGAGCGCGTCCCGGGACGTCAGCCAGCAGCCGGTCAGCGGTTCGCCCGGGCCCAGCAAGCCTCGCATGTTGCGTTACGCTCCGCTGACTCCGCTCGCCGATTAGTCCCGCGCGCGAAACAGCAGGCAGGCATCGCCATAGGAATAGAACCGGTAGCCGCTATCGATCGCATGGGCATAGGCCCGCTTCATAGTCTCGAGGCCGCTGAAGGCCGACACCAGCATGAACAGCGTCGAACGCGGCAAGTGAAAATTGGTCAGGAGAATATCGACCGCGCGAAAACGATAGCCCGGCGTGATGAAGATCGCGGTCTCGCCGGCGAACGGCTCGATCGTGCCGTCTTCCGCCGCGGCGCTTTCCAGAAGCCGCAGCGACGTGGTGCCGACAGCGACGATGCGGCCGCCCCTGGCCCGTGCTGCATTCAGCGCGCGCGGCGGTCTCGGCGGAAATCCTGCCCCATTCGGCATGCATCTTGTGCCCGGCGGTGTCGTCCGCCTTGACCGGCAGAAAGGTCCCGGCCCCGACATGCAGCGTCATGCGGTGCATCCCGATCCCGCGTTCGCGCAAGCGCCGTTTCCAGCGCGGGCGTGAAATGCAATCCCGCCGTCGGCGCCGCGACGGCGCCCTCGTTGACCGCGAACATGGTCTGGTAGTCGGCGACGTCGCGCTCATCGGGCGCGCGCTTCGAGGCGATGTAGGGCGGCAACGGCGGGCTGCCGAGATCGGCGATGGCCTGATCCAGCGCGGGCCCTGAAACGAAAACGACAGCGTGACCTCGCCGTCGTCGCCCTTGTGCTCGACCTGCGCGTCGAGATGGCCGAGCAGGCACACCCTGCCCTCATTGCCGAAGCGAACCACGTCGCCCGGCGCGAGCTTCTTTGCCGGTTTGACCAGCGCCTGCCAGCGCGAGCCGTCGAGCCGCTTGATCAGCGTCGCCTCGATCTTCGGTTCGGTGTCGCGGCCGATGCGGCGGCCCTTGAGCTGGGCCGATATCACCCTGGTATCGTTGACCACCAGCTGATCGCCGGGCTCGAGCCATTGCGGCAGATCGGCACCATGTGGTCGCGCAAGTCGCCGTCGGGCTGCACGACCAGCATGCCGCGCGGAATCGCGCGGGCTCGCCGGGCGCAGCGCGATGCTGTCGGCAGGAAGTTCGAAGTCGAAGAGATCGGTGCGCATGGTTGCTCGGAGCGACGCTCCTTTGCGTTACCCTGAGGCGCGTCGAGCGCGAGTGGATGACGCGGCATCGACGGTTTGACGTGAACAGTGCCCGTGAGGATGCCCCACCGCGCTCGCATCCTGATTCGCGCGATGCGAGCCGCCGCTGCCGCATGCTCCATCGGAGCGTGAGGAAATCACGCCGCGTCCAGCGCCATGCGCGCCTTGACGATCTTGTCCGGGTTCTGCACCGGCTCGCCGCGCTTGATCTTGTCGACGTTCTCCATGCCCGAGGTCACCTTGCCCCACACCGTGTACTGGTTGTTGAGGAACGAGGCGTCGTCGAAGCAGATGAAGAACTGGCTGTCGCCGGAATCCGGGCTGGCGGCGCGCGCCATCGAGGTCGTGCCGCGCACATGCGGCTCCTTGTTGAACTCGGCCTTTAGCTTCTTGCCGGAACCGCCGGTGCCGGTGCCCTGCGGACAGCCGGTCTGCGCCATGAAGCCTTCGATCACGCGATGGAACACGATGCCGTCGTAAAATCCCTCGCGCACCAGTTCCTTGATCCGCGCGACGTGGCCGGGTGCGAGATCGGGCCGCATTTCGATAATGACCGGTCCCTGCGTGGTTTCGAGGATCAAAGTATTTTCGGTGTCAGCCATGCTCTCTTCTCTACGGGTTGGGGTGGACGTTTCCGATTTTGAAATTGGACGGCGAACGGCCGGCCGGCAACGGCTCCGGCCATTCTCTCGGTAAATGGCATCGGCGTGCAGCGTTGCAACGCCTCCATCACGGCGATGCGGTACATCAACCGGTCGTTGTCGGTCGCCTGTTCCGATTCATAGGTAATCCTCGGGATGGCCGAGGATCTCTCCCGCGCGGTTAAAGCTTACGATCACGGTGATGTCGATCGGGATTGGCACGCGACGCCGGCGGCGGTTTCCAGCAGCGCCAACCTTCGCAAATACGTCCTTGATGGTATTGACCTGCTGCGGTTCGGCCTGCGCGCCAGCCCGTGAACAGCAAGCAGCAGCGCCGCGGCAAACCAGATCAGCTGGGTGCGACGCCGCGTCACCGCGGCTCACTTGATGTCGGATGCGACCTGCACCTTCACCATCTTGTCGGGATCGGTG
Source organism: uncultured Alphaproteobacteria bacterium (assembly GCA_963735835.1). Taxonomy (GTDB): domain Bacteria; phylum Pseudomonadota; class Alphaproteobacteria; order Rhizobiales; family Xanthobacteraceae; genus Bradyrhizobium. Next base: position 125,604 of record CAVTNA010000057.1, on the reverse strand, counting down.
ACCGGCCGCCGCGCGATCCCGGCGGCGCTTTCTTGAGCTTGTCGACCACGTCCATGCCCTGACACCACCTCGCCGATCACGGTGTACTGGCCGTTCAGACTGGGCGCATCCGCGAACATGATGAAGAACTGCGAATTCGCGGTATCGACGCTGTCGCCGCGCGCGCCATGCCGACGATGCCGCGCTTGAACGGCACGTTGGAGAACTCCGCCTTCAGGTTCGGATATTTCGAACCGCCGGTGCCGTTGAAGTTCTGGCCGTCGCCGGTCTGCGCCATGAAGCCATCCATCACGCGGTGGAACGGCACGTTGTTGTAATAGCCTTCGCGCGCCAGCTGCTTGATCCGCTCGGCGTGCTGTGGCGCAAGGTCGGTGCGCAGCTTGAACACGATGCGGCCCTTGGTGGTGTCGATGACGATCGCATTCGGCTTGTCGAGATTGGCGGGAAGCGGCTGCGCGATCGCGGGCGCGGCGCAAATCAGCGCGGCGATGAATGCGAGAACTCGGATCATGAAAACTCCGGATTGGGAAGGAAGAGTTTCTGGTTTGGCGCGCAGACCGGTTCCCGCGATTTCCGAACGCGCGTTAACCGGCGAATTTGGTCTTGAGGCTGGCGGCGACCAGCGGCGGCACGAAAGCCGAAACGTCACCACCCATGCCGGCGATTTGGCGCACCAGTGTGGCGGTGATCGGGCGGACGGCCACCGAGGCCGGAACGAACACCGTATGCACGCCGGGCGCCATGGTTTCGTTCATCCCGGCGATCTGCATCTCGATAGTCGAGGTCGGTGCCGTCGCGCAGGCCGCGAATCATGATGGTTGCGCCGTGTTTTTGCGCCGCGGTAACGGTCAGATTGTCATAGGTCGTGCAATCGAAGGCGCAGCCGGCCTTTGCCGCGACCGGCCCAAAGACCGCCCGGACCATGTCCAGCCGCTCCTCGGTCGAAAACAGCGGCTTTTTGCTGGAATGCACGCCGATGGCGACAATCAGCCGGTCGCACAGGCTGACGGCATGCCTGACCACGTCCAGATGGCCATTGGTGACGGGGTCGAATGAGCCGGGATACAGCGCGATACGGGGCATAAACCCGTCTACCCCGCCCCGGGCGGCCCCGCAAGCCGGGCCGGTTCCCGGCCGGGACGCGATTACGTCTTTATATTTCACGGCTGGCTGAACCAGTACGGGGCCTGCGGCGTCTCCTCTGCAGGGCCGCAATGTTTCGTCCGGAATGGGCGACGAAACAAATCTCCGGCGAAATGAAACCATTTTCGCACTTGGCGAAGACATCCGGAAACGGCCGCTGGGTACATGTTAACCAACGAAACGACGGGCCAAAGGCCCAATGACAGGGGACCGTCATGATCAAGGCTCTTTCCGCCATCGCTATTGCTGCGTTTCTCGCCGCCGCGCTCACCGTTCTTCCCGGATTTGCCCCGCAGGTCGAAGCCAGCGTGCCGCAAGCCCTCGCCAAGGGCGATCGGCTCGATATCCGCACCGCTGGCCCGGATTGCTCGCAGCAGGCCTGGCCGAATTTCGAAGCCTCCTGCCTGCGCGTCGCCGGCTCCAAGTCCACGATCCGGGAAGCCCGGCTGGTCACCGCCGACCGCACGCCGTAAAGCGCGCCACCGCGCAAGTTGATCGTTTTCGTCAATGGAGGCCAGCCCGGCGCGGCTGGCCTCCATTGACGTTTGGGGCGTCGCTGCCGATGCGCCCCGGCTAAGTTCTGCTCTTTCGCTTCTTCGTCCTGTTCGCGCCGCCTTTCTTGGGGGCGGCGGTCTTTTTCTTTTTCACGGATTGCTTCTTCGCCGGTTTCGCCCTCGTGGTTTTGCCGGCGGCGGTCTTCCGGGTTTTCTTTGCTTTCCTTGCCGGCGCCTTGCTGGCCGCGGACTTGCCGGAAGCGGACTTCTTGGAAGCGGACTTCCTGGAAGGAGACTTCCCGGCCGATGCCTTGGGGGGCTTGTTCGCGGCGGCGGCATCGATCGCCGACCAGTCGACATTCTTGGTCGCGGCAAGACCGGCCGGCAGCGGCAGATCGGCAAACAGATAGCGGTCGCGCATCTGGATCCGAGTTGGATCGTAATAGGCCTTCCACCATGCAATCGCAGCGTTCGGCTTGCCGGGATACCACAGCGTCAAGGGCGGCTCCTTCACCGTCACCTGCTGCATGACCTTGCGGAAGTGATAGTGGTCGAACAGCGCGACTGCCTCGATCGCGAGCATATTGGCCACGGCGGCGTCCTCGATCATCGCCAGACTGTCGCCATTGGCCTGCTCGCCGCCCGATGCGAGATTTGACGAGCCGGTAAAAACCGTGGGATTGGCGGCGTTGAAGTCGACGACGACGAACTTGTCGTGGATGTGCATGCCGGCGCCGCCACTGAACTCCTGTTTGAACGGCGCGGGCACATTCTTGGTGAGCGTGGCGAAACCGGTCATGACGCCCATCTCGCCGTTGGAGCTTTGCACCGCAAGGCCCTTGTCGGTCTCCACAGTGCCGTAGGAAAACACCGTCGGCTGCGCGGCAATTGTCCGCAATGAAGCGAGCACCGCCCCTCCCCCGGTCGGCGCCATCACAGCGAAAAACACCGAACTCGTCGCCTTGCGGATCCGGTCCGCCATCGGGCCGATCGAAACGGCGGAATCCCTGTGCGGCGAAAGCGCGAGCGAGAATTTCGGCAGCATGGCTGACGCGGTGGCCGAGCAGACCATGTAGCCCCTGGAAATCGGGTCGGCCTGGAACGGCGCCGTCGCCACATTGTTCGCAAAGGCATTATCGAAGGCCTTGGCGAACATGCCGGCAACGCCGGGATCGTCCACCACGACCACGTTGTTGGCCTGCACGTAAAGGCCGCGCACGGAAAAATTCATCGAGCCGAAAATGACCCGCTGCGCGTTTCCGCTGGCATCGCGCTTGATGAAGACCTTGTTGTGCTGGAAGCGGCTGAAGTGTCCCTGGCGGACGTTGGCCTTGCCGGCGGCCGCGATGATCATCTTCGCCGCATCGATCTCGACCGGCATGGTGCCGCCCTTGCCGGCCGCCGAATGCAGGGGGGCGTTGTCGAGCACCGCGCGCAGCCGGCCCTGCTTGCCCATCCTGCAGATCGCCGCGATGACATCGGGCTCGTCGAGGTCGTAGGCGAACACGTCTATCTTGGCGCTGCTGTCTTTTTCGCAATCGGCAATGAAATCGAACAATTGCACGCGCGCATCGGCGCCGAGCCAGGCGTATTGTGCCTCGAACGGCCTGGTATCGAAGTCCGCTGTCTTGGCCCCGGCGGGCCGGATGTCCTTGTTCTGGAATTTATCCGCGTAGGCCTGTGAAGCAATGTAGCCGCGCGTGAACGCCGTCCGGAATTTCGTGAAAAGCTGTTTGACGGGTTCGGCCCTGATACTGACTTCCGGGCCGGCCTTGGTCGCAAATCCCTGACCGGTGAAATACCGCGCCTGCACCCGATAGGTGATCGCCGCGTCAAATCCGTCGGGAGGAACATCGACCCAGCGAAACTTCTGGAACGGCGCCTGATCGGAATCGGTCCATTCACGCGTCGCGGAGGTGGTCTGGCTGTTGACGCCGCTGTCGAAGCCGATCCGGTTCGCCAGGATCTGTCCCGGCTTGCCGTCGTATGTGCGCCAGATCGCGAAGCCCGCCAGATTCTTGTCGGTATCGTTGATGCCGTTGTCGTCCATCGACATCGCGATCAGAATCTTGTTGTCGCCGGGATGGATGACGACGCGCAGCCCCGCGTTGCCTCCGGAAAACCTCGTTGCTTCCATGCGGGCCTCCCTGCCGGGAGGAATTGTCTTTCAACCCCAAGGCGAATGCAACCGCAAACTCGGGGGCAGCGTGCGCCGCTGTGTCGTCAAGGGCGATCAACGCTTGCGGCTCATGTTCGCAACTGCGCCGCTAGCTTCCATTGCCGTTGCCGTTGTTGCCGTTGCCGTTTTCGGTGTCCTCGCCGATATGCTCGACGGACACCACGTGCTCGTCTTCGGCGGTGTCGAACACGATGACGCCCTGGGTGGAGCGGCCCGCGATCCGGATGCCCTCGACCGGGCAGCGGATCAGCTGACCCTTGTCGGTCACCAGCATGATCTGGTCGAAGTCCTCGACCGGGAATGACGCCACCAGCTTGCCGTTGCGGTCGTTCACCGACATTGCGACGATTCCCTTGCCGCCGCGGCCGGTGGTCCGGTATTCGAACGACGACGAGCGCTTGCCATAGCCGTTTTCGCTGATGGTCAGCACGAACTGCTCGCTGGCCGACATTTCGACATAGCGCTGCTCGCCGAGTTCGATCGCGCCGGCCACGTCCTCGCTGTCCGTCCCCGCCTCGTCCTCGGCGCCGCCGCGCCGCACCGCATTGGCTCTGCGCAGATAGGCGGCGCGCTCCTCGGCATCGGCGTCCATATGGCGCAGGATGGTGAGCGAGATCAGCTTGTCGCCTTCGGCCAACGCGATGCCGCGCACACCCATCGAGGTGCGGCCGGTGAACACCCGCACGTCGGTGACGGGGAAGCGGATGCACTGGCCGCCGGCGGCGGTCAAAAGCACGTCGTCGTGCTCGGTGCAGATCTGCACGTCGACGATCGCCTCGTCGTCGTCGAGCTTCATGGCGATGATGCCGGACCGGCGGACGTCGACGAAGTCCGACAGCTTGTTGCGGCGAACATTGCCGCCCGTGGTGGCGAACATCACGTCGAGATTGGCCCAGGAGGATTCATCCTCCGGCAGCGGCATGATGGTGGTAATGCGTTCGCCCTGTTCCAGCGGCAGGATGTTGATCAGGGCCTTGCCGCGCGCGTTCGGAGCCGCCACCGGCAGGCGCCAGACCTTCTCCTTGTAGACCTGTCCGCGCGACGAGAAGAACAACACCGGCGTGTGGGTCGAGGCGACGAACAGACGGCTGACGAAATCCTCGTCGCGGGTCTGCATGCCCGCGCGGCCCTTGCCGCCGCGGCGTTGCGCGCGGTAGGTCGACAGCGGCACGCGCTTGACGTAGCCGGCATGCGAGACCGTGACCACCATGTCCTCGCGCTGGATCAGGTCCTCGTCCTCGACCTCGTTTTCCTGGTCGACGATGACGGTCTTGCGCGGCGTCGCGAATTCGGACTTCACGGCGGCCAGTTCGGTCTTGATGATGGCCTGCACGCGCGCGCGCGATCGCAGGATGTCGAGGTAGTCGGCGATTTCCACCGCCAGCTTGTCGAGTTCTTCGCCAATCTCCTCGCGCCCGAGCGCGGTGAGCCGCTGCAGCCGCAGGTCGAGAATGGCCTTGGCCTGCTCCATCGACAGCCGCGCGGTGCCGTCCTCGGCCAGCCGATGGCGCGGATCGTCGATCAGCGTGATCATCGCGGCCACGTCCTTCGCCGGCCAGTCGCGCGACATCAGGATGTCGCGCGCCGTGTTGGGATCGGGCGAGGTGCGGATGACGCGGATGATCTCGTCGATGTTGGCCACCGCAATCGCGAGACCGACCAGGATATGGGCGCGGTCGCGGGCCTTGTTGAGCAGGAACTTGGTGCGGCGCGTCACCACCTGTTCGCGGAAGGCGATGAACAGCGTCAGCAGATCCCTGCAGGTTCATCAGCTGCGGCCGGCCGGCATCCAGCGCCACCATGTTGGCGCCGAAATTGGTCTGCAGCGGCGTGAACCGGTAGAGCTGGTTCAACACGACATCGGCCATGGCGTCGCGCTTCAGCTCGACCACGACGCGCATACCGTCGCGGTCGGATTCGTCGCGCAGATCGGAGATGCCGTCGATCTTCTTCTCGCGCACCAGTTCGGCGATGCGCTCGACCATGGTGGCCTTGTTCACCTGGTAGGGAATTTCCGATGATGATGATGGCTTCACGGTCCTTGCGGATGGTTTCGATCGACACCTTGCCGCGCATCACGATCGAGCCGCGGCCGAGGTGATAGGCCGCGCGGATGCCCTGGCGCGCCGAGGATGATGCCGCCGGTCGGGAAATCCGGTCCCGGAATGATGTTGATGAGCTCGTCGATGCCGAGCGCGGGATTGTCGATCAGCGCCATGCAGGCGTCGATCACCTCGCCCAGATTGTGCGGCGGGATGTTGGTGGCCATGCCGACCGCGATGCCGCCGGCGCCATTGACCAGCAGGTTCGGGAACTTGGCCGGCAGAACCGTCGGTTCGCGATCGCTAGTCGTCGTAGTTGGGCTGGAAATCGACGGTGTCCTTGTCGATGTCGTCAAGCAGCGACTGCGCGATCTTGGTGCAGGCGGGATTCGGTGTAACGCATCGCGGCCGGCATATCGCCGTCCACCGAGCCGAAATTGCCCTGGCCGTCGATCAGCGGCACGCGCATCGAGAAATCCTGCGCCATGCGCACCAGCGCGTCGTAGACCGACTGGTCGCCGTGCGGGATGGTATTTACCGATGACGTCGCCGACGGTCCGCGCCGACTTGTTATACGATTTGTTCCATTCGAACCCGTTCTCGTACATCGCGTAGAGAATGCGCCGATGCACCGGCTTGAGGCCGTCGCGCGCATCGGGCAGTGCCCGCGCCACGATCACGCTCATGGCGTAATCGAGGTAGGAGCGCTTCATCTCATCGAGGATGGATACGGGACGAATATCCGAGGGCGCCGGGGGCTCTCCGGGCTTCGTATCTTCAGTGTCAGGCAAAGGGGGAATCCGGTCAGTTTTCGCTCAGAATCATATAGCGTATCGGGTGCGTCCGAACCACCCCAAACTGGTTCTTGCGACCGGTTTTTCCCTTCGTTTTTCCATAGACTTACGCGGTCGGCGGCCTGCCGCGCCGCGGCCCTGAAATCCAGCCCTGGAAGGTGTTTGGAAACCTCCCTTTGGCGGATGCGAAAATGCCTCCTGCCAGAGCGCGCTGAGAGGCCGAAACCCGCCGTGCGCGCGAGCTCGCGCCCGCCTGCGCCGGACGCCCTCAGAACGGAATATCGTCGTCCATGTCGCTGCTGCGGGCGCCGGCCGCGACCGCGCGGCGCGGCGCGGCGACGGACGGACCGCCTGACCCGAAATCGCCGCCCGACTCCTCGGCGCCAAAATTACCGCCGCCGCCGCTGCGGCCGTCGAGCATGGTCAGGTTCGAGTTGAAGCCCTGCAGCACCACCTCGGTCGAGTATTTCTCGACGCCGGCCTGGTCGGTCCATTTGCGGGTCTGCAACTGACCCTCGATGTAAACCTTGGCGCCCTTCTTCAGATATTGCTCGGCGACCTTGCAGAGCCCCTCGTTGAAGATGACCACCCGATGCCATTCGGTCTTTTCCTTCCGCTCGCCGGTCGCCTTGTCGCGCCAGCTTTCGGAGGTCGCCACGCTGAGATTGGCGATCGGCCGCCCGTCCTGCGTCCGCCGGATCTCGGGATCCTTGCCGAGGTTTCCGACCAGAATCACCTTGTTTACGCTTCCCGCCATTGCCGCTCTCCACTCTCGAAAATTACTGGACTGGCCGGACGCTTAGGACTTCAGCCCGAGCGCCCCGTATTGCCGTGGGACCACCTTGAGCGCGACCCTATACGCTCGCCGGTCCGGCAAGCCGGTCGATCCCCGGTTATCCACATATAGCATTTTCCGGCGCGATGTTCCAGCTTTGTTCCTCAAAACACGACCGGAAAGGGGGCTGTGCGGGGTACGGGTCCGGCTGCGGGGCCATGACCGGCCGCTTGCGCGGCCGCGCCTGAATTCGCAACGCTTCTGGATCAAATGAAGCGAAGAAGAGCTGGAGAATACGATGCGGAAGATTTTGCTGGGTATGGTCGGAGTGGTGGCGTTGGGCTTTGCGGCTCCCGCTTCTGCGGCCGACCTTGCCGCGCGCCCCTACAGCAAGGCCCCCGCGCCGATGATCGCGGCGATCTATGACTGGAGCGGCCTCTACCTCGGCGTCAACGGCGGTTGGGGCTCGAGCCACAATTGCTGGACCACTGCGCCCTCGGCGTTGCAGTTGCCCCCGTCACTGAAGGCTGCCATGACGCAACGGGTGGCACGGCGGGCGGTCAGATCGGATATCGCTGGCAGGCCAGCGCATTCGTGTTCGGCCTGGAAGCACAGGGCAACTGGGCGGACTTCAGCGGGACAAATGCAAGCCTCGCGACGATCGGAACGACAAACCACACGCGGCTCGACGCCTTCGGCCTGTTCACGGGCCAGGTCGGCTATGCCTTCGACAGCGCTCTGTTGTACCTGAAGGGCGGCGCTGCGGTTACTGGCAGCAGGTATGACGGCCTTGCAGCCGGCGTTATCGTCGACAGCGCGACCGCAACGCGCTGGGGTGGGACCGTTGGCGCCGGTGTAGAATTTGGCTTCGCGCCAAATTGGTCCGCCGGTGTCGAGTACGACCATATGTTCACGGGCACCCATACCTTCAATTTCAGCAGTGTGTTCCCGGTCGCCGGCGTGAACACGCGTACTGACAGCGTCCGCCAGGATGCCGACGTGGTCACCGTCCGCGTCAACTATCGCTGGGGCGGCCCGGTCGTCGCGAAGTACTGATGGCAGCCTGAGCTGAACGCCTCTATCTGAAAAGGCCGGCCGTGCGCCGGCCTTTTTGTTTTTGCGCTTAGAGCATGATCCGGAAAAGTGGGAACCGGTTTTCCCTCGCGACAAACGCGAAGCGTTTGCGCGGAGATCATGCTCAAACAAAAAGATAGAGCGGGATGACGATTCGAAGAAAAGTCATCCCGGTCTGGTCCGGCCCGGCTCCGTGAACCCGCTGCCTAACAAAGCGTTGATGGCGTCCAGCGAGCACTGGAAATTCCCGCGCGTTCTTCCTATGTTCCGAGTTCACCCATTTGGCGTCCGATCCCCGGTCACGGGCGATGCGCGCCGGAATACGGCGCGGTCAGCGTGCCTGGAAATGCCGATATGGATGAAGTGATCAGGGCGAAGCGCCAACAGACCGCTGGCTCGGGCACGCGCGCGATAACCATTCGTGGCGCGCGCGAGCACAATCTCAAGAACATCGACGTCGAAATCCCGCGCGACAGGCTCGTCGTCTTCACGGGGCTGTCGGGCTCGGGCAAATCCTCGCTCGCCTTCGACACCATCTATGCCGAGGGACAGCGGCGCTACGTCGAATCGCTGTCGGCCTATGCCCGCCAGTTCCTGGAGATGATGCAGAAGCCGGATGTCGACCAGATCGACGGCCTGTCGCCGGCGATCTCCATCGAGCAGAAGACCACTTCGAGGAATCCGCGCTCGACCGTCGGAACCGTCACCGAGATCTACGACTATATGCGGCTGTTGTGGGCGCGGGTCGGCGTGCCCTATTCGCCCGCGACGGGATTGCCGATCGAGAGCCAGATCGTCTCCGCAGATGGTCGATCGCGTGCTTGATCTGCCCGAGGGCACCAGGCTCTATCTGCTGGCGCCGGTCGTGCGCGGCCGCAAGGGCGAGTATCGTAAGGAGCTCGCCGAATACCTCAAGAAGGGATTCCAGCGGGTCAAGATCGACGGCACCTTCTACGAGCTCGCGGAAGCGCCGGTGCTCGACAAGAAGTTTCCCCATGACATCGACGTGGTCGTCGACCGCATCGTGGTGCGGCCGGACATCGGCCAGCGGCTGGCGGAAAGTTTTGAAACGGCGCTGAAGCTGGCCGAAGGGCTCGCGGTCATCGAATATGCGGATGCGCCGGCTGCCCACCCATCATCCTTCGAGACGCGCCCTGCGGGCGCTCCCTCGGTGAGCGCAGAGCGCTCATCCGGGGATGAGGACGGAGCAGACGATCGAAGGCGGCAAAGCGAGGTGCTTCCCCTCGTCCTGAGGAGGCGCAAAGCGCCGTCTCGAAGGATGAGGCCGCCGGCAAGAAGGTCGCGAAAATCCACGACAAGAGCGGGCCGGAACGTATCCTGTTTTCCGAAAAGTTCGCCTGCCCGGTTTCCGGCTTCACCATTCCGGAAATCGAGCCCGAGACTCTTCTCCTTCAACAATCCCTACGGCGCCTGCCCGGCCTGCGGCGGGCTCGGCGTCGAGCAGCACATCGACGAAGACCTGGTCATTCCCGACAAGGAGCTGACCTTGCGCAAGGGCGCGATCGCGCCGTGGGCGAAATCGTCCTCGCCCTATTACATCCAGACCCTGACCGCGCTCGGCAAATTCTACAAATTCACGCTCGACACCAAATGGAAGGACCTGCCGAAGAAGACGCAAAGACGCGATGCTGCACGGCTCCGGCGACGACGAAATCAAGTTCTCCTATGAAGACGGCGTGCGCTCCTACGACACCAAAAAACCGTTCGAGGGCGTCATCACCAATATCGACCGCCGCTATCGCGAGACCGAAAGCGAATGGGCGCGCGAGGAACTGGCAAAATATTTCTCCGACATTCCCTGCGAGGCCTGCCACGGCTATCGGCTGAAGCCGGAGGCTTTGTGCGTCAAGATCGGCGGCAAGCACATCGGCGAAATCTCGGAATTATCGGTGCGCCGCGCCGGCGAATGGTTCGAGACCGTGCCGAAGGCGCTCAACGCGCAGCAGAACGAGATCGCGGCAAGGGTGCTGAAGGAAATCCGCGAACGGCTGTCGTTCCTGCTCGATGTCGGCCTCAACTACCTGACGCTTTCGCGCGCCTCCGGCACGCTGTCGCGGCGGCGAGAGCCAGCGCATCCGGCTGGCCTCGCAGATCGGCTCGGGGCTGACCGGCGTGCTCTATGTGCTGGACGAGCCCTCGATCGGCCTGCACCAGCGCGACAATGCGCGGCTGCTGGAAACCCTGAAGCGGCTGCGCGACCTCGGCAACACCGTGATCGTGGTCGAGCATGACGAGGACGCCATCACGGCTCGCCGATCACGTGCTCGACATCGGCCCCGGCGCCGGCATGCATGGCGGCCATATCGTGGCCGCAGGGCACGCCCGCGGACATCATGAACAATCCGGACTCGCTGACCGGAAAATATCTCACCGGCGAATTGTCGGTCGACGATCCCCGAGCGACGGCCGCCGAACCATCGCCGCACCGTCAAGGTGATCAACGCGCGCGGCAACAATCTGAAAAACGTCTCGGCGGAAATTCCGCTGGGGCTGTTCACCTGCGTCACCGGCGTCTCCGGCGGCGGCAAGTCGACGCTCCTGATCGACACGCTCTACAAGGCGATCGCGCGCAAACTCAACAATGCCAGCGAGGGCGCCGCGCCGCACGACCGCATCGAGGGCCTGGAGCATATCGACAAGATCATCGACATCGACCAGTCGCCGATCGGCCGCACCCCGCGCTCGAATCCCGCGACCTATACCGGCGCCTTCACGCCGATCCGCGAATGGTTCGCCGGCCTGCCCGAGGCCAAGGCGCGCGGCTACGAGCCCGGGCGGCTTTTCCTTCAACGTCAAGGGCGGCCGCTGCGAGGCCTGCCAGGGCGACGGCGTCATCAAGATCGAGATGCACTTCCTGCCCGACGTCTACGTCACCTGCGACGTCTGCAAGGGCAAGCGCTACAACCGCGAGACGCTGGAAGTGCTGTTCAAGGGCAAGTCGATCGCCGACGTCCTGGACATGACCGTCGAGGAAGCCGCCGAGTTCTTCAAGGCGGTGCCGCGGGTGCGCGAAACCTTCAAGACACTGCACCGCGTCGGGCTCGATTACATCCACGTCGGCCAGCAGGCGACCACGCTGTCGGGCGGCGAGGCCCAGCGCGTCAAGCTGGCAAAGGAACTGTCAAAGCGCGCGACGGGGCGCACGCTCTACATCCTGGACGAGCCGACCACGGGCCTGCATTTCCACGACGTCAAGAAGCTGCTGGAAGTGCTGCACGAGCTGGTGTCGCAGGGCAACACCGTGGTCGTGATCGAGCACAATCTCGAGGTGATCAAGACCGCCGACTGGGTGATCGACCTCGGTCCCGAAGGCGGCGACGGCGGCGGCGAAATCGTCGCCTGGGGCCCGCCGGAGGACATCGTCAAGGCGCCGCGCAGCTATACCGGCAAGTTTCTGGGCCCGGTGCTGGCGAGGCAGAGCGGCGGGAAGCGGAAGCGCGGGACGAGCGAGGCGGCGGAGTGAAGATTTGAGCCAGGTCCTCGCCATCGTTCAAGGGCTCTTGAAGCGGGGCGAATATCTCGTGTCGTGACACGGCTATCGCGAACTAGCGGCTGATGATATTCTGCTTGACGAGGTATTGGCCGGCGTTGAGTCAGCCGTTGTCGTTAAGGGCTATCCGGATTCGCGCAAGGAGCCATCCGTGCTTGTCTTGCAGCGCGACTGGAACGGTCTACCCGTTGTGGGGTGTTCCAAGGATAAACGGAACGTCGGCAGTACTGGTGACGGCCTATCGACCAACACCCGAGCGCTGGTCGCCTGACTTCATGGAGCGGAAGAAGCCATATTGCGAAAGTCAAAAGAGTTCGTCCATGAAGGTAAGTATGCCGCCGAGGTCGCCGTCGATTTAATCGAAGACGACACCGCCTGGTCGCCTTACCTGTCTCCCGACGATGCGCACAAGCTCGACATTGTGAGGCTGGCTTTGCGTCGTGGTGATCTTGCCGCGGCAGCCAAGCACGGTCGAGTATTCGAACTGACGCCTGTTGCTGCAAAATAGCTGAAGGCGAGCACCCGCCTCCTTGGTCTTCTGCAGACAGGCGGCGCAATACGGTTCGCCATTGCGCCCTACGGCCCTGACGATGTGGTTGGGGATTGCCAACGACCGTTGGTATTATTCCTCCACCACCGCCTCCACGAACCCCGCCGGATCGGCGCAGAACTCGCGCATGACCTTGTAGTAGTCGGTCTGTTCGACGGTCACCGGCTCCAGCCCGTATTTCGACAGCCGCAGCAGGCGCGCGTTGGGATAGGCCATCAGCATCGGCGAATGCGTCGCCATCACGACCTGGCAAATCGTGGATTGCTCCATGCGCCGCATCAGTTTCAGAAACTCCATCTGGCGCGCCGGCGACAGCGCGGATTCCGGCTCGTCGAAGATGAAGATGCCCTGGCGCTGGCAGCGCTCTTCGAAGAAGCGCAGAAAACCTTCGCCGTGAGAATGCGAGAGGAAATCGGGGGGTGGCCCGCCTCCTGGTTCCCGGCCGCCTCGTCGAGATACCGCGCGACGGAAAAGAAACTCTCGGCCCGGAAGAACCAGCCGTTGGTGATCTTCGGCAGCCAGCTCGCGCGCAGCGCCTTCGAAAGCTCCCCGCCCATCGTCTCAAGCGCCCTGGAATGATCGACGGGCCTGTAGCCCTTGCCGCCGCCGGCCTCGTCATAGCCGGCGAGCACGGCGATCCCTTCCAGAAGCGTGGATTTGCCGGTGCCGTTCTCGCCGACGATGATGGTGATCGGCCGGTCGAAACCCAGTTCGAAATCATCCCGCAGGAACGGCAGGCAGAACGGATAGGCCGCGCGGTCGGCGATGCCTGATGGATCGAGCCAGACCCGCCTGAGATACGGCGCCGGCAGGTTAATGGTTCGGTTTCGTTTCGAGCTCATGCACGCGGATGCCGGGACTGACAGCTCCCTCATCCATAGCGTGTATCCTGCGGAAATCAAGAACAAAAAGCGAACATGAGGGCGGGCGGCGACCCGATCGGAGACCCGCTTAACCCTGATCGGTTCGTATGAAGGGACCGGCCTGGATTCGGCGGATCACGGTCGGAAGGTCCTCTTCGAAATTTACGAGGTGCTCCTTGCCGAACAGGATCGCCGATCCACTGTTCTGCCCGGGCTGGACCATCAGAATCTGGTCGAGGTTTACCAGGACCTCCCTTGAGGGCGGTCCCGGTCGTTTCAGTACGATGAAGGCGGCCATTTTTCGCTTCCGTGTCGTTGGTGCCGACGATGATGACAAACCTCAAAAACGACAATAGCAAGCTGACCCAATTCCGGCGGCGTCAACCGGAAAATATCCAGGCGCCAAATGCGTGCCGCGGTACGCGATACGGTTCCGCGGCTGCCTGAGGTTAGCCGCGAACCGTTAAAAGACTGATTCCGATCTTGTTCGTGGGCGACGGCCGCCAGACGGGAAACAAACCGCGGATTTTTTCCGGTACCGAACGCGATCGTAGCAAGCCATCGTTGCCGCGTCGCAACAGTCCTGTTGTTCCCTTGCTGGAACCGATGTTTTGATTCGCGCGCTTCCCTCGATCTCGACTATTCTTCGGGGACCGGGCTGAGGTGGGTTTTCATAAGCATTCAATTTTACCCGGAGGCCGCAGGACGCAAAGTTCTGCGGCCGTTTTTATTGCCGCGTGATCCCGCGCGACGATCCGGATGGCCCGGTCGCACAAGAGGCAAAGCTCTGCACGGATTCGTCGATGGGAAGCGCTCATATCTGTTCGCCGCTAAACATGCGTGGAGAAGTGCGACTTCATTTATCGGTAACTTGGTTTCGGCCCGCGAGTCGGGTTTATTTCGATTTCAGTTCACTGCACGCGATCGAATGCATGTTCTCTTGATGGAACTTGCCTGTTCGAGTCTGCGGGCAAAGGGGAATCGAAAACATGCTGTCGCGCTGGGGATGTGTTGTTGCCATTTGCCTTGGCTTGGCTCCGGGCGCGGAAGCCGCCGAGCACTCCGGACTTCTTCACCGCGCATCCTGTTCCGTTGTCCGATTTTACGTCGCCAAATTCTCGGCGTCTGCCGCCGAGACGTGGGCGAGAAGCCATGGGGCAACTGAAGCCGAGATCGAGGCGGCCCGGCATTGTCTCAAAGCCGCGCCAGCCCAAACCGCGCAGGCCGCGCATTGGACGACGCAGTAGTTGCCGCGTGAAGCGAAGCAGACCGCCTCTCCCTCGCCCCGCATGCGGGAGAGCTGAAGCAGGCACCCGAACCAGGCAGCTGATTTGCCCGTCGGGCAAATCAGCTTCGCCTCGGGCTCTTGCCTGTCCAGCCCTCTCGACCGAAAATATTTCGGTTTTTCCGAAACGCAAATCAGCGCTATATCGTCAGCCATCCCGTCCCGGAAGAGGGGCGTTGCGCCATCGTCACGAACGTTGGGGCGGGGATGCGGTGGACGCTGAGCGTGCGCAAGACGAGCGCGCCTGACGCGGACGGAGAAGTCGTGTGGTCCTGACGCCCCGACGCTGGCGTCAAGCTCCTGAGAAGCAAGCTTCTCGGGGGTGACGGTGACAAGACAAGCCCGGTCGCCGGGGAGCAACTGTATTCTGCCGCGCTCGTTAATCCACCGCGTAGCGATTGGCGTCCCATTTCTCGCCGCGGGCGATCATGATGTTGAGAATGACGATCAGCTTGCGCATGCAGGCGACCAGGGCAACCTTTGCCTTTTTTCCCTTGGCGATCAGGTGGCGATAGAACGTCTTGAGTACCGGGTTGTGCCGGGTCGCAGCACCCAGGCACGCCATGTAGAACAGATTGCGGACCTTGCGGCGTCCCCCTTTGATCTGGCGTTCGCCCCGCCGTTTGCCGCTATCATCATCGTAAGGCGCGACGCCGAGCAAGGCGGAGATGGCCTCGTTGCTCACCTGACCCAATTCCGGCATGGCTGCGATGAGGCCTGCAGACGTTGTGCCGGCAAGCCCCGGCACGCTCTCGATGATCTCGGCGCGCTCGGCAAAATGAGGCGTGGCCTTGATCATGGCGGCGATCGCCGCCTCGAGCTTGGCAAGCTCGACGGCTATGGCCTTCAACAGTCTCGCATGGCTTTTTTGCACCGGTTCCGGCACATCATGCTCGCCTTTGTTGCTCAGCCTGGTCCTGCATATCGAGCAATCCCTGGCGAGCATTCACCAACTGTCGAAGCGTCTCGCGCGTAGCATCGTGGGCCTGGCTTCGGTGTCTCGCCGAATGTCTCGGCAAACCAGGCGATCGTGCTCAGCGTCGATGACGTCATTCTTGGCCAGTCGCCCGGCGGACTGGGCGAAGTGGCGCACCCGCTTCGGATCGACGATACGAACTTCGATATCCTTGCGTCGCGCAGCGCCTTGGCCCATTCGCGCTCGTAGCCTCCGCTCGCCTCCATTACCGCTTTGGTCGACCTTGTGCTTGCGCAGCCAAGTGATCAGCTCGCCGACGACCTTCCGCCGATGCTTGCGAACGTGCGCCGTCGACGACAGCGCGCGAATGCTCACATCCGCCTTGTCCTTGGCGACATCAATACCGGCGACAACCAAACCATTTTGTGCCATCATCCAGCTCCCTTCCTTGCTCGGTCCGGGCTCTACGCCCCTCCAACTGTTCAGGTTGAGGTAGACACGGGTATGTCCCTCGCTCCCGGTCAGGCTCTAGCCCCCTTTGAGCACGAACGGGCTCAGATCCAGCGACGGGCGGCTGGTCGAGAGCCGCCCGTTCGCACATTCTGGCAGATTTCGCGGACACAAGAGCTCGAAGGAAACCGTTAAAACCATTGCGCAGGGAATGCCGGGTGATTCCGGTGTGACCTGACTAACGCGTGTGCGCTCTCACTATCTCTGCACACGCGGCTATCGGGCGCATCGGGCGCCCGGCATTCCCTGCGCCCTCTGATTGAGAGGGCGTAAACCTGAAAGCAAACCTGCGCGAAATCATGCCGCGAGCTCGTGAAGTTGTGGGCGGTAATCTCCCCTCCCCCGCGAAGCGGCGGGGAGGGGTCGGGGGTGGGGGGCGGCGCGGCATACATTGAAGCATCGGTCCTGCCGATAGACCCCCCACCCCCAACCCTCAACGCCGCGCGTCTCGACCGCCACGCGCGTGCCGTTGAGCGAGTCATCTGAATTTGTGCCGCTGTTTGACATAAATCCGAAAGTGAGCCGCGTGGTGGTTTCGCCCTACGGCCGTGCCCGCGCCCAGTACCTCCAGCACCAGCTCCATCGTCATCAGCACCGGATTGTCGCCGCGCTCAGCCGGCCCTCGGCGATGCCGCCGAGATAGTCGACCAGCGCGACGTCGAGTTCGGCCTCTAACGCGCCGTTCGCGCCGGGCGCAATCAGCCCGGAGCGGACAGCCATTTCGGTAGCGAAGGGCTCGACAATGCGGCCGTCCGCAAAGTGCGCGCCGATGATGCTGCCGACGCCACCATGGAGCCTCGCGCCCGCAATCCCCCGCTCACCGCAGAAAGCCTCCAGCGCGCCCGCGAAATCCTGGTTCGGCCGCAGCCGCAGCGCAAAGGCGCGGTTCGTTCTTTCGATGCCTACGGGCCGATGCGTAACGGGGCCAAACAGCTTGAAATTGGTTTCGGGATCAGGCTCCGCCATGAAGTACGCACCATCGATACCGAAGGCATCCACTTCCATGGGCTCGGCGACCATGGTTTCTTCGGGCAGGACATGGCCGCCGCCCGCGCGCCCGTCGGCCTCCGTCCACAATCCGTGGCAATGGAAGAAGGGAGCGTGGTCGCGCCGGCCGAACGTCATGGCCCCCATCTTGAGCCGTGTAAGCCCGGCGGGGCGGAAGGTGTCGCTATAGAAGGCCGCGTTCTCGCCGGTCTTCGACAACGCCGGCATGACATAGGCGAAGGGGCCGAGCGCCCCGCCCTTGATATTCAAGGTGCCGCTGGCAAATCCGGCGCTGGCAAAGCCGCGGCGCGCGGCCTCCAGCAGCGGCAAACCTGCTTGAAGCGTAAAGGAGAAAGCGCGGCCGCGCGTCTCCACCCACTGGATGCGTTCGGGCGCGGCCGGGCCGGGCTGCGCGATGCTTCGCATCGTCAACCTGTTTGCTTCGCTCTGTTTATTTTGAAGCGTTTCCTTCACGCGAACCGGTCTCCATTTCGTTCGAAAACGCTTTGGCGGGATCAAGCAGACCCCGCGCTTCGAGTTCGTCGCGCACCAGCCGCTTCGGCACCTTGCCGTAGCCGGACTTCGGCAACGCATCCCAGAAGAAGAAGCGCTTCGGCATCTTGTAGCGCGGCACTTTCGCAGCAAGGAAGCCGGCCATGTCCGCCTCGGTTACCGGGCTCGCGCCCTCACGCGCGACGCAGACGGCGATGCCCACCTCGCCCCAAAACGGGTCGGGCACGCCGAGCACAGCGACCTCTCCGATGGCGGGGTGGGTGAGGATTTTCTCCTCCACCTCGCGCGGATAGATGTTGGAGCCGCCGGATATGTACATGTCGGAGGCGCGGCCGGTGATATAGATAAAACCTTCTTCATCCACATGGCCGAGATCGCCGGTGCGGAACCAGCCCTCGCGGAAGGCTTTCGCGTTGGCCTCGGGGTTGTCGTAGTAGCCGGCGAAGACGGCGGGGCCGATGACGCAGATCTCGCCGGTCTCGAACGGCTTGAGTTCGCGGCCGTCATCGCCCTGGATCGAAACCTGCATGCCCGTGCGCTCGAATCCGCAGGTGCCGATGCGCGCATGCGGCCCGTCCTCGGGATCGTGCAGGGCCGGCGGCAGGACGGTGATATTGCCGGTGACCTCGCCGAGGCCGAAATATTGCACCAGCACCTTGCCGAGCTTCTTCAGCGCCGCCTTCTGGTCCTCGCGGTACATCGGCGCGCCGGCATAGATGATGTAGCGCAGCGAGGAATGATCGTAGCGATCGACCGAGGGATGCTCGACCATCATCTTCAGGATGGTCGGCACCGTGAAGATGTTGCTGACGCGATGGGTCTCGATCAGCCGGAACGCCTCGTCGATGTCGAAACGCTCCGATGGGAGCAGGATGGTCGGCACGCCGCGCGCCGTTTGCACGAGCTGGTGCACGCCGGCGCCATGCGACAGCGGCGCGACCACCAGCGAGGCATCATTCTCCATTGTGCCGGGCATGAGATCAGCGAGATGGTTGGTCACCACGAAGGCCATCTGGCCGTGGGTCAGCACCGCCGCCTTGGAGCGCCCGGTGGTGCCCGAGGTGAAGAAGAACCAGCAGGGATCGTCATACTCGACCGCGGCATTCTCGATCCCCGCGCCCGCGTGCGCCGCGATCGCCTCGCTCAGCGACGCTCGCCGAACGCGCCCTCGCCGATCCGCCAGGTGAAGGCGAGCGCCGGACTCGCCGCTTTCACCGCCGCCGCGTGATCAGGAAAATCGCCATGGCAGAGAAAGCCCTTGGCGCCGGAGGCGGTCGCAAGATAGGCCACCTCATCCGGCATCAGCCTGAAATTGGTCGGCACCCAGACCGCGCCGAGCCGGAATGCTGCAAACATCGACCAGAACATCTCGTCGCAATTCCTGGAATGGACCAGGATCCGATCGCCCTTGACGATACCGCGCGCGGCAAGCGCCGCCGCCAGCGCCGAGACGGCCGGCGTCGATCTCGCGCCAGGTCCAGGATCGATCGCCCCAGACGAAGCCGATGCGGTCGCCGTGCCGGCGGGCATTCTGGGTGAGCAGATGCGCGAGATTCATGACCCGGCGCGACATTCGCGTGACGCCGCCTGATGGCGCCCGTGGCCGTCGTGACCCTCACCGCCTCCCCATCCAGACGCCGGCCGCCAGCAGCACGAGGCCGGCACGCCCGAGACGACGCCGTGCTTGCCGTGCACCCGCGTCACGCCGGCTTCGTGGCCGGGGAAGAATCCCGGCAGTTGATCCGCCGGCACCAGGAAATAGACCGCGGCGACGACGAGCAGCACGACGCCGAGCAAAGTCAGCATCGAGCTTCATGGATGATCCTTTTTCAATTCGACGTGAATTTCGTACGTCATTCCGGCGCGGGCAACCGACGAGCCCGAAATCCGCGCGCGCTGCTAGCGAGGCCCGGTCATTTTAGCGCCGAATCGAGACATGATCAGCAATCGCCGCGCGGCTATTGAAGATGCAGGGATGCGCAGCCATCGAAATCGCAGCCGGCTTCCCCGGCATCTGTTCAGCTTATAGCTATCGTGCACAGAGTCAGCAAGCGCAGCAGGTCGGCTCGAGCTGATAAAACCCTGTCGTATTGCAGCGCCGTTGTTGGCCGCCGGTCGTTCGTTAGCGTATCGTCCGGGTTACCGGACGTTAAAGCCTGTCTGGCTGCTTTTTCAGGAAATTGAAAAGCCATGGCAACCGGCAGCGTCCGCGACAACAAGGCCAAAAGCCGTTTCGAACTCGACGTCGAGGGCGCGATGGCGTTTGCGAATTATCGCCTCACCCCATCGACCGTTGTTATCACTCACACCGAGACCCCGCCTGCGATGCGCGGTCGCGGCATCGCCTCGAAACTGGTTCAGGGTGCGCTGCAGCTCATCCGCGCCGATGGATTGAAGGTGGTGGCAGGCTGCGACTTCGTGGTGGACTATCTGCACAAGCATCCGGAGTTTGCGGATCTCGTGGGGTGAACTCCAATGTCGTCGCGGCGAATACGGGCATTGAGTGATGTCGCCTGCTTTTCTTGTTCGACAGCGTATCTAGGCCCACCTGCACGAAAAAGGCCCGCGCGAACGCGGGCCTCGGTTTCGCGTGTGAAATCGAGCGGTCAGTGCTTGATCTCAGGCGGCAGCTTGCCGCCGTTCGCGGCGAGCTTCGCCATCACCTGCTTGTGCAGCCAGATATTCATGCTGGCGGAATCGTTGCTGTCGCCGGTGTAGCCGAGTTCCTTCGCGAGCTCCTTGCGTGCGGCGAAGCTGGAATCGATGTCGAGCGCCTTCATCAGATCGACGATCGAGGTGCGCCACTCCAGCTTTTCCTTCTTGGCGGCAACCGCCTTGTCGAGGATGGGCGCGACGTCGACGGTGCTTCGGCGCAGCCGTCGCGGACGATGATCCCGCGGCCGACCGGTAGTTGCGGCTGGCGCCGCCGCTCGCAGGCGCCGCGTCGCTTTGGTGCCGAAGATCGCGCTCATGATTTTGCCGAAAATACTCATCGTTTGCTCCCAATAAACTCAGAAGATGGCGTGGAGGGCTTGGTCGGCACTTTTCTTGGCTGCCGGCAGCACCCGAGCCGGATCGGGAAGCTTAGCCCTCGCTGCAGCTTGCCAATGCAGGACCGCGGTAGTCGGAAATCGGTTGACGGAAACGCAATGACGGCGGCGCCGCGTTTGCGCCGCGACAATGCAGCATTCACCGAAGCGTGAGCGACAGTGCCGGTGATTGGGAGTACGCTGACCGTTCAGTTCGCGACATGGCCTGTGTCGGTTTCCTGTTTTCGCGTCTGGCCTGATCGTGATCGTTTCCACGAACGGCGGCCCGCGCGCTTCGATCGGCGCGAAATTCGGCCGCTGCGGCAAGGGAGATAACGACCATGGCCACACCATACCCGGCAATGTCACGCCACTGGCTCAGCCGGCACCAGGATAACGCGGCTGCGCCTGTCATCCGCACCATCGGCCTGTCCGACCTGCACGAAGCGCTGCGGCTCGGCTGGGAAGATTTCAAGGCGGTGCCAAGCCACGCCATCATCCTCTGCGTGATCTATCCGGTGCTCGGACTGGTGCTGGCGCGCACGGTGCTCGGCTATTCGGTGCTGCCGCTACTGTTTCCGCTGGCCGCGGGCTTTGCCCTGCTCGGCCCGTTCGCGGCGCTGGGTCTCTACGAGCTCAGCCGCCGCCGCGAGAGCGGCGAACAGGCATCGGCCTGGGATGCGGTCGACGTGCTGCGATCGCCGTCATTCGGCGCCATGCTCGGGCTCGGCACGCTGCTGCTGGCGCTGTTCGTGACCTGGGTGGCCACCGCGCAGGCGATCTACGTGGCGGCGTTCGGCTACGAAGCCGCGGCGGAAATTCCGGACTTCGCAGCGCGTGTGCTGACGACCTCGCAGGGATGGTGGCTGATCGTGGTCGGTTGCGGCGTCGGTTTCCTGTTCGCGGTGGTGGCGCTGTGCATCAGCGTGGTTTCGTTCCCGTTGATGCTCGACCGTCACGCCGGCGTCGGCGACGCCATGGTGACGTCGCTCCGGGCGGTGGCGCGAAACCCTGTTCCGATGGCGGCCTGGGGATTGATCGTCGCGGTGCTGCTGGTGGCGGGATCGCTGCCGTTCTTCCTCGGCCTCGCCGTCGTCATCCCGCTGCTCGGCCACGCCACCTGGCATCTCTATCGCAAGGTGATCGCGCCGGATCCCAATCCGCGGCCGATCCCGCCCCGCCCGCAGCGGGAACGGCGCTCGGCGGCGGATTTCCCGGCCGCCCTGTTTCCGTGGCGGCGCAAGGACGGCGCATAGGCCGCTGATTGCAGAACCGCCGGTTGATTGTTGACCGGCGGTGGCATGCAAGCGGCTGAGTTTCCTGCCCTGGTTTTCATCGCGATATCGCACCGGAACCGTCGACATTCGCCGAAAGCCTTGTTTTGGCCGCGGTTCGCTTGGACATTTCGTGTCATCGGGGAACATTCATTCGAGAATCATTTCGGAGCTAATGGTCCCGATGACTTCTCGTTTTCTCTTCAAGGCCCTCCCGGTGAGTGCTGTGCTGTCGTTCTCGGGCGCGCCGGCGCTTGCGGCATCCTGCGGCACCGGCAGCTTTCAGACGTGGCTCGACGATTTCAAGAATGAAGCCGCCGCCAAGGGAATTTCGCAATCCGCCATCACAGCCGGCCTGACCGGCGTGACGCTGGATCAGGCGCGTGCTCTCCCGCGATCGTTCGCAGCGGGTCTTCAATCAAAGTTTCGAGGAATTTTCCGGCCGCATGGTCCCTCCCCGTCTCGCCCGCGGCGCCAACATGATGAAGCAATATGGTTCGGTGCTCGGGCGCATCGAACAAAGCTATGGCGTGCCCGGCGAAGTGCTGGTGGCGATCTGGGGGCTGGAGACGGACTTCGGCGTCAACATCGGAAAATTCCCGACCATCCGTTCGCTGGCGACGCTGGCCTATGATTGCCGGCGCGCCGAGACATTTCGCAGCGAATTGATGGACGCGCTGCGCATCGTCGAGCGCGGCGATCTCGCGCCCTCGGAAATGCGCGGCGCCTGGGCCGGCGAGATCGGCCAGACCCAGTTCATGCCGTCGTCCTATTTCAAATTCGCCGTCGATTTCGACGGCAACGGCCGCCGCGACCTGCTGCACAGCGCGCCCGATGTGCTGGCATCGACCGCGAACTACCTCGCCAGCTACGGCTGGCAGCGCGGCAAGGATTGGGAGCCCGGCAGCGCGAATTTCGCCGTGATCCAGCAATGGAACAAGAGCGAGGTCTACGCGAGGACGATCGCGTATTTCGCAAGCCAGCTCGCGCACGCACCCTAAGCTTGGGGTTCCAGGGGCCGGCGCCGCGTGCAGCCGGCGGGCATTCTCACGCGACTAATAATGAATTTTAATTCATTTATTATAAACTTCATGCGAATCGCGCATGAGACATTTCGCTTGTGAAGCCGGAAGATGGCCGGTTTAAAGCCGACCTGGGACATTTCCCTTGATGTAAACCCGGCGATGGCCATTTTGGGTCAGCAAGGTCGCCGCGTCGCCAGTATCGAAGCACCTCGGATATGCGCGCAATTTCCGTAGGTTTTAGCCGGAACCACGTTGTCCTGGCGGGTTCATTCAGCAGCTATGCTGAAGGGTTAATCGTTCCTTACCAGAGCCATGCATTTTTAGATTAGCTGCACCGCACCATAGGAACTTCTGATGGCGAAATCCCTGCCCTATATTCATTTCAACGATGAGGCTTCCTCCAAGAGCTGAATCGTAACTACAAGGAGACTACCCATGTTGCTCTCGCTCATCCGCATGATCCAGGCGTTCCGGGACTATCAGCGCAATGTCAGCGAACTGTCCCAGCTTAGCGATCGCGAACTGGCCGATATCGGCCTTGATCGCTCGGACATTCCGCGCGTTGCAGCCGGCACCTATAACGGCTGATCGGTTTTCAGCTGACCGTTGACACGGATAACGCCCGCCTGTGCTGCGGGCGTTGTCGTATCTGCCGCTGACGCGCTCCGAACCGCTACCTGTGCCCATGACAGGCACCAAATCACCCTCCGAGGCCGTACACATCGTCGGCGCCGGCCTCGCCGGCTCGGAAGCGGCCTGGCAGGTCGCCAGGTCGGGCATCCGCGTTGTCCTGCACGAGATGCGCCCCGTCAGGATGACCGAGGCCCATCGCACCGACGGCCTCGCCGAACTCGTCTGCTCCAATTCGTTTCGCTCCGACGATGCCGCCAACAACGCGGTCGGCCTGCTGCACGCCGAAATGCGCCGGCTGGGTTCGCTGATCATGCGCGCCGCCGACGCCAACCAGGTTCCGGCCGGCGGCGCGCTGGCGGTCGACCGTGACGGATTTTCCGCCGCCGTCACCAGGGCGCTGCACGACCATCCGCTGATCGAAATCCGCCGCGCCGAAATCGACGGCCTGCCGCCCGCGGACTGGCGCAACGTCATCGTCGCGACCGGGCCTTTGACCTCGGCGCCGCTGGCGGACGCGATCCGCGAACTCACGGACGAGAACGCGCTGGCGTTCTTCGATGCGATCGCTCCGATCGTGCACAGGGATTCCATCGACATGTCGGCGGCGTGGTTTCAGTCGCGCTACGACAAGGTCGGCCCCGGCGGCACCGGCGCCGATTACATCAACTGCCCGATGACCAAGGAGCAGTACGACGCCTTCGTCGATGCGCTGATGGCAGGCGAAAAGACCGACTTCAAGGAGTGGGAAACCAACACGCCCTATTTCGACGGCTGCCTGCCGATCGAAGTCATGGCCGAGCGCGGCCGCGAGACGCTGCGTCACGGGCCGATGAAGCCGGTCGGGCTCACCAATCCGCACGATCCGACCGTGAAGGCCTACGCCATCGTGCAACTGCGCCAGGACAACAAGCTCGGCACGCTCTACAACATGGTCGGCTTCCAGACCAAGCTGAAGCACGGTGCGCAGCAGCGCGTCTTCCGCACCATTCCCGGACTCGAGAAGGCCGAATTCGCCCGGCTCGGCGGACTGCATCGCAACACCTTCCTGAATTCGCCGAAACTGCTCGACAGCCAATTGCGGTCTGCGCGCGCAGCCGCGGCTGCGCTTCGCCGGTCAGATGACCGGCTGCGAAGGCTATGTGGAATCCGCAAGCATCGGGCTGATCGCCGGTCTCTATGCCGCGGCCGATGCGCGTTCGCACGTCGCTGGCGCCGCCGCCGGCGACGACGGCGCTGGGATCGCTGCTCGGCCACATCACCGGCGGCCATATCGAAACCATCGACGCCGGTCCGCGCTCGTTCCAGCCGATGAACATCAATTTCGGGCTGTTCCCGCCGCTTGCCAGTCCGCCGACCAGAAAGCCCGACGGCACGCGGCTGCGCGGCAACGAAAAGACGATCGCGAAGAAACAGGCGATCAGCGCCCGGGCGCTGTCCGATCTCGATCGCTGGATTGCCGATCATCTGCAGATTGCTGCGGCGGCGTGAGCAGCTCATGAGCTTGCCCAAAGATGACGCCGCTGTTCTGTCGGCGCGATGGACCGAAGGCGTGCTGCTGAAGCGCGACGTGTTCTCCACGGTCGAGCGCGGCCGCTTTCGCGACCGATACGGCGAGGTCGATGCGGTGCTGCGCCGGCTCGATCAGGTGCCGTGGTGGTCCTATATCCCGGCGCGCCATCTGTTCGCGCGCGAGCGCCGCGCGCTGGCGCTGGCGCGCGACCTGCACGTCGGGCCGGAACTGCTGTGGGCCGGCCGCCAGGCGCTGGTGCGTGGCTTCATCGATGGGGTCGCGCTGCATCTGGCGAAACCGATCGGCGACGTCGCCTATTTCCGTTCCGCCAAGCTAGCGCTGCGCAAGCTGCATCGCGCCGGCATCTGCCACAACGATCTCGCCAAGGAGCAGAACTGGCTGCGCGGCACCGACGGCCGCGCCTATCTCACCGATTTCCAGCTTGCCGCCTGCTTCAAGAGGCGCGGGCGGCTGTTCCGCATCGCGGCCTACGAGGATCTCCGGCATCTGCTGAAGCACAAGCGCAGCTACGCGCCGGACGGCGCTGACGCCGAAGGAGCGCAAGATTCTCGCGCGCAAATCGTTGGTCGCCAGCATCTGGCTCGCGACCGGCAAGAAAGTCTACCGCGCCATCACCCGCGGCCTGTTCAATTTCACCGATCGCGAAGGCGGCGGGCGGCGGCTGGTCAATGACGCGCCGGTGCTGATCGACCTGATCCGGAAAAATCCCGCCGTCCGCGATACCGCCATCGTCGCATTCGCCGACCGCCGCACCGGCGTCGGGCTCTACGCCTTCGTCGAGGCCGACCAGACCGCGCTGGAAGCGCAATTGCGCAGCGAACTCGCAGCCGCGGAGGGCCCAAAACCACCCGAGCATATCCAGGTGGTGCAGGCCCTGCCGCGCGACGACTGCCGGCAAACCCCGCACCGAGATCCTGCAGCTCGTCGCGATGAACCAGCTCGACCTGATCGAGCCGATGATGACGAGCGAGACCGACCGCGCATTCCTGAAAGACATTCTGGAATCGCGCAAGAATTTGCGGGACCGGTTTAATTTCGAGACGCGACTGGCGCCGTAATTGCCGGACGCGTCCCGCGACGCGAGTGACGAACCGTTACTGGTGTACAGCGATCGCGTTGCTAGCCGCCGAACACCGCGCGACCGCGACGCCCGCCACAACGTCCACAGGTCCGAAGCCGCGAGGTAACTTGCGGCACGAACGGATCGTTGTCGGCGCGCGACATCCGCTCGAGATCGCGGTCGACCAGCGCCAGCGGCAGGAACACCGGTCGCACCTCCGGCGGCACGTCTTGCCAGCAGCGCGAAGGCCGTCTTCAGATGTCCGCCGCGCCTCGCCGATCAACTGATCCAGCGCGGCGCGCAGTTTCGGCGTCTCCTTGCCCGCGAACACCTCTTCCATGCCGCTGCCGTGGCGTTGCAGCAATTGCAGCGGCACGAACAACTGACGCCGCGAGGCATCGCAGCGGCAACGCCGCCATCACCTGCGCCATGCCTTGCGCCAGTCCGGCGTGGCGCGCGAGATGCTCGATCTCGGCGGACTGCCAGCCCGGCGATCCCGGCGCCGAGCGAGAACAGCGCCGACGAGGTGTCGTTGATGTAGCCTTCCAGCGCCGCCATGGTCGGCATCGGATCGTTGTAGAGATCGAACTGGTGCTCGTCGATCAGCCGCGACAGCCGCTCGACCGGCAGACGCCAGTTCCGGATCGCCAGCAGCAGTTCGGCCGCGACCGGATTGCCCTCGACGCCGCCATGGCCCGCGCCCGCGAGCATGTCGGTCCACCATTGCAGGCGCATTTCGCCGGGCAGCGGCTGGCTGACCTGCTCGCGTACGCGCGAAATCTCGACATTGAAGGCGTAGACCGCCAGCAGCGCGCGGCGCTGCGCCGCCGGCACGAACAGCGTGGATGCATAGCGGGCAAAATCGTGGCTGCGCACCAACTCGGCGCAGAACGCCGCGGCATCCCTGCCTTCGTCCGCGCCGCTCATGGCACCGCGATCAGCGCCGCCGCGACGCGCCGTCGCTCGCCGATCATGATGTTGTAGGTGCGGATCGCGGGACCGGTCTGCATCGCGTCCAGCACCACGCTGACCGCGCGCAGCGCCTCACGAAGCTCGGACGGCGGCAGCCAGACATCGGTGCCGGTGCCGATGATCAGCGTATCGATGCCGTTGGCCGCGGCGAACACGCGGGCCAGCGAGACCCGGTCGATCTCCTCAGGCCTGGTGACCGGCCAGGCCCAGATCGCATCCGGCAGGCACAGCAGCGAGCCGCGATGCGACATGTCGGCGAAGGCGAAGCCGCCCTTGCCGTAGGCCTCGATCGGCGCCGACCTCGGAAGATGCGGAGCGTCCGAGCGACTCGGCCATCGGCTACTTTCTTCGACAGGCTTGTCCGGCGCGTCGGCCCGGTGGGTGCCGACGCCGAGATAGATCAGGATCGGCGCCGCGATGAAGATCGAGGTGTAGGTGCCGACCAGCACCACGCCGAACATCATGACCGCGGTAAAGCTGTGGATGGCGTGGCCGCCGAACAGCAGCAGCGCCAGCAACGCCAGCGTCACCGTGACGTGGGTGATGATCGAGCGCGACAGCGTCGAATTGATGGATTCGTTGAGCAGTTCCGGCATCGGCATTTTCTTGTAGCGCCGCAGCATTTCGCGAATCCGGTCGTAGATCACGACGGTGTCGTTGAGCGAATAGCCGAGAATCGTCAGACAGCGCCGCGATGCTGGTGAGATCGAAATCGACCTGCGAGATCGACATGAAGCCGATGGTCAGCACGATATCGTGGACGTTGGCGATCATGGCGCCGAGCGCGAACTGCCATTCGAACCGGAACCAGAGATAGATCAGGATCGAAAAGATCGCGAGCATCAGGCCGAGCATGCCGTAGGCCAGCAATTCGCCGGAAACGCGCGGTCCCACCACTTCGACGCGGCGATAGTCGACGGCGTCGCCGAGCGCGCCGCGGACCTTCTGCACCGCCTGCCTGCTGCGCGGCGTCGCCGCCGGGCTGTTCGGCAACCCGGATCAGCACGTCGGCCGGACCGCCGAACTGCTGCAACTGGATGTCGCCGAGCCCGAGGTCGCCCAGCGTCGCGCGCATCGCGGCGATATCGGCGGTGCCGGACTTGGCCTGCACTTCCAGCAGCGTGCCGCCCTTGAAGTCGATGCCGAAATTCAGCCCGTGGGTGAAGAACAGCATGATCGCGACGATCGAGAGCAGCGCCGAGATCGGAAAGCTGATGCGGCGAAAGCGCGTGAAATCGAAATGCGTATCGTCGGGCACGATCCGCAGCGACGGCAGCAGCCGAAACAGCTGACCACCGTCAGCACGGCGATCAGGACGCCCAGCCCGATGAGAACGAATTGTGTCAAAGCCGGCTCCGCATTCTCCGAAAGATGATCCAGCTACGCGGGATCAGCTTCGTCGCTTTATCTTCTTGTGGGGCATGATCCAGTCCGAAAGCCGGTATCCATTTTTCGCGATCATGCCCTAGATCGGCACGGTTTGCGGCCGCTTCCATCGCACCCAGCCCGCGACGATCAGGCGGGTGAGGGTAAACGCGGTGAAGACCGTGGTGATGATGCCGATGCCGAGCGTCACGGCGAAGCCGCGCACCGGGCCGGTGCCGATATAGAACAGCACGGCGGCGGCGATGAAGGTGGTGATGTTGGAATCCAGAATCGTCGACAGCGCGCGCTTGAAACCGGCGTCGATCGCCGAAATCGCGTTGCGGCCGCCGCGCAATTCCTCGCGGATGCGCTCATAGATCAGCACGTTGGAGTCGACCGCGATGCCGACCGTCAGCACGATGCCGGCGATGCCGGGCAGCGTCAGCGTGGCGTTCAACAGCGACAGCACGCCGAAGATCATCGCGACGTTGATGGCGACCGCGATGTTGGCGAACACGCCGAACAGCCGGTAGGTCAGCAGCATGAACACGATGACCATGATCGAGCCGACATAGGCGGCAAGTTCGCCCTTCTCGATCGAATCCTGGCCGAGGCCCGGACCGACCGTGCGCTCCTCGATGACCGTCAGCGGCGCCGGCAGCGCGCCGGCGCGCAGCAGGATCGCCAGATCGTTGGCCGCCTGCACCGTGAAACTGCCGGAAATCTGCCCCGAACCGCCGGTGATCGGCTCGCGGATCACGGGCGCGGAAATCACCTCGTTGTCGAGCACGATCGCAAAGGGCTGCCCGACATTCTCGGACGTCGCCTGCGCGAATTTGCGCGAGCCGGACGTGTTGAACCGGAAGCTGACGATCGGCTCGCTGGTGCGCTGGTCGAAGCCGGGCTGCGCGTCGGTCAGATCGCCGCCGGAGACCAGCACCTGCTTCTTGACGACATAGGGTATCTTCGGCGCTGTCGAGCTCATCAGCACTTCGGAATCCGGCGGCACCCTGCCCTGCTGGGCCTGATCCGGCGGCACGGTCGTGATCGACCATGCGGAATTCCATCTTGGCGGTCTTGCCCAGCAATTCCTTCAGACGCGTCGGATCCTGCAAGCCCGGCACCTGCACCAGAATGCGGTCGGTGCCCTGGCGCTGGATCAGACGGCTCGACGGTGCCGAGCTCGTTGACGCGGCGCTCGACGATCTGGATCGACTGCTCGACCGTCTGCCGGATGCGCTCGGTGATCGCCGCTTGCGGCACCGTCAGCCGGATCAGTCCGCCGCCGGCATCGGTGACTTCGAGGCTGCGCTGGCCGCTGGAGCCGAGCAGACCGCCGAGCGGCTGCGACAGCTCGCGCAGCTTGGTCAGCGCGGTCTGCAGCATCGGTGTCCCTGCTGATGCGCACCTCGACGGCGTCGGTGCGCACGGCAAGGCCGGTATAGCCGATCTTGGCATCGCGCAGCGCGCGGCGAACGTCGTCGCGGACCTGATCGAGCTTTTCCTTCTTGACGTAGTTGGAGTCGACCTCGAGCAGCAGATACGAACCGCCCTGCAGATCGAGGCCGAGCACGAGGTGGCGCTGCGCCCATGTCGGCCAGGTCTTGACCGTGGCTTCGGGGAAGAAATTCGGAACGGCGCAAAGGCACACCACCAGCGCCGTCAGGATGATCGCCAGCGCCTTCCACCGCGTGAAATACAACATCGAGTTGACCCGTCAGATCCAGGAGAATGCGGCGCGCGAAAAAGCTAGCTCGCGGACGTCTCGTCCTTGGCGGGCTCAGCTCTTTTCCTTGGCCGGCTCGCCCTTGGCGCGCACGCCCGAAATCATCTGCCGCATCTGCCGCACGCGGACGCCGTCCGAGATTTCGAACTCGATCTGGTCGTCGTCGACCACCTTGGTGACCTTGCCGACCAGGCCGCCCGAGGTCACGACCGTGTCGCCGCGGCGGATGTTCTTCACGAGTTCGGCGTGATCCTTCACCTTCTTCTGCTGCGGCCGCAGAATCAGGAAATACATGATCACGAAGATCAGCGCGAACGGCAGCAGCGACATCAACATGCTGTTGGTATCGCCGCCGGCCGCGGCCTGGGCAAACGCAGGGGTAATCAGCATTCGGACAATCCTCGTGAAACGGGAATGAACCGGCAACGCTTAGTCGGCGTCGCGCCGGTTCGGGCAAATTCGCGCGGACTATAGCGGCCGCGGTCCCAATTGCAACGCGGCCAGGCCCCTCATTTGGGCCGCTTGCGGCCTCTCTCAAGGCCCGATATGGGTGCGCGGTCAGGAACCCGAAGATGTCAAAAAAGCCCAGAGAAAACCGGCTCGCGCCCAGCCTCCAAGGCGGCGTCCGCGCAAATCCGCGAAAGCCGCGACAAAACGTCCGGCCGCACGGCCCGCCGATGACGCCGCGGAGCGGATCGCGCGCGCGCTGGAAGCCATCGCGGCGCACCTTTCCGCGGCGTCGCCGCGCCCCGGCGAGCGCCGACTCATTCGGCGGCGCCGACGCCTTTGTCTGGCACCCGGACGGACGGCTGTCGCCGGTGCCGCGCGTCAGCCGCGTCGATCTCGGCCTGCTCAAGGGCATCGACCGGATGCGCGACATCCTGATCGAGAACACCGAGCGCTTCGCCGACGGGCTGCCCGCCAACAACGCGCTGCTGTGGGGCGCGCGCGGCATGGGCAAGTCGTCGCTGGTCAAGGCGACGCATGCCAGCATCAACGTCAACCGCAAGCCGGCCGACCGGCTGAAGCTGATCGAGATTCACCGCGAGGATATCGAGAGCCTGCCGGCGCTGATGGATCTGCTGCGCGGCTTCGATTTCCATTTCATCGTGTTCTGCGACGACCTGTCCTTCGACGGCAACGACGCCTCCTACAAATCGCTGAAGGCGGTGCTGGAAGGCGGCATCGAGGGACGGCCCGACAACGTCATCCTGTACGCCACCTCCAACCGCCGGCATCTGCTGGCGCGCGAGATGATCGAGAACGAACGCTCGACCGCGATCAATCCCGGCGAAGCGGTCGAGGAGAAGGTGTCGCTGTCGGACCGTTTCGGACTGTGGCTCGGCTTCCACCGCTGCAGCCAGGACGAATATCTCGCGATGGTGAAGGGCTATTGCGGCCATTTCGGCATCAAGCTCGCCGAAGACGAGCTGGAGCGCGAGGCGCTGGAATGGTCGACCACGCGCGGCTCGCGCTCGGGCCGCGTCGCCTGGCAGTTCACGCAGGAACTGGCGGGACGGCTGGGCGTGAGGCTGACGGGGAGAGTAGCAGCATATCCCGGCGTTGCGCCCCGGAGCTGCCGACCCAGGCGACGCGCTCGCTGAGCCGGTCCCCGGTTCGCCGAGCGGCGTGGACCGAGCTCACGCCCCGTTGAGGAATTGAAGCGGGTCAACCGGCGAAGATCCCTTGCGGATCTCGAAGTGGAGCTGCGGCGACCCCACCTCGCCCGACTGACCCGATTTGGCAATGATCTGGCCGCGCTTGATCGTGTCGCCGCGCTTCACCAGCAGTTCACTCGCATGGGCATATGCGGTGACGTAACCGTTGGAGTGCCGAACCAGAACCAGATTGCCATAACCCTTGAGCTCGTTGCCGGAATAGGCGACGACGCCATCTTCCGCCGCCTTCACCGGCGTGCCTTCCGGCACCGCCAGATTGATGCCGTCATTCGACTTGCCGTTGGTCTTGGCGCCGTAGCTCGTGATCACCTTGCCGCGCACCGGCCAGCGGAAGGTCGGCAGCGCGCCGGTGGCTTCGCTGGCCTTGACCGGGCGCTTCAGCCGAGCTTTTCCTCGACGTTCGTTGTGGCCTGGGCCAGCCGCGCGCTTTGCGGCGGAGCGCCGGCTGCGCGCCATCCTGGTGGCGGGCGGCGCCGATGCGGCGGCCGGCTGGGCGGCGGCGACGCCGCCGGCTGCGCAGCCGGCGCGGCGGCCGCGGTCTTCGCGCCGGGCACGGTGAGCTTCATGCCGAGCTTGAGTTTGGCCGACTGGATCGAGATTGTTGGCCCTGGCGAGTTCGGCGACCGAGACATGGTTGCGGCGCGCGATGCTGATCAGCGTGTCGCCGCGATTGACGACATGGACGATGGCGCCGCGCTGCGGCGGCAACCGGCTTGCTGGCCGGCGCGGCCAGTGCGGGCGCCGCAGCGGCCGCGGTCTGATGCGGAATGATCAGTTGCTGGCCGGGCGACAGCACGCGCGGCCCCTTGTAGCCATTGGCCTGCAGGATCGCGGCGGGCGAAACATTGTAGCGGTGCGCCAGGATGTCGAGCGTGTCGCTGGTGCCGACGATGATCGTGGTGCCGCCCTGGCCGGCGCCGCGGGTCGCCGCGACCGAGCGCGGCGCGACCGTGCCGGTGGTCTCGATCGGGATGCGCCGGCGGCGCATAGGAGGAGAGCCCGCGCCCTCCTCCGGACACGCCGCCGCTGGCGGCCGGATAGGACTGCGGCGCCGCGATCGGCGGCGGCAAGGCCTGTGACTGGTATTGCGATTGCGGCCGGGCATATTGCGGCAGCTCGCGGCGCTCGACGGCGGGCGTCGGCACCGAGCCGGTGGCTTCGGGCTGCGAGGCAAAGGGATTGGAGAAGGAGTTCTGCGAAAGGCGCGTCGACATATCGGCGCTGCAGCCGGCAAAGCCGAACGACATCAGCGCCAGCACCGCGACCTGCGGCACGCGACGCGAGCAAAGCAACTCGACGACACGGGACATGGTTACTCACTCGTACGCAACAAAATACTGTTTTGAGTAAACACGTCCCGAGTAAACAACCGCTTAACCCTGCGAATAAGATGTTGGCGGGAACCGCCAATCCGCGGAACTTCTTACAGCTCGCGGGCAATTCCCGGCAGCGCCGGCACGAAGCGGACGTCGACCAGTTCCTTGCGCTCGAAACCGGCTGTCCGTCCTGGTCACCCGGACCAGGGTCTGGGTGCCGTGATGCGGACCGACCGGCGCGATCAGGATGCCGCCGGGCTCGAGCCGCTCCAGTCAGCTTCTCCGGAATTTGCTCCA
Source organism: uncultured Alphaproteobacteria bacterium (assembly GCA_963735835.1). Classification (GTDB taxonomy): domain Bacteria; phylum Pseudomonadota; class Alphaproteobacteria; order Rhizobiales; family Xanthobacteraceae; genus Bradyrhizobium. Next base: position 92,061 of record CAVTNA010000057.1, on the reverse strand, counting down.
TCGCCGCGGTCACGATGATGCGGTCGAAATTGCCGGCGCCGGCCGGGATGTCGAAGCCGTCGCCGAGCATCACCTCGACATTGTCGTAGCCGAGCTTCTCGAGCCGCGCGCGGGCGCTGTCGGCCAGCGTCCGGTAGCGCTCGATGGTCAGCACCTGCGCGCAAAGCCGCGACAGCATCGCGGCCTGGTAGCCGGAGCCGGTGCCGATCTCGAGCACCCGGTGATGCTTCTGCAGCTGCAACTGCTCGGTCATGTAGGCCACCACGAAGGGCTGGCTGATGGTCTGCCCGCAGGCGATGCCGAGCGCGCTGTCGCGGTAGGCATCGGCGCGATCGGCCGGCTCCACGAAAACCTCGCGCGGCATCTCTTCCATGGCGCGCAGCACCGCCTGATCGCTGATCCCGCGCCGCCGCAGGGTGAGCTGAAACATCATCTTTTCCGGCGGTTCTTGCGGCGCGGGCATGTCGATCTCGTAGAGCGCGCTCAGTCAAGCGCCGTCTCGAACAGTTTGATGCAAGCATGGCCGCCAGCTTAAGGAAGAATTTCCTCAGAATTCGATGTTCCCGCCAGGGAACCGGCGGCGATACCTTGGCGTTAGGGCCGCGGGCAATCAATCCTGCTCCATAGCCCGCAACGGCGCGGGCGACGCGTGTCGTGTCGCACGTTGACATTGCGCCGATTGGCGTTATTTGCGAACCTCTAAGCTCGGGACGGGCAAGGACATCCATCATGACTGCGACGCGGCCGCCGGGCGGTTCTGTGTTCCTCGTCGAGGACGAGGTCATGATCAGGATGATGGTCGCCGACATGCTGGAGGAGCTGGGCTACAGCGTCGCGGCCGAGGCCGGCGAAATCGACGAGGCGATCAGGCTGGCGCAATCGCACCGAATTCGACCTCGCCATTCTCGACGTCAACGTCAACGGCAAGGTGATTTCGCCGGTCGCCGAACTGATCACGGCGCGCAACCGCCCGTTCATCTTCGCGACCGGCTACGGCTCGTCGGGCCTGCCCGAGGAATACCGCGACCGCCCCGCGCTGCAGAAGCCGTTCCAGCTCGAAACGCTGGCGCAGGATGATCGACACCACGCTGAAGAGCGCGACGGTTTAGGCGCCAGAGCCGCATCGGCGAGCGGATACCGTTCGCGGGCATGAAGGCCGTCGCGATGCACGGATGCGGTCGTCCCCTACTTCAGCGTCGCCGTCAGCGCTTCCGAAAACTCATCATCGGTGCGATCGAGCCGCAGCGGCGTCACCGAAACGTAGCGCGCCGCCAGCGCCGCGAGATCGGTGCCTTCGGCCGGCATATCCATCTGCGCCAGCCGCTCGAAGCCGATCCAGAAATACGGATTGCCGCGGCCGTCGCGGCGCTGGTCGACTTTGAGAAAGCCGAGATTGCGCTTGCCCTGCCGCGTCACGCGCACGCCCTTGACCTCGTCGGGCGTGCAGGCGGGAAAATTGACGTTGATCACGGTGTTCTTCGGCACGCCGGCGTCGATCACCTTGCGCAGGATATGCGGGCCGAATTTCAGCGCGGTCTCCCACAGCGGCGCGTGGCGGGTCTCGATGCTGAATTCCTGCGTCAGCGCGAACGACGGAATTCCCAGAATGGTGCCTTCGAGCGCGCCGGCGATGGTGCCGGAATAGACGACGTCCTCGGCGACGTTGCGGCCCTTGTTGACGCCGGACAGCACGAGATCCGGCATCGTTTCGCCGAGGATGTGGCGCGCGCCCATGATCACGCAATCGGTCGGCGTGCCCCGCACCGCGAAATGGCGCGGGCCGACTTCGCGCAGGCGCAACGGATCGTTCAGCGACAGCGAATGCGAGACGCCGGACTGATCGAGCTCCGGCGCCACCACCCAGACGTCGTCGGACAGCGCGCGCGCGATCTCCTCGACGATCTTCAGGCCGGGCGCATGGATGCCGTCGTCGTTGGTGCAGAGAATTCGCATCCGTCAAAATGCCCTTTTCGATTCGGGTCGAGGCCGGCTTTCGCCGTTGGCGCCGTCTTATCCGGCTATCGCGCCGCGAGGCAAACCCGGCCAATTCCTCATGATTTGCTTCATCCAGACGCGCCACGGGCGCGCAATTTGGCGTCGCCGTCGATTTTCATCTGCAGGTCCGGCGTTTCCGCCTGATGCGAATGCGCCACGGGCGGCACGAATTTTGCGGGCCAGCTTTCGATGCGCATATCGAACTTTTGAGCCGCCGGCTTCGGCGCGGCAATCGGACGCTTCCGCTGGCGCGGAATCTGTCAGGCGCGATTCTCGAGCCCGGCAACGTGCTGCCCGGGCGGCGCGCGGCTTCCGGGCGGCTCCGGATACCGCTTGCGCGCAACCGCAAGTCCCTTGTCGAAATCCTCGGCTTTGAGCCACGCCTTGGCGCGCAGGCTCTCCAGCACGCTCGTCGTCCCACAGCCGGGCGGCCTCGATATCGAATTCGCCCTTCAGCTTCTGATCGATCGCCTGCATGCCGTAGCCGGTGACGGCCCATTGCCTGCCGACCCAATAGATGTCGCGATGCAGTGCCATTGGTCGTGTTCGTTTCCGAAAGCGGCTGCGCGCCGCAGGCAGAAAACGAGGATACCGGGGCGCGCCGCCTTCGCAACATCGAAGGCGGGCTCTGGCGAATGAATTCGGCGCTATTTGTCCCGCTCGATCACCTTCAGCCCGCCCATATAGGGCTGCAGCACGTCGGGCACGGCGATCGAGCCGTCTTCCTGCTGATAGGTTTCCATGACCGCGATCAGCGCGCGGCCGACCGCGGTGCCGGAGCCGTTCAGCGTGTGCACGAAGCGCGGCTTGCCGTCGGGCCCGCGCGATAGCGCGCGTCCATGCGCCGCGCCTGGAAATCGCCGCACACCGAGCAGCTCGAGATTTCGCGGTAGGCGCCGCCCTCGCCCTGCCCCGGCATCCAGACCTCGATGTCGTAGGTCTTCTGCGCGGAAAAGCCCATGTCGCCGGCGCACAGCGTCATCACGCGGTAATGCAGATCGAGCTGCCGCAGCACTTCCTCGGCGCAGGACAGCATGCGCTCGTGCTCGTCCGTGCTGGTCTCCGGCGTCGTGATCGAGACCAGTTCGACCTTTGTGAATTGATGCTGGCGGATCATGCCGCGGGTGTCGCGGCCCGCCGCGCCCGCTTCGGCGCGGAAGCACGGCGTCAGCGCGGTCAAGCCGCATCGGCAGTTCCTTTTCGTCGAGGATGGATTCGCGGACGAGATTGGTCAGCGAGACTTCGGCGGTGGGGATGAGCCCGAGGCGTTCGCTCCTTAGTCTGTCAAGGAGTCCCGCATACGCCATGCGCGTCAGTACCATCAACAGCTCATGATCGACGGCGGCCAGCAGTTCACCCTTGATGGCCCAGAACTGATCGTCCTCGAACTTCGGCAACTGCCCGGTGCCGAACATCACGTCGTTGCGCACCAGCAGCGGCGGATTGATCTCGGTATAGCCGTGCTCGTTGGTGTGCAGATCGAGCATGAACTGCCCGATCGCGCGCTCCAGCCGCGCCAGACCCTTCTTCAGCACGACAAAGCGCGCGCCGCTCAGCTTCGCCGCGGCCTCGAAATCCATGTAGCCGAGCGCGCCGCCGAGATCGTCATGCGGCTTCGGCGTGAAGGCGTAGTTGCGCACCGCGCCGAAATGATGCCGCACGCACATTGCCGTGCTCGTCGGCGCCATCGGGCACGTCGTCGAGCGGCAGGTTCGGGATCGCGGCGAGCGCGTTGGCGAGTTCGTCGTCCGCCGTCTTCGCCGCCAGCTTCGAGCTCCGGCATCGTGGTCTTGAGCTCGGCGACCTCGGCCATCAGCGCCGCGGCGCGCGCGTCGTCCTTCGCCTTCTTGGCGTCGCCGATTTCCTTCGATGCGGCATTGCGCCGCGCCTGCGCCTGCTCCGATGCCAGGATCGCCGCGCGGCGCTTCTCGTCGATCGCCAGCAGCGACGCCGACAGCGGCGCCAGCCCGCGCCGCTTCAGTGCGGCGTCGAAGGCCTGGGGGTTGTCGCGGATCCATTTGATGTCGTGCATGGCGAATTTCCCGTCATGGCCGGGCAAAAGCGCGAAGCGCGTCTTCACCCAGAATCCCGGCCATCCACGTCTTTGCTGCCTTAGAACAAGTCGTGGATGCCCGGGTCAAGCCCGGGCATGACGAATTCATAGGCAGTGTGCCGCGATGATAGGTGAAACGCAGGCGGTCCGCCCCTACTCCGCCGGATTGGCATCCGGCGGCGGCGGGGCCGCGGATGGCGGAGGCGCGGCGGCGGCCTTTGCGGTGGCCGCCTTCTTCTCCACCATGCGCACCGCGATGATCGAGCCCTCGTAGAGCGCCAGCAGCGGGATCGCGAGCGAGGCCTGGCTGAGCACGTCGGGCGGCGTCAGCACGGCGGCGATGATGAAGGCGACCACGATGAAATAGCGGCGCTTCTCGCGCAGCTGCTTCGAGGTGATGATGCCGATCCGCCCCAGCAGCGTCAGGATGACCGGCAGCTGGAACGCGACGCCGAACGCGAAGATCAGCGACATCATCAGCGACAGATATTCGCCGACCTTCGGCAGCAGCTGGATTTGCGCGGTCTCGGCGCCGCCCGTCTGCTGCATGCCGAGCGAGAACCGCACCAGCATCGGCAGCACCACGAAATAGACCAGCATCGATCCCAGCACGAAGAAGACCGGCGTCGCGATCAGATAGGGCAGGAACGCGCCGCGCTCGTGCTTGTAGAGACCGGGCGCCACGAACTTGTAGATCTGCGTGGCAACGATCGGAAACGAGATGAAGCCGGCGCCGAACATCGCCAGCTTCAACTGGGTGATGAAATATTCCAGCAGCGCGGTGTAGATGAACTTCGAGTTCTCGGGGCCGGCGACCCAGACGAACGGCCACACCAGCACGTTGTAGATCTGCTTGGCGAAGAAGAAGCAGAAGATGAAGGCGATGCCGAAGCCGAGCAGCGCCTTGATCAGCCGCGAGCGCAGCTCGATCAGATGATCCATCAGCGGCGCTTTGCTGGCCTCGATATCCTCGGCGCTCATGACGCTTTGGCGTCCTTGAGAACGTCAGGCGCGGCGGGCGCGGTGTCCTGCGGCGCCGGCTTGCGCCTGAACCTCCTGCGCGATCGCCAGCGGCTCGCGCGGCAAGCGCGTGCGCCTCGGCCTCGGCGAAGGTTTCCGGGATCGGCGGTTTCCGGCGTGGTCGGCGTCACCGGCGCGATCGATCGCGGGCGTATCGGTCGCGGCGGCCGCCGGCTTGTCGATGTCGTCGATGTCGCAGGGCGTTGCTGACGTCCTTCTCCAGCGAGGTCATGAGATTGCCGCTGGTGAAACCGGTGGCGGCTTCCTTGACCTCGTCAAAGCTCTTCTTGAGGTCGGCCATTTCGGCCTCGCGCATCGCTTCCTGGAACTGGCCCTGGAATTCGGCGGCCATCTTGCGCGCCTTGCCCATCCATTGCCCGACCATGCGCAGCACGCCCGGCAGCTCTTTCGGGCCGATGGCGATCAGCGCGACAACCGCGATGACGACCAGTTCACTCCACCCGATGTCGAACATGAAAAATTCCGCTCACGCGAGGCGATTTCACCCCAATGCTTGCCAAACAAGATTTGGGCCGCCCGCGTCTTCCTCAACCGGTCTTGCCGCAATGTGCCGCAAGCGCGATGTTCAGACAGCCTTGCTGCCGACATCCGACCGCGCCGCCGTGGGCGGCGTCGCGTTGTGATCGATCGTCTTCACGGGCTCGGGCTTTTCCGCAGTCTTGTCATCGTCCTGCATGCCCTTCTTGAAGGCCTTGATGCCCTGCGCGACGTCGCCCATCAGGTCGGAAATCTTGCCGCGACCGAACAACAGCAGGACGACTGCGATCACGACGATCCAGTGCCAAATGCTAAGCGAACCCATCCTGCAACCCTCCAAACACGCAGCGGCCGGCGACCCAGCCTAATCTTTCCGGAAAGTAGGCTCGGGAGGTGTCAAAAACAAGGACTTAAGCCGCGGCAAATCGGTGTCAGCGCGACGCATTGCCGCTACCGTTAACCGGCGTCGGCGGGCTGGTCGCGGCCGACGCTTGGGACTCAGCTTCCGCCGCCCTGTTTCCGGCTCCGCGGCCGGCGCCAGCGCCAGTTCCAGATCGCCGATCTCCAGCGGATCCTCGTCATCGCGCAAGGCCGGGATCGTCCGACGGCGTCGGAACGCTGAAGCCGGAAGGCAGCCGCGAATCCAGCAGGCCCGTCCCTTTCAGTTCCTCGAGGCCCGGCAGATCGCCGAGCGCCTCCAGGCTGAACTGCGACAGGAAGGCTTCCGTGGTTCCGAAGGTCAGCGGACGGCCCGGCGTCTTGCGGCGGCCGCGCGGGCGAATCCAGCCGGTCTCCAGCAGCACATCGAGCGTTCCCTTGGAGGTGATCACGCCGCGGATTTCCTCGATCTCGGCGCGCGTCACCGGCTGGTGATAGGCGATGATCGCCAGCATCTCGATCGCCGCGCGCGACAGCCGCCGCGTCTCGGTGCTCTCGCGCGTCATCAGCCAGGACAGATCGCCGGCGGTGCGGAAGGTCCATTTATTGGCGACGCGAACCAGATTGACGCCGCGCGAGGCGTAATCCGCCTGCAATTGCGCCAGCGCGACCTTGATGTCGACGCCGTCGGGCATCCGCTTGGCCAGCGTCGCCTGATCGAGCGGCTCGGCGGAGGCGAACAGCAGCGCTTCCAGCAGCCGCAATTCCTCGGGCCGCGCCTGCGGATCGACGGAATGATCCTCGGCATCGGCTTTGCGTTTTTCCGCCAGGCTTGCCATGGCTCGGTCTCCTTCTTCCACTTACTCGACCGGCAGATCCGGCGCGGTCATCGCGTCGGACGGCTGCGGCGGACGCTTTCGAAAATACAGCGGCGCGAACGCCTCTTTCTGGTGCAATTCCATCTCGCCTTCCCGGACCAGTTCCAGCGCCGCGGCAAAGCTCGACGCAAAAACCGTCGCCTTCTGCGAGGGATCGACGACGTAGTTGAGCAGGTATTCGTCGAGGCAGCTCCAGTCCTCGGCCATGCCGACCAGCCGCTCCAGCGAGGCGCGCGCCTCGGTCAGCGACCACACCGTGCGCTTGGCCAGATGCACCGTCGCCAGCACGCGCTGCTGGCGCTGCGCGGCATAGGCGGTGAGCAGGTCGAACAGGGTCGCGGTGAATTTGGGATGCCGGATTTCGGCGATGGTTTCCGGATTGCCGCGCGGAAAGATATCGCGCTGCAATTGCGGACGGTTCATCAGCCGGTTCGACGCTTCGCGAATCGCCTCGAGCCGGCGCAGCCGGTTGGCGAGCGCGGTCGCCATTTCCTCGGCGCTCGGTCCGTCCGCGCGTCGCGGGTTCGGGCAGCAGCAGCCGCGATTTCAGAAACGCCAGCCAGGCCGCCATCACCAGATAGTCGGCGGCGAGTTCGAGGCGGATCTTCCGCGCCGCCTCGATGAACACCAGATACTGGTCGGCCAGCGCCAGGATCGAAATCTTGGCGAGATCGACCTTCTGCTGTCGCGCCAGCGTCAGCAGCAGATCGAGCGGGCCCTCATAGCCCTCGACGTCGACGACCAGCGACGGCTCGTCGTCCGCGATCTCGGCGGGCCGTCCGGTTTCGAATGATAAAATTTCCGCGGTCATGCGCCTGCCGTTCCTGCCCGATCCATCAACGCATCCAGTTCAGCCCGCGCCGCCAGCCGGTCGAACGGCTTGCGGCGCCTTGCGCGACGCCAGCGCCCGCCTGGCGCGCTCCAGCGCCTTGCCCGACAATTCCGGCGTCTCGCGCGCGACCTCGCGCATTTCGTCGAGCTTGCCGTTGCAATGCAGAACCATGTCGCAGCCGGCGGCGAAGATGGCTCGGGTCCGCTCGGCGATCGATCCCGCCAGCGCGTTCATGGACACGTCATCACTCATCAACAAACCCTGGAACCCGATCACGCCGCGAATCACCTGTTCGATGATTGTCGCAGAAGTCGTCGCCGGATGGGCGGGGTCCAGCGCGCTAAACACAACATGTGCGGTCATCGCCATCGGCAGGTCCGCCAGCGGTCGAAAGGCGGCGAAATCGGTCCGTTCCAGCTCCGTTCTGCGGCGTATCGACCGTCGGGAGCCTGAAATGGGTATCCGCGGTCGCCCGGCCATGGCCGGGAATGTGCTTGAGCACCGGCAAAACGCCGCCCTGCTCCAGTCCCTCCGTCACGGCGCGGGCGATCGCCGCGACCTTGCCGGGCTCGGTTCCATAGGCCCGGTTGCCGATCACGGCATCGGCGCCGGCCACCGGCACGTCCGCCAGCGGCAGGCAATCCACGGTAATGCCGAGGTCGATCGAGGTCGGCCGCGATCAGCCGCGCGCTCAGCCGCGCCGCCGTCAGGCCGAGCGCGGGATCGATGTCGTAGAGCGCGCCGAAGACAGCGCCCGGCGGATAGACCGGCCAGTGCGGCGGACCGAGGCGCTGCACCCGGCCGCCTTCCTGGTCGATCAGGACCGGCGCATCCGGCTGCGCCAACTCATTCGCGCAATTCATCAACAAGCTGAATTACTTGTGCCGGTGTCTCGATATTGCGCTTGAACAGGATAAAGCCCCACGGCCGCTCGCGAGCGGATGAATTCACGCTCGGCGGCGCTCAGCTCCGGTCCGGATACGCCTGTGATGAATGCCCGCGTGTTCATGCGGGCCGATTAGCCCGCTGGCGGCCCGGGGGTCAAGGAAACGGCCGTTAATTCCTTTGGACGACGCACTGCCCGCCGGCAGTCTTCAGGCTGCCGCAGAACTGCGACGCCTCCTCGGACGTGCCGAACGGGCCGACCATGGCGCGGTAGTAGACGCCCTTGTCGCCGAGATCGGCCCGCTTGATCACCGGCGAATGCGATCCCAGCACCGCCGGGAACTTGCCCTGCAGCGCCCGGATAGGAGGCCTGGGCGTCGGCCTCGTTCCGCTGCGAGGAGACCTGGACCAGATATCCGCCGCTGCTTGCCGCGACGCTGGGGGCGGCTGCAGGCGCGGTTTGCGCGGGGTTGGTGGCGGCGACCCGGGTTCGTGGCTCCGCGGCGGGCGCCGGTTGGCGCCTGCGGCGACAGCGACAGCGGCGCATTGGCGCTGGCGTTGGCCGCAGATGGCGGGCTTCGCGCGGCGCGCCGGTGCGGCCGGCGCAGCCGTCGTTCGGGCGGCCGGCGCCGGTTTCGCTGACGGGGGCGAGCGCCGAGCGTGACCGGCACCGCGGCGCCATCAGGCTGGTCGCCCTGGACGGCAAGCGTCTTGATCTTTCGCGGCTCAGTGTTCGGCAGCGTGCCATTCGCCGGCGCCTGCCGGCGGCGGACCGGCGGGAACCACGCTGGCCGCCGACGGCGGATTGCCATTCTGGTTCAGCGGCGGAAACACCACGCGCGGACCGGACTTGGCGTTGACGTCGACCGGCGCTTCTTCGCGCGGAACGATCTTCTCGGTGCCATCGCCCGTCACCATGCGGTCCGGCAGCTTGGCAGTCCCGTCGGAGGGCGCCGGCACGATCTTGGTCGGAGCTGTGTCCGCCCTGATGATCGGCGGCTCGCCGCTGCGCGGGCGATCCGACATAGGTGCGATAGGCAAACGCTGCGCCCGTCCCCACCACCGCCAGCGCAAGCACCGACGACAACCGTGATCATGCCGCCGCGGCGTTTCTGGACCTGATCCTCGGCGCCGTCGTCATAATCGTCCTGATAGCGTAGGGATCATCCGGCATAGGCCGGATCGTGCTGAGATCCTGCGCGCCGGCATCGAGCTGGCCGTACAGCGCATCGTCATAGCGCGACGGATCGGGCTCGTCGATCGTCGTCGGCGAATGGCGGCGCCTGGTCGATAAGTCCGGCTCGGGCGCGGCACGCGGCGCCGCATAGCGCTGCAGCGGATGCACCGCGCTCGGGTATTCCGGCCGGGAAATCCTGCTGCGGCGCTTCATGCCGGGCGGCGCGCTGCATCCATGGCGGCGGGCCGGCGGGAGGATCCGTCATCCGGCTCGGCGGGCGGCTGATATTGCTCGCGCGGCGCTGCTGCGCGGCGGCACCGGTTGATTGGCGCGGCCCGTGGCGCCGAACGGATCGGTCTGACCGATCAGCCGCGCGAGTTCGGCCAGCGGATCGCTCTCGGCTCTCGCCGAGGCATGCGGATCATCGCCGCGATCATAGTCGTCGTCCGCGGGAAAAGGTCTGTCCTGATATCGATCAGCCATCGTGATGATGCGTCCCCTTCGGGAAAGCCGCCAACCCGCTCCTACAAACGAACCGGCCCCTGCCAGATGCCCCCACACGTCCCCATGTGAGCGGCCTTCGCCCCTAATCTACCGCATCTCGTCCGGAGCGTGAACGCCGAGAACGGCTAAGCCCGATGCCAGAACCGAGACGACGCCCTGAACCATGGCCAGCCGCGCCTTCGTGATCTCTGCATCATTATTGATAATGAAGCGTAAATAGGGCAAATCGCGCCCCTTCGTCCATAAGCGCGTGAAATTCGCTGGCAAGATCATAGAGGTAAAAAGCGATTCGGTGTGGCTCATGTGCCGCCGCCGCCGCCTCGATCATCCGGGGATAGAGCGCCAGCCGCCGCAGCAGATCCAGTTCCGCCGGGTCGGTCAGCCGCTCCACCGCCGCCTCCGCCAGGAACGCCGCCCGCGCGCCGGTCTCCTCCGGCAGGTCAGGGACCACCTCCCGCGCGTTGCGGAACACCGAGTGGCCGCGGGCGTGGCCGTACTGGACGTAGAACACCGGGTTGTCCTTGGACTGCTCGATCACCTTGGCGAGGTCGAAATCCAGCACCGCGTCGTTCTTGCGGAACAGCATCATGAAGCGGACCGCATCGGAGCCGACCTCGTCGACCACTTCGCGCAAGCGTGACGAAATCGCCGGAGCGTTTCGACATCTTCACCGGCTCGCCGTTGCGCAGCAGGCGCACCAGCTGCACGATCTTCACATCGAGCGCGGCCTTGCCCGCGGTGACGGCCTTGACGCGCCGCCTGCACGCGCTTGATGTAGCCGCCGTGGTCGGCGCCCCAGACGTCGACCAGGTTGCGAAAGCCGCGATCGAACTTGTTCTTGTGATAGGCGATATCGGAGGCGAAATAGGTGTAGCGGCCGTCCGACTTCATCAGCGGACGATCGACGTCGTCGCCATAGGCGGTGGCGCGAAACAGCGTCTGCTCGCGATCCTCATAATCCTCGACCGGTCGCCGCCCTTTGGCGGCGGCAGACGGCCTTCGTAAACGTCGCCCTTGGAGCGCAGAAAGTCGATGGTCTCGGTGACCCGGTTGTTTCCGGTTTCGATCAGCGACCGCTCCGAGAAGAACACGTCGTGCCTGATGTTGAGCGCGGCGAGATCGCCCTTGATCTCGTCCATCATCATCGCGATGGCCTTGCCGCGCACGATCGGCAGCCATCCGCCTTCCGGCATCGTCAGCAGCTTGTCGCCGTATTCGGCGGCCAGCGCCTGCCCGACCGGCTTCAGATAGTCGCCGGGATAAAGCCCTTCCGGAATCTCGCCGATGTCCTCGCCGAGCGCCTCGCGGTAGCGCAGAAAAGCCGAGCGCGCGAGCACGTCGACCTGCGCGCCGGCGTCGTTGATGTAATATTCGCGGGTGACGTCATAGCCGGCGAACGTCAGCAGGCTTGCCAGCGCATCGCCGAACACCGCGCCGCGGCAATGCCCGACATGCATCGGTCCGGTCGGATTGGCGGAGACGTATTCGACATTGACCTTCTCGGCCGCGCCGATCGTGCTTCGCCCGTAGGCGTCGCCCTCGCGCAGCACGGTACGCAGCGCGTCCGACCAGGCCGACGGCTTCAAGGTGAGATTGATGAAGCCGGGACCGGCGACATCGACGGAGGCGATCAAGTCGTCGGCGCGCAGTTTCGCCGCGATCGCTTCGGCGAGATCGCGCGGTTTGGCCCTGGCCTCCTTGGCCAGCACCATCGCGGCATTGGTCGCCATATCGCCATGCGCGGCATCGCGCGGCGGCTCGACCACGACGCGCGACAGATCGATGCCCGCGGGCCATCCGCCTTCGGCCGCGAGCGCGCCGCAAACCGCATGCACGCGCGCCAGCACGTCGGCGAAAAGATGCGGCGATGAAGCTTTGTCGGCCATGGGCGGACTGTGACCGGAGAATGTGCCGCGCCTGCGGCTTGAGGCCGCCGCCTAACGCAAATCCGGGGTCGAGTCAAAAAGCCTTTGATGCTCGGTCAGCGCGAAGCGGTCGGTCATCCCGGCGATGAAGTTGCCGATCCGCCGTGCGCGACTCGGTTTCGGCTGTCCGCGCCGTCGGGCCGCAGCCACTCGGCCGGCAGATCGCCCGGCGTCTTCTGGTAGCGCGCGAACAGATCGAACAGGATCTGTTCGGCCTCGCCCATCACCCGCATCACCCGCGGATGCCGGTACATCCTCAGCTTCAGGAACGACTTGATCTCGGCCTCCGCCTGCGCGACGTCGGCGGGAAACGCGATCAGCACCTCGCCATGGTTGCGGACATCGTCGACCGATTGCGGCCGCGCGGCGTCCAGACGCCTGCGCGCCTCCGAGACGACCGCGCCGATCAGATAGGAAATCAGCTCGCGCACCAGTTCCGCGCCGCGCCGGTCGTCATCGAGGTCGGGATAATGCCTGGCGATTTCAGCGATCATCTCCGCGGTCAGCGGCATGACCTTGAGATCGTCGACCGCTGAACAGACCGGCGCGCAGGCCATCGTCGATGTCGTGGGCGTCATAGGCGATATCGTCGGCGATGGCGGCGACCTGCGCCTCCAGCGACGCAAAGCTCCATAGTTCCAGATCGTATGTCCCGATCATATTCGGAAATGCCGGCGGGAATGCCGTGGTCGCGATAACGTCCGGCCGCGGCCCCATTCCGTTCGGTCAGCGGGCCGTTGTGCTTGACGATGCCCTCCAGCGATTCCCAGGTCAGGTTGAGCCCGTCGAATTCGGGATAGCGATGCTCCAGCGAGGTCACGACGCGCAAGGTCTGCGCGTTGTGATCGAACCCGCCATGGGCTTGCAGGCAGCTATCCAGCGCGCGCTCGCCGGCATGGCCGAACGGCGGATGGCCGAGGTCATGCGCCAGCGCCAGCGTTTCCGTGAGATCCTCGTCGAGGCCGAGCTGGCGGGCCAGCGCGCGGGCGATCTGCGCGACTTCGAGCGTATGGGTCAGCCGGGTGCGGTAATGATCGCCTTCGTGGAACACGAATACCTGGGTCTTGTACTTCAGGCGGCGAAAGGCGGTGGAATGAATGACCCGGTCGCAATCGCGCCGGAACGGGCTGCGGGTCTTGCTCGGCGGCTCGGCGAACAGCCGTGCCGCGGCTGCGCTCGGGGTCGCAGGCATAGACCGAACGAGGAGCAGCCATTCCGACCGACACGGCTGTATTAATCCCCTAAAGGTTTGATTCCGGCCGCCTGGCGCACTTAACTATGCCTTGGCGGGCAATTCAAACGACTTGAATACCGCATGCAGGGTATTACGGAGCTAAGTCATGACACACCAGCCGTCACCATCAGCGAGCGGGCGGCCCGCCGCATCGGGGAAATCCTCAAGACCGAAGGTGACGGTGCGATGCTGCGCATCAGCGTCGAGGGCGGCGGCTGCTCCGGCTTTCAGTACAAGTTCGACATCGAGCACGCGCAAGGCCGAAGACGACCTGGTGATCGCCCGCGACAGCGCCGTGGTGCTGGTCGATCCCGCCTCGGTGCCGTTTCTGGCCGGATCGGAGGTCGATTTCGTCGACGACCTGATCGGCGCCTCGTTCCGCGTGGTCAATCCAAACGCCACCGCGTCCTGCGGCTGCGGCACCAGTTTTTCGATCTGACGAACGTTCGGCTCTCACTCCGCCGCGACCACGTGCGGCCGCTCGACGTTCTCGGTCTCGTCGAGTTGCGGTTCGAGGCGGCGTTTCAGGCGGCGGTCGATCCGGTCGAGATAGATGTAGATCACCGGCGTGATGAACAGCGTCAGCAGCTGCGACACGCAGAGACCGCCGACCACGGCGATGCCGAGCGGCTGACGCAGTTCGGCGCCGGCGCCGGCGCCGATCGCGATCGGCAGCGTGCCGAAGATCGCGGCGAACGTCGTCATCATGATCGGCCGGAACCGCAGCAACGCGGCTTCGCGAATGGCGTGCTCGGCGCTCAAGCCCGACGCGGCGGCGCTCCAGCGCAAAGTCCACCATCATGATCGCGTTCTTCTTGACGATGCCGACCAGCATCACGATGCCGATCATCGCGATCACCGACAGCTCCATCTTGAACAGCATCAGCGTCAGGATCGCGCCGATGCCGGCCGACGGCAGGCCGGAGATGATGGTGATCGGGTGGATGAAGCTCTCGTAGAGAATGCCGAGGATCACGAAGGCCGCGAACACCGCGGCCAGGATCAGCACGCCCTGCCCGCGCAGCGAATCCTGGAACACCTGCGCGGTGCCGGAGAAACCGGTGGCGATCGTCGCCGGCAGGTTCGAGCTCTGCTCGATCGCGGTGATCTTGTCGACCGCGTAGCCCAGCGAATAGCCCGGCGCGAGGTTGAACGAGATCGTCACCGCCGGCTGCTGGCCCTGGTGGTTGATCTGCAGCGGACCGACCGACGGAACCAGTCTGGCCACCGCATCCAGCGGAATGGTCTGGTTGTTGGCGTCTTCACGTAGAGCTTGGACAGGTCGGACGGATCGACCCGGAACTGCGGCTGCGCTTCCAGGATGATCTGGTAATCGTTCGACGGCATGTAGATGGTGCCGACCTGGCGCGCGCCATAGGCGTTGTAGAGCTGGTTGCGCACCTGATCGACGGTGACGCCGTAGACCGCGGCCTTCTCGCGGTCGATGTCGACCGTCATCTGCGGGTTCTTGATGTAGAGATCGGTGGTGACGTCGAGCAAGCCCGGCATCTTCGCGATCTTGTTGCGCATCTCCGGCGCCAGCCGGTACAGCGCTTCGGTATCGCCGCTCTGCAGCGTGTATTGGTACTGGCTCTTCGACGGCCGGCCGCCGATGTTGAGGTTCTGGATGCTCTGGAAGAACGCCTGCATGCCCGGAACCTGGCGTGGCCTTCTGGCGCAGCCGCGCCATCACCACGTCGCCGACTCCCGCTCCTTCCTCGGTTTCAGCGCGATGAACAGCCGGCCGTAGTTGGCGGTCGCGTTGGGACCGCCGGCGCCGACGGTGGAGTTGATGTACTCGACCGCCGGATCGCGGCTCAAAATATCGGCCAGCTCCTTCTGCCGCTCCGTCATCGCCTCGAACGAGGTGTCGGTCGCAGCTTCGGTCACGCCGATCAGAAAGCCGGTATCCTCCTGCGGGAAGAAGCCCTTCGGCACGATGATGTAGAGCGCGACGGTGCCGCCGAGCGTCGCCAGCGTCACCACCAGCATCATCGCCTTGCGCGCCAGCACCCAGTCGAGCGTCCATTCGTAGGCGCGGAGCCAGGAATCGAACATCGCCTCGAAGACGCGAAGCACGATATTCGGCTTCTTGGTTTCGTCATGCGCCTTCAGCACGCGCGCGCACAGCATCGGCGTCAGCGTCAGCGAAACGAAGCCGGAGACCACGATCGCAACCGCGATCGTGACCGCGAATTCGCGGAACACGCGCCCGACGATGCCGCCCATCAGCAGCACCGGAATGAACACGGCGATCAGCGAGAAGGTGATCGAAATGATCGTAAAGCCGATCTCGCGTGCGCCCTTCAGCGCCGCCTCGTACGGCCGCATGCCGTGCTCGATATGGCGGACGATGTTTTCCAGCATGACGATGGCGTCGTCGACCACGAAGCCGACCGACAGCGTCAGCGCCAGCAGCGTCATGTTGTTGATGGAGAAGTCGAGCACGTACATGACGGCGCAGGTGCCGAACAGCGAAATCGGCACCGCCAGCGCCGGAATGAAGGTCGCGGACGCCGAGCGCAGGAACAGGAAGATCACCAGAATGACGAGACCGATCGCGATCAGCAGGGTCTCCTCGACGTCGCTGACCGACTGGCGGATCGACACCGAGCGGTCCATCGCGACCTGGATCTTCACCGACGGCGGAATCTGCGCGCGCAGCATCGGCAGCTTCGCCAGCACGGCGTCGACCACCGCCACCGTGTTGGCGTCGGGCTGCTTCTAGATCGCCAAGCACGATCGAGCGCGTGCCGTTGAACCAGGTCGCGATCTTGTCGTTCTCGACGCTGTCATAGATGTGCGCGACCTCGTCGAGCTTGACCGGCGAACCGTTGCGCCAGGCGACGATCACGTGGCGGTAGTCGGTCGCCTTGTCCATCTGGCCGGAGGCCTGCAGCGCGACGTCCTGCTTCGGTCCGTTCAGCGTGCCGACCGGCGTCGACGAATTGGCGCGCGAGACCGCGGTGCGGATGTCTTCGAGCGACAGTCCGCGCGCCGCCGCGGCTTCCGGATCGGCCTGCACCCGGATCGCGAATTTCTGGCTGCCGAAGATCACGACCTGGGCGACGCCCTGAATCTGCGACAGCGCCTGCCCGATGGTGATGTCGCCATATTCGTTGACCGCCGACAGCGGCAGCGTCTCCGAGCCCAGCGAGATGAACAGCACCGCGAAATCCGACGGATTCACCTTGCGGAAACTCGGCGGGATCGTCATCTCGATCGGCAACCGGCGCTGCGCGATGGTCAGCGCGGTCTGCACGTCGAGCGCGGCGGCGTCGATGTTGCGGTTGAGATCGAACTGGATGATGATCGCGGTGGTGCCCTGCGAGGAGGTCGACGACATCGACGAGATGCCGGCGATCGTCGAGAGCTGGCGTTCGATGACCGGCGACGGACGACGCCATGGTGTCGGCGCTGGCGCCCGGCAAGGTCGCGGTCACGGCGATGGTCGGGAAATCGACCTTCGGCAGCGCCGAAACCGGCAGCAGGCGGAAGCCGAACACGCCGAACGCGATGATCGACGCCGTCATCAGCGTCGTCATGACCGGACGACGGATACAAAGCTCGGAAAGCGTCATCGCTCAGGCCCCTGCCTTGGGCGCGCGCGGCTCGACCGGCGTTCCGTCCGACAGCAGCAATTGCCCGTCGATCATGACGTTCTCGCCGCCGGTCAGTCCGCTCGCGATCACCGAAAGTCCCTGGAAGGTGCGGTCGACCTTCACCGGCTGGACGTGCGCCTTGCCGTCCTTGACGACGAAGACGAAATTGCCGTTCTGGCTGCGCTGCACGGCGACCGTCGGCACCGTCACGGCATCCTCGGTGCGGATGACCAGCTTGGTCGTCACCAGAGTTCCCGGCCACAGCGTCTCGTTCTCGTTGTTCATGATGCCGCGCACGGTGACCATGCCGGTGGTCGCATCCACGGTGTTTTCGACCATCGCGACCTTGCCGTCCTCGGAACGCTGATGGCCGGGGATGGTCGCGATGACCCTGGAGTCTCCCGTTCGCCATGGCGTCGCGCAGATCGACCAGCACGCGCTGCGGAACGGCGAAGGTCACGTAGACCGGCGCCATCTGGTTGATGACGGCGAGCGGCGCGGTATCGGCCGGGCGCACGAAATTGCCGACCTTCACATTGGCCGCGCTGATCCGCCCCGAAAACGGCGCGCGGATAATGGTGTAGCTTTTCTGGACCTTCAGATTGTCGAGCGCGGCCTGATCGGCCTTGATGGTGCCGATCAGAATGTCGGCCTGGGTCTTGGCGTTATCGACATTGACCTGCGTGGTCGCGCCCTTGCCGACCAGATCGGTGTAAGCGCCGGAAATCGCGCTGCGCGCCTTCGAGCTGCGCCTGATCCTTGGCGAGCATGCCCTCGGCCTGCTCGATCTGGGCGTCGATCTGGCGCGCATCGAGCGTGAACAGCAGATCGCCTTCATTGACCTTGGCGCCGTCCTCGAAATGCACCGGACGATCGTGGTTTCGACGCCGCGATTTCAGCGCCACGCTGGAGATCGGCGTCACCGTTCCGATCGAATCGACATCGACCGGCACGGACTTGCGCTCCGCCTTGGCCAGTTCGACCGAGATCACGCGCGCGCGCTGCGGGCCCTGGGCGCTGGCGCCGCCGCCCATCCAAGACGAGCGGGTCACAAAGGCGGCCAGCGCAGCAATGCCCAGCAGCGCCGGCGAAGAACATCAAGTTACGTTTTTTCATGGTATTTCACGTCGGCCGGTCCGCAAAGGACCGGGACGGCTCGATCTCCTGCCCCTTGACGGCGACTTTTGCGCCTTGTTTCTAAACGGTTATCACAGCCTCGCCGCGCATGGTATGCCACAGAACGAAAATATGTGGTTACAAGTCGACCGGGGATCCGTCATACTCTTCATGCGCATTGCACACCTGGAACGTCAATTCGATCGGCAGCGGCTCGACCACCTCCTGACCTGGCTCAAGGATTGCTCGCCCGACATCGTCTGCCTGCAGGAAATCAAATGCGTCGACGAGGCGTTCCCGCGGGAGGCGATCGAGGCGCTCGGCTACAACGTCGTCACCCACGGCCAGAAGACCTTCAACGGCGTCGCGCTGCTGTCGAAGCTGCCGTTCGACGAGACCAGGCCGCGGCTGGCCGGCGACGACGAAGACATCCACGCCCGGTTTCTCGAAGGCGTGGTCACGCTGAAGCACGGCGTGCTGCGGGTCGCCTGCCTCTATCTGCCCAACGGCAATCCGCCGGAGACGGAGAAATATCCCTACAAACTCAAATGGATGTCGCGGCTTCTTGAGTATTCAAGGCAGCGACTTAAGGCCGAAGAACCGCTGGTTCTTGCCGGCGATTTCAACGTCATTCCGGCAGCCGAGGACGTCCACAATCCCGCCGCCTGGGTCAACGACGCCCTGTTCCGCCCCGCCACCCGCGAAAGCTTCCAGTCCCTGCTCGGCCTCGGGCTGACCGACGCGCTGCGCGCCGTCACCGACGCGCCCGGCCAATACACATTCTGGGACTATCAGGCCGGCGCCTGGCAGAAGAACCAGGGATTGCGCATCGACCATCTGCTGCTGTCGCCGCAGGCCAGCGACCGGCTGATCGATGTCGGCATCGACAGCTATGTGCGGGCCTGGGAAAAGCCGTCGGACCACGTCCCGGTGTGGGCGGATCTCGATCTCGAGACGGCGTAAGGCACGGCGCGCTCGGCGGCTACGGCCAAGATCAGTCCTTGCGGCCCTGCACCCAGTGCTCGAGCATCTGCAGCGCCATCGCGCGGTCGTCGTCGGACGCCTTGGCGATGGCCTTGTTGTAGCTTTCCTTGATCCAGATCTCGTCCGGCGCGGCGCTGTCGCGCGCCAGCGTCAGCCACATCAGGCCGCGGGCGGCCTGCCGCGGCAGCTGGTCGCCGTTGAACAGCATCTGGCCGAGCAAGGCCTGCGCCTGATGCTGGCCCTTCTGGGCGGCAAGACCGAGCCAGCGCGCGCCATAGCGGAAATCGTCCCGCGACGTGCCGACGCCCTTGAGATAGAGCCGGGCCAGATCGTATTGCGCGTCGGCATTGCCGAAATACGACGCGGCGTAGGAGAACATCTCCCTCGCCCGCTCCGGATCGGACTTGATCTTCGAATTGGGAATGCCGTTGAGATAGTACCGCCCGAGCGCCACGAAGGCGTTGGCGACGATCGCCGCCTGCGGCGCCGACGGGCTGTCTTCGGCATGCGCATTGGCAATGCGGCTGAAATATTCGAAGGCGCGAAGATCGTCCTGGGTGACGCCATCGCCATCGGCATACATCCGGCCCAGTTTCCATTGCGCGACGGGATGGCCGCCCTCCGCGGCGTATTGCAGCGAGGTCAGCGAGGTGTCCGGCGTGGACGGCGGGATCGCCTTCTTCAAGGCAGTCGGCGGCCGCGCCGGGCTGGGCTGAAACGACGGGAATTGCGGTATCCTGAGGCAGCCGGCGCGCCGTCGAACGCAAACGCCGGCGCCGCCACCGGCGTGGCCCCCAAAATCAACGCAAAAATGATACGCTCAGATATCCGCATAGCACTGTTTCTCGTGCGCCCCGCCCGGATGGGTTACGGCGCCATCCACCGCCGGCCCAACCTGCTGGGCATATTTCCACAGCGCACCTGACGTATGGTTAGTCTCGCGAGGCTTCCATTTGGTTTTGCGTTCGGCGAGCTCCGCGTCGGTCAACTTTACGTTAAGTGTCCCGACGTCAGCGTCGATTTCGATGATATCGCCGTCCCGCAACAGCGCGATCGGCCCACCCACGGCCGCTTCCGGCCCGACATGGCCGATGCAGAACCCGCGGGTCGCGCCGGAGAACCGGCCGTCGGTGATGAGGGCGATCTTGCCGCCCATGCCCTGCCCGGTCAGCGCCGCCGTGGTCGAGAGCATTTCGCGCATGCCGGGACCGCCGCGCGGCCCCTCGTAGCGGATCACGATGACCTCGCCTTCTTTGTAGGTCTTCTTCTGGACCGACTCGAAGGCGTCCTCTTCGCAATCGAAGCAGCGGGCAGGACCGGTAAATTTCAAGTTCGACATGCCCGCGACCTTCACGATCGCGCCCTCAGGCGCGAGATTCCCCTTCAGGCCGACCACACCGCCGGTGACGGTGATCGGCTTGTCGGCGGACCGCACCACATCCTGGTGCGGATTCCATTTCACGCTCTTGAGGTTTTCGGCGATCGTCCGGCCGGTGACCGTCAGGCAGTCGCCGTGCAAATGGCCGTTATCGAGCAACGTCTTCATCAGAAGCGGTATGCCGCCAACCTCGAACATGTCTTTGGCGACATAACGACCGCCCGGCTTCAAATCCGCGACATACGGTGTCTTTTTGAAGATTTCGGCCACGTCGAACAGATCGAACTTGATGCCGCATTCGTGGGCGATCGCCGGCAGGTGCAGCGCAGCATTGGTCGATCCGCCCGAGGCGGCGACGACCGCCGCGGCGTTTTCCAGCGCCCGGCGGGTGACGATGTCGCGCGGCCGGATGTTCTGGGCGATCAGTTCCATGACCTTCTCGCCGGCGGTCATGCAGAAGGCGTCGCGGATTTCGTAAGGCGCCGGCGCCCCGGCCGAATACGGCAACGCAAGTCCGATCGCCTCGGATACCGTCGCCATGGTGTTGGCGGTGAATTGTGCACCGCACGCGCCGGCTGACGGGCAAGCCACCCGCTCGATTTCGTCGAGATCGGCATCCGACATCTCGCCGACCGAATGCTTGCCGACCGCCTCGAACATGTCCTGCACCGTGACCTGCTGGCCGCGGAAATTGCCGGGAAGGATCGAGCCGCCATAGATGAAGATCGAGGGCACGTTGAGCCGGACCATCGCCATCATCATGCCCGGCAGCGACTTGTCGCAGCCGGCGAGGCCGACCAGCGCATCATAGGCATGGCCGCGCATGGTCAATTCGACGGAATTGGCGATGCATTCGCGCGACGGCAGCGACGAGCGCATGCCGTCATGGCCCATGGCGATGCCGTCGGTCACGGTGATGGTGCAGAATTCGCGCGGGGTGCCGCCGGCGGAGGCGACGCCCTTCTTGACCGCCTGGGCCTGGCGCATCAGCGAAATGTTGCAGGGCGCGGCCTCGTTCCAGCACGACGCCACGCCGACGAAGGGCTGATGGATCTGGTCGGTGGTCAGGCCCATGGCGTAGAGATACGAGCGATGGGGCGCCCGCTCCGGGCCCTCCGTCACGTGACGGCTCGGCAGTCTCTTCTTGATGCTGGTCTTGGCGTCCATCGCGAACCTGTTTCCCCAGCCAACTCTTGTCAGACCCGGAAAATCAGGGATTTCCCTTCGCCTTCGCGAGCGCCGTGGCCATTAGCCTACGAAGGACATTATTTCATCGAGGGGTGTGGCTAAAAAGCGGCGCGCGCAAGAGCTGGCCGAGATGACGGTTCAAATGTTCACCGAGTGTTGCGGGCAAGCAACAATCGTGGCGCGATGGCAACCATTACGGATTTCCATCCAGATTGGTACAAATGCGGTATCTACTCGACCTTGACGTTGGCGGCCTTGATCATCGGCCACCATTTCGCGATCTCGGCCTTCTGCCAGGCGCCGAGCGCCTCCGGCGTGAGCTGATCCGCTGGCGGCATCTGCAGCCCAGATTCTCGAACTGCTTGCGCACAGCCGGATCGTTCAACGCATCCACCGCCGCGGCGTTGAGCTTGGCGACGACGTCTTTCGGCGTGCCCTTGGGCACCCACAGGCCGGACCACAGCGTCATGTGAAATCCGGGCAGGCCGGCTTCGTCGGTGGTCGGAATGTCCGACGCCTGCTCGACGCGCTTGTCGTCGGTGACGGCATAGGCGCGGATGGTTGCCGGCGCGCACCTGACCGATGGAATTGGAGATCTGATCGATGATGAGATCGATCTGGCCGGCGACGAGATCATTCATCGCCGGTGCCGTGCCGCGATACGGCACGTATTGCAGCTTGATGCCGGTGACGTTCTCGAAATAGAGCCCGGCGATGTGACTTCCCGAACCGGCGCCGGCGGTGCCGGCGGTGGCCGGGGCGGGCCGCGCCTTGAGCCAGGCAATCAATTCCTTCAGCGATCTTGGCCGGAACCGCATTCTTGCTGACGATGATCATGGGATTGCTCGGCAGCAACACGACCGGCTCGAGATCGGCCACGAGGTCGTAGCCGAGCTTGTAGATCGCGCCGTTGGCGACATGGGTGCCGAGATGACCGAAGCTGACGGTGTAGCCGTCGGGCGCCGCGCGCACCGCGCGCCCGACCCCGATCGAGCCGCCCGCCCCGTCACATTCTCGATCAGCACGTGCTTCGCCAAGCGTTGTCTTCATGCGCTCGGCCAGAATCCGCGCCATCGCATCGGACGGACCGCCGGCGGCAAACGGCACCACGATGGTGATGGGATGCGACGGGAAATTGTCCGCAAGCGCGTTGCCGCCAAATGTCAGCAGCGCCATCAATGCGGCCAGAACCTGCTCTTCGCATCACACCCTCCCCAAACACCGCCACTGCATCGATAGACTACAGCTTCGCGTAGTCGATCGGCGCGTGGCGATCGAGCGTGCGCGTGACCGGCGGCAGCGGGTATTTAAGCCCGGTCGCGCAATTGAACAGCATCACGCGATCACTTTTCGTCACGCGGCCGTCGGCCAGGCTTTGCTTGTAGGCGGCATAGGTTGCCGCGCCCTCCGGACACAGCAACAGGCCTTCTTCACGCGCCACTTCGTTCAGCGCAGCAGAAATTTTCTCATCCGTCACCGCGATCGCAAAACCCTTGCTCTCCCGCACCGCGCGCAGGATCAGAAAATCCCCGACCGCCTGCGGCACCCGGATGCCGGAAGCGATGGTGTGGGCATCCTCCCAGCGCGGCGCATGCTCGGTGCCGTTCTCGAAGGCGCGCACCATCGGCGCGCAGCCGGCCGCCTGCACCGCCACCATCCGCGGCCGCTTGCTGCCGATGAAGCCGATGGCCTCGAGTTCGGCGAACGCCTTCCACATGCCGATCAGGCCGGTGCCGCCGCCGGTCGGATAGAAGATCACATCCGGCACGTCCCAGCCGAGCTGTTCGGCTAGCTCCAGCCCCATCGTCTTCTTGCCCTCGATCCGATAGGGCTCCTTCAGCGTCGAGGTATCGAACCAGCCGGCCTTGGCCTTGCCCTCGCCGACGATCTTGCCGCAATCGTCGATCAGGCCGTTGACGCGATAGACGGTCGCGCCCTGCAGCTCGATCTCGCTGACATTCACCTCGGGCGTATCGGCGGGACAGAAGATCGTGGTCTTGATGCCGCAACTGGTCGCGTAGGCCGCGAGCGCCGCGCCGGCATTGCCGTTGGTCGGCATCGCCATGTGCCTGATGCCGAGCGCCTTGCCCATCGACACCGCCATGACCAGGCCACGCGCCTTGAACGAGCCGGTCGGCAACCGGCCCTCGTCCTTGACGATGATCTCGCCGCCGCCGATTTTTTTCGACAGCTTCGGCAGCCGGATCAGCGGCGTCGTCACTTCGCCGAGGCTGACGATGTCGGTGACCTTGCGCACCGGCAGCATCTCGCGATAGCGCCAGAGATCGGCCGGCCGCTGCGCCAGCGCGTCCTTGGTCAGCGCCTTCTTCACGCCGGCGAGGTCGTAGCGCACCAGCAGCGGCTTGTTCGCCTTCGAGAGGTTATGGATCTGGTCGGCCGGATAATGATCGCCTTCCATCGCGCATTCGAGATGGGTCACGAACGTCGGACGTTCGATCGTCAGATTGTCGTTGTCTTTCACGGATTGCAGTCTCGCTTTTTATATGTTCAGCACGCGGCCATAGGCGTCCAGCACCGCTTCCTTCATCATCTCCGACAGCGTCGGGTGCGGGAACACGGTGTGCATCAGCTCTTCTTCCGTGGTTTCCAGGTTCATGGCAACCACGTAACCCTGGATCAGTTCGGTCACCTCGGCGCCGATCATGTGCGCGCCGAGCAACTGGCCGGTCTTCTTGTCGAAGATCACCTTGACCAGTCCCTGATCCTCGCCGAGCGCAATCGCCTTGCCGTTGCCGACGAACGGAAAGCGGCCGACGCGGATCTCGCGGCCGCCTTCTTTTGCTCTCGCCTCGGTGAGGCCGACCGAGGCTACTTGCGGATTGCAATAGGTGCAGCCGGGAATGAGGTTCTTGTCCATGGCATGCGGATGCAGGCCCTTGATGGCCTCGATGCAGACCACGCCCTCATGCTCGGCCTTGTGCGCGAGCATCGGCGGCCCCGCGACATCGCCGATGGCGTAGATGCCGGGCACGTTGGTCTTGCCGTAGCCGTCGATCACGACGCAGCCGCGCTCGGTCTTGACGCCGAGCTTCTCCAGTCCGAGATTTTCGATATTGCCGACCACGCCGACGGCCGAAATCACCCGCTCGAACTCGACCGTCTGCGGCTTCTTGCCGTCGTCGATGGTGGCGACCACGCTGTCGCTCTTCTTCTCGAGTTTTGTCACCTTGGTATTGGTGAGAATCTTGATGCCCTGCTTTTCGAAGCGCTTGCGCGCCAGGCCCGCGATCTCGGCATCCTCGACGGGAAGGATCTGCGGCAGCACCTCGACCACGGTCACGTCGGCGCCCATGGTGTGGAAGAACGACGCGAATTCGATGCCGATCGCGCCGGAGCCGACCACCAGCAGCGACTTCGGCATCCTCTCCGGCACCATCGCCTCGAAATAGGTCCAGATCAGTTTCTTGTCGGGCTCAAGCCCCGGCAGCACCCGCGGCCGCGCGCCGGTGGCGAGGATGATATGCTTGGCCTGGTAGGCGCCCTCGCCCGAGCGCGCCCTTCGGCGCCTCGACCGCGGATTTCTTCACCGTGATCTTGCCGGGCGCGTCGATCGCCGGCCTCGCCCCAGATCACCGTGACCTTGTTCTTCTTCATCAGAAAGCCGACGCCGTCGTTGAGGCGTTTCGAGACGCCGCGCGAGCGCTGCACCACGGCCTTGGCGTCGTACGAGACCTTCTCGGCCGAAAGCCCGTAATCTTTGGCGTGCTGCATGTAGTGAAAAATTTCCGCCGAGCGCAGCAGCGCCTTGGTCGGGATGCAGCCCCAGTTCAGGCAGATGCCGCCGAGATAGGATTTTTCGACGATCGCGGTCTTGAAGCCGAGCTGCGCCGCGCGGATCGCGGTGACGTAGCCGCCGGGGCCGGAGCCGATGATGATGATGTCGAAGGATGTGTCGGCCATGTCGTTACTCCGCTCTTCGATTTCGCCATTCGACCCTTCGTCTCCGTTCGCTGGAAGAGCAGCGAGAAGAAAAGCATGTTCGGCGGCTGCGTCGCCTCACACCATCATCATGACGGGATTTTCGATCAGCATCTTGAACGCGCCGATCAGTTCGGCGCCGAGCGCGCCGTCGACCGCGCGGTGATCGCAGGACAGGGTCACGCTCATCATGTGAGCGATCTCGATCTTGCCGTCCCGCACCACGGCGCGCTCCTCGCTGGTGCCGACCGCAAGAATGGTGGCGTGCGGCGGGTTGATCACGGCGGTGAAGTGACTTGATGCCGTACATGCCGAGATTGGAGACCGCCGTGGTGCCGCCCTGGTATTCCTCCGGCTTGAGTTTGCGCGCGCGCGCGCGGGCGGCAAAATCCTTCATCTCGCCCGAGATCGTCGACAGCGATTTGGTCTCGGCCTTGCGAATGATCGGCGTGATCAGGCCGCCCGGCATCGCCACGGCGACGCCGATATCGGAATGCTTGTGCTTGAGCATGCCGCCTTCGGTCCAGCTCACATTGCAATTGGGGATCCGCTGCAGCGCGATCGCCATCGCCTTGATGACGAAATCGTTGACCGAGAGCTTGTAGAGCGGCTTCTTCTCCTTGTCCTTCGGCGCGGCGGCGTTGATCTCCTCGCGCGCCGCGAGCAGCTTGCCGATATCGCAGTCCATCGTCAGATAGAAATGCGGAACGGTCTGCACCGACGCGGTCAGCCGCTGCGCGATGGTGCGGCGCATGCCGTCATGCGGCACGATCTCGTAACTGCCGGGTTCGAACAGCGCGAGGATCTGCTTGTCCGACATCGACGGCGCGATGCAGGCGCGCCGACGGCGCAGCAGCAGGCGCTTTCAGCCCCTTGCCGGATTTTGCCTCTTCGACATCGCGCGCGATGACGCGGCCATGCGGGCCGGAACCGTTGATGCGCGCCAGCTCGATGCCGGCTTCCTTGGCCAGACGTCTCGCCAGCGGCGATGAGAAGATGCGGCGCGTGACCGTTGGCCTGGGCGCGCGGCGAGCCTGCGGCGCGGGCGCGCGCGGCTGGCGCGGGGCTTTTGCCGGCGGGGCGCGGCAGGCTTGTGCCGGCGCGGCGGCCGGTTTGCGCGGCCGGCGCTTCCGCGGCTTTCGGCGGCGCGCTTGCGGCCCCTGCCCCGGCCGCCTTCACGTCCTCGCCGTCGCCGGCCAGCACCGCGATCACGTCGTTGACCGCCACATCCTGCGTGCCCTCGGGCACCAGGATCTTCGCGATCGTGCCCTCGTCGACGGCCTCGACCTCCATGGTCGCCTTGTCGGTCTCGATCTCCGCGATCACGTCGCCGGACTTGACCTTGTCGCCCTCTTTCTTGAGCCACTTGGCAAGGTTGCCCTTTTCCATCGTCGGCGACAGCGCGGGCATCAGAATGTTGATCGGCATTGTCAGTGACCTTGTTGCGACCGCGGCGTGGTTTGGCCCATGTCGGTCGGCCGCGCGATTTCGGCTTCGAACATGTCGACGATGCGCGTCAGCGCTTCGTCCTCGGTGTAGGCGCTCTCGCGCGCATAGGCACGCGCGGCATGGCGCGCGATGTCGACCAGAAGCAGGCCCCACATATCCGGCTCCTCGAACGCGCGCGTGAACGCGATGGAAAGCCCGCCATCGACCACGAACGCGCGCAACACTTCCGTGGCATCATCGCGGCCCATGACGTCTGGAGGCAATGGCTGTTCCCTGGGACCGGCCATGGGTCACCGGTAACAAACGGCTTTGGCGGCCTCGACCACCTCGGCCGCCGAGGGCAATGCGAGCTTTTCGAGATTGGCCGCGTAAGGCATCGGCACATCCTTGCCCGACACCCGCATGACCGGCGCATCCAGATAGTCGAAGGCATGCTCCATGATGCGGGCGGCGATTTCGGCGCCGACGCCGTTTTGCTGCCAGCCTTCCTCGACCGTGACGGCGCGGCCGGTCTTCTTCACGGAGGCAACGATGGTGTCGGTATCCATCGGGCGCAGCGTGCGCAGATCGATCACCTCGGCCTCGATGCCTTCCTTGGCGAGTTCGTCGGCCGCCTTCAGCGCATAGCGTCATGCCGTTCGACCAGGAGATGATGGTGACATGACCGCCTGATCGCACGATCCGCGCCTTGCCGATCGGGATCACATAATCGTCGAGTTTCGGGACCTCGCCGGAATGGCCGTACAGCATTTCATTTTCGAGGAAGATCACCGGATTGGGATCGCGGATCGCCGCCTTCAACAGGCCCTTGTAGTCGGCGGCCGAAAACGGCGCGATCACCTTGAGGCCGGGAATTTGCGAGTACCAGGCCGAGTAATCCTGGCTGTGCTGGGCGGCGACGCGGGCGGCGGCGCCGTTCGGCCCGCGGAACACGATCGAGCAGCCCATCTGCCCGCCGGACATGTAAAGCGTCTTCGCCGCGGAGTTGATGATCTGGTCCATCGCCTGCATGGCGAAGTTGAAGGTCATGAACTCAACGATCGGCTTCAAGCCGGCCATCGCCGCGCCGACGCCGACGCCGGCAAAGCCGTGCTCGGTGATCGGCGTGTCGATCACGCGCCTGGCGCCGAATTCCTGCAGCAGTCCCTGCGTCACCTTGTAGGCGCCCTGATATTCCGCGACCTCCTCGCCCATCACGAAGACATCGGGGTCGCGCCGCATCTCTTCGGCCATGGCGTCGCGCAGCGCTTCGCGGATGGTCATCGTCACCATCTCGGTGCCCGCAGGCACCTCGGGATCGGGCTCGGCGGCGGCTTTCGGCGCAGCGGGCGCGGACCGGTCCTGTGGGCGCGGGCGCGGATTTCGCCTCAGCTGCAGGCGGCGCGGCGGCGACCTTCTCCTGTTTCGCCGGAGCAGCAGCCTTGCCGAGATCGGCAGCGCTTTCGCCATCGGAAAGAATGGTCGCGATCGGCGTGTTGACCGCGACGTCGGCGGTGCCTTCGGGAATCAGGATCTTGCCGAGGGTGCCCTCATCGGTGGCCTCGACTTCCATCGTCGCCTTGTCGGTCTCGATCTCGGCGATGACGTCGCCCGATTTGATCGCCTCGCCTTCCTTCTTCAGCCATTTCGAAAGGTTGCCCTTCTCCATGGTCGGCGACAGCGCGGGCATCAGCACTTGAATTGGCATGGTAGCTCCAGAAATTCACTCTTCAGGCTGGAATGCGCGCGCGGCGCTCAGCGATAGACATCGGTCCACAGTTCGGCAGCATCGGGTTCGGGATCGTGCTGCGCGAAGTCGGCCGCTGCATTGACGATCTCGCGCACCTCGGCATCGATGGCCTTCAATTCCTGTTCGCTCATCTTCGCCGCCAGCAGCCGATTGCGCACCTGCTCGATCGGATCCTGATCGTGCCGGACCTTGTCGACCTCCTCGCGGGTACGATATTTCGCCGGGTCCGACATCGAATGTCCGCGGTAGCGGTAGGTCTGCATTTCCAGAATGAACGGTCCCTTGCCGGCGCGGCACCATGCGACAGCCTTGTCGCCCGCGGCCTTCACCGCGCGGACGTCCATGCCGTCGACCTGCTCGCCGGGAATGTTGAAGGAAATGCCGCGCTTGGAAAAATCGGTCTGCGCCGACGAACGCGTCACCGAGGTGCCCATCGCGTAACGATTGTTCTCGATGACGTAGATCACCGGGAGCTTCCACAGCTCCGCCATGTTGAAGCTTTCATAGACCTGGCCCTGGTTCGACGCGCCGTCGCCGAAATAGGCCAGGCTGACAAAGTCGTTGCCGCGATAGCGATTGGCGAAAGCAAGGCCGGTGCCGAGCGACACCTGCGCACCGACGATGCCGTGGCCGCCGAAGAAATTCTTCTCCTTGCTGAACATATGCATGGAGCCGCCCTTGCCCTTGGAATAGCCGCCATGGCGTCCGGTCAGTTCGGCCATCACGCCCTTGGCTTCCATTCCGCAGGCCAGCATGTGCCCGTGGTCGCGGTATCCGGTTATGACCTGATCGCCCTTTTTCAGGGCCATCTGCATGCCGACGACGATCGCTTCCTGGCCGATATAGAGATGGCAGAAGCCGCCGATCGCGCCCATGCCGTAGAGCTGGCCGGCCTTTTCCTCGAAACGCCGGATCAACAGCATGTCGCGCAGCGCGCTCAGTTCCTGATCCCGGGTGAATTCCGGCGGGGTGCGAGAGCCGTTCTCCTGTTGCGGCCCCGTTTCTTTCGCGACGCTTTTTTTCGGTGCGGTCATGGCAATTCCGGATGAGAGAACGAACAGCCCTCTCTATCCCAACTCAAACCGCCGTGAAAGGACTGCGTGACGCCGCGAAAGTTCGACTATACCGCAGTGCAATGCAGCGCGACATTTTCGAAATTGATTTCGCAGGTTTTTGTAACGATCAGTTCGGATTGTTGGTCCGAACCAGATCGTGCGGATTGGCGTAATCGAGCTGATAGCGCGCGCGCTCGTCGAGCATATCCGGGTCGACCCGGTCGGACCGCAACAGCGACACGCGCTGCTCGCCCTCCGCCCGCTCCCGCTTCAGCCGCGCCAGTTCCGACGTCAGCGCGACGATCTCCTGATCGAGTTCCTGGCGCGCATTCAGCCCATACTTGCCGGTATAGGCGTTGACGCCGAAATAGCCGACCATCGCCGCCGCCATCGTGTAGAGGGCGAACCCGGTCAGGAAGGATTTGAGTCGCGAGCGGGAAACCATGGGGCCGAGGATGCGACGGGGCCGGTTAACGGAATCCTAAGACCGGCCCGCGCCAGCGTCTCGGCCCGCCTATTTGTTGTGCTTCTCGACGAAGGCCGCAAAGGCGTCGATATATTGCTGCAGCACCTTCTGCAGGGCTTCCTTGATGAGATCGCCCTTGTCGTCGAAGGCGTCGCCGACGCCGTTCAGATAGATTTCCGGCTGCCCCATGATCGGGCCGGCAGATGCCCGGCAGGATGTTCTGCAGATGTTTGGCCGCGCTGACGCCGCCGAGCGGACCCGGCGAATTGCCGACGATGCCGATCGGCTTGCCGAGGAACGAGCTCTTGCCGTAGGGCCGCGATCCGACGTCGATGGCGTTCTTCAACACCCCGGGAATCGAGCGGTTATATTCCGGCGTGACGAACAGGACGCCGTTCGACTTCTGCAGCTTTTCGCGGAACGCCAGCCAGTCGGCCGGCGGGGCCGCTTCCAGGTCCTGATTGAAAAACGAAATGCCGTGCAGGGTGATGACGTTGAGCTTGAGCGTATCCGGCGCGAGCTTTGTCAGCGCGTTGGCGATCTTGAGCGTAAAACTCTCTTTGCGAAGGCTGCCGACGATGACGACGATGTTATGCGGGGTGGCCATGGGATTTCCTTTTGACACAGGCGCCGGACGGGTTTGCGCCGCAACCTAGCCATGTCGCGCAAAAAGATGCAAGTGCATGAAATGCCGAAATCGCGGCCCGTGAATCCGATCGGGCGATTGGTGGCCAGAAACAGACAGGCCGCCCCAGGGGACGGCCTGTCTTTCCATGGTATCGCGAGCTGCGATCAGATCACCGGACTCCAGGCGACCGGGATCAGCCGATACTTGGCGCCGTCCTTCTCGACATGGCCGATCGAGGGGAAGGTGAAGTGGAAGCCGACCACCGTCGCCTTCTCGGCCGCCGCCATGTCGTAGAACTTGTGGCGGGTCGCCTGCGCCAGATCCGGATCGACGTCGTAGACCACGTGCCAGTCGGGATTGCGCAGGAAGAATTCGGGAATGTTGGTGACGTCGGACTGGATCAGGACCTTCGAACTGCCCGAGGCCACCGCGAAGGAGGTATGGCCGGGCGTGTGGCCGGGCGTCGCGATCGAGGTGATGCCGGGCGCGACCTCCTTGCCCCAGTCGTACTTCGTCACCTTGGACTCGATGCCGGCGTAGACCTTCTTCACGTTGGCAAAATAGTTCTTCATCATCTCGTTGGACTGGGCCTTGGCGGCGTTCTCGTCGCTCATCCAGAATTCCCAGTCCTTTGCCGGGCACCATGATCTCGGCATTCGGGAACGCCATCGAGCCGTCGGCGGCGCGAATGCCGTTGGTGTGATCGGGATGCAGATGCGACATCAGCACGATGTCGATGCTCTTGGGATCGACGCCGGCGGCGGCGAGATTTTGCAGCGTGCGGCCGACGCGCCCTTGCTCGGCCCCACATGGCGGCATCCGTTGCCGCAGTCGATCAGGATCAGCTTGCTGCCGGTGTTGATCAGCTGCGGGTTGAACGGCACCGTCACCATGCCCTGCGGCATGTAGGCGGCCTCGGCCGCAGCGAGCGCCTCTTCCTTCGGGACATTGCGTCACGAACTTATCGGGCATCGGAAACGAACGCGCCCGTCATTGATCGAGGTGCATTCGTAAGTCGCCGACCTTGTAGCGGTAGAAGCCGGGCGCCTGCGCGCCGGCCGGCGGCACCGCGGCGCGCGCGGTTGGCATTCCGAACGAAGTCAGGGCGGTCGCAGCGCCGGCGGCGGCGGCACCTGCCAAAAGTTGGCGGCGGTTCAAATCGATCATGGCGTATTCTCCCCTGGTGTGTGCTGCGTTTTTGCGCATGCGAATTCGGCGCAAATGTTCCCCTGTTGTCGGGGAAACGCAAGCCAGATTGTGCTGGAGGCGCCTTCAGCTCTTGTTCGGATTGATCAGGTATTTTTCGCCGGTCGCACGCTTGCCGTAGACGGCGATATGGTTGAGCTGCAGCGCCTCCTGCAGCGACACCACCTGGGTGTAATGGCTGGCAAAGGTCGTCTTGAGCTCGTCGACCACGCGCTGGCGCAGTCTTGCGCCTTCGGCCGGTCCGATTTTCTGCAGGAACGGAAACAACAGCCAGCCGCCGACGCCCCAGGCCATGCCGAACGCCCGGTTCAAGCTCGGTCGGACGCGAATCGAGGCCGCCGTAGATATAGACCTGCTTGTGCACGCTCGATCCGTAGCGGCTGTAGACCTTGGCGGTCTTGTTGGTCGGCGGCCTCCATGCAGGTGAGAATCTGGCCGGCCAGCTTGCCGCCGCCGATCGCGTCGAACGCCAGCGTCGCGCCGGTTTCCACCAGCGCGTTGGTCAGATCGTCCATGAAGGTCGGCGCGGTGGAATCGACGACATGCTTGCGCGCCGATCTTGCGCAGGATGTCGGCCTGCTCCTGGCTGCGCACGATATTGACGAGGCCGATGCCGTCCTTGAGGCAGATCTTGTTGAGCATCTGGCCGAGATTGGAAGCGGCCGCGGTATGCACCAGCGCCTTGTGGCCTTCGCGCCGCATGGTCTCGATCATGCCGAGCGCGGTCAGCGGATTGACGAAGCAGGAGGCGCCTTCGGCGGGCGTCGTGCCCGCCGGCAGCGGCAGACATTCGGCCACCTTCAGGGTGCGGTACTGCGCATACATCGCGCCGCCGATCATCGCGACGGTCTTGCCCATCAGCGCCTTCGCCGCATCCGACGATCCGGTCTTGACCACCACGCCGGCGCCTTCGTTGCCGACCGGCATGGATTCATCGAGCCGCCCCGCCATGGCTCGCATCGCGGCTTCCGGGACCTTCGCGGTGATGACCGGCAGCTCTTTCGTGCCGGACGCTTTCGCCGTGCGACATGTCGGCGGCGCCGACGAGAAGCCCGAGGTCGGACGGATTGATCGGCGAGGCCTCGACGCGGACCACGACTTCATCGGGGCCGGGCTCGGGGATCGGCCACGTCGACAAGCGATATCTCGAGTTCGCCGCTCTTCTTGATCAGCGAGCGAAGCTGAAGCCCGGTCTTGGTGTCGGCGCTCATCTTGAACCTCCCGTTTTATTTCTTATGAAATCCGTGCTCGTGACGAATTCCTACCTCAGCGCCTTCAGCGCCGCTCTGCCCGCATATTTCGCCTGCGTGCCCAGTTCCTGCTCGATCCGCAGCAGCTGATTGTACTTCGCGGTGCGGTCGGAGCGCGCCAGCGAGCCGGTTTTGATCTGGCCGCAATTGGTGGCGACCGCGAGATCGGCGATGGTGGAATCCTCGGTTTCGCCGGAGCGGTGCGACATCACGGCGGTGTAGCCGGCCTTGTAGGCCATCTCGACCGCGCTCAGCGTTTCCGTCAGCGTGCCGATCTGGTTGACCTTGATCGAGGATGGAGTTGGCGCGGCCGTTCTTGATGCCGTCGGCAAGCCGCGTGACGTTGGTGACGAACAGATCGTCGCCGACCAGCTGGCATTTGCCGCCGATCAGGTCGGTCAGTTCCTTCCAGCCGTCCATGTCGTCTTCGGCCATGCCGTCCTCGATCGAGACGATCGGATAGCGCGACGCCAGATCGGCGAGATATTTGGCCTGCTCGGACGGGCGAGCGGGTCTTGCCTCTCGCCTCCATAGACATATTTGCCGTCCTTGAAGAACTCGGTGGCGGCGCAGTCCAGCGCCAGCATGACGTCGTCGCCCGCCTTGTAGCCGGCCTTGCCGATCGCGCCCATGACGAACTCAAGCGCGGCGTCCGCCGACGGCAGGTTCGGCGCGAAGCCGCCCTCGTCGCCGACATTGGTGTTGTGGCCGGCCTTTTTCAGTTCCGCTCGCAGGGTGTGGAAAATTTCCGAGCCGCAGCGCAGCGCCTCGGCAAAGGTCTTGGCGCCGACCGGCATGATCATGAATTCCTGGAAGTCGATCGGGTTGTCGGCGTGCACGCCGCCATTGATGATGTTCATCATCGGCACCGGCAGCGTCCGCGCCGAGGTGCCGCCGACATAGCGATACAGCGGCAGGTCGCTGGATTCGGCGGCGGCCTTGGCGACCGCGAGCGACACGCCCAGAATGGCATTGGCGCCGAGCCGGCTCTTGTTGGGCGTGCCGTCGAGCCCGATCATGGTTTGGTCGATCTGCGACCTGCTGCTCGGCGTCCATGCCGCCGACGGCGTCGAAGATCTCGCCGTTGACCGCATCCACCGCCTTCCGCACGCCCTTGCCGAGATAGCGCGCCTTGTCGCCGTCGCGCAGCTCGACCGCCTCATGCGCGCCGGTGGAGGCGCCCGACGGCACCGCCGCGCGGCCCATCGAGCCGTCTTCCAGCACCACATCGACCTCGACCGTGGGATTGCCGCGGCTGTCGAGAATTTCGCGGCCGATGATGTCGACGATGGCGGTCATGGGTGCCTCTTTGAAAACGCCTGGATTGAACGGTTGGCGCTGCTTCTACAGCAAGGCTTGGGGGCGGAAAAGGCCGGGTGACGACTGCGGCACGATTGGCTAATAACGACGGCAACGGAGACCATCATGTCCAAGAAGCCCCGCCAATCATCGCAGTCGAAAGGCCTGCAGCTCGGCCGCGCCGTGGAATGGCCCAAAACGCCCCGACGAGGCAAAACTCGACCGCGTGCCCAATCCGCAAAAGGATACCGATTACGTCGTGCGCTTCACCGCGCCGGAATTTACCTCGCTCTGCCCGGTCACCGGTCAGCCCGACTTCGCGCATCTCGTCATCGACTATGTGCCGGGCCAGTGGCTGCTGGAATCGAAATCGCTGAAACTCTATGTCGCAAGCTTCCGCAATCACGGCGCGTTTCACGAGGACTGCACGGTCATGATCGGCAAGAGGATCGCCGCGGAGATCAAGCCGAAATTCCTGCGCATCGGCGGCTACTGGTATCCGCGCGGCGGCATTCCCGATCGACGTGTTCTGGCAGACCGGCGACCTGCCGAAGGGCATGTGGATTCCCGACCAGGGCGTCGCGCCCTATCGCGGGCGGGGGTGAAGCGGCCCATATTGGCCGTTTGATATATCGCAAAGCGCTGCGTCTTGTTTCTTGCGAGTAATTCGCGTTGGATTGCCGTTTTATCAGGCGCGTCCCCTAGCTGCGACGCAGCGCCTGGATATTGAAACGCGGCGCTCATCGCGCTCGTGATCTTCTCGCCGTGCTTTACGGAACGCGAACCACGATCGCGGCATCGGTCTGCTTGGCCGCATCGATCGGCCGCCGCAGGAAGCCGAGGATGTCGTTGAATTCCCAGATTGTGTTCGTGCGAAAGCCAGTTCATGATGCTTGGCCCGATCAGTTTCGCGGCGACGCACGGGTTCGCCAACGCTGGCTTTACCGGATTGCGCGCCAATGATCCGTCCGATCCTGGTCTCGATGTGCGCAGCCGCCCATCGGGCTTTTGCTTGGCGTTCAGTATGCCCGCATTGGCGATAGTTGGCCGCGTTCATCTGGCCGATCGAGTGTGCCTGCGTCGCGCGTCAACCTCAAGTTCTGCGGCGGAAGTGCCAGGCATTCAGTCATCGCCGGATCGCACCTTCGTCGCGGCAACAACAGTTCCGACTGGAATTGCATTTGTCGTGGTCGAGATGACAGCTTCCCACGGCAGCCGGAGTGCTCATTCTTGGCGAGCTTGGCGGCTCACGGACGGGAAGTAGCTCAGACCCTCGGAATTAGCCGGCAACGCCAAAGTGAGATTGCACCGCGCGAGGGCGCAGTTGAAGAAGGCCATCGGCGCGCGCTGCGACTTTTACCGTACCGAGCTGTCCTGCGCACATTCGACGCTGCGCCGGCCGCTGTCCGACTCCCCGCTCGTTCACGGATCAGCCGAAACGAAGCAGTAATCGGTTTGGCACCCGTCAAGCGCATGTAAGCTTGTACCGATTGCGACTCTAAGTGGTAAGTCGGCCGGAAACGGACGCCATGAGCCGAGGTGTAAAGGAGACGCAATCGCGATGCTCCGATCCGAAGCCTGACTCGATCTGACCTGGCGCGACGTTGCGCTACCGTCACGTCTGATGCTACGAGCTCTACTAACTGGCAGGCCGGTGCGTTCCCGTCACCCGTCGACCAGCTTGTAACGAGTCGCGCATTGCCCGCCGCTCATTGCGCACAATGGACAACTGCCGCGATAGCCCGCTATGCTGGCG
Organism: uncultured Alphaproteobacteria bacterium; assembly: GCA_963735835.1. Classification (GTDB taxonomy): domain Bacteria; phylum Pseudomonadota; class Alphaproteobacteria; order Rhizobiales; family Xanthobacteraceae; genus Bradyrhizobium. The sequence continues at coordinate 55,637 of CAVTNA010000057.1, read as the reverse complement.
CTCGTGCAAGCTGATCGGTACGTTATGTTGGCGTCGTCTATAGCCGCGACATCTTCGGCTTGCCGGCTAGCATGCTTGCTTTCGCATCGCGGGCTGCGCGTCAGGCATGCGGTTCGGGCACTCGGCTGCTCCGCCCTGGGCGTGTGCTTCTCGATCTATTTCATGTATTTGCAGATCGCCTTCATCCACGCCTTCTGCATCTACTGTCTCGTCTCCGCGGTCACGACCGTTCATCGTGGACGTGATTCATCGAGCGGCAAGCGCTGCTGCATGTGCGTGACGACGAAGCGCTGCCGATGTGCCGGTGACGACTGCGAGCGGCCGCCAGCGTCATGAGTTGCCGTCCGCGTCCGCCGCATCCGCCGGCCTCCTCTGCCGCAGCAGCCGCGCGCAGGCAAGGCCGAGCGCGACCATCACCACAGCACTCGTCAACAAGGTCGGTACCTTGCCGACATTCTGGATGCCGAACCCGTAGGCGATCGGGACCGACGGTCTGGCCCATGAAGAAGAAGAACGAATGCAGCGACAGCGCGGTGGCGCGGGCCTCCACCGAGAGTTCGCTGGCGAACACCTGCATGCATCCGTGGATCATGTAGAAGCCCCAGCCCATGAACAACAGGCTGATCGCCTGGATCTTCCAGCCCGGACCGAACGCGATGACGGCGAGTTGCAGGCCGACCAGCGATCGCGCCCGCGATCATCATGCCCTTGACGCCGAGCCGCGGCAGAAAGCGCGAAACCGTCAGCGTGTAGAACAGACCGCCGACCGCGAATCCGGCGATGACGATGCCCGCGATCGAAAGGCTGGTTTCGCCCAGTTCAAACAGAAATGCCGCGAGATACGGAAACAGTCCGAGCACGCAGCAACCCTCGACGAAGACCGCGCGCATAGCAGAGCACGTTCGGATTGGCGAAAATCGTGCGGTAGCCATGCCTGAGCGCGCGACAGGCTGGTCTTCGGCGGAACTTGCGTCAACGCGGCGCCTCGAAAGCCGGCGGCGACTGCGACCGACGCCAGCACGACCAGACCGCCGAGCACGGCGAGAACGCCGCGCCAGCCCAGGAAATCGCCGATCGATGCCGGAAGCGGACGCGCCCAGCAGATTGCCGGTCATGGAACCCGCCAGCGTGCGCCCGATCGCGATCTGCCGCTTTTCCGGACCGACCAGATCGCTGGTGAGGCCCAGCGCGACCGGAAACACCCCGCCGGAGCCGATGCCGGCGAGAATGCGGCTTGCGAACAACAGCGGGAACGACGTCGACATCGCGCCGAGAATGTTGGCGAGCCCGAGCAGCACCAGGCAGACGATCATCAGCCGCGCCTTGCCGAACAGATCGGCCGCCGCGCCAATCACCGGCTGCACGATCGCGAAGGTGAAGGCGAACACGGCGGCGAAACCGGCCGCGGTCGCGATGCTCACGCCGAAATCGTCGGCGACATGCGGCAACACCGGATCGAGCGCGCGGCGCCGACAGGCTCGCCGCGAAGGTCGCCAGCGCAATGATGTTCAGGGCCGGCGGCAGGCGCTGCTCATGCGGCCGCAATCCCGTGTGCGGCATCAGCGCGCTACGTTCTTTTCGGGAGGCTTTCCAGATTCTTGGCGAGTCGCGTCGAACGCCATCAGCGTTCGCACCAGACCTTCGAACTCGCGCAGCGGCACCATGTTGGGACCGTCCGACGGCGCATGGTCGGGATCGGGATGGGTTTCGATGAACACGCCGGCGACGCCGACCGCGACCGCGGCGCGCGCCAGCACCGGTACGAATTCGCGCTCGCCGCCCGACGAGGTGCCCTTGCCGCCGGGCTGCTGCACCGAGTGGGTGGCGTCGAAGATCACGGGCGCGCCGGTGCTGCGCGCCAGAATCGGCAGCGCGCGCATGTCCGATACCAGCGTATTGTAGCCGAACGACGCGCCGCGCTCGGTGACCAGCACCTTCGGATTGCCGGCGCCGGTGATCTTGGCGACGACATTGGCCATGTCCCACGGCGCCAGGAACTGGCCCTTCTTGACGTTGACGACCTTGCCGGTCGCAGCCGCCGCCACCAGCAGATCGGTCTGCCGGCACAGGAACGCCGGGATCTGCAGGACATCGACGGCCTCGCGCCACCTCGGCGCATTGCGCGGCCTCGTGGACGTCGGTGAGTACGGGCAAGCCGAGCGAGGAACGAATCTCGGCAAAGACCGGCAGCGCCTGCTTCAGGCCGATGCCGCGCGCCGCCGATACGCTGGTCGCGGTTGGCCTTGTCGAAGGAGGTCTTGTAGACCAGCCCGATGCCGAGCCGGCCTGCGATCTCCTTCAGCGCGGTTGCGACTTCGAGCGCATGCGCGCGGCTCTCGAGCTGGCACGGGCCGGCGATGATCGAGATCGGCAAAGCATTGCCGAATTTGACCGATCCGGCGGCGACGACCGGCGCAGCTGCAATGTGGGCGTTCAAGGTATTATCCTTTTTCCGGCGCGACCATGCCGGGCAGCGGCGGGCGGATCAACCCTATTTAGCGGTCTCGAATATCAGGGTTGCGCCACGGCGACATCCGGCGGCACCACGAGGCGCCCAACATGACGCCGCGAAGCCAGCCCGCTTCGCCGATGCAAGGCTTCGGCTTGCACGAGGTCAGGCGACTTCGAAGCGCAGCGCATTCAGCGTCATTCCCTCGGCGTCCACATCAGGCAACACACCGAACTCATCGCAAAACGATACCGGCTCCATGATTTCGATATCGCCATTCTCGGTACGAGCCCTGACGCCGATCGAACGTCGAATGCAGGTCACTCAGCCCGGTAAACGCTTTCAGGAAGATGTGATGGTCCGTCGGGTTGTCGGCGACCATGACAGCGCCGGGCACGGCGCCTGCGCCGTTGGCGTGGGCCTGAAACGCCGGGTCCCAGAAATTCTCGGGAAAGTGATGCTGGCACACCGCGAAGCGCAGATTCGGCGAGGCCGGATCCGACGCGAAAGCCAGCGAGAACGCCAGCTTCACCGGCGTGTCCGTCGGGCTTTGTCCCCTCACGCGCGAAATCGAACACCTCGGAATTTCCGTATTCCGGACTGATTTCGAACGCTCGCGCATCGCTCGCGGCATTGCTGCTGTTGAGGATCAGCATCGAAAAACCTTCGCGCTGGGCGAGAAAGTCACGCTTGAACGCGCCGAATGAAAACGAGCGCGCGCCGTGCGGCACGATCCTTTCCGGTTCGCCGACTTCGAGGATTTCGATGTAGCAGTTCTTCAGTTGCACGATGCGGTTATGGGTTCCCCAGGGATGGCGGTTGCGCGCGCCCACGGTGAAGCCGGCGCGGCGATAGAATCTCCGCCGCCACGTCGAGATCGTGGACGGCGTGCACGATATGGTCGAGACCGTGGGGCATTTCGCCTTCGAATGACCGGTCACTTCACCGACGAGAAGGCGGTCGGCACCAGCAGCTGGTTGACGATGTTGCCGACGATCTGGCCGTCCTCCTCGGTTTTCGCGCGTGCAGCGATCCAGTCGGGATCGCTCTGGAATGCCGCCCATTTCTTCTCGCGGTCGGCGCAGCGATTCCCACGCCAGCAGATAGGTCAATTCCTGATTGGATTCACCGACCAGCGTGGTGAAGAAGCCGGCCGGCCGGATGCCGTGCTTCTCCCAGAGTTTCAGCGTGGTGGTCTCGAAGCGCTTCAGCAGCGCCGGCAGCCGGCCCGGCAGACAGCGATAGACGCGCATTTCGTAAATCATCGACTTCACTCCCTGATTCTATTGTTCTTGCGGTATCGGGAGCGATTTGTCGCAACAATCGGCGCGTTCGTCAAAGGCGGTCGAAGTGTGGCGTCACACCAGCCGGCTCTGCACCACCGCCGCCTGAATGAACGACGCGAACAGCGGATGCGGCTCGAACGGCCGCGATTTCAGTTCGGGATGGAATTGCACCCCGATGAACCAGGGATGGTCCTCGTATTCGACGATCTCCGGCAGCACGCCGTCAGGCGAAAGACCCGAAAATTTCAGGCCGTGCTGCTCCAGACGGTCCTTGTAGGCGGTGTTGACCTCGTAGCGGTGGCGGTGACGCTCCGAAATCTCGGTGGCGCCGCCATAGACATCGGAGACCCGGCTGCCGCGCTTGAGCACCGCGGGATAGGCGCCGAGCCGCATGGTGCCGCCGAGGTCGCCGGCCTTCGACCGCTTCTCCAGCTCGTTGCCGCGCAGCCATTCCGTCATCAGGCCGACCACGGGCTCGGGCGTGGGACCGAACTCGGTGGAATTCGCCTCCTCGATGCCGACCAGATTGCGCGCAGCCTCGATCACAGCCATCTGCATCCCGAAGCAGATGCCGAAATAGGGCACGTCGCGCTCGCGTGCGAACTGCGCCGCGCGGATTTTGCCCTCGGCGCCGCGCTGGCCGAAGCCGCCGGGCACCAGAATGCCGTTGACGTGCTCGAGAAACGGCGCCGGGTCCTCGTTCTCGAACACCTCGCTCTCGATCCAGTCGAGATTGACCTTCACCTTGTTGGCGATGCCGCCATGCGACAGCGCCTCGATCAGCGATTTATAGGCGTCCTTCATGCCGGTGTATTTGCCGACGATGGCGATGGTGACGTCGCCTTCGGGATTGCGGATGCGCTCGTTGATGACGTGCCAGCTTTGCAGCGCCGGCGGAATCTTCGGCACGATGCCGAACGCCGCCAGCACCTCGTCGTCGAGGCCGGCGGCGTGGTAGGCCTCGGGCACAGCGTAGATATTGTCGACGTCGCGCGCCTCGATCACGGCACTTTCGCGCACGTTGCAGAACAGCCCGAGCTTGCGCCGCTCTTCCTTGGGGATCGGCCGGTCGGTGCGGCACAGCAGGATGTCCGGCTGGATGCCGATCGAGCGCAATTCCTTGACCGAATGCTGGGTCGGCTTTGTCTTCAGTTCGCCGGCGCTCGGGATGAACGGCAGCAGCGTCAGATGAATGTAGATGGCGTGCTCGCGCGGCAGATCGTTCTTGATCTGGCGGATCGCCTCGAAGAACGGCAGGCCCTCGATGTCGCCGACAGTGCCGCCGATCTCGCACAGCACGAAGTCGAACTCGTCATTGCTGTCGAGGATGAAATCCTTGATCGCGTTGGTGACGTGCGGGATCACCTGGATGGTGGCGCCGAGATAGTCGCCGCGCCGTTCCTTGGTGAGAATGTCCTGATAGATGCGCCCGGTGGTGATGTTGTCGGCCTTGGTGGCGGGACGTCCGGTGAAGCGTTCGTAGTGGCCGAGATCGAGGTCGGTCTCGGCGCCGTCGTCGGTCACGAACACTTCGCCGTGCTGGTACGGCGACATCGTTCCGGGGTCGAGATTGAGATAGGGATCGAGCTTGCGAAGCCGGACCTTGTAGCCTCGCGCCTGCAACAGGGCGCCGAGCGCCGCTGAAGCCAGACCCTTTCCGAGCGAAGAAACCACGCCGCCGGTGATGAAGATATACCGCGCCATGGGACTTAACCTTTAAGGCTACCGGCGCGATTCGCCAAAACGAATTGCAGGCCGCAGCGAACAATTTATGGGGCTGTGGGTGACGTTAAATTTAGAGCGTTATCAGTATCTTGATGGGAAGTCCTGATGCAGGACGCCAGACACCCTCCCGCATGGCCACCCTGCTTTATTGCGAGCGCGGCGCCTGCGGACCCGATGGGGCCGGCTGATTCTGCTGCTGCTGTTGCTGCTCGTCCGCCTTCTTCAGTGAATCCAGAAGACCGCCGCTGGTCGGCGGAGCGACCGGGACTGCCGCGCCCGCCGGTTGCGACTGCGAGGCTGGCGTAGCACCAATGATCGAACTCGGCTTGCGGTCGAGGCCCGCATACCAGGACAGGAACAGGCTGGTCAGGAAGAAGCCGACTGCGAGCACCGCGGTCGTGCGCGTCAGCAGATTGGCGGTGCCGCGGCTCGACATGAAGCCGGCGCCGCCGCCGACGCCAAGGCCGCCGCCTTCGGATTTCTGCAGCAGCACGGTCGCGATCAGCGTCGCAACGATCATCAGGTGGACTACGATAGCGACAGTCTGCATCTCTACCTTCCGTCACAAACCAAAAGCGCCGGGGTCCGGCTGCTCAGGGGTTTGCGGGGTTTGAAGTGGCGCGGTGTTACACGATTGAGAGGGGCATTGTCACCCCCGAGGGAACCACCCGCGAGATAATCACTGCAACGCGTATTTGCAGTGGGAGTTCATCGCCGCTTTCATCAAGCGCGCATCTTGCCCGAGAAGCCAGATTCTAATATAATTGACATATGTCTATTTCAATAGACGATCCTGGCCCCCGCATTGCCGCCCGCTTGCGGCTCGAGCGCGACAGCCGCGGCTGGTCCCTTGCGGATCTCGCCGAACGTTCCGGCGTGTCCAAGGCGATGATCAGCAAGATCGAGCGCGAAGAAGTGAGCCCGACCGCCGTGATCCTGGTCCGGCTGGCCGGCGCCTTCGACCTCACGCTCGCGGGCTTGCTGCTGCGGGCAGAGGGCCAGGGACGGCTGACCCGGGCGACCGAACAGCCGGTCTGGCGCGACCCCAAGACCGGCTATCTGCGCAAGCAGGTGTTTAGCCGTCCCGATCATCCCCTGGAGATCATCGAAGTCGAACTGCCGGCCAGGCAACAGGTCGTACTTCCAGCTTCGTCCTACGCGCATATTCGTCAGGCCGTCTGGGTTCGGACGGGCAACCTCGCCATCATCGAGGCTGGCGAACGGCACGTGCTCGCGGCCGGCGACTGCCTTGGGTTTGGCCCGCCGTCCGACGTGACCTTTGCCAACGAGACCGCCGCGCCATGTGCGTATGTCGTCGTCCTCGCACGGAGCTGACGCGATGCCCGCAATCAAAATCGCGACCCTTGACGCCTCGCCGCAGGTCTGCGCTGCGCTGAGCGAAATCCTGATCGAGGCGGTGGCGAGCGGCGGCTCGGTCAGTTTCATGCACCCGCTGGCGTTGGAGACGGCGGACCGTTTCTGGCGGGATTTGCTGGCATCGGCCGAGCGCGGCGAGAGGATCGTTCTTGGCGCATTTGACGGAGGCAGCCTGATCGGAACCGTCACTCTGCTGCTGGACTTTCCGCCAAACCAGCCGCATCGGGCAGAAATCTCAAAAATGATGACCCGGATCAGTCACCGCGGCGCGGGCGTGGCAAAGGCATTGATGCGCGCGGCCGAGCACATTGCCGTGCAGCGCGGGCGCACACTGCTGGTGCTCGACACTGCCGTCGAGGACGGCGCTTCCAGGCTTTACGAAGGCCTGGGATTCCAGTTGACCGGTGTCATTCCGGACTACGCCCTGAAGCCGCACGGCGGACTCACGGGAACCATGATCTATTGGAAACGCATCGATGCAGGGGCACCTGGCTAGCGACAGCCAGCCGCAATCGCCAGGAAGTCTGCCGCTTTCAGGCTGGCGCCGCCAACCAGCGCGCCATTGACGTTGGCGACCGCCATCAATTCCCCGGCATTGGAGGGTTTTACCGAGCCGCCATAGAGGATCCGGATTCTCGGCCCCCTCGGCCTTAAATCGTGCGCGATCAGCAGATCCCGGATAAACTGATGAACTTGCTCGACATCTCTGACTGTCGGGGTAAGACCCGGTGCCGATCGCCCAGACCGGTTCATAGGCCACCACCAGATTGTCCGATCTCGCGCCATCCGGCAGCGAGATGTTGAGCTGTCCGCGGCAGATGTCGAGGGTCTTACCGGCGTCGCGCTGGTGCTGGGTTTCGCCGATGCAGACGATCGCGGTAAGGCCGGCGCGCCAGACCGCTTCCGCCTTCTGGCGGACCAGCACATCGGTCTCGCCATGATCGGCGCGCCGCTCGGAGTGGCCGACAATGATGGCGCTGGCGCCGGCATCCGCCAGCATTTCGGCTGAAATATCGCCGGTATTGGCGCCGAACCGCCTTGGGGTGGCAATCCTGCGCGCCGACGCAGAGCGTCTTCGAGCCGCGTGCCTTTTCCGCGAAGGCCGCAATCAGGGTCGCCGGCGGGCAAACCAGCAGATCGGCCTTGCCGGCGACATCGGATGCGCCCGCCAGCATGGCCTCGAATTCGGCCGCGGAAGACTTCAGGCCGTTCATCTTCCAGTTGCCGGCAATCAGCGGCCGGATAGCGTCGGTCATGTCGGGATTCCCTTGGGGAATGTTTGGGTCAGGCATGCGCTAGCAGAGCGCGGCGGCCAGTTCCAGATGCCGGACCTGCGATCCCTGAGCCGTCATCCGCTTCAATTGGGCCTCCGCCCAAGGTTGCGACGGAGCGGCGGCCACTTTATGATGCTTTATCAACTCGGTGACCCCCTCTTGCGGAATTCGATACCGAATTCCCTTGGGCGCGACCCGGTTCCCTCCTGCAAACAAGTTGGACCCATGCTCTTCGAGGAATGCGGAAAGCCTCATCAAACTGGCTCGGCAAGACCATAATGGCCGTGGTGATGGGCGTCCTGATTATCAGTTTCGGCGTCTGGGGCATCGCCGACATTTTCCGGGGCTTCGGACAATCGACGCTGGCCACGATCGGCCACACCGAGATCTCGATCAATGAGTTCCGCCAGCTCTATACCGAGAAGCTGCAGCAGATCGGCCGTCAGTTCGGCCGCCCGCTGACGATGGACCAGGCTCGCGCTTTCGGTCTCGACCGCCAGGTGCTGCAGCAAACCATCGCGGAAGCCGCCCTTGACGAGCAAGCGCGGCGGCTGGGCCTCGGTCAGTCCGATGCCGAGACCATGCGCATGATCTTCAACGATCCCAATTTCAGGGGCGTCGGCGGCGCGTTCGATCCTGCGCGCTTCCAGGCGGTGATCCGGCAATTCGGCTTCACCGAGCAGCGTTACGTCGCCGATCAGCGCCGGGTGTCGCTGCGGCGTCAGATCGCCGGCACGATCTCTGCCGGTCTCGAACCGCCGAAAGCGATGATCGAGGCGCTCAGCCGCTTCCAGAACGAGCAGCGCTCGATCGAATACGTCAAGCTCGACGCCACCCAGGCCGGAACGATTGATCCGCCGTCGCCGGAAACGCTGGCTGGCTATTTCGACGACCACAAGGCTCAGTTCCGCGCCCCCGAATATCGCAAGATCGCCTTTGTCGCGATTACGCCGGAAGAGATCGGCAAATGGACCGACGTCTCCGACGAGGATGCCAGGAAGCTGTTCGAGCAACGCCGCGACCGGCTTGGAACGCCGGAAAAGCGCGAGGTATCGCAGATCGTCTTTCCGAACGCGGAAGAAGCCGCCGCAGCGCGTGGTCGCATCGCCTCCGGACTGTCGTTCGAGGATCTCGCCAAGGAGCGTGGGCTTGGCGCGTCCGACGTCGAGCTCGGCATGGTCGCAAAATCCGGGATCATCGATCCTGCCATCGCCGCCGCGGCCTTTTCGCTGCCGTCCGGCGAGGTGAGCCAGCCGGTACAGGGCAAGTTCGGTATTGCCCTGATCAGGATCGGCAAGATCGAGCCGGGGATCGAACCATCCTACGAAAGCGCCGCCTCAAACCTGAAGAAGGAAATTGCAGCCGAACGCGCACGCAAATCGGTCGGCGACCTCCGCGACAAGATGGAAGACGAGCGCGGCGGTGGCGCCAGCGTCGTCGAAGCCGCCCAAAAACTGGGACTCGCCGCCGTCACCATCGACGCGGTCGATCGCTCCGGCCGTCTCCCCGGCGGTCAGTTGGCGACCAACATTCCGCGCGGTCTCGACGTCGTTTCGCAGGCCTTCAACAGCGATATCGGCGTCGACAACGATCCGATCCAGTTCAACGGCGGCTACGTCTGGTACGACGTTCTCGGCATCACCCCGTCGCACGAGCGCGGCCTCGATGAGGTCAAGGACCAGGTCGAGGCGCGATGGCGCGACGACCAGATCAGTAGCCGGCTCAGGGCCAAGGCGACGGAGATGGTTCAGAAGCTCGATCAGGGCGGCAAGCTCGCGGATGAGGCGGCAGCGGCAGGATTGAAGCTCGAAACCGCCAACGGTTTCCGGCGCGATGCCTCGCTGCCTGGCGTGCCCGCCGGCGCGATCACGGCGGCGTTTCGCACCGCCAAGGATGGCGTCGGACAAACCTCAGGCGCCGGCGCCGGCGAGTGGATTGTCTTCCGGGTGACCGACGTCAGCGTGCCGCCGGTCGACCTTGCCTCGGACGACATCAAGAAACTGAAGGAAACCCTGCAGCGCGGACTGACCGACGAACAGCTCGCGCAATACGTCACCAAGCTCGAGGCCGACATCGGCACGTCAATCAATCAGGCCGCCTTCGCGCAGGTGACGGGCGTAAATAACTAATTCCGAAAGCACGCGATGGACGACCTCAAATCTATCATCGGGAAAGTCGCCACCGGCGCGACCCTGTCGCGCGACGAGGCGGCGTCCGCCTTCGACAGCATGATGTCCGGCGAGGCGACGCCGTCGCAGATGGGCGGATTGCTGATGGCGCTGCGCGTCCGCGGCGAAACTGTCGATGAGATTACCGGCGCGGTATCGGCGATGCGCGCCAAGATGCTGCGCGTCAAGGCTCCCGCCGACGCCGTCGACGTGGTCGGCACCGGCGGCGACGGCTCCGGCTCGGTCAACGTCTCGACCTGCGCCTCCTTCATCGTCGCGGGCGCCGGCGTGCCGGTCGCCAAACATGGCAATCGCGCGCTGTCGTCGCGCTCGGGCGCGGCTGACGTGCTGTCCTCGCTCGGGGTAAAGATCGACATCAAGCCCGAGCATGTCGGCCGCTGCGTCCACGAGGCCGGCATCGGCTTCATGTTCGCGCCATCGCACCATCCCGCCATGAAGAACGTCGGCCCGACCCGGGTCGAGCTGGCAACGCGCACCATCTTCAATCTGCTGGGGCCGCTGTCCAATCCGGCCGGTGTAACACGGCAAATGGTCGGGGTATTTTCCCGGCAATGGGTGCAGCCGCTGGCGCAGGTGCTGAAGAACCTCGGTGCCAAATCGGTCTGGGTGGTGCACGGCTCCGACGGTCTCGATGAAATCACCCTCACCGGCCCGACCTTCGTCGCGGCGCTCGAGAACGGCAATATCCGAACCTTCGAGGTCACGCCGGAAGAAGCCGGCTTGACCCGCGTCGGCAGGCGACGCGCTGAAGGGTGGCGATGCCGATGCCAATGCGATCGCGCTGCAAAGCGTCCTCGACGGGATGCCGAGCCCTTTCCGGGATGTAGCGCTGCTGAACGCCGCGGCGGCGCTGATCGTGGCCGGCCGCGCCAAGAACTTGCGCGAAGGCGTGGCGCTCGGCACCAGGTCGCTCGACAGCGGCGCGGCGCTGGCGCGGCTGAAGCACCTGGTCGCGGTCTCCAACGACCTGAGAGAGTAGCGTGTCCGACATCCTGACCAAGATCGAGGCCTACAAGCGCGAAGAGATCGCTCGCGCCAAGCGCACGCACCCGCTTTCCAGCCTCGAAGCGCGGGCGAAGGCTGCGCCCGCGCCGCGCGGCTTTGTCCGGGCGATCCGCGAAAAGCTTGCCCGGGGCGAATATGCGCTGATTGCCGAGGTGAAGAAGGCTTCGCCATCCAAGGGGCTGATCCGCGCCGATTTCGATCCGCCTGCCCTCGCGCGCGCCTATGAGGCCGGCGGTGCGGCCTGTCTCTCGGTGCTGACCGACACGCCGTCGTTTCAGGGCCATCTCGATTTCATGGTGGCGGCCCGCGCGGCAACCTCGCTGCCGGTACTGCGCAAGGATTTCATGTACGACACCTATCAGGTGGTCGAGGCCCGCGCCCACGGCGCCGACTGCATCCTGATCATCATGGCGGCGCTCGACGACGGCGCGGCCCGGGATATCGAGGACGCGGCGATCGCGCAGGGCATGGACGTGCTGATCGAAATTCATGACCGCGCCGAGCTCGACCGCGCGCTGAAGCTTCGCTCGCCGATGATCGGCGTCAACAACCGAAACCTGCGGACCTTCGAGACCACGCTGGCGACCAGCGAAGCGCTGGCGCCGCTGATCCCCACCGGATCGGCTGATGGTCGGAGAAAGCGGCATCTTCGCACCGAGTGACCTGGCGCGGCTCGCACGCGTGGGCATGTCGACGTTCCTGGTCGGCGAAAGCCTGATGCGGCAGGCCGACGTGGCTGCGGCGACCCGCGCGCTGCTGGCGCGCGGCGACGCAACCCGCGCGACCGGCACGCGCTAAGCCCATGGCGCGCAAATCTCGCAAAGGGAGTTCCTCCCTCACCCACATCGACGAGAAGGTGAAGCGCGGATGGTCGACGTGTCGGCCAAACCCGCGACCGAACGCATGGCGGTGGCGGAAGGCCGCGTCGTCATGAGCAAGCCGACGCTGGAACTGATCGTTTCCGGCAACGCCAAAAAGGGCGATGTGCTGGGCACCGCGCGCCTCGCCGGCATCATGGCGGCGAAGCGCACGTCGGATCTGATACCGCTGTGCCATCCGCTGGCGCTGTCGAAAGTCACGCTGGACATTGCGCCGGACAAAAAGCTGCCCGGCTGCGTCGTGCGCGCGACCGTGAAGGTCACCGGCCCGACCGGAGTCGAGATGGAAGCGCTGACCGCGGTATCGGTTGCCTGTCTCACGATCTACGACATGATCAAGGCGGTGGAGCGCGGCGTCCGCATCGAAGCCATTCATCTCGTTGAAAAGAAGGGCGGCAAGTCCGGGCACTATCGCGTCGACTGAAGCCGCTGAAGCGTCATTGTCGCGCCAGTGTGACCAAAGAGCGCTGTCGGACTGTTTCACCGGCCGCAATGTCGGCAGAACGGCGCATACCGAAGATGAGTTGGCCCCCTGACCGGAAGCGTCAGCAAGTTCCGCGCACCGCGTAAGCACGGCAACTCTGTCCCCGAGGAGGCGCCCGGCCTCGAAAATGCTTGCGGACGCCGTCCCCCATCGGTCGGCGCTTCGTCGGGTTGCGCGGCTAGTTCGGAACCGCGGATTTGGGCGTTGACGGGACGTCCGCGTTGACGGTGAAGCCGCGCAGCAGGCTGTAGGCCGCGCCAAGCGCCTTGTCGTCCTTCTCCGCGGGCGGTACGTAGGATTGCGAGCCCGTCTGCTCCGTGCCTTCCGCCGACAGATGGCCGCGCATCGACGCCTCTCCCTTGAGTTCAGCACGGCCCTTCAGTTCGTCCGGCACCTCCTGCACCACCTCGATGTCGGGCGTGACGCCCTGCGCCTGGATCGAGTGCCCGGACGGTGTGAAATACCGCGCCGTGGTCAGGGCCAACGCGCCGTTGCCGCTACCCAGCGGAATAACGGTCTGTACCGAGCCCTTGCCGAAGGAACGGGTGCCGATCAGGGTCGCGCGCTGGTGATCGTGCAATGCGCCGGCCACGATCTCGGATGCGGATGCCGATCCGCCGTTGATCAGGACCACAAGCGGCTTGCCCTTGGTGAGATCGCCGCCCCGCGCGGTGAAACGCTGGGTTTCCTCTGCGGTACGGCCGCGCGTCGAGACGACCTCGCCGCGCGCCATGAAGCTGCCCGACACCGAGACCGCCTGGTCGAGCAATCCGCCGGGGTTGTTGCGGAGATCGACGACGTAGCCGGCCAGCTTGTCCGGCGGGATCTGTTTGGAAATGTCGACGATCGCCTTCTTGAGGCCATCGGTGGTCTGCTCGTTGAACGAGGTAATCCGGATATAGCCGATGTCGCCGCCGTCGGTGTGGTAGCTGACCGGTCGCACGCGAATGACCTCGCGCACGATCGTGACGTCGATCGGCTGTTCCACCCCCTTGCGCATGATCTTGAGCCGGGTCTTGGTGTCGACCGGACCTTTCATCTTGTTCACAGCCTGTTCAAGGGTAAGTCCCTGAACCGCGGCGTCGTCGATCTGGGTGATCAGGTCGCCCGACATGATGCCGGCCTTCGCCGCCGGCGTATCGTCCATGGGCGCGACCACCTTGACCAGGCCATTCTCCATCATGACCTCGATACCCAGTCCGCCGAACTCGCCGTGGGTGGTCTCCTGCATATCTTTCCAGGCTTTGTCATTCATGTATCGCGAATGAGGATCGAGCGAAGTGACCATGCCGTTGATCGCGCCTTCGATCAGCTTGGTGTCGTCGGGCTTCTCGACGTAGTCGGCCCTGACCCGCTCGAATACCTCCCCGAACAGATTGAGCTGCGAATAGGCGTCGACACCGGCCGCAGCCCCGGCAAGGGCAATCGATAGCGTGCCTTGCGGCGCGGTCACGAGCAGGGTCAGGCAGGCTCCTGCCGCCGCACCAAGGAAAAAAAGGAAACTCTTGCGCATGGTTCGCGAACCTTCTGCCAGTTCCTGCCCCGGGGCCGGGTAAAGCGGCACTCTCTATCTGGGATCGGCCAGCCGACTTCACAACACCTTTCCGGTATCTTTGAGGCCATTTTGCCAAGTCGACGGCAAGGTGCCGAACCCGCGCTTGGCGCGGGTACCGAGCCACCAGCCAAACTGCGGCGGTACATTGCGGAACGGACCCTCGATGCCCAGTTTCAAGGCGGCGTCCATCGGCCAGTTCGGGTTGTTGAGGATTTCGCGGCCGACCGCGATCAGATCGGCCTGCCCGTCACGCAGGATCTGCTCGGCCTGGTCGCCATGGATGATCAGACCCACCGCCATGGTCATGATGTCGGCGTGGCGGCGGACATGTTCGGACAGCGGCACCTGATAGCTGTATCTGATTTCCTTGCCCAGGATCGGCGCCGCGTCGGTGATGCCGCCGGACGAGCAGTCGATGACATCGACGCCCTTCGTCTTGAGGATTTTTGCCAGCCGCGCGCTCTGTTCCGGTCCCCACCCGGCATTGTCTTCCACCGACAGCCGGACGAACAGCGGCTTGTCGTCGGGCCAGTGCGCGCGCACCGCTTCGGTGACCTCGGTGACGAAGCGCATCCGGTTCAATTCGGAGCCGCCATATTCGTCCGCACGCTGGTTGGAACGCTCCGACAAGAATTCGTGCACGAGATAGCCATGCGCGCCGTGCAGCTCCAGCACGTCGAAACCGGCCTGCCGCGCGCGCCGCGCCGCGTTGCCCCAGGCCTGCACCAGGTCCTTCACCTCACGACGCTCCAGCGCCCGCGGCACTGGCCATTTCTCGCTGTGCGCGATCGCGCTTGGCGCCACCGGCGTCCATGCGTCCCAGTCATCGATCTCGGGCGTTGGTTTCAAGGGCCCGTCGCCTTCCCAGGGACGGTTGGCGCGGGCCTTGCGGCCGGAATGGCCGAGTTGAATTCCGGCAACCGAGTTCTGCTGCTTGATGAACCTGACCAGGCGTCCGAGCGGTTCGACGAATTTATCGTCCCAGATGCCGAGATCGCCCACCGTGCCGCAGCCGCGCCGCTCGACCTTTGTCGAACTCGACGACGACGAGGCCGGCGCCCCCGGCCGCGAATTTTCCGGCATTCATCAGATGCCAGTCGGTGGGAAATCCCTTCTCCGCCGAATACTGGTGCATCGGCGGCACCACGATGCGGTTGCGCAGTTCGACGCCCCGGATCGTTAGCGGTGAAAACAGCAGCATCCCGGACATCAATCATTTCCTCGTTCGACGTCGGACATCGTTATCCCCGGTATCGCCGCCGGGCGGTCTTCTTCTCGGACAGGAACGATATATGCGCTCCGACGCTGCAGCAAAGCCGAAATCCCCCGATTTCGCGTCCAATTGTAATCGTATTCGCAGGGAGGTCATCGGGGTCTTGACCGGACCTCATGCCTTAAGGACCGGCCTCTTCGCGGCGTCTCGATGGGGATTTCGCCCTGAACTGGAACGATGGAGATGCGTGCCCGCGATCTCGCCGCGCGAGGCTGGCGCAGTCAATCATTTTGAGTGGTGCCGGAACGATGGGGCTCCGAAAAGCCAGTGACCTGCATCGCCGGCTGCTGCGCTCTTAGGCCCTCACCTCCTGACGCTGGAACACAATGTAGCCAGCGACGAATAGCACGATTGTGCCGGCGATCAGCGCCACTGTCTGCGGCCAGGCGATGAATCAGGCTTTCGCCGAGTGGAAGCGGCGCACCCATTACGGCACCGCGCAGTTGCTCGAGAAACACCGGACCCAACGACCGCGTCGTAGGCGACAGCACGGCGAGCATCGCCTCGCCGAACAGATGGTTCGGTGACAAGCGCCCGAGGGTCTGCGTCCAGATCGCGGTTTCCGGCGTCTGCAGTCCCAGCGCGGCATAACGCGGATCAGACGGGGCGATGGTCTGGGCAAGCGCGGGCGCCAGCATCGGCCACAGCACCGTCAGGAACAGCCAGACGCCGAGGGCGACCAGTGCGGCTGTCGCGGGCGAGCGGAACACAATCGAAAGCAGCATTGCAAGCGACAACCAGACGCCGGCATAGAAAATCGCGATCACCAGGAACGCCATCGAGCGCGCTATCTCTTCGCTGCCCGGCGGTACGCCAAGAAAGATAAGCCCCAGGCCAATCACCATCAGCCACAGCGCCGCCAGGCTGATCGCAAGCGTTGCCAGTCCGGCAACGAATTTCCCCTATTAGCAGCGCGTCACGATAAATCGGCTGCGCCAGGATGCGCGAGAGCGTGCGCCGGTTATGCTCGCTGTTAACGGAGTTGAAGCCGAGCCCGATGGCCATCAGAGGGATCAGGAATCCCAGGATGGCAACAAAGGATGGCAGCGGCGCGCGATCGACCGTAAACAGGCGCAGCAGCAGGAACGGATCTTCCGCCGTATTCTGTCGCAAATTGTCGATCGCGCCATAAAGCGCGGCAAGCGCGGTGAGCACGATCAGCAGCTCGAGCACGAACATGCGCGCGCTCGACAGGTTATCCGACAATTCCTTGACCGCTACAGTGCCGAGACCCTGGAAGGGAGAGCCCTCACGCCGCATGACGCGCTCCCCGCGATGGTTCCTTGTGGCTCTGGAAGTAGCGCGCATAGATCGCCTCGAGACTCGGCTCGTCGACAGAAAGCCGGCGCAACGATCCGTTCGCGGCGACGACGGAACGCGCCGCGTCAGGCCGCACGTCCCGGTCGGCCGTCATGCGAAAGCGATCCGCTGCCAGCGTTTCGACATTGGTCACGCCGGGTATGGTAGCGAGTCGCCGGGCAAGCCCGGGGCCATCGGCCTCGACCTCAACCACGAAGCTTGCCCCAAGCACCTGACGGGCGAGATCGACGACCGGCCCCATCAGCACGATGCGCCCGGCCTGGAACAGGGCAACACGGTTACAGACCCGCTGCACCTGGTCGAGCAGGTGGGACGACAACAGCACCGTCACGCCTTCGGCCTTGAGTTCGCGGATCAGACCGAGAAATTCATGCGTGGCTTGCGGATCAAGCCCTGAAGTCGGTTCATCGAGTATAGCGACCTCGGCTTGCTTGACGATAATCTCCGCGAGCCCGAGCCGCTGACGCATGCCGCGTGAAAATGTCGCCACGCGCTTGTCGGCGACATCGAGCAGCCGTACCCGCGCAAGTGCCGCCACGATTCGTCGCGCTCGTTCTGTGAATCGAAGGCCCATCAGCTTGGCGGTGTAGGACAGGTTCTCGACGGCGGTCAGGTGCTCGTAGAAGCCGACGGAGTCGGGCAGATAGCCGACCCGGCGCTTGACTTGCAGCGGCGCGCGCGCCGGATCATGCCCGAGCACCCTTACGCTGCCTGAGGATATATCGGTCAGACCGAGCATCATCAGGATCGTTGTCGTTTTGCCCGCGCCGTTCGGTCCGAGCAGTCCAAACACCTCGCCTTTGAGAATGTCGAAATTGATGGCGTCGACGGCGCTGATTCCGCCGTAACGCTTGGTGAGACCGCGCGCCGCGATTACGGCATCATTTGCCGCGCTGCTTTCCGTATCGTTCATCGCCGTCCAAACCTCGCAACCGCGCCCAGCATCAGGAGCAACGCAATTCCGATGACGCCAGCGCCGGCCATTCCCCACACCGTCGAGGTAGACACCGTAATACGGAACTGGCTAGACGCATTTTCTCCACGCGAAGCCGCGCTGATCGATGTCATGTAGTCGCCAGCCAACGACTTGTCACTTGGGGTAACCAGCGCCTGAACCTCGGCGTCCTTGCCCGGAACGAGTCGGTCGATGGTGGCTGGCTCGAACGTCACTTTCCATCCGCTCGGCGCGCTCGCCGCCAATTTGATATTGTCGGCCGGCGCGGTACCGGCGTTGGCGACGACGATCGGAATGGAGCTTTGCTGCGCCGCGACCGCACGTGCGCTCAATAACCCGTCACGCCCAGACACCTGGAGCTGCGGCTGTCCGACGACATCGAGAGCAAGGTCCACATTCGCTGAGGCATCCTCCGCATTCACCGTCACCTTGACGGGAAAGTGTCCGGCATCGACCGCGCTGGGCGGGCGCACCTTCAGCTTGATGTCCTTGGACTGACCAGCTTCTATCGGGATCGAGGAAAGTTCCTGGCTCCCGTAGGCCTCCGTGAACGAGGTCTCGAAATTGGATGGCGCCTCGGCAGCAAAGCTCGCGACCAGATTGCGCCCGCTATCATTTTTGATGTTCAACGTATATTCGAAGTTTGATTTCGGGCTGCCGCGAAGCGCGGGAAGCTTCGATGTCACCGTAAGCTTGGCAGGCAATTCCTTCGCAAGCGCCACGGCTAGCGGCAGCGCCGCCTGGCTTCCCTGTCCTTCCGCCTTCACCGTCAGGGTCTGCTCGTTGAGGTCGGCATTAGCCGGTACCTCGAGGCGAAGCTGGAGTGAAACATTCGCGTCCGGCGCCGGCATCGCGGCGGCGACGGGCTGCCCGCCGCCTAAAAGCGTCGCGGTCCAGCCGCTCGGCACGCCCTCGACCGAAAGCTGATATCGCTGCGGTTGAAGTCCATAATTTTGCAGGCGCAGCGGGATGTTCGACGTGGTGCCAGGCCGCACCGTGACCGCGGGGTAGTCGGTCATCAAATAAAGGCCCTTGATGTCACGCGGCGTCTCCGCGGCGTGCGCCGAGCCAACCAATGCAACCGCGAAAGCAACGGAGACGAGATGAAGCGCTCGCATCGCAAAAACTCCCAGTGAAATGGCAACAACGGAACGCCGTCGCCATTTCGGCTCGGCTCGGCAGCCAAAACTGCGACGGCGAAGTGCCGGAAATAGGCGAGGAGATCGTGACGAAATACGGTATGGCCCAATTACAAGTCGGTGATCGCCGATAGGAAATTAGTATTAGAATAATGTGGCCGAACCGGCCCTGCGAAAATCAAACGAGCCCGAAAATTCCGCGAAAATTGAATTACAGACTTCTCCGCCGCTGCAAAGCGCTGTAGCGCCAGAAACGATGTAGCCCCTCACGTCGCCGCATATGAAACGCATCAGCGGTCGTAGAAAATCCGGACGCCCTCTGGAGTTGACGCGGGACTATGCGCTATTGTCTGCACAACGCCGCCTGAGCGGAGTATGATCGATCGGCAATCTCCGGAGGGGTAGAAATGAAGACAATTGCTGTTCTGGCGTTTTTCTATGCATTTTCTAACATTGCATTGGCTCAAGCACCGGAATGCCAGCCGACACCGGGGGCAGGTGATCTCCTCGCCTGTTACAACAGGACTGAGCTACCGCCCGCGCCGGGCAAGCGTGCAACAACCAGGGTTACGACTGCGTCAGACAAGTCCGAAGTATCCAAACCTCTGACCGACCAGCGGACGCGGGTCGAAGATATATTGGAGGACGAAAACAATAAATTGGACAAAAAGGTAAAGTCTCTTTGCCGCGGTTGTTAGCCCTGCTGGCCGTTCATACGGAAGTTGTGCTTCTAAGCCGGCCTGCTCCTTGAACAATTCGGCATCGCGCTCCCAGCCGCGCGACGCTTCAGCCGACTCGTGGCGGGACACATCCATCGTCATGCAGATTGAGGCGCCGCCGCGGCCACAAAGACCAACAAGAAATCGTCGGGTCTCGCCCCAGTGAAATCAGGATTTCTCCTTAATCGTGCCGGTCATTGTCGCTCTCTAGGCCGCGATAGCAGGGCGCCGACCAACAAGAGCAATAAGAAGCTGATGCCGGGATGCCCGATTTTGCGTTTAGCGTGGAGGCATCGCCATGGCGACGAACGATCTTGTTCCCCTCTTTCTCGCCGATCCCGCCGAAGATCCCGAGCAGCCCGGTATCGGGAAAGCTTGGGACATAGCGGCTATCTCGTCGCTGATCCTCAAGACAAGCGTTTTGCTTATTATCGCGGCATCGATCGTTTTCGCGATTCTATCGGTGGGAAATCCACTCGTGTTCTTCGCAAATGTCAGGGCTTCAATGGTCGCCACATCGGCGCCTGAGGACGGCACCGATCAGTCGATGCCAATCATTCAATCAACGCCCGGCGCTCAGGCTTTGCAGCCGACTACAAGTGACGCGCCGGCGGGCGATGAAATTGATGCCGCCGTCAGAACTGCCGATCAGAGTGAGACCAAAATCCGTCTGCCACCCGCCGAGAACTTGTTGAATAAGTTCCAGGCCTGGGCCGCCGAGGAAGATACCCGGGCACAGGCCAGGCCCGTGGAGCCTGAACGAGATGCCCAAGCGGGGCCCGTACAGCAAGCGCAGCCCGCACAAGACGTTCGAGCCCAAGTCGTGCAAAATGCCCGGGCACAGGTCCAGCCGGTGCAAAAACAGCGACAGGTCCGCCCCGTGAAACAGCGACAGGTCCGGTCGATGCAGAAGCAGCGGCGGGTCCGGCCCGTGCAAAATGCCGGGGAGCAGGACCGGGCCGCGCAAAATGCGCAGGAACCGCGGGAATAGCTCGTGCAAAGGCTGGATCGAAGGCCGTCACTTCGATCTGATTACCGGTTCACGGGCGAACGCAACGAACGCATTGGCACCGCGGCCAAAGAACTGCTTGCGGCCGCGCCGGACGTGATCTGTCTTAAATTCGCAAATCGGAAGACAGCCTGACCGCGGCACGGCGCCCGCTTCATTCGCCCCGCTTTGCCGGCTTCGACAGATATTCCTGCGATTGCGCCTCGCTTTTGAGAGGCGTCAGTTTGTCTGGGTCGATCCGCACCATCAGATAATCGATGTGGTCCTCGATCCGGGTAAACCAGTGACCGGTGCCGGCCGGGATCACCACGACGTCGCCGGCCTTGATCTCGTAGGCAATGCCGTCGCGAACCTCCGAACCGTTATTTCCGGGGCCATTGAATTCAACCACCGTGCGCAGGGTCGCCGGACGCCGCTGCCGGTTGACAATATCCGGCCCCAGCACCAGCGTGGCTGCGCCGGAGATCACATGATAGACCTCACTGACATGGTCGTGCTCGGCGACGGAATCCGGCGCCGGTTTTTCCAGCCTGCCGCGATGGACCATGCCGATGCCGATATGCGCCTTGCCAATGTCGACATCCCGCACCTGCTGATCGACCAATTTCTCCGCGACCGCTTTCTTCGTATAGCCTTCGAGTTCGGCTGCCGGGATATAGGTGCCAGGGCACATCATGCAGGTCGGCTGCGGGTCGGTCGGATTGATCCGCACCTTTTCCTGGGCGGACGCCGGTGCCCCCGTCATGAGGCAAAGGATTGTTGGCAGGCTCCAGAGAATAATTTTCATGACCACCTCGCTGTTGTCAGGGGCATGCAGGCACAGACGTCGCGCTTTGCCAAGGACGGCCACCTCGCAAAATGGCGTAAATGACTGAACATCGGAACTAATTGGCGTCAACATCAAAATCGCGTTGTTTCGAATTTGAAAGGCGACGCTATCAGTTGCGGCATCCGAAAACGTGTCCAACACAAGCGCCAGCCTTACATTCCCGCCTCTATTGGCATTCCTTCTGAATTCGAGTTAGTTAAGGGAGGATAACGCGTCACTGTCGCGTTTGGCGCAGGGACAGTCAGATGAGCGTTACTTTCGAGGGCTCGGCCCTGCCAATCATTTGTTGAAGATCGCCGCATTTAGATGATCACTGAAGGCAAATATTCGATTTGGTTTAAAACGCCTATCGGCGACGGCGCTGGGATCGTTGAGTTTGGCCCCAATGGCGAGCTTACCGGGGGCGATACGACGTTTTCTTACATCGGAAATTGGGAGCAAGACGGCGAGCGGTTCAAGGCCGCCATATCTGCCAAGCGAACAGCGCCCGGCCCGCCCGGCGTGTTTGGAATGGATGAAATCGATATCATCGTGGCCGGTCACTCCGATGGTGGAGGTTCCGCCTCATGTACCGGCTTTGCAAAGCAATCGCCGGGTTTGAGGCTGGAGGTCACACTGATCCGCATGCGCGACGAACGAGGGCCGCAAATCCCGATGGTACCAACGGAGTGACCTTCACAAAATTTCTCTGGAGCGGGCGGCCCTTGGCGCACGCGTCGGGCCGAGCCGGCCTGTGGCCGTTGCCGCCGAACGCTCAGCGGCCGTAGAGACCGGTCAATGTCGCCTTCGCCAGGGTATGGAAGTGCAGATCGAAGCCGACCAGCGCCGCCGACGCGTTATGGTTCTTGGCAATCGGCAGCTTGTCGACATCGACCGCGAACACCGTGATCTGGTAATGATGCGGCTTGTCGCCGGCGGGCGGACAGGGACCACCATAACCGTCGGTGCCGAAATCGGTTCGGCTCTGGATCGCGCCCTTGGGCATCAGCTTCTTGTGCACATCGCCGGCGTCCTTGGCAAAGCGACGTCGTTCCCGGCGGAATGTTGAACACGACCCAATGCCACCAGCCGCTGCCGGTCGGCGCATCCGGATCGATACATGCTGACGGCAAAGCTCTTGGTGCCGGTGGGCGC
Source organism: uncultured Alphaproteobacteria bacterium (assembly GCA_963735835.1). Lineage (GTDB taxonomy): Bacteria > Pseudomonadota > Alphaproteobacteria > Rhizobiales > Xanthobacteraceae > Bradyrhizobium. The sequence goes on along the minus strand of CAVTNA010000057.1, from coordinate 33,037 downwards.
GCCGCTCCAGCTCAGGGCCGGGGAGATATTGCCACCGGTGCAGCCGAAGCCGTTGAACACCTGCTCGTTGGCGATGGTGGCGCCCTCCTTGATATCGGCGCTGGTCAAGGTCATGCTTTGTGCGTTCGCAGCACCAGCGCCCAACAGGCCGATGCCAAGTGCCGCAATCCAGATCGCCCGATTTGTCATGGCAATGCCTCCCTGCGATGAGCCGCTATTTCCTGCTTTTCCGGTTTTCTTCCCGCCGATACCAGCCATAGCAATTTTCGGGATGGCGCGAAAGCGCGGGACACGGTACGCGAAAGGCAAAACCAACCATGCATCCGGGAGAGGACACCATGAACGAAGCGACCCGCATCCCGCCGGCGGCCGTCGAGCTCGGCGCCAGTGGCGAAGAGTTCCAGAACCTGCACGAGCTCGTGCGCAAGGCGCGCGCCAACCTCAACCAGAATGCCTGGGACTACATCGTCGGCGCGCGCCGAGACCGAGACCACCTGCGCCGCAACCGCATGGCGCTCGACGAGATCGCGTTCCGGCCGCGCGTGCTGCGCGACGTCAGCCATGTCGACGCCTCGGTCGAGTTGTTCGGCCGCAAGCTGCGCCTGCCGGTGATGATCGCGCCGGTCGGCGCGCTCGAAGCTGTTCGATCCCGGCGCCGGCGCCGCGTCGCGCGCGGCGCCGGCAGCTTCGGCGTCGCCCATATGCTGAGTTCGGTATCCGAGCCGGGCCTCGAAGAGACCGCCGAGGCAGCGCCCGATGCGCTTGCGGATCTACCAGCTCTATGTCCGCGGCGACGACGCCTTCGTCGACGACCGCGTCAGCCGCGCCATCGCCAACGGCTATGCCGCGTTCTGCCTGACCGTCGACACCGCGCACTACAGCCGGCGCGAGCGCGACATCGCCAAGCGCTATGTCCGCGCCAGCCGGCGTCCGCGCCACCGGCGGCGACTTCCAGAAGGGCCTCGACTGGCGCACCGTCAAGCTGATCAAGGACAAGTACAAGATACCGCTGGTCATCAAGGGCATCGCGACCGCCGAGGACGCGGCGATCGCGGTCGATCACGGCGTCGACTGGATCTACGTGTCGAACCACGGCGGCCGCCAGCTCGATCACGGCCGCGGCGCCATGCATGTGCTGCCCGAGATCGTCGAGCGCCGTCGGCGGGCCGCGCCAAGATCATGGTCGACGGCTCGTTCTGCCGCGGCACCGACATCGTCAAGGCGATCGCGCTGGGCGCCGATCTCGTCGGCATCGGCCGCCTGCAATGCTGGGCGCTGGCGGCCGCCGGCGAAGCCGGGCATCGTGCGGATGCTGGAGCTGCTGGAGGACGAAGTGATCCGCTGCCTCGGGCTGCTCGGCGTCACGCGCTTCGCCGAGCTCGACAAGTCCTATCTGCACCAGGCGCCGCCGACCAACCTGCCGCACGTGTTCAGCGCGTTCCCGCTGCTGGAGATCGAGCCATACCGCTATTGAAAGCCGCGCCACTGGCTGGAAGCTAGTCTTCCGATGCACATCCCAATCCCTGACACCGGCAAGCCCTCATGCTGCAGCCGCGAAGCTGGTTTCCACCCCCTATCAGGACATCCGTTAAGCCGGTACGATGGACGCCTGAAGCGAGGGCGGGAATGCTGCGGCGGGAATTTCTCAGTGCTTTCGGGGCGGCCTGGCCGGCGCCGCCGCGAAGCGGTCCATGTCAGGTGCTGGTTCGTGATTGGTCGCAGGACTACCGTCCTTGCCGGGGTGAGATGACCATACCATGACCGAACTGAGGCTAACCGGGCAGCACACCCCCGGCATCGCGGAAAAAAACCTGACCTGGCGCAAGTCGATATCCCGGATGGCGCGCTTCAACGTCTATGATATCGCCACCGTCGTCCTGATCGCCACACTCATCGTGGTTGCGCTATGCACCTTCAAGGACTATGCGATCTCCAACGATGAGGGCGTTCAGCATCACTACGGTGAGTTGATCATCGCCTATTATACCAGCGGCCTCACCGCCCAAGGCGTCTTCAGTTTCCAAAACCTTTATCTCTATGGCGGCCTGTTCGATATCGCCGCCGTCCTCCTCAGCCATCTGGTCCCGATCGATCCGTATGATCTGCGCCATATCCTGTGCGCGTTGGTCGGCATCGGCGGGATCGGCGCCGCTGCTGCGACCGCGCGGCTGATCGCGGGTCCGCGCGCGGCCCTGATCGCCGCGGTCGGGTTGAGCGTCTGCGGCGCGTGGTACGGCACCATGTTCAACCACACCAAAGACATTCCCTTCGCCGCCGCGATGATGGGCGCAACCCTGTTCCTGATCCGCGTCGCGCGCGCGCTGCCGTCGCCCCGCGCCGGCGACCTCGCAGCCTTCGGGCTCCTGGCGGGGGCCGCGCTCGGCATCCGGGTCCTCGGTTTGCTGCTGGTGATCTACGCCTGTGGCGCGATCGTCCTGTACCTGCCTCGGCCGGGTCACGGCCGCGCGCGGTGGCGCTTTGCGACCCTATCGTCGCAACGGCTTTTGCCGGCGCTGCTGCTCGCCTATGTCATCATGATCCTGGCCTGGCCGTGGGCGGCGCTGGCGCCGCTCAATCCGATCCGCGGCCTGGTCGCATTCTCCGAGTTTCATTACTCCATCCGCACCGTGCTCGCCGGTCAGGTCTACGACATGGCGGACACGCCGCGGCTGTATGTGCCGATCTACATTCTGATCCGCGTGCCGCTGCTGATGCTGTGCGGCGCGGCACTGGCGATGCTGTTCGCGCTGTTGCCGCATCTCACCAATGGTGCGAAACCGCTGCAGCGCAGGGATATCGCCCTGGTATCGCTGACGGTGATTTTTCCGCTGGCCTGCCAGGTGATCTGTCACGGCCCGGCCTTCACCGGATTGCGTCATTTCCTGTTCGTGATTCCGGCGCTGGCGACGCTCGCCGGCATCGGTCTCGACATGGCGGCAACAGCGCTGGCGATGCGCGGCCGGGTGCTCGCCGCCGGCGGACTCGCGGTCGTGACCACCTGTTTTCTCTGGAACACGGTGACCCTGGTCAGGCTGCACCCCTACGAATATCTGTTCTACAACAAGGTGGTCGGAGGACTTGAGGGAGCGTCGCGGCGCTACGATCTCGACTATTGGTTCAGCAGCATGCCTGAGGCGATCAATCAGCTCGAAGCCTATCTGCGCCGTACCGAGCCCGCCGGTGCGAAAGGACCAGCGCCGGTCTATTCCGTCGCGGTTTGCGGCGAGCGCCTCGAGTTCGAGAAGACCGTCACGCTGCCGCAACTGCGCTGGGACTTCAAAAAGGAGTGGGACCAGTCCGAGTTTTTCATCGCGCCGACCCATATGAATTGCGATGGCGATCTCGACGGCAAGGTAATCGGCACCGTCGAACGGCTTGGCGTTACCATCGCCTACGTCAAGGACCGAAGGGCGCTGACCCGGCCGGTGACAACGGCGGCGCGGTAAGCGCAGCTGCGATTGCGGCCAATACCTGAGCCATCAGCCTCCCACGATATCGGCGTTGGCGATATTGCCGTCGATCCGCACGGTCTTGGCGTCGGTGCGCTTGTACCAGGTATTCAGCCACGCCACGCCAGTCATGATCAGGGTTCCGATGATGGCGGCGACGAAATGCAGGACGATGCCGGCACCGCTTTCGGCCAGCACGAAATAGCCCGCGAACGCCAGGAACACCCCGAGACAGAATATCTCCAGCGAATGCGTGCCGCACAGGATAAGCGGGCGCAACCAGGGCGACTCCAGGACGGGGCTGCCCTTCGGCACGAACCGCATCGTAATCGCCGCCAGCGCCAGAAAATGAGCGAATCGGAGCACGTCGAGCCCAGTCTTGTCGATCGGATACATCCATTGCTCGAGCCGCCGCGGCATCAGAAAACTCAACTGCGGAAAATACCAGGTCAACGTGACGCAGAACGCGAACAACAGATAGCAAATGCAAATCCACAGCGTGATCCGCGACGACAGGATCCTCTGCATTCGCCAGGCGCCGCCGACCGCGCACCAGGCGCCGAACACGAACAGCATTTGCCAGGCAAGCGGATTGAAGGCCCAGTAACCGTTCGGATAGGCGCTGAAATACCAGTCGAAATACCAGGTCAGCGCATAGAGCACGACCGACAGCGCCATCATGGCGTCGGCCCGCCACTTCATCACCCAAAGAATGACGGGCAGGCAAAACATCAGGACGACATAGAGCGGCAACACGTCGATGTTGAGCGGGCGAAACCTCAAGAGCAGGGTCTGCAGCAGCACGACGCCGGGTTGTCTGAGAAAATCCAGGACGTGCATTTCCTCGGAGTAAAACGGGTTCGCCGAAGTGGTCGCGACATAGGCGATTTCCCCGAGCAACACGAACACGATGAACACATGCGCGACATAGATCTGCCAGACCCGCCGCATGACGCGCGCGGTCGCGATCACGAAACCGTTTTCCCGCATCACCCGGCCGTAGACGAACGCGGCGGTATAGCCCGAGATGAAAATGAAAATCTCGGCGGCGTCGCTGAACCCGTAATTGCGGATAGTGAACCAGGTCAGGACATCGGGCGACATGTGATCGATGAAGATCAGCCACAGCGCCAGCCCGCGGAAAAGATCGATCCGCAGTTCCCGTCTCGCCCGCGGGAGGCGAAAAGGCCGCTGTCGCGACGGTCGCCGGCGCGGGTACCGCGCGAATCGCATCCGCGCCCGCCAGGGCTGGAGCGGCAACGCGATCGGCAATCGACACCATTTAGCCCCGCCTTGTGATGATCGGCTCACGCGCGAGCGGCCGGAATTTCCACGCTCGACATGGTGCCCAAGTTATTACGTCAAAACGGATATTGCTACACCATTGCCCCCCTCGCCCGTTTTTCGTAGACCGCCCCGATGACCCGCCCCCCTCGCTCTCCCGGCCCGGCCGACGCGCTGTTATTCGATCTTGGCCGCGTGGTGCTCGACATCGACTTCGACAGGACGCTCGCCTGCTGGGCCGGTCACGCCGGCTGCGAGCCGGCGCAACTGGCTGGACGATTTGGGCGCGACGAAACCTATCACCGTCACGAGACGGGCGAGATCAGCGACGCCGAATTCTTCGCCGGCCTGCGCAACGCGCTCGGCATCGGGATATCGGACGCCCAGTTCCTGGAAGGATGGAACGCGATCTTCGCCGGCGAAATGCCCGGTATCGCGCCGCTGCTTGCGCGCGCCGCAAAGCGCCTGCCGCTCTACGCCTTCTCCAACACCAACAGCGCCCATGTCGAGCATTTCTCGGTGGCGTATGCCGGCGTGCTCGGTCATTTCCGCGAAATGTTTCTGTCGTCCGCGATCGGGCTTCGGAAACCGGAGGCCGCGGCCTTTGATCATGTGGTGAAGGCGATCGGGGTGCCAGCCGAGCGCATCGTATTCTTCGACGATCTCGCCGAGAACATCGAAGGCGCGCGTAAGAGGGGCTTGACCGCGGTCCATGTGAGGTCGCCTGATGATGTGGGCGAGGCGCTGGCCGCGCTCGGCATTTAGGAGTTTTGGCTTTAGGAGTTTTATCGTGGCGCTGATGCCGGTTGCCGACGCGCTTGCCGCCGTCCTCGCGGGCGCCGAGCCGCTGCCTGAGGAAATGGTCGCACTCGATGCCGCCCATCACCGCGTGCTGGCGCGCGAGGTGGCGGCCTTGCGCACTCAGCCGCCTCAGGCGATGTCGGCGATGGACGGCTATGCGGTGCGCTCAGCCGATGCGACGGCCGTGGCGGCGCGGCTCAGGGTGATCGGCGAGGTCGCGGCCGGCCGGCCGTTCGAAAGGGCGGTCGGTGCGGGCGAGGCGGTCAGGATCTTCACCGGCGGCGTGATCCCGGATGGCGCCGACGCCGTCGTCATCCAGGAAGATACCGTGGTCGAGGGTGGCGGCATCACCCTCACCGAAGCCGCGCGCCCCGGACGGCATATCCGCCCCGCGGGCATCGATTTTCGCAAGGGCGACCTGCTGCTGGAACGCGGAATACGCCTCACCGACCGCGACCTGTCGCTGGCCGCCGGCATGAATCACCCCGAACTTCCCGTGCGCCGCCGGCCGAAGGTCGCAATGCTTGCCACCGGCGATGAACTGGTCATGCCCGGCTCAACCCCCGGCCCCGGCCAGATCGTCTATTCCAACGGTTACGCGCTGCGGGCCATGGCGCGGGCCGAGGGCGCCGAGACCATCGATCTCGGCATCGCCGCCGACACCGTCGAGGCTACCACGCAGGGCATCCGCCGCGCCCGCGAATTTGGCGCCGATATCCTGATCACCACCGGCGGCGCCTCGGTCGGCGACCACGACCTCGTCAAGCAGTCGCTGGAGGCCGAAGGCGTCACCATGGCGTTCTGGCGGATCGCGATGCGGCCAGGCAAGCCGATGATGCACGGGCGGCTGGGTGGGATGCGGGTGATCGGCCTGCCCGGCAATCCCGTGTCGTCCTATGTCTGCGGATTCCTGTTCCTGGTGCCCCTGATTCGCGCGCTCCTGGGCTGTGCGGTGATCCACCACACCCCGGAGACCGCGCTATTGGGACGCGATGTCGGCGCCAATGACCTGCGCCAGGACTATCTGCGCGCGCGGCTGGAGACGCGCGCCGACGGCGTCCTGATCGCCACCCCGGTCGACCATCAGGATTCCTCGCTACTCGGAAATCTCGCTGCGGCACGGGCGCTTGTGATCCGCGGCCCCTTTGCGCCCCGCGGCCGCCGCCGGGTCAGCTTGCGATATCCTGCGGCTTCCGACCTGAACCGCCAAAAGCCCGTCCCGACCAAACCTGGCTTCATTGACGATAAATTAAGTGGTTGCGGAACACATATGGAACATATAGTGTCTGTTCATGATTTGTTTCTGAGATCGATGTCTACAAATGGGAGTCTCCGGACTCCCCCAGCCTTCCGGCTCAGACATCTTTCGAACCGAACGGCACTTATCACGGCTTGAAGAACGCAAACTGGGGAACGCTCGAGATGCTCACGCGCAAACAATATGAACTCCTGCGATTCATCAGCGAACGTCTGAAGGAGTCCGGCGTTCCGCCCTCCTTCGACGAGATGAAGGACGCGCTCGATCTGCGCTCGAAGTCCGGCATCCACCGCCTCATCACCGCGCTGGAAGAACGTGGCTTCATTCGCCGCCTGCCCAATCGCGCCCGCGCCATCGAGGTGATCAAGCTTCCGGAATTGTCGGGGGCCGGCAACGGCAACAACCGCCGCGGCTTCACGCCCAGCGTCATCGAAGGCACGCTCGGCAGGGTCCGTTCAGGCAGCGGCGGCTCTGAGAATGACGGAGAACGCCCGGTCGCGGTGCCTGTGATGGGCCGCATCGCCGCCGGCACACCGATCGAGGCGTTGCAGACCCGCAGCCACACCATCAGCGTGCCGCCGGACATGCTCGGCTCCGGCGAACATTACGCGCTCGAGGTGCGCGGTGATTCCATGGTGGACGCCGGCATCCTCGACGGCGACATGGCGCTGATCCAGCGCAACGAGACCGCCGAGACCGGCGATATCGTGGTAGCGCTGATCGACGAAGAGGAAGCCACCCTCAAGCGCTTCCGCCGCCGCGGCGCCTCGATCGCGCTCGAGCCCGCCAACACCTCCTATGAAGTCCGCATCCTGCCGCCGAACCGGGTCAAGATTCAGGGCAAGCTGATCGGGCTTTACCGGAAGTATTGAACCTTTTGGGTCGATGCGCTCCTCATCGTGAGGAGGCGCGCGCAGCAAGGTTACGCACCCGCGTAAGCCTGGCCGCCGCGGCGTCTCGAACCCATGAGACCACGATGCGCAACTCATCCTTCCAAGCCCAGGGGGACCAATGATTGGGCGTCAATAAAGTCACTTGGCAGCAAGTCGGACACGTGACCAACCCCGGCCGCTACATGTTCAGGTTCGGCTGGCTCACGGTTACGGCGGAAGATCTGGCGGTCTGGGACAAGTTCCCGGATGCGGCGTTTGCGCTCGTCAAGACAGCGGCAGCCGCTGACGCCCGGGCAACGGCGGACGTCACAGAAGAATTTCATCTGGGCGCCTTCGAACTGCGCGAAAATCCTCAGCCCGGTGAAAGCGAGAAGTGAAACGGCGTTGATGTCTGAGCGCGCCATCGCCTCAGTCCTCCGCCTGCAAATCGGCTTCCGCCGGCGTCGCATCGACCGCGCGCGGCAATGTGCGGCGCGGCGCGAGGGTGGTCGCAGCCTCCGTGTCGCCACCGACCGCCGGCGACCACGGCCGATCGACGCCTCTTGGCCTGTTCGCATCAACCGCAAATCCGGCAGCCCCGCGCCGCAAAGCCATCGCACCCTGACTTCGCAGACGATCCCCCTCGATCACGGCGGACGGGCATGAAGGCGGCGCCTGCCTTGCCGTCACCAGCAGCGCCGCGCGCGCGCAATCGTCCGCCAGCGCCTCGGGCTTCAGCGCCAGCGCGACGAACGCGCCGTCGGCCATCTGCGGTCACGCAACCCGCGTCGTCGCATGAGACGCCCTCCGTGAGCGAGGAATCCGCGGGCTGCCGTCGATCGGCATCGGCCGCCAGCCACTCCTTCACCAGGAACGCGTCCTTGGCGGTCCGCATCAGATGCAGCCGCCCGTCCTTGCCGCGGACGCCGACATTATGACCGTCGGCGGAAATCAGGATATCCGGCTGCGGCACCGCCAGCGGCCCATATCACCGAAAGCACCAGCACCACCGCGCCCGACCAGCGCAGCGGCGTCCGCAACAGGCCGAGCAGGACGATCCCGAGGCTGGCCGCGATCAGCGGTCCGGTCCCGAACGCGGCCATGCGGCCGATGGCGCCGGGCAGCGCCGCGACCCATTGCGTCACCACGATCATCCAGTCGATGCCGATGCCCATGATCCACCAGAACACGCCGTCGAGGCCGAACGGCATCGCGGCGAGGCCGAGCAGGCCCGCGGGCATCACCACCGCCGAGACCACCGGCATCGCCGCCAGATTGGCCAGCACGCCATAGGGCGTCACGCGGTGGAAATGAAAGGCGGCATAGGGCGTCGTCGCCAGCCCCGCCACCAGCGACGCCAGCGCCAGCGTCACGATCTCCCGTCCGCCCCATAGCGCGACGCGCGCGGTCGCCGAATTGTCGGGCGCGGCAAACAGGCGGGGCATGCCGATCTGCACCAGCGCCACCAGCCCCAGCGTTGCCGCGAACGACATCTGGAAGCTCGGATGCACCAGCGCCTCCGGCGCGATCGAAAGCACGATCATCGCGGCCACCGCCAGCGTGCGGAATGTCACGGCGCGGCGGTCGACCATGACGGCGATCAGCACCACCGCCGTCATGAAGAACGAGCGCTGGGTGGCGACTTCGGCGCCCGACAGCAGCAGATAGAACAGCGGCGGCGGCAAGGGCTGCCGCCGCCGACCATTTCTTGATCGGAAAACCGACGGTCAATGCCGGGGATCAGCGCCAGCAGCGCGCGCACCGCGAAGAACACCACGCCGGCGACAACGGCCATGTGATAGCCGGAGATCGACAGCACGTGTCCGAGGCCGGAGATGAACATCGCATCGTTGACCGGGGTCGTGATCGCGTCGCGGCGGCCGGTCAGCAGCGCGGTCGCAATCGCGCGCTTGTCGCCATCGAGCGTGGTTCGTATCCGCGCATCGATCGCATCGCGCAAGCCCTGCATGAAGGCGGCGTAGCGCAGCGACAGGCCGCCGGAGACCGGCGGCTCCACTGTCTTGATCGCGCCCATGACAAAGCCGGAGGCGCCGATCCCCTGGAAGAACATGTCGCGGCCGAAATCGTAGCTGCCGGGCCGCATCGGTGCGAGCGGCGGCTGCAGCCGCGCCTTCAATTCGACGAAGCTGCCGACCGCGGGCGCCGTGCCCTTTCGCACCGACAGCCGAACGCGCTCCAGTTTGGTCACCGCGCGCGGGCTCTCCATCTGCGTGACACGCAGCACGAAGCGGTCGGTGCGCTCGCGCACGTCGCGGGTCTCGACAAAGCCCGACAGCGACACCGAATAAGCCGGCCTTGCCAGCACGCCATGCGCGACCCGCGCGGTCTTCCACGTCGCCATGGCAAAACCCGCAGCCATCGCGGCGATCATGACCGCGATGGGAAATATCTTTTGCCGGCGCAGCAGAAATGCCGCCGCGCAAAGCGCCGCCGCCGTGACAGCGGCAACTGACAAGACCGGTTCATGATCCGCGGTGAAATAGAAGGCGATGCCGGTGCCGAAGGCGATCGGCACCCAGGGCAACAGGCGGCCGGCGCCGGCTTCGGCGCGAATCCATTCGCGCAGCTTTGTGACCAGCGATGACCATGCGAAGCCGGACGGGGTGAAACCGGGTGCCCGCGCCGCCTCGCGCGGCGGCCAGGTTCCCGCGTAGCCCTGCGTCCGAGCCCTGCCCCGCTCCGCCATCCGGCCATACCTACGCAACTATCACGAGGACCGAAATGCTACCGTAAGCTGTGATCGGCCGGCTAGACTAGCGGAACGGATGGAGAATGTCGGGGATGGTTGTCAGTTGTTGCCGCCGCCTTCGGGCAGGGGTGACAACGGCAGCCAGCGATGCATCGATGATCCGCGCGCGGTGTTAACCTTTGCTAACGGCCCAGCGACTAGGATTCCCGAATCAACCGGGGGCTCGGCCGATGCCGCGCAGGATCATGCTGTCCGCTTTCGCTACCGTCGTCACCGCGATGACCGCGCGGTGCCGCTGATCTGCCCACGCAAAGCCGGCTGGGAGCGATCTTCGCGGAGCCCGCCGAGGCGCCTCCGCCGGTGTATCCCGGGCCCTACCAGACCGCGGCATTTCCCGGACCGATCATCCCTTACAACTTGCTGCCTCCCTTCCCGTGGGCGCGCGGCGGCTACTATTACGGCTCGCAATGGTCCTACTACAATCCCGGCCCCTATTACGGCGGACCCTATGTCTGGGAGGGCTTCCGTCTGCCGTATGTCTGCGGCCTCTACGGCTATTGCCAATAGGCTGCGCGGCAAGCCCCCAAAGCAGTGGCGTCTTGGATGAAAGTCGATGCTATCGGGTGTGGAACGCCTGGTCGAGCTCCTCACCCCTTGGCGCCGACCTCCTTCGCAAACGTATCGCGCAAACCGATGGTCCGGTTGAACACCGGACGGTCCGGCGTCGAATCCTTGTCGCGCACGAAATAGCCCTGCCGCTCGAACTGCATGACCTCGTCCGAATTGGCTTCGGCGATCGCGGGCTCGATCCGCGCGTCCTTCAGAATTTCCAGCGACTGCGGATTGAGGTCGGCGGCGAAATTGGCGGCATCCGGGGTGGGTTTTGCGAACAGCTGGTTGTAGATGCGGATTTCCGCCGGAACCGACTGCGCCGCCGGCAGCCAGTGCATGGTCGCCTTGACCTTGCGCCCGTCGGGCGCGTTGCCGCCCCTGGTCGCGGGATCGTAGGTGCAGCGCAGCTCGATCACCTCGCCGGCCGCGTTCTTGATGACTTCCCGGCAGTTGACGAAATAGGCGTAGCGCAGCCGGACTTCGTTTCCGGGCGAAAGCCGGAAAAATTTCTTCGGCGGATTTTCCATGAAATCGTCGCGCTCGATGTAGAGCTCGCGGCCGAACGCGATGCGGCGGGTGCCGGCGGCCGGATCGTCCGGATGGTTGACGGCTTCGAGCTCCTCGCTACTGGCCTTCGCGGATAATTCTCGATCACGACCTTGAGCGGCCGCAGCACCGCCATCCGCCGCTGCGCCGTCTTGTTGAGAATTTCGCGGATGCAGAATTCCAGCATGCCGACGTCGACCACGCTGTTGGCTTTCGCCACCCCGATGCGCTTGACGAATTCCCGGATCGCCGCCGGCGGCACCCCGCGGCGCTTCAAGCCGGCGATGGTCGGCATCCGCGGATCGTCCCAGCCGGCGACGTGGCCGCCGCGCACGAGTTCGGTCAGCACCCGCTTCGACAGCAGCGTATAGGTCAGATTGAGCCGCGCGAATTCGTACTGATGCGGTTTCGACGGCACCGGCAGCTTGTCGAGCAGCCAGTCATAGAGCGGCCGGTGGTCCTCGAATTCCAGCGTGCAGATCGAATGCGTGATGCCCTCGATCGCATCCGACTGGCCGTGGGCGTAATCGTAGCTCGGATAGATCGACCATTTGTCGCCGGTGCGCGGATGGGTGGCGTGCAGGATGCGATACAGCACGGGGTCGCGCAGATTGATGTTGCCGGAGGACATGTCGATCCTGGCGCGCAGCACGCGCGCGCCGTTCGGAAACTCGCCCGCCTTCATGCGGCGGAACAGATCGAGGTTTTCCTCCACCGAGCGGTCGCGAAACGGGCTGTTCCGGCCCGGCTCGGTCAGCGTGCCGCGCCTGATCCGGATCTCCTCCTGCGACTGGTCGTCGACATAGGCGAGGCCCGAGCGGATCAGGCCCTCCGCCCATTCGTAGAGCCGCTCGAAATAATCCGATGCATAGAACAGGTCGGTCTCCCCAGTCGTAGCCGAGCCAGTGCACGTCGGCCTGGATTGAATCGATATATTCCTGCTCTTCCTTGGTCGGATTGGTGTCGTCGAACCGGAGGTGGCAGCGCCCGGAAAACTCCTGCGCGATGCCGAAATTGAGCGCGATCGACTTGGCGTGGCCGATATGCAGGTAGCCGTTCGGCTCCGGCGGGAACCGGGTCACGATCTGGCTGTGTCTTTTGGCGTCGAGATCGGCCTGGACGATGTCGCGAATGAAATCGCGCCCCGTCTCTGCCGCCACCGGTTCTGCTGTCATTCTGGTTTCCTGTTCGGGAATCAACGGACTATCTGCCAAATCCGTCAGCCCCAAGGAAGGCTTTAGTTATGCCCGGTTCCTGCTATACACCATCAGCGCCTTCCGGGCGTGCCCCGCTTTCCCCGCCATCGCTGCAATGACCGATCAAATCGTCACGCGCTTTGCTCCCTCGCCGACCGGCTTTCTCCACATCGGAGGCGCCCGCACGGCGCTGTTCAACTGGCTTTACGCGCGCGAGCGCGGCGGCAAGATGCTGCTGCGCATCGAGGACACCGATCGCGAGCGATCGACCGAGCCGGCGATCGCGGCGATCCTGGACGGGCTGAAATGGCTCGGGCTCGATTGGGACGGCGAGGTCATCTACCAGTTCAGCCGGGCCGCGCGCCACCGCGAGGTTGCCGAGCAATTGCTTGCCGGCGGCAAGGCCTATCGCTGCTACGCCACGCCGGAGCAGCTCACGGCGATGCGGGAAAAGGCGCGCGCCGAGGGCCGCACGCGCCTCTACGACGGCCTGTGGCGCGACCGCGACCCTTCGGAAGCCCCCGCCGGCATGAAGCCCACGATCAGGCTCAGGGCGCCCCAGACCGGCGAGACCGTGATCGAGGATCAGGTTCAGGGCCGCGTGGTCTGGCAGAACGAGAACCTCGACGACCTCGTGCTGCTGCGCGGCGACGGCAATCCGACCTACATGCTCGCCGTCGTGGTCGACGATCACGACATGGGCGTCACCCACATCATCCGCGGCGACGACCACCTGATCAACGCCGCGCGCCAGAAGCAGATCTACGATGCGCTTTCGTGGGACATTCCCAGCATGTCGCACATTCCCCTGATCCATGGGCCCGACGGCTCGAAGCTCTCGAAGCGCCACGGGGCGCTGGGCGTGGACGCCTATCGCGCCATGGGATACCTGCCGGCGGCGCTGCGCAATTATCTGGTCCGGCTCGGATGGAGCCATGGCGACCAGGAGATATTTTCGACCGAGGAAATGATCGCCGCTTTCGACCTGCCGGCCATCGGCCGCTCGGCCGCCCGGTTCGATTTCGCCAAGCTGGAAAGCCTCAACGGCCACTATATCCGTCACTCCGACGATCAATCCCTCGTGACCATGTTCGAAGGCGTGCTGGACTATGTCCCCGGCGGTTCCGACCTCAAGGCCAAGCTCAACGACACCACGCGCGCGCAACTGCTGCAGGCGATGCCGAGCCTGAAGGAGCGCGCCAAGACGCTGATCGAGCTGATCGACAGCTCCTACTTCATTTTTGCCGACCGGCCGCTCGAGATCGAGCCGAAGGCGGCGGCGCTGCTGACGCCGGAAAATCGCGAACTGATCGGCCGGCTTCGTCTGGCGCTGGAGGCGGTCACGCCGTGGACGGCGGAAACCACCGAAGCGGCGATGCGGGCGTTCGCGGAAAGCAACAACCTCAAGCTTGGCGCGGTGGCCCAGCCGCTGCGCGTGGCGCTGACCGGACGCACCACGTCGCCGGGCATCTTCGACGTCCTGGCGGTGCTGGGACGGCAGGAATGCCTCGCCCGGCTTGGCGATCAGGCCCCCTCATAAGGTGGTATTGCAGGCCTGCGCGTCCGCCATCTTGCAGTGCACACAGCAATAAGATACCCATTTAACGGCTGCTTCTAGAATACCCGGCTTCCCCGCCATCTTGACCTGTCATGGCGCCCGCGGCCGCCGGCTTTTGCAACGATCTCATCGGGGACTTCACGATGGACGCAACATCCAACACCAAAACCGCAACGTTGACGGTCGGCAACAAGACCTACGATTTCCCGATTTTGAGCGGCACCGTTGGGCCTGACGTCATCGACATCGCCAAGCTCTACGCCCAGTCCGGAATGTTTACCTATGACCCCGGCTTCACCTCCACCGGCAGCTGCCAGTCCAAGATCACCTATATCGACGGCGACGCCGGCATCCTGGAATACCGCGGCTATCCGATCGAGCAACTGGCCGAAAAAGGCGACTTCCTCGAAACCTGCTACCTGCTGCTCTACGGCGAGCTGCCGACCAAGGCGCAAAAGGCCGATTTCGACAACCGCGTGATCCATCACACCATGGTCCACGAGCAGATGGCGCGGTTCTTCCAGGGCTTCCGCCGCGACGCCCATCCGATGGCGATCATGGTGGCGGCGGTCGGCGCGCTGGCGGCGTTCTATCACGACTCCACCGACATCAACGATCCGCAGCAGCGCATGATCGCCTCGATGCGCATGATCGCGAAGATCCCGACGCTGGCCGCGATGGCGTTCAAATACACCATCGGCCAGCCCTTCATGTATCCGAAGAACTCGCTGAGCTTTCGCCGAGAATTTCCTGCATATGTGCTTCGCGGTGCCGTGCGAGGACTACAAGATCAATCCGGTTCTGGCGGACGCGCTCGACAAGATCTTCATCCTGCACGCCGACCACGAGCAGAACGCCTCGACCTCGACGGTGCGGATCGCCGGCTCCTCCGGCGCCAATCCGTTCGCCTGCATCGCCGCCGGCATCGCCTGCCTGTGGGGCCCGGCCCATGGCGGCGCCAACGAAGCGGCGCTGGCGATGCTGGCCGACATCGGCACGGTCGACAAGATTCCCGATTTCATCAAGCGGGTGAAGGACAAGAACAGCGAAGTCCGCCTGATGGGCTTCGGGCATCGCGTCTACAAGAACTACGATCCGCGCGCCAAGATCATGCAGAAGATGTGTCACGCGGTGCTGGCGGAGACCGGCCACGGCGACGATCCGATGCTGAAGGTCGCGATGGAACTGGAAAAGATCGCGCTGCAGCGATCCCTATTTCATCGACCGCAAGCTCTATCCGAACGTCGACTTCTATTCGGGCATCACGCTGAAGGCGATGGGCTTCCCGACCTCGATGTTCACCGTGCTGTTTGCGGTCGCCCGCACCGTCGGCTGGATCAGCCAGTGGAGCGAAATGATCGAAGACCCGCACCAGAAGATCGGCCGTCCGCGGCAGCTCTATACCGGCGTTACGCGCCGCGACTACGTCGATATCGCCAAGCGCAAGTGATGTAGCGTTTTGGCGGCCGGATGCTGCATCCGTCGCATCCGGCCGCGTGACTTTCGAGCGCTAATTCGGCCGCCGGGATCTTTCGCATCGTCGCCAGCACGATATCGGCTGCGCGCACGCTGGGCGGCTGGCTTGCCGGTCGACATGATCGCAGTCGATCCTTGCGAAGGCCTCGACCTGTCGCCGGCGCAACGGAGAATCCGTCAAGCACCTCGCGCAGCGCCGGCGACAGTTTTTCCGCCGTGCAATCCTGCTGGAGGAATTCCGGCACGACATTTTCGCCGATCACCAGATTTGCCAGAATGACCGACTTCACCTTGATCGCGCGCCGCATGATCCAGGCCTCGACCGCGCCGGTCCTGTAGGCCGTGACCATCGGCACCCCGGCGAGCGCGAGTTCGAGCGTCACGGTGCCCGACTTGGCGAAGCGCCGCATGCGCAATCCGGAACGCCGCCCGCTTCTCCTTCTCGCCGACCACGATCCGCGGCTGCGACCGGCCAGCTCTTCACGCCTTCACCGACCGCCTCCTGCAAATGCGGCATGGTGGGCAGGATCAGTTCGAACGGCGACGCCCTCGTGCGCTGCAGCCGGCCCAGCGTCTCGCCGAATACCGCCATGTGATGCCTGATCTCGCTGCGGCGGCTTCCCGGCAGCACCAGCAGAACCGGCGGCGGCTCAGCGTCCGGCGCTTTTGCTCGTCGATGCTGGGCCGCAGCTCGCCGATCTGCTCGATCAGGGGATGGCCGACATAGCTGCAGGGCGGGCCGCGCAGCCTGCGGTATTCCTCCGGTTCGAACGGCAGCAAGGCCAGGACATGATCGACATAGCGCGCGCATCGCGCGCGCCCGGCCCGGCCGCCACGCCCAGACCGAGGGCGATACGTAGTCGATGATCGGGATCGAGGGATCGCGGGCGCGAACGCGTCTTGCCACCCGATGGGTAAAATCGGGACTGTCGATGATCACGAGAATGTCGGGCGAGGCTTCCGTCACCGCGTCGGCGGTCTGCCGGATCAGCCGCAGGATCTTCGGCAACTGCTTCGCGACCGCCGCCAGTCCCATGATCGACAGCTCCTCGATCGGAAACAGCGACAGCCAGCCCTTCGCGCGCCATCGACTGGCCGCCGACGCCCTCGAACTGCACGGCGTCGCCGAGCCGCTGGCGCAACACCTTCATCAGGTTGGCGCCGAGCCGATCCCCCGATTCCTCGGTCGCGATCAGGAATATCTTCCGCGCGACGTTGGCGGTTGCTCGCGCCGGCATCACGCGGGCAAACCGGTCACGAAAAGGCCGGCGGCGTCGGCCGCCTCGATCATGGCCTGCGGTTCGACGACAATCGTGTTGCCGGCGACGACCGCAATCCCGGCAAGGCCGGCCGCGGCTGCGCCCTCGATGGTTCGCGGTCCGATCGTCGGCAGATCGAAGCGCAGATCCTGTCCGCTCTTGGGCGCCTTCACCAGCACGCCGCGTGCGGCCTTGGCGCGGATGCGACCTTCCGCGCGCAGCCGCGCGACGCGCGCCAGCAAGCCGTCGGTGCCTTCGATGTCTTCCACCCCGACCACGTGACCGTCGATCACGACCGCGGCCTGACCGATGTCGAAGGGACTGAGCGCACGCAGCACCTCGCGCCCCCTGGCGATATCGGCAGCGGCATTTTCATCGGGCGCCGCCCGCGTGAGACATCCCTCCGGCATCAGCAGATCCGGGGCGACATCCTTGATCCCCACCATCCGGAAACCGTCCTGTTCGAGAATGCGGCCGATGCCGGACAAGCAGATGATCGTCTCCGCCCCGGAACGCAGCCCACACCCGGCCGATGACGCGAAGCGTACCCCAATCGAGCCGAATTTCGGACAGCGCCGGCCGCACCAACGTGCCGATGAAAACCAGATCGCGGCAGTTTTCCGCGCGAAACAGCTTCATCGGCCCTGCCGATCTGACCGACCGAAATCCAGTGATGGCGAAAGCGCTCCACGCGCACGGGATCGCAGACGCCTTTCAGCGCGAACAGCACGGGGTTGATGCCGCGCGCGATCAGGGAATCGGCGACCGCGAAGGGCATGACGCCGCCGGCCGCGATCAAGCCGATGGGCGATGAAATCTCCAAAGCCCGGATTGCGTCATGGCTCCGCGCAGGCCCCGTCATCAAGGTCTGTTGCTGCTGTCGCCGGAAGACACAGCGCGCGATGCTTGCCGTCATCGATGAAAGTCAGGATTTCCGCGATCGCGGGATCCTCGACCGCCAGCGGCTGCACCTCGTTCAGCCGTTCGGCAAAAATGCCGGGTCCGTGAAACAGTTTCTGATAGAACGATCGTACGCGCGGCGAGCCGTTCGCGCGTGAACTTGCGGCGCTTCATGCCGATGATGTTGAGACCCTTCAGCGCTGGCATACTGGCCGTTGACGAGGCCGAACGGAATCACGTCGCCGCGAACGCCGCAGACGCCGCCGACCATCACCTGCGGCCCGATCCGGGTGAACTGATGCACCGCCGACAGCCCGCCGATGAAGACAAAATCGCCGATCTCGCAATGACCGCCGAGCGTCGCCGAGGTCGCAAAGATCACGTCGTTGCCGACCTGACAGTCATGACCGACATGGCTGCAATTCATGAAATAACCGCGATCGCCGACGCGGGTGATGCCGCCGCCGGCCACGGTCCCGGCGTTCATGGTCGACTGCTCCCGGATGGTGCAGCCCTGGCCGATCTGGAGCCTGGTGAGTTCGCCGCGATAGCTCAGGGATTGCGGCGGCGTGCCCAGCGAGACGAACGGATAGATCGTGCAGCCGTCGCCGATCGTGGTCTGCGCCGTGATGTGGACATGCGCGACCAGCTTGCAGTTCGCGCCGATAACGACGTGCGGGCCGACAATGCAGTAGGGACCGATCGAGGTGCCCTCACCGATCACGGCGCCATCTTCAATCCGCGCGGTGGGATCGATTCGTGCTCATCGGACCCTCATCAGTCGGTCAGCATCGCGCCGACATCGGCCTCGGCGACGGTCGCGCCGTTCACCCTGGCGTCGCCGTGAAACCACCACATGGTCTTGCGCCGGCCGATGCTGCGCATGTGGTATTCGATGGTGTCGCCGGGCATCACCGGTTTGCGGAATTTGCATTTGTCGATGGTGAGAAAATAAACCGCGCGCGGCTTCTCGGTGCCCTCGACCGACTTGATGCCGATCACGCCGGCGGTCTGCGCCATGGCTTCGATCATCATCACGCCGGGATAGACCGGCCGATCCGGAAAATGCCCGAGAAACGGCGGCTCGTTGAAGGTGACGTTCTTGACGCCGATGCCGCGAGTAATCGGTCCGGATATTGATGACCCGATCGATCAGCAGCATCGGATAGCGATGCGGGAGCGTCTTGAGGATCTCATTGATATCCACGAGCTCAAATCTGACCGGTGCCTCCTCCATCACTCCCGCCCCTCGCCCTTCGGATCGGCCGAGCTGTCGCGCACCAGACGCTCCACCGCAACGATCTCCCGGAACCACTGCTTGGTCGGTTTCGCAAAGAAACCGCCCCAGCGCCCGCCTGGCAGGAATGTCGTCCTTGACCGCGCTCATCGCCGTGACCTGAGCCCCATCGCCGATGCGAAGATGATTGTTGATCCCCACCTTGGCCCCCAGCGCCACATTGTCGCCAATCGTCAGGCTGCCCGCGAACCCGATCTGGGCCGCCAGCAGGCAATGCCTGCCGATGGTCACATTGTGGCCGATCTGGACCTGATTGTCGATTTTGGTGCCTTCGCCGATCACGGTGTCGCGCAGGCTGCCGCGATCGATGGTCGTTCCGGCGCCGATCTCCACGTCGTTCTGGATCAGTACCCGGCCGGTCTGCGGCACTTTCAAATGGCCGTCCGGTCCGAAGAAGACGAAGCCATAGCCGTCCTGTCCGATGCTGCAGCCGGGATGGATCAGGACGTTGTTGCCGATAAGCGCGAACTGAATGGCGCAGCGCGCGCCGACGTTGCAATCCCTGCCGATCCTGACATTGGCGCCGATCACCGCGCCCGCACCGATGATCGTGCCGGCGCCGATTTCGACGTTCGGGCCCGATCACGGCCAGCGGATCGACGATCACGCCGTCTTCCAGATGCGCGCTGGGATCGATGATGGCGGACGCCGCGATGCCGGCGTTGCCGAACCACGATTGCGGGCGAAGCGCGTCGCGGTAAAGCTCGCGCGCGATCGTCACAAATTCGCGGAACGGCTGGCTCGCGCGCAAGACGGCGACGTGGGCGGGGACACTGACCTCGAAACGCTCGCTCACCAGGCACGCCCCCGCCTTGGTCGAAGCGAGCTGGTCGGCATATTTCAGATTGTCGAAAAACGTCAGATGCATCGGGCCGGCTTCGTCGAGCGAGGCCAGCCCCCTGACCTTTTGGCCGCCCCGGGACGGATCGACCAAACGCGCCTTCGTCAACGCGGCGATCTCAGCCAGCGTCGACGAAGGTGGTTGCTCGAAGAAATGTCGGCTGCGCCATTCCACCCGTCGCGGTCCGGCCGGTGATCGAACCAGAGCCTCGGTTCTGATGAATCAGAACCGATCCCGATTTGCCTGTTTTGGCGCGTTTTCTTCACGCGAACCGGTACCCGTTTCGCTCGAAAACGCTTTAGAACGATGTCCCGCCGCCAAACTTGAATTGCTGCACTCGGTCAAACGCTCCCTTGGTCAGCGGCACCGCATAGTCGAAGCGCAGCGGACCGAACGGCGAGGCCCAGATCAGGCCGACGCCCACCGAGCTACGAACGACATTGCCGTTGTCGAACTGCAATCCCATACAGGTGCCGGAGAGACGGAGGAGTCGGTTTGGAGGAACACAACCGGGCAAGTTGACTTCGCCGGTGACGGCCCAGGTCGTCGGCCCCTGGTAATCGTACAGGCCGCCGGCGTCGGCATAAACCGCGCCCTTCAACCCGACTTCCTTGGGCAGGAACCAGAACGGCATCTGCAATTCCGCCGAGGCGCCCCAATACTTGGTGCCGCCGAGCGCATCGCTGGTACCGAACGGATTGATGTCGCGCGGACCGATGCCGTTCGGGGCAAAGCCGCGGACCAGGTTCGGGCCCATCTGGAACTGATCGAGCATCCGAAGGTCGTTGTTGCCGATCTTGTTGAGAATGCCGCCCTGGACGTGGATCAGTCCGACGATATCGGCAACCAGCGGCGTGTAGTATTTCGCGTCGACCGCGGTCTTCAGATAGCGTCACGTCGCCGCCGACGCCGGCGAAGTCCTGCCTGAAATCGATCGAGCAGGCCGTCGGTCGGGTTCTTGTTGTTGTCCAGCGTATTGTAATCCAGCGAATAGCCGACCGACGAGGTCAGCGTGCTGCCGCTCGCGAGTTCCTTGCGGACCGGCAGCGACGCCTCGCCATCGCTGTAGCACCAAAGACCACTGGTCCGAGGTTCACCGATCGATCGAGCTGTGCGCTGCGGCGGCAGGACAGCGAACGTCGGTTGAACGCGAAGCATCGCCATCCGCAAGGATTGAACGTTGTTACAATTGGCGAGATAGCACGGCAGCGAGATTTTCTGCTGATAAATCGAATATCGGAGCTGCAGGGAAAGATCCTCGCGCAGCGCGAAGCCGAGCCGCGGACTGAAGCCCAGCGTGCTGGTGCCGTACGAAATATAGCTGTTGGCGAGTTGCTGGCGCTGGAACAGGTCGAGACCGAGCGCCACGCGGTAATCCAGCAAGTAGGGCTCGACAAATGACAGCGAGTAACCGCGCGCGTACTGGCCATAGGTCACCGACGCTTTGGCAAACAGGCCGCGCCCGAGGAAGTTGCGCTCGGAAATGCTGACCTCGGCGAGCGCGCCGTCGGTGGTCGAATAGCCGCCCGACACCGAGAAGTCGCCGGTGGATTTCTCTTCGAGATCGACGATGAGAATCACGCGATCGCTCGACGATCCGGGCTCGGTCGTGATCTTCACGCTCTTGAAGAAATCGAGGTTCTTCAGACGGCGCTCGGCGCGATCGACCAGCGCGCGGTTGTACGCGTCGCCTTCGGAGATATCGAATTCGCGGCGGATCACGTAGTCCCGGGTGCGCGGTATTGCCGCGCACGTTGATGCGCTCGATGTAGGTCCGCGGACCCTCGTCGATGGCAAAGGTGATGGTAACGGTGTGTGCCTCGAAATTGCGATCGCCGCGCGGGCGCACGATCGCAAAGGCGTAACCGCGCCGCGAGGCCTCGATCTGCATTTCCTCGACGGACTTCTCCAGCGCTTCGGCGTTATAGAGCGACCCGACACTGACGCGCGAGTAGCTGCGAAGTGCATTTCCGTCAAAGTTAGGGATGCTGGACTGGAAATTGACCGACGCAACCCGGTACTGCTGGCCCTCCTCGATCTTGAAGGTCACCAGGAAGCCCTTGCGCTCCGGATCGTATTCCGTCAGCGCGGCCACCACCTGCACGTCGGCGAAGCCGTGCTTCAAATAGTAGCGGCGAATCAGATCGCGATCGGCTTCGACCCGGTCCGGATCGTAGACGTCGCCGCCGCCGAGGAAGCTCAGCAGATTCGATTCGTGCGTCTTGATGATATCCTTGAGGCGATACGACGAATAAGCGTTGTTGCCGATGAATTCGACCGACTTGACGCCGGTCTTCGGCACCCTCGGTGATCGTGAAAACGAGATCGACGCGGTTGTTCGGCTGTTCGATGATTTCGGGATTGACGCGCACGTCATAGCGCCCGGAGCGGCGATAGATTTCGGCGATGCGCTGGGCGTCGGACTGGACCATGGGACGCGACAGCGTGCCACGCGGCTTGGATTGTATTTCCGACGAAAGCTGTTCGTCCTTGATCTTCTTGTTGCCCTCAAAGGCGACGCGCCCGATCACCGGATTTTCGACCACGGTCACCATCAGTCGACCGCCCGCCTGGCTGATCCTGCACGTCCTGGAAAAGGCCGGTCTCGATCAGCGCCTTCAGGCCGTCATCGATGTGCGCCTGGTCGAGACGACCGCCTGGACCCGGCTTGAAATACGAGCGGATGGTCTCGACTTCCACCCGCCGGTTGCCCTCGACCTGGATCGACGAGACGGTCTGGGCGTGGACCGGCGACGACCCAAGCGCGGCGACCAGCGTGACGGCGGCCGGCATGGCGAACATCACCAGGGCGGCCAGAAGGCTTCCCCGCACCCGCATTCCAACATTCATGCGCAACGCGCCCTTGTCATTCCAATGCCGGACCGCACCCCCGCGAACCGGCAGATTCCCATTAATTGCCCTGCTTGTAGCCAATTTTGCCAGGACGGCAAACGCCCTATCGCAGTGCAATTTCATTTTCATTCCAAGACGTTGCCCATCGGCCACGTCCCAATACACGCTAAGCCGATTTGCTGGATGTCATCCGAACAGGCTTTTCAGCCAGGGCACCTGATGGACGTCGTTGTAGAACGCAAACACCATCAGCATGAGTACGAGAACGAGTCCGAAGCGGAATCCGTATTCTTGGGACTTGTCCGACAGGGGACGCCCTCTCACGACTTCCGCGGCATAGAACAAAAGGTGACCGCCATCGAGTAGCGGCACCGGAAACAGGTTCAGCAGGCCGATCGAGATCGATAGCACCGCCGCCAGATGAAGCAGCGGGGTAATTCCCAGAGTCGCGACCTGTCCGGAAATCTGGGCAATCCGAAGCGGACCGCCGATCTGGTCGGCGCTTGCACGGCCCGTGAAGACGTTCCCGATATACGAAAGCGTTTGGTCGATCACGAACCAGGTTTCCTTGACGCCAAGCCACAGTGCGGTCGCAGGGTCCACCCGCTCGGTCGTGACGTCGCCGGCTGCGGTCTTGCGCGTAATGCCCAATACGCCGAGCCGACTGGACGTTTCCGAACGGGTCCTGCACTTCCCTGAGTTCCGGCGTGCCGCGCAATTGCAGCGTGGAATCGCCGCGCTTGACTGTGAACGTCAGCTGCTCGCCGGCCTTCGTGGCGACGATCTGCTGCATCTCGGGGAAAGTCTTCGATCGGCTTGCCGTTGATCGCGGTGACGACGTCGCCGATCTGAAAGCCCGCTGCTGCCGCGGCGCTGTCCGCCTCGACCTGATCG
The DNA here is from genome assembly GCA_963735835.1 of uncultured Alphaproteobacteria bacterium. Lineage (GTDB taxonomy): Bacteria > Pseudomonadota > Alphaproteobacteria > Rhizobiales > Xanthobacteraceae > Bradyrhizobium. The sequence goes on along the minus strand of CAVTNA010000057.1, from coordinate 9,231 downwards.
ACGCGCGCCGACGTGCTCGGCTTGCCGAAGAACGTGAACAGGCAGGTAAAGATCACGATCGCCAGAACGAAATTGGCGAACGGACCGGCGGCGACGATCGCCGCCCGCGGTCCAACTTTTTTGTGGTGAAAGCTGCCTTCGCGCTCTTCCTCGGTCATACTGGCGAGCGCTTCGGACGATGGCGTCGAGGCCTCGCTGTCGTCGCCGAAGAACTTGACGTAGCCGCCGAGCGGGACGCCGATATCTTCCAGCGCGTGCCATGGCGTGTCGTTGAGGCGGCCGAGTTCCGGCCCGAAACCAAGCGAGAACGTTAACACTCTTCAACGCCCGCCGAGCGGGCAATCAGGAAATGACGAGTTCATGGAAGAAACGACGATGGTGACAACAGGAAGGGGACGATGTAACCGATGAGCCCATGGCTCAATGTATCGAAACTATGTAGAAAAAATCGGACATCCGATTCCCCTAACCAGAGCCGGAGGCCCTGTCCCCAGTGTTCGAGGATGGCCTCTAAGGCAGATTCGAGGCAAGAGGGCTGGCAGCTCATCTCGCGCCTTATGGTCAGATGGCGATGGCGTCGTCGGCGGAAGTCAGCGGCGTGAGGTTGCCGGACGGATCGAGTCCCGCATCGTCGGTTCACCAGGCGCGCATCCGCGCCGAACTCGATCTGCCCGGTGATAAACGCGGCCACCGCGACCTCATTGGCGGCGTTGTAGCCGTGGTCGCGCCGCGCCCTGTCCGCAGTGCGTCGGATGACAGCCGAAGCCCGGCAATTGCTCGAAATCGGCGCCTCGAAGGTGAGCTGTCCGATTCCGCAAGATCGAGCCGGGCCGCGGCCCAACGATCGATCCGGCCAGCCAGACAATGCGCGATCGGTGTACGCATGTCGGCGTCCCGATTGCGCAATCACCGAACGGTCCGAGAATTCGACCACGCCGTGGACGGATCGACTGCGGGTGTACGAGAACGTCGATCTGTCGGGGCCAGCGCAAACAGATAGGAGGCTTCGATGACTTCGAGCCGCCTGCCGTTCATCATCGACGCGGGGTCGACCCCGGTATCTTCTGTCGACATGCTCCAGACGGATGTTTCAGCGCCGCGCCAGCGTCGCGCTGCTCGATATCGGCACTGGCCGATGTCCGGAATGGCCTGCCGGATGCGGTGACAATGACGCGGACGGAAGCCTTCGTGGTTTCCCGAGCCGAGCGCCTGAAAAAGCGCGTTATGTTCGGAGTCGCGGGAAGGATGCAGGCCCTTGCCCTCGCCGCGCGTCGCATGAAAAAGTCGCCGGCGCAGACCAGGTATTCCTTGTCGGCAAGCGAACGGTCGCGCCGCGGTCCACGGCCGCGAGCGCCGGCTTCAATCCGGCGGACCGCTGACGGCGGCCGTGATCACCATCCGCCGCCCGGGCTGCTGCTCTCGATAACCGCACTTTCACCTGCGCCGTATTCGCCGATGCGCGTGCCGGCCAGGGCTTCCTTCAGCTCGGCGAGGCGGTTGGGGATCGGCGACCGCCGCAAACCGCGCGCCAACTCCTTCGCCAGCTTCGCCGGCGCCGCACATCGGTATCGGCGGTCAAGGCCCGACCTGGTAGCGGTCGCGCGCGGCCCTGAGCAATCCACCGTGCCGTCGCCATCGAACCGGTGGCGCCGAGAGGACGGTCACGGCGCGACCATTGATGCCGGGGCCTGTTCGTTACGGACGGAACCGCGCCGATGCTCCACCAAACGATAAGACCGCGGCCGACGTGATCCGCGCCACCCCGCAAAAGGCCGAAAATCGCAGCCAGAACGACCGCGGCACGAACCCGTCGAGACGATCCATCAGCCCGCCACGACCGGGACGAGGCGACTGGTCCTTGACGCCGAAGCGCCGTCACTGCGACTTCGATGAGATCGCCAAGTTGGGACGCGACCGAGAGCATCGCGCCGATCAGCAATAGTGGGCCGGCTTCGCCGAGATCGAACGCCAAACCTCCCGATACGACCATGCTCGCCGTAAACCCGCCAAATGCCCCCGCCCACGTCTCCTTTGGACCGACCCGCGGCCAGAGTTTCGGCCGCGCCGATGCCGCGGCCTGCGAAAAGCCGCCGATATCGGCACCCACACCACCAGCAGGATCAGGATCAAGCGCGACAAATCCGTGGGTCTGATCGAACCGGCACCAAGCACCGAAACCAGTCCGCCGTGGCGGCATAGACAAATCCCGCCGCGCGACCAATGGCGCTGCTCCGCGAGAACAGCGCAACGGCAGCGAAACCGAGAACAACGCAACCAGCGAGGCATCGATCCGCCCCGCGGCAAGAAAAGTCCCGACATCGCCAGCGCCACAATGCCCAACGCGACCACGCGCCGCTCGCGCACCGCGCCAACGATCATCAGCCATTCGACATAGAGGCCGATCGCGGCCAGCGTCACCAGGCGGTCCACAGCCAGCCGCCGAATAGGCGATCGCGACCGCGGCCGGTGCCAGCACCAATGCGGCGATGATGCGCAGCACCAGATTCGCGCGACCCCTGTTCCACCGCCGGCGCGCGCCTCGGTCACGATCCGGTTTTCGCGGCCAGACCGCCGAAACGGCGTTCCCGTCTGGCATATTCGGCGATCGCATCCTCGAGCGCGGTCTTGTCGAAATCCGGCCAGTGGATCGGCACGAACACAAGTTCGCTGTAGGCCGCCTGCCACATCAGGAAATTCGACAGCCGCTGCTCTCCGCTGGTGCGAATCGATCAGATCCGGGATCCGGCATCCGGCCGCATCGAGGTATCGACCAGGGTATCAGCGTCGATCGAGGTGGGATCGCTGATTGCCCTCGGCGACCTTCCGCCGGGCGAGCCGCTGCGGCCGCTTGGGCGATTTCCTGCCGCGCATCCGTAGTTGAATGCGACCACGAGCACGAGCTTCGTGTATCGTCCCTGGTCAGTTCTTCCGCTTCGTTCAGGAAGCGCGCACATGTTCCGGCTCCAGCCCGGAGCGGCCGCCGATCACCCGCACCCGGACGCCGTCGCGATGCAGGGTCGCAGATCGTTGCGGATGAACCGCCGCCAGCGACACTGAGTATCGCCGATTTCCGGTCGCGGGCGCGACCAGTTTTCTCAGGCCGAAGGTGAAGATCGTCAAGAACCTTGATGCCGAGTTCGTCCGCGGTGCGGTCACCGACCCGCCGGAACGCCTCGACGCGGCGACGATGACCCTCCGTACGCGGCAAGCCGCGGGCCGCCGCCCAGCGTCCGTTCATCGATGATGATCGCCACATGCAAAGGCGGCCGTCGTGTCGACGGTCCTTCGAAGCCAAGATCGGTGGCTGCGTATCGGACTCGGTCCGCGATCCTAGACCGTGACGGCATTTCCTTTTCTTGGCCGCAAGCACGTATCGATCTCAGCGATCGTGGAGTCGGCGGCCTTCGCACATCGGCGGTCAGGGTGCTCTTGATCTCGTCCTTCGCAGACCGTGGCCGTCCTTCTCCAGATTTCCCGACCGATCGAGACCGTCGCGGCGCACATGGCGGACGGCGACGCGGGCGGCTTCCGCGTAATTGTGAGCGACCTTGGCGCTCCTTCCGGTGCTTCATTGAGCTCGGGATGCGCAGGCGAAGACGTGTGTCGTCGAGGGACTAGACCATTTGCATCGATGATCGCCTTCTCGACGGCCTTCACCATCGAGGTCCCACACCAGCACCCACAACATCCGTGGTCGGCACGCTGACGGTGGCGACCGATCGAGCTGCATCGGTGCGCCGAAGGCGTCGACGACGGGTCGAGCATAGTGGCTGAGGCGTGGCCGGTTCGCAGGTCGTCGATTCGTGCCAGACAGCCTAGCGCCGCCGCCACGCGGGCTTGAAGCGTTGAGATCAACTACCGTGGACATGACGGTTTCTCCCTTCCTCCCGCTTGCAACGGGGAGGTTTTATGCGGAACGGGCCGTCAAATCAGGGCGTGACGGTCGTAGAGCGTGCCTTGCCGCTGAAGGCGCTCGCAATGGCGCCCGGTTCGCGGATCGAGAACACGATTATGGGCAGCTTGGCGTCGCGGGCAAGCGCGAAGGCCGCCGCGTCCATCACCTTGAGATCCTTGGCCAAAGCCTCGTCATGGGTGAGCTTGTCAAAACGCTTGGCGTTCTTGTTCTTGTCGGGGTCGGAATTGCAGAGACGCCGTCCACATTGGTCGCCTTGAACATGGCGTTGCAGCGGAGTTCCGCGGCGCGCAAAGCAGCGCCCGTATCGGTGGTGAAAAACGGATTTCCGGTGCCGCCGCCGAGCACCACGACGTGGCCGTTCTCCAGATGGCTCTCAAGCCGGCGCTGGCGCGAATAGGGTTCGCAGAAACCGCCACAACTTGGTCGCCGACATCACTCGTGCCGATGCGTCCGCCTTGTCGATGGCTTCGCCGAGTGCAATCGCATTGATGATGGTGGCGAGCATGCCCATCTGGGTCAGCCGCCGCGCGGTCGATGCTGGGATCGGTGGTGGGCGCCGCGGATGGAAATTTCCGCCGCCGACCATGACGGCGATCTCGGCGCCGAGCGCCTTGGTCGTTGCGATGAAGTCCCTTTGCGATTGCGGTGAAGGAAAGCGGGATCGATGCCGAAAATTGGCTGCCCTGCAGGGCTTCGCCGGAGACTTATCACGAGAAAAACTCGGCGGAGACGAGCTGGTCGTCTATGACGCTCGCCCCCGGGTTACCCGAGAAAATCCCGCAATCAGTTCGTCTGGCAGCCGCGGCAACTTCCGCGGCGAAATCCTGTTCCTGCTTCTCGACGCCTTCGCCGAGAGCGTAGCGCACGAATCCCGCGATCTTGATCGGGCCGCCTGCTCCAGCTTCGGCTTCCTTCAGCGCCTGCGCAACCGACTTCGACGAAGGTCATGCACAAAAGCCTGATCTATGGAGACAGACTTCCTTGTAGTAGGTCTTGAGGCCGCTCTCGACGATTTTCTCGACGACATTGTCCGGCTTGCCGGAAGCCTTGGCCTTGTCGGCAAGAACACCGCGTTCGCGCGCGACCGTGTTTGGTATCGATGCCCGAAGCATCCACAGCCAGCGGATTGGCCGCTGCGATATCGCATCGCGACCTTGCGGCCGATTTCCTTCAGCGTGTCGGGCATTGCCCTTGGAGATTCGAAGCGCCACCAGCACACCGATTTTTCCAATACCGTCGGCGATGGCGCTGTGCATGTAGGAGTCGACAACCCCCCTCTTTCCCACTTCGATCCATCGCGGCACGGCGGAGCGTGATGTTCTCGCCGATGGTGGCGATCGCGCGCAGCGAGGCATCGGCCACCAAGCCACCGCCGGCCTTGGCGGCCTTGATCGCCTCCACGTCGGCGCCGTACGCGACGCCGTCGGCGATGATCGTCGCACCAGCCCCTGGAACTGGTCGTTGCGCGCGACGAAGTCGGTCTCGGAATTCACCTCGACCATCGACGCCCTTGTTGCCCTCGATCGCATGGCGCCGATCGAGGCCATCGGCGGCGACGCGGCCGGCCTTCTTCGCGGCCTTCGACAGGCCCTTCTTGCGCAGCCAGTCGATCGCGGCTTCGCATGTCGCCCTTGGTTCTCGGTGAGCGCATTCTTGCAGTCCATCATGCCGCGCCCGTGGTCTCGCGCAGGTCCTTGACCATCGCGGCGCGATTGTTCCCATCTTCAGTCCTAGTCTCTCAGGCGCCGACGCTGCTCCGATGCCGTCTCGCCCGCCTCCCCAGCCGACGCTCGACTGCCGCCTTCCCGGCCAGCCCGGATTCATCCCGCATCGCCGCCACGCCTTCGCCTTCGCGATCCAGCCTCGACACGGCCCGGCAGCCCGACCTCCTCGCCGAGTGATCGGCTTGTCGTGCCGAGATCCGGCGAGCTGCGCGTAGTGGAAGATGCCGAGATCGTTCAGTCCTTCTCGAGTCGGTGCTGGACGCTCCGGCAGCTTCCAGTCGTCCGGCGGCGCTGCGCGGTCCGGCGACGCTCGAAGCCCTCGGCTCCGCCGTCACGGCTTGCCTCGGACAGGACTGGGCGGAGTCCACATCGCGCCAGGTGATCACCCTGGGCCCGCGAGATGCCGTCGATCGCCGCCCGCGCGATCAGGATCGCAGTAGAGCGTGATCGGCGCGGCCGGCGTCGTCGTTGCCGGGGATCCGCGAGACGTGATGCCTCCGGTCGCAATTGGAGTCGACGATCGCCGCGACCGGAATGTCGAGACGGTGCGCTTCCTCGATCGCGATGTCTTCCTTGTTGGTGTCGATGACGAAGATCGATATCGGGCAAGCCGCCCATGTCCTTGATGCCGCCGAGCGCCTTCTCAGCTTGTCGCTTCTCGCGGCTGCAGCGTCAGGCGCTCTTTCTTGGTGTAGGCCGCGGCTCGCCGGATGAGCATCTTCTCGAGCTGGCGCAGCCGCTTGATCGAACCGGAAATCGTCTTCCAGTTGGTCAGCGTGCCGCCGAGCCAGCGCGAGTTGACGTAGTACTGCGCCGAGCGCTTGGCCGCGTCGGCGATCGCCGTCCGGCGCCTGCCGCTTGGTGCCGACGAACAGGATGCGGCCGCCCTTGGCGACCGTGTCGCTGATCCGCCTGCAGCGCGCGATGCAGCATCGGCACGGTCTGGGCGAGGTCGATGATGTGGATGTTGTTGCGCGCACCGAAGATGTACTCCGCCATCTTCGGATTCCAGCGGTGCGACTGGTGGCCGAAGTGAACGCCGCTTCCAAAAGCTGACGCATAGAGAAGTCGGGAACCGCCATTACCTTCTCCGGTTGGTTCCTCCGGAGCGCGTGAGCCGACGAGCCTTATGGACCGGAGCACCGGACGGCGTTTTGAGCCATGGTTCCGTGTGAGATGGGCCGCTATATAGCGGGATTTTCGCGAGAAGCAAGGAAATTGGGCCGGTTTCGGGGGCCTGCCGGCACAGAAGCGTTGGGACGACAGCCTACAGGCCTGCTGTATTCCGCATTAGACCGTCACCGGTTCTTCGATCAGCCCAGAGCTGCCGCGCGATTGGCCGAAAATCACTGTCATTGTGCAGCAGCGGCCTGTGGTTCTCGATGCACCAGGGTGCCGATCAAGAGATCGATGGTCTTGCGGACGGTGATGCGAAGTCGATCCAGACGCAGCTGTCGACGACGATCACCCGGTTCCCCGGCCCTTGCGGCTCCGGGAGAGGTTGCCGCGCCAACGACATTTGCCAAAGGCAGCGCCGACTTCCTGCTGTCGCCGCAACCTGATCATCAGCCGAAGCGCCTGCTCAACCGTCTGCTTCTTGGTCGCCTGCCCCGAGGCCTTTTGGGCCTCGGCCATCAGCGTATCATCGATTTCGATATTGGTGCGCATCGGCGGTCCGCCACTCTACATTGATGTGTATGGAAGCATATACACATCAGGTCCCCGCAAAAGATGGTTTCGGATTCTCCCGGCAGTCTCAGCGGAGCCATAGCCGATATCGTTTCAATCGCGCGCGAGCTTCCTCAGCCGACCATGTCGACCCGGCCGTCCTTCAGCCGGTAAATCCCACCGACCATCGCGGAGTTTGTGCCCCTCTGACCGCCGCGCTCAGGATCGGGGTCGCGGAACTTCAGTCTGGCGGCGGTGTCGACCGCGTTCTGCCGGATCGCCTTGCCGAGCGCGTCGCCGCCCTGTTCCGACACCGCCTTGACCGACGGCGCGATGCCTTCGACCAGCGAGGGCATGTGTCCCGGCAGCGCCTTGTCGTCCTTCAGCGATTTGATGGTCGCCTCGACCCCGCCGCAGCTGTCGTGGCCCAGCACCAGAATCAGGGGCGCGCCCAGCACCGCGACGGCATATTCCAGGCTCGCGATCGTGTCGGTGTTGGCGAAGTTCCCGGCCACGCGGCAGACGAAGAGATCGCCCCGGCCGCTGTCGAACGCGTATTCGGGCGCGATGCGCGAAGTCGGCGCAGCTCAAAATCGCGGCGTAGGGGTTTTGGCCGCCGGCCAAGCGCCTCCCGCTCGTGCCGGAAATCGTGGCGCAGCGACACGCCCTCCACATAGCGCGCGTTGCCCTTCAGCAGGCGTTCGAGCGCGGCAGTCCGGCGGCAGCACGTTCTGTGGCTTTGGCGGCTTCTTCTTTTCCTTGGCGGCCGCTGGTCTCCACGGGAACAGCGCAATTGTCGCGGCAGCCGCTAACACAAGGCTGCGCCGCGAGGGTTCACGAAGCGAATGCCGGCAATCGATCTCGCACATATCAAGCTCGTTCCTCGCTAGAGCGTCTGGACGTCCACCACGCCCGAAACCGCCTTGATTGCACCCGCAATCTGCGGCGAGACCTTGAACCGGCCCGGAAGCTTCATTTCCACCTCGGTTTCGAGGTCGAGCATCAACACCAGTGACACGTCGCCATCAGCCGCGCCCGCCGGAGCCGGTTTCGGCTGCTGGCTGCGGGCCGGGCCGCCCTGCGGCCCAGCCTCGGGCATTTGCAGCCGTTTGGCGATGGATTCGAGCGATCTGGTGTCGCGAACGAAAATCCGCAGGCCCTTCTGGGTCTTGTCCGCGGCGTCATCCAGCGGTTCGGCGTGCAGCACCCGGGCGCGGACGTCCTCGCCCTGCAACTCCGCGCCCAGCTGCAACAGCACCGCCGCACCCGGGCTGGCCAGCACCTCGCGATACTGCGCGAGCCCTTCGGAGAACAGCACGGCCTCGAAATGCCCCGTCGGCGTCCGACAGGCCCATGATGCCCATTTTGTTGCCGGTCTTGGTCCGCCGCTCCGTCCGCGACACCCACCAGGCGCGGCGGCAACTTTGCCCTGCGGTGGCGCCGGTTTTGACCGCGCGGGAAAATTCCGCCGAGTACTGCACCCGCAGGCTTTTCAGGACGGTGGCGTAATCGTCGAGCGGATGGCCGGACAGGAAGAATCCGATGGCGTCGTATTCGCGCCGCAGCCGTTCGGCCGGTAGCCATGGCTCGACCTGCGGCAGCATGATGGTCGGCGCGTCGGCGGCGCCGCCGAACATGTCGTTCTGTCCGATGGTCGCGGCCTCGTGGCTGCGCTGGCAGGCCGAGAGTATTGCTTCGGCGCCGGCGAACACCCGCGCGCGGTTGGAATCCAGTGTATCGAACGCGCCGGCGGCCGCCAGACTTTCGATCACGCGCTTGTTGATCGCGCGTGGATTAACCCGCGCCGCGAAATCGGCCAGGGAGGTGAACAGCCCGTTCTTGCGCGCCTCCACGATCAGCTCGACTGCCTGGTGGCCGACGCCCTTGAGGGCCGCCAGCGCGTAGTAGATGGTGCCGTCGCTG
>CAVTNA010000056.1:0-161519 GCA_963735835.1 uncultured Alphaproteobacteria bacterium | reverse complement strand
TAAATAGGCCTCCAATGTCTGCGTACTCACGCTGGTTGTAGATCACTGGCAGCTTACAAAAGCGTGCAGCAAGCGCCACTACACGTTCGCGCTGGCTACTGAAGAATGGATCTTGTGTGACCAAAAGCGCGCTCGCAGCTTGCTGAGTGATTGTTGTGAAGGCCGCTTCGACCTCCGTCCCCGTACTGGCTCGCGCGACAATAATCTGTCTTTTGATAACGCTTGCAGCTTCCTGCAACTCGCGCAACTCGAGATCGAAATCCGGATATTTCGGATTTCAGAAGGACACCGATAGGGGAAACTCCCGGAACCATCTCGTGAAGCAATTCCAGTCGTTTGGCTTCCAATGCCGACCCGAGCAGGCTCACACCTGCGGCATCCTCCGGTCGATTGAAACTGGTAACAATTCCGGCGCTGACCGGATCGGCTGCACTGACGAAGACGATTGGGACCGCTGTGGTCGCCGACTTTGCCACCTTTGCCGGTTCGCTGCCGCCAATGGCTACAATCACCGCAACCTTGCGATCCAGAAGTTCAGCGGCCAAACTTGTCAGGCGGTCGTATTGTCCGTCGGCCAAGCGGGGCTCGATGATAACGTTCTGGCCATCGATATAGCCCGTTTCCCTCAAACCCTGGCGGAACGCAGGAATAACGCGCGTGAGATAACTTGACGAAAAGCTGGCAAGGATACCGATCGCCGGCACTAAAGTCTGTTGCGTCCGCGCGCAACGATCGGCCATCCAGCAGCGCCGCCTAGAACACCGAGAAATTCTCGTTGTCTCATGCCCGACCCCGTTGAACGGGTGGCATCCTAACGGCTGGGCAGCTTCTCGAAAGGGTTAAAAGACAACTTCGGGCGCGAAATTCCGCAGGTTGGCCAATGTCCGTTGAGGGTCAGACTTGGACCTGACGGCCCTCAAACGCAACTTCCGCTATACCCCCAGCAACAGACATGGAGCGACCGCCCGTCCGGCATGTCCGATTTATGCCGATATTGTTGCAAAAGTTGAAAATCGAACTACCCAAAAAATCTCGCGAAAGTCGATCTTTGGACTTCTCTGCTGCTGCGTCGCTTTTCAATGCCACTACGGAGGTTCGTGGTTGATTTTGGATGAAACGATATGGTCCCTCACGTCGCCGCGCGGAAAGCGCGTCAGCGGCTCAAGAAGTTCCTCCTTTTCGGCACCCCGGAAAAAGACTTTTGCATTGCCACAGCCGGGACCGAAGGGGAGTTAGATGCCCGAAGTCGACGGCAGCGGTCGGCCGCTGCGATGATCCCGAGGACCCGCGCGTGGTTCATCGTCCATGCGCGACCGAGCGCTGATGCCTCCTATCCGGCTGTCTAACTCCCCGGCTCGGTGTTCGACCACCGATTGAGCCGGGGCAGGCACCACGAACCGAACAGCGTCGGGGTGGATGACAACCTCGGTGCCTAGTCCCGGTCACGGTCAGTACTGAGCAATCGAGCTTACCGTGGCCGGACACCCCGCGGGAGGCTTGATGGGCCACGTACTTAAAGCGTCAGCCTCGCCCAGCTCAACGCATGCCGATCAAGGCGTGATGAAATCTCGCCGCTTCATGCCTATTCCCAAGACCAGAGCAAGGTATCTTACCGGCTTAAACGCGTACTTTGATAGGTGCTGAAACCGGCACCGAGAGATTGCCAGTCGGGTGCGGCTATGTCGCAAAACGGAAGTGTCGGCCCGTCGGCTTGATGTCCGCTTTTGCCCGCATAACGGACTGATAGCAGACATCGCGCCATGTCCGAAAAGTGCCAACACCGGAAGTCGGCGGACCTTATTCGATCACTTCGTCGGCGCGCACCAGAAAGAGACTCCGGAATCGCGATGCCGATCGCCTTGGCGGTCTTGAGATTGATAACCAGCTCGAACTTAGTCGGCAGCTCCACCGGAATCTCGGCCGGTTTTTCACCGCTCACGATCTTGTCCACGTACGCAGCCGCCCGCCGATAACTCTCAATAAGGTCGATCCCATAGCTCGCAAGGCCACCGGCCTCCACGTGCTCGCGAAAGGCGAACACGGTCGGCAGGCCCACCGCCTGCGCCGCCTCAGCCATTCTCCGCCGCTCCTTGAAGAACATCGGGTCGGCAGCAACGAACACTGCCTTCACACCGGCGGTGACCAGCGACATGAACGCTTTGTCCAACTCATCTGGCGATTGGACGTCGATGGCGGAAAGCTCGATTGACAAGCTGGCAGCTGCCGCCGTGGTATTTTTGCGGTTTCCTTCTGAACCAGGAGTTCGGGAATTGAAGATGTACCCGACTTTGTCAGCGCCCGGAATGATCTCACGCACCAGCGAAAGTTGTTTGCCAGTGACTCCAGCATCTAACGGCGCTAAAACACCCGTGACATTGCCGCCCGGCCGTGCCTGAGTGGCAATCAGCCCCGAGTTCAGGCCGTCTCCGAGAAACGGTGAGACAATCGGTATTTCAGCCGCGACCGCTCTGGCGGCAAATGTTGCCGGGCCTGATGACGCAAAGATGAGCCCGGGCTTGAGCAGGACCAATTCGCGCGCAAGGTCTTGCAGTCGGGTCACCGAACCATCGGCTGTTCGGATCTCGAGTACATAGTCGCGCCCTTCCGTGTATCCGAGTTCCTTGAGGCCACGTCGAAGGCTGCCCAAGTACCGACGAGCATCGGCATCTGAGCCTGACATAAGCGCGGCGATCAAGATGGGCCTCGCTAGGACTTGAGGCTGAGCGATGACGGACCAAAAGGACAGAAGCACCGCAGCACCAGCGACGAACGTCCGGCCCAAGAATGCCCGCCGTTTCATTTCATACCTCGCCGCTCTACCGTCGCAGCCCCACCGAAGAGTCCGATCAGCTTACACACAATCGTGCCACCCCAGACGCAGACGGCATCTTATGAGCAAAACGTCAACCGGCGAAGGAGGTTCAGGAGTGACCGGGAGGGGAATATCAGCCCTTTCGGGTCAATCTCGACCAAATTGGGCTGTCAGCGCCACGTCGGCTTTTCCCCGATAGCGACCAAACTGCGGACATCGCGGGAGGTCCGTTTCGTGCCAAGACCGGAAGTGACAAACCTCAATCGATTACCTCATCGGCTTGGGCGATAATAGAGCTCGAAATGGTGATGCCAAGCGCTCTTGCCGTCGCGAGATTTACGATCAACTCAAACTTGGTAGGCTGTTGAACCGGAAGATCGGCAGGTTTGACGCCATTCAGAATTTTATCCACGTAGCTCGCGGCTCGCCGTATGAGATCAAGCCGACCGGGTCCATAAGACATCAGGCCACCAACCGCGAGATCCTCTCTCGACCCGAACATTGTTGGCAATCCACTCTTCAAGGCAAGGTTTCCTAGTGCTCCTCGATGTTCGCTCAATTTGGCATCTGGCAAGACTAGAAGTGCGTCAGTACTTTCTTCGACCATTTTTCGGAAAGCGCCCTCGAAATCATCCGATCCCTGCGTCTCGATTACTTGAAGCTGGAGGCCTAGGAATTCTGCCGACTTCTTTGCTTCCGTCACTAGCGTCGGTAGCCCCTGATTGCTGGGAACCCACAGAACTGCCACGCGGGATACCTCTCGACCGATCCCCTTCAACATCTGGAGCTGTTTGCCGACGATCTCAGGCGAAATATAATAGGTTAGCCCTGTTACGTTTCCTCCGGGCCTTGCGAGGCTGGCAACAAGACCAAGTTCTACGGGTGCATTAACGGTGGCGAAGACGATAGGGATCGTCCCGGTAGCTTTTCTAGCTGCGAGAGCAGCCGGCGTCGTCGGAGCAAGCAAAACGTCTACGGGCAAACGAACCAACTCAGTTGCAAGGACATCAAGCTGTTCATGCTGTCCGTTTGCCCAACGATATTCGATGACAAGAAGCTTCCCAAGCATGTAGCCTAGCTCACGAAGCCCTGTTTCGAAGGCACCGGCGCCGCGAGCGCCTTCAGAGGCGGACGCAACACCCAAGTATCCGATGCGGACAATCTTGCCCGACGGCTGTGCCCGTGCAGCAAACGGCCAAGTCGCTCCTGCACCGCCGATCAGACCGATAAATTCTCGCCGCTTCATTCGATCACCTCGTCGGCGCGGGTGAGCAGTGTCGGTGGCACAATGATGCCAAGCGCCTTTGCGGTCTTCAGATTGATCACCAGTTCGAACTTGGTCGGTTGTTCGACCGGCAGGTCGGCAGGCTTCGCACCCTTGAAGATCTTGTCGACGAAGCCGGCTGCCGACGATAAAGATCTCGAATATCGGCCCCGTAAGTCAGAAGGAAACCCGCCTCCGCCAACTCTCTCTGGATAGAGGCGGCTGGCAGTCGATTCCTTAAAGCCATTTCCGCAATCTGGCCGCGATAGTTGAACAGCACACTATCTCCCTGCATGACGAACGCCTGCGCGCGCTCCCTCACCATTATCGCAAACGCTTGTTCAAGTGCGTCCAACCCGCGGGCTTCGACCGGAATAAGCGTCAACCCTAGTGTCCGGGCGGTCTCCGTCATCGACGTCTGCCGGTTCCGATTGAACGCAACGTCCGGATTCCACAGAATGCCCAAACGCGAGAGGTTCGGCAGTATTTCCTTCAGCAACTCAAACCGCTTGCCCAAAATCTCGCCGCCCGCATCCACGGTGAGCCCAGTGACGTTCCCGCCGGGGCGTGCCAGACTGGCGACAAGCCCGGTGCGGACCGGATCGAGACCGTGTCATGACAATCGGGATGGTTGTGGTCGCCTTCATGGCCGCAACCGCGCTCGGATTGATCCCGGTGGCGACGATGATGTCCACGCCGAGCCGGACCAGGTCTGCGGCAAGTGCAGGCAATCGTTCCATCTGGCCGTCGGCGAAGCGGTACTCGATGACGACATTCTCGCCAACGCGGTAGCCGAGGCTCCGCAGGCCGTCCTCGAACGCCCTAATGAAACCGAGCGTTTGCTCCCGGGATGCGATCGACTGATATCCGATCCTGTAGACCCGTCCTGCCGGTTGCTGCGCGTGCGCGGCCAGCGGCCACGTCGCCGCCGCGCCACCAAAAAGCGTGATGAACTCCCGACGACGCATGTGCCCCCCTGACCTAAAGCCTATCACTTTGCGATGGAGTGGCGCAGTGAGAGGGAGCAAACAATCGCTTCAGACGCTGCGACCGAATGTCCGAAGTTGGGGTCAAAATCAGAAAAGCTCAGTGCGAGCATATGTTTTCCGCTGTTCAGCCAAGAACGGACATACCAAGATACTTCGGTATATCCGTTCGGTGCCACAGAAGACTATCGGGTTCGTTGCCACCTCAGCACAAGCACCAGCTTCAGCACCGTGGCACCAATACTCCCAATCATGATGGCGACATACAGCGGCCCGAAGTCCTGCCACTCCTCGCCATTGAAAATGACGTTGAGTGCATCGACCATGAAAATCCCGACGTACAGCCACACCCCGGCCGCCATGAATTTCGCTTCGCAGGCGCAGAGCAATGCCTTGAGCCAAGCGCTGAGCGTGAACATGCCGATCGCAACCACGAACACCAACACCGCGATTGGCAGCAACAGGATCAGCACGACAATCTCCTAATCCCTTGCGTCTACGTCTCGCAACGAGTTCGCGTGCAAGCCCAACGCTGCCCATCGGTGCACAACTGCGGTATAGACCCGACACAAACCCGACACGCAAAACCTAAAGCCTTGAAAAGTATAAGGTTTGACGTTGGTCTTTACCCCCTCTGTGGGGCGGGATATAGCGCTGATTTTCGTTTCGGAAAAACAGAAATATTTTTCCTAGAGGGGCTGGACAGCATTTGGTGATTTGCCCGGTTGGGCGAAATCAGTCGCTGCCTTCCCAGGATTCGGGGCGCGTGCGTATGGCGCGCATTGGCTTTGCCCACCGGGATTGAAAGGCAAATGGCTCGGCAACGGCGGTGAACCCCCTCTTACCTCGTGGGAGAGAGGATAGGAATGTCACTCATAAATTATATCATATTATCAGTCGCTTACATCTACCGCAGGTCTGCAAGGCAGCAGTTTTGGCGCTTAGTATGTGAGGTTTGCTATGGGCGGCCGTTCCCGAATTGGGTAGGCTTCGCCGATATTCCGTTTCTTACTTTAAGCCGTTCCCGGCCGGAGCGCACATTAATGGTGAAGCGCGGACAAGCGGTGCGCAGGCGGCCTGTCAAGGGACATAAAGCCTCGACCGTGCGCAAACGGGCGCCGGCGAAAGTCGATGCCAACAAGGGAAATTCGAGACTTAAGCACGAACTCGCCGAGGCGCGCGAACAGCAGGCCGCAACCAGCGAACTCCTCAAGGTTATCGGTCGATCCAAATACGATCTCCAGCCCGTTTTTGAGACGCTGGCCGAGAACGCGGTCAAGCTGTGCGAGGCCGAACGATCGTTCATTTTCCGCTTCGACGGTGAATACCTGCGTGTTGTGGCCACCCACAACACCTCCGCCGAAATCCGGGCCTTCGTCGAACAAAATCCAATATTGCCCGGAAAGGCCAGCGCCACTGCGCGCGCCGCTCTCGAGCAGCGCACCGTCCACGTGCTCGATGCGCAGACCGACCCCGAATACACTTACGGGTCGCGGCAGGTGGAACCCTTTCGAACGATACTTACGGTTCCCATGCTCAAAGCGAATGAGATGTTGGGAGTCATTCTCGTTTATCGGCTCGAGGTGCGGCCATTTACCGATAGTCAAATTGCGCTGTTGGAGACCTTCGCTGACCAGGCCGTGATCGCCATCGAGAACGTCCGGCTGTTCGATCAGGTTCAAGCGCGTACGCGCGATCTGGCGGAATCGCTTGAACAGCAAACCGCGACGTCGGAAGTGCTGAGTGCCATCAGCAGTTCGGCGGGTGAACTCGAGCCAGTGTTCCAGAAGATGCTGGAAAACGCGACGCGCGTCTGCGGAGCACAATTCGGCACTATGAATCTTTACGATGGTGAAAGGTTCAACACGGTTGGAGGCTATAACGTCCCATCCGCATACGCAGATACACAGCTGCAAGTATCATTCGTCCCTCACCCCAAGAGCGGCCTAGGAACGATCGCGAGGACACGTCAGCCGGTCCATATCGAGGATATCAGGACACAAACTCCCTATCTTGAGCGCAACGCCGCGGTGGTCGCGCTCGTCCGAACTCGGAGGCGCACGTACGCTGGTCATCGTGCCGATGCTCAAGAACGGTGATCTTGATCGGAACAATTGCCATCTATCGCCAGGAAGTCCAACCTTTCACCGACAAACAGATCGAACTTTTGAACAATTTTGCAAAGCAGGCCGTCATCGCCATCGAGAATACCCGGCTGCTCAATGAGCTGCGCCAACGCACGGACGATCTGAAGGAATCACTGGAGCAGCAAACGTCCACCACGGAGGTGCTGAAGATAATCGGCCGCTCCGCCTTCGACCTGCAGCCCGTTTTTGACACCATAGCGGAGAACGCCGTCAGGCTATGCGAGGCCGAGCGGGCGTACATCTTCCGGTTCGACGGCGAAGTCCTCCGGGCCGTGGCAAGCTTTAACGCGGGCCCCGAGAACAAGGAGTGGGTGTATCGGAACCCGATCGTCCCCGGGCGACACAGCGTCTCGGCACGCTCCGCTCTTGAGCGGCGGACGGTACAGGTTCCTGACGTTCAGGCCGATCCGGAGTACGCATATGCGTTGCGGGATGTGGACCCGATCCGGACCACGCTCGCTGTCCCGATCCTTAACGGTACCGATCTGATTGGGACCATCACCATCTACAGACTGGAGATCAAGCCGTTCACCGAGAAACAGATCAAGCTGGTGGAGACCTTCGCCGACCAGGCGGTAATCGCCATCGAGAACGTGCGGCTGTTCGATGAGGTTCAAGCGCGCACGGAAGATTTGCGCGAGTCGCTGCAGCAGCAGACGGCGACCGCCGACGTACTGAAAGTCATCAGTCGCTCCACGTTCGATTTGAAGGCGGTCTTGACGACACTGGTCCAATCGGCTCGCGAGCTATGCAACGCGCAGAAAGGCATGGTGCTCCTGCGCGACGGCGACATCTACCGCCTCAGGATGCAACTGGGTTACCCATCCGAATTCGAACAGTACATTGTCGACAACCCGATCGTACCCAGTCCCTATTCCGGCGCCGGTCGCGCCGCCTTCACCGGGCAGGTGGCTCACTTTCCGGACGTCAGGGCCGATCCTGATTACCGGCTGACCGAGGGCCTGAGAATCGGGAATTACCGGGCGTTACTTTCCATCCCGCTTCTGCGCGAAGGAGAGGTCATGGGCGTTTTCTCGCTCGCGCGCGATGAAGCCGGCCCCTTTACCCCGCGTCAGATCGAGGTCGTGCAGACCTTTGCCGATCAGGCCGTTATCGCCATCGAGAACGTGCGGCTGTTCGATGAGGTGCAGGCGCGCACCGAAGACTTGCGTGAATCGCTACAGCAGCAGACCGCGACTGCCGACGTACTGAAAGTCATCAGCCGTTCGACGTTCGATTTGCCGGCCGTGCTGCAAACGCTCGTCGAATCGGCAGCCCGGCTGTGCGATGCCGAAAAGGCCACCATTACCCGCCAGAAGGACGGCGTGTTTTTCCGTTCCGAGGCCTATGGATTTTCAGACGAGTTCATGGATTACGCCAGAACCGTTCCGGTTATACCGGATCGAGGTTCCGCCATTGGGCGGGCGCTGCTGGAAGGGGTCGTGGTTCATATTCCCGACGTTCAAGCAGACCCCGACTACACCTTTACCGAAGGGCAACGTCTGGGTGGTTTCCGCACCATCCTCGGCGTCCCAATGCTGCGCGAAGGCGTACCGCTCGGCGTCATTGCCTTGACGCGCTCAGAAACGCGGCCATTCACCGACAAGCAGATCGAATTGGCTGCGACATTTGCCGACCAGGCCGCCATTGCGATCGAGAACGTCCGGCTGTTCGACGAAGTGCAGGCAAAGACGCGCGACCTCTCCGAGGCGCTGACCTACCAGACCGGCAGCAGCAACATTCTGAGCGTGATTGCGTCCTCGCCAACTGATGTCGGGCCAGTGCTCAAGGCAATCGTCGAAAGTGCCTGCGAGCTGTGCGAGGCCTACGATTCCGTCATAGTCCTGAGAGACGGAGGCGAACTTCGCGTTAGCGCACACCATGGACCGATATTGATGAGTATCGACAAATGGCCCATCAACCGACGATGGACCGCCGGGCGCGCCTTTATCGACCAGAGGCCGGTTCACGTGCACGACCTGCTCGCCGAAGGCGACGAATTTCCCGATGGCCGCGAACTGTCGCGACGCATGGGTCACCGCAGTGTTCTCAGCGTGCCGCTGTTGCGCGAAGGCGGCAGCATCGGCGCCATCGTGCTTCGCCGCACCGAGGTGCATCCGTTCAGCGACAAGCAGATTGCCTTGCTGCAGACCTTCGCCGACCAGGCGGTGATCGCGATCGGCAATGTCCGAATGTTCGAACAGGTGCAGGAACGAACCCAGGAGCTCTCCAAATCGCTGGAGGAGCTGCGCACCGCGCAGGATCGCCTCGTTCAAACCGAGAAGCTGGCCTCGCTCGGCCAGCTCACCGCGGGCATCGCCCACGAGATCAAGAACCCGCTTAATTTCGTCAATAATTTCTCGGCACTGTCAGTCGAGCTCGTCGACGAACTGGACGATGTGCTCAAGCCGGCAGCGCTCGACAACAAGACACGTGTGGAGACGGACGAGCTGACCCACATGCTGAAGGGTAATCTCGAAAAAGTGATCCAGCACGGCAAACGCGCCGACTTGATTGTCAAGAACATGCTGCTGCATTCCCGCGAGGGTTCTAGCGAGCGTCGGCTGGTCAATCTCAACGGACTTGTCGAAGAATGCCTCAACCTTGCCTATCACGGTGCCCGGGCCGAAAATCAGGCATTCCAAATCAACCTGGAGCGGTCTCTTGATCCCACGATTGGCAGGGTCGATCTGTTTCCGCAGGAGATGACGCGCGTGCTTCTCAACCTGATTTCGAACGGCTTCTATGCGGCAACCAAGCGCAGGGCGGGAACGGAACTTAACGGTTTCGAGCCTACCCTTGCCGCTGCGACCAGGAACCTTGGTGACCGCGTTGAGATCAAGATTCGTGACAATGGCGTCGGCATTCCCGCCGAGGTCAGGGACAAAATATTCAACCCGTTCTTTACGACCAAGCCGCCTGGCGAAGGGACCGGCCTTGGTCTCTCGTTGAGCCACGACATTGTCGTCAAGCAACATGCCGGATCGATCGAGGTCGACACCCGGCCCGGCGAATTCACCGAATTCAAGGTCATTCTGCCGCGCACCGGTAGAGCAAATTCATCTAGCGCGCAGGCATGACAGGTGGAATCAAATCCACCCGTCCGCGCGTCATCCGCTGATGGCCGCGGCAGCGCCTTCGCTTGTCGTGGGACGCCCGCTTCACCTCCGCCCGCGAACCGGCGGTGGCGGCGGTTCGCCGAGGTCGCGCTGCCAGATCGTGCCGTTGTCGAACTGGATGATCATGCCGTCCGGCGAATAGACGGCGCCCTGGTTCAGGGCTTCGACCCAGATACGGGTCGCCGGCGCAAACCAGTCCGGCCATCCGCGGGAAGGCTCGCCGGCCTCGTTGACCAGATTGAGTTCGGGGCCGTTCTGGGTGATGAAGGCGGGATTGCCGCCCCGGCAGGCCTCGACGCATCTATAGGCGCCGGTCAGATTGATCGGATTGTGCCGAGGCCCCGCCCGCGGCGAACATGGCCAGCACAGCGATCGCGCATGATGTCATTCGCATGAAAATCACTCCTTGATAAATGATCCCGGCTCCCTCTCATTATTATGAGCCGTCCGCCGCCGCGCGCCCTTGATCTCTGTCAAAGGAAGCCGGCGAGGGGGACGCACAGCCTTGTGGTTAGCGGAGGCCGGCAGGTCTCATTCGATCACCTCGTCAGCGGTGCCGAGCAGCGAGGGCGGGATGATGATGCCGAGCTCTTTGGCGGTTTTGAGATTGACCACCAGTTCGAACTTGGTCGGCTGCTGGACCGGAAGCTCGGCCGGTTTGGCGCCTTTCAGGATGCGGCCAATATACTGGCCGGTCTGGCGCGCCATCTCGTCGAAGTTCGGTCCATAACTGATCAGGCCGCCGATGTCGGGAAAGTCCCGCACATAATACATTGTCGGCATACGATAGCGGAGCGCGGCTTTGACCAGTTGCTGGCTGCTTGAATAGAAGAACGGATCATCACCGAGCAGCACGGCGGCAATCGATTTTTCCCGCGCCAGTGCGAAGGCCTGCTCGATTTCAGTCGCGGTGGAAGCCGTCAGCGTCGTCAAACGCAGCCTCAACGCGCGCGCCGCTGTCTCGGCCTGTTCCTGATGCGATTTCAAATTGGGATTTTTGGGATTGACGAGAAAACCGAAGGAGGTGTCGTTCACCAACTCAGAAAGCAGTTGAAGCTTTTTCGGCGTGAGCGGATCGAACAACATGGTCACGCCGGTCAGATTGCCGCCGGGATGATCGAAGCTGTCCACCACCCCATAGGCGACGGGATCGACGGCAAAGCGGAAGACAATCGGAATTGTCGGGGTTGCCGCCTTGGCCGCAAGCGAGGCGGGCAATCCCGAGGCCACGATCACGTCGACTTTTCTCGCCACCAGCTCGGCCGCCAGGCCGGACAGCCGGTCATAGCCGTCTGCGCTCCAGCGGAATTCCATTGCTACGGTCTTGCCTTCGATAAACCCCTGCTCGGACAGGCTGGCCTGCAAGGCGCGGATCAGTTTGGCATCGGTGCCCTCGGCGTTGCTGCTGAGGTAGCCGACCACGGGAATCGCGGGCTGCTGCGCCCGCGTCAGGCGCGGCCAGGCCATGGCGCCAGTCGTGAGCGCAAGGAAATCGCGCCGTCTCATTCGATCACCTCGTCGGCGCGGGCGAGCAGCGCCGGCGCGATGGTCAGGCCCATTTCCCTGGCGGTCTTGAGGTTGATGACGAGCTCGAACCTGGTCGGAAACTGCACCGGAAGTTCGCCCGGCTTTTCGCCTTTGACAATGCGACCGGCATACAGGCCGGCCTGGCGATAGGCATCGGTGATGCTCGCCCCGTAACTTATCAATCCTCCGGCCACGACAAACTCGCGAAGGTTATAGACCGTGGGCACCTTGTACCTGGCGGCGAGGGCGACAAGCCGCTCGGCCCGGCTGTCGAAATACGGGTCGACGCCAACCAGCAGCGCCGCGTTCGAGAGCCGGGCGAGGCCGGCAAAGGCGGCTTCAAGTTCGGATTCGGTGCTGGCCCTCAAAACGTTGAGTTGGAGGCCCAGCGCATGCGTCGCGGCCAGCGCATCCTTTGCCTGAGACTCGGCAGACGGGGCCTTGGGATTTATCAGCAGCCCGATTTGTCGGGATTGCGGGGCAATCTCGCGCAGCAGCTCGAGCTGCTTGCCGATAAGGGCGCCGGAATAAAAGGTCGCGCCGGTGAGATTGCCGTTCGGCCGGCTGATGCTTGTCACCAGGCCAATAACGAGGGGATCGGAGCCGGTCGTAAAGACGATCGGAATAGTCGTCGTCGCCTGCTTCGCCGGACCGTATGTGCCGCCGGCGACAATCACGGTCACCTGTCGGTGGACCAGGTCGGCCGCCAGCTCGGGCAGGCGGTCATTTTGGCCGTCGGCAAAGCGAAACTCGATCGCGACGTTTCGTCCTTCGATGTAACCGGCTTGCTCAAGCCCTTGACGGAACGCCGCAATGACATAGCCGGCTTGGTCAGGCGTTCGACTGCTCAAAAAGCCGATCACGGGCATCGCTGGCTGCTGCGCCCGCGTCAGGCGCGGCCAGGCCATGGCGCCGCCCAGAACGGTGATGAACTGACGCCGCTTCATGCCTGCCCCCAGCGATCGCTGTGCGGCATTGTAACTGTCGAAACTCGATCTCTGGAAGGCGTCGGACGCCGCGTGGAACAAAATATGTTGCAGGCCGCGCCGCGCAGGACGGTCAGTTCTGGCGATGCAAGCGCTCTATCTCGCACCATTTATGATGGTCAGGGCAAATTCCTCGACCGTATAGACACGTCCGTCACCAACCACGGTGACGAAGGGAAATCCCCGGCGCAGGAAATCGTTTGCCGTCTCCAGGGCGTCCTGCCGGGTATCCTTGGAGACTTTTACGATGCCCTCGGGTTCACGGGGCTTGCCTTGCACGATAAACACCAACTCTCCCCAGCATCGCGGTCCGACACGCGCGCATTCTACTCCCTACTGGTTGCATCCAGCAGTCTATCAATGTTTTGACTTAACGAGGCGGGCGCGAACGCCAAGACTGTCATGTTCAAACCGGAGTTCTGCGTCAAGCCCGTTCGCCAGAGCCCGCATCAACTGGAAGCCCAGCCCGCCATCCGTGGCGGGATCGAAACGCTCGGGAAAGCCGACGCCGTCGTCCGTCACCTCCACCACGAATGAGCCATCGTCTTTTGTTTCGCAGCGGATACCGACCTTCACGACCAGACCCGACGGATGCGCATACTTGCTGGCGTTGGTCAGCAGCTCGGCGGTGATAAGCCCGGCGTGAAGCGCGTGACGGGGATCGACGTAGCCGCGCAGGAATTATCGACTGTCAGATGCATCTTTCCCTGTTGGCCGAGCGTGGCGATCATCTCGGCGATTTCCTGCACGAAATCGCCGAGGTTTATGCCATTGCCGTTGACGGCCCGCGCCAGCGACTTGTGGAGTTTCGCCGTGACCTCGATGCGCGCGTCGATATCCTCGAGCAGGACGCAGACCTGTGCCGCGGTAAAGGTCTTGCCGCTCCTGGAAATCGCGTTGCGCTGAAGGCGAATGACGCTGCCGAGGCTGGCCAGGTTGTTCGCGATCCGATGGTCGGCCTCGCTCCGCCCGGCCATTTCATTCCCGATCAAAATCGACATTTTTGCATTCCCTTTGAGGTGCAGCAGCATGCGCCTCAAAAGGCCCGCGATCAACAAAACAATAGTAAGTTCAATGTGATAGTGGCGTATTCGGCCTCTTTGTGGCTTTACTTGTCGAACCCCCCGAAGGCGCTTAAGGTGCTTAATGAGTAAAAATAGCAAGGAACTCATTATGAGGGTTCCGACTTCTTAGGGGTGAGCTTTCGCGGGAGAGTAAAATGGGCGAACTCAGCAGGGGCGAGCGGCTTCAGATCATGCTGACGCATGCCGAATTGCGGGTCATCGACACCTGGCGTTTCGCAAAGCGCATGCCGAGCCGGGCGGCGGCGATACGGGAATTGCTCAAGCGCGGCATTGCTGCCGAGGGGTTTGAGGAAGTCACGGACGGCCAGAAGTCGAAGGACTTCTCCGTTGTCGCAGACAAAGCAGCCGAGTAGCGCGTCGGGCCAGCTTCTAGTTTTGTGCAGGGGGCTTTCGGGGCCATACGCCGGCGCGACGCTTTTCGCTTCGGGCATGGTGCAGGCTTTTGGTGCGGCCGGCCTCCGCCAAAACTCTGGCGTTACCGGGCCGTTTCTCGCGAAGCTCCTCAACCAGTTTGGCAAGGTCCCGGTCATCCGGATTGATCGCCGCCAGCCGCTCGGCGTAGGCCAGCGCCGCGGCCACATCGCCGGCGTCGCGGCTGAGGCGCTGCGATGGCTGCCGCGATCCAGATCCGGCGTTGCGACCGAACGGCTGCCGAGAGGTCGACGGCAGGCGAGGGCGCGGCCTTCGAAGCATCTCCGTCGGGTGCCTTCCGCGATCGGCCCTTGACGTCAACACTCCGTCGCTTGCGCGCCAACGCCATTACCCCCGGTGCCGCGGTTATGCCATCATAGACTGCCGGTGGCGAATTTAACGCGGCCGCCGCGGCCGCCGCCAGAATTTTCCCGGGCGGATGATGGCTACCAACGAGATCGGCGCAAAATCATGTCGCCTTTCTCCGCCAGTGGAGAGAGGGCGCACCGCGCCGAGCGCCGCCGCATTTCGGCCTGGACGTATCCCGCCTCAGTAGCAGGGCGGGACCGGGTAGAGGATGACCGAATCGAAGCACTTCGGAATCTGGGCGGCCACCGGACCGTAATGATTGTCGATGCCGGTCGCCGCGTAGACAGGCGCGGGGGCGACGACCGCGACGGCGGGATGACTGGCCTTCTTCTTGGCGGCAAGCGCGTCAGTCGAGACGAGCGCGACGGAAGCGATGCCTGCGACCGCGGATGCGGCGAGCATGATGGTGGTTCGACGTGACATGATGGCCCCTTTTCCCAAGCAGCTGATCATGTCCCGGGTGCATTCGCGCGTCCAGAACAAATATGTCACAGTCGATCCGTTTTCACGGCCTTGGCGGCAGAGATGCGCCGAATAGCGCAGTTCACGGGGTCTCGGCGGCTGCCGTATTGTCTGGCGTCCTGGGAGCGTCGTTTGGTGCCTTGGCGGCGACGCGAGCGAGTTCATCCCGGCAAGCTTGTGGCTGTCCTTGGTCTGCTCCGCTCGAATTTTCAGGACGCTGATAGTGAAATGGGTCTCCCACTCCGGTGTCGAGACCCGATAGGTCGTGCCCATCCAAATAGCTGATATTCGAAGGGCGAGTGGTGACCAGTTTACCGATTACAGATTCCGGAACTCCCAGTTTTGCTGAAATCCTCGCCAATTCCAGCGTCAGGCGCATCGAACTGAGGTCTTCGATTTCCCGATAATTGGATACGGAATGGACACCGACTTTCGCATTTTGAGCAATATAGCGCTTGGCGGCCGCGAAGAAGACGGTTGCACAAACCGAATTACAGTTCTTTGGCGACGTAGACAGTGAGCTTTTTTTGACGAGCCAGATTTGCGATCCGCATGCCGTCTTCAAAGTCACCGCCGTCCGAGCTCAGATCAAGTCCGATTATGGCGTCCTTTCCGTGGAATTGAGATTTGAAGCGCGCGTAGTCCCCATCCCTGAAGTCACCTCGCAAGCGCAAGACAACACCCGCACAGGCGGCGACGCGCCGCATTTCCAAAGCGGAACATGTGCCCGACGACATCAGTGCTAGTAGCAGGCACAGTGCTCTGACCATCTTAACCTCGAAGGCAAGCAAGCGGCTTCCGGCTACGACTTTGCCAAGAGCGGACTATCGCACCGACCCGATACGCGTCAGAGAGATCGCGGACGTGACGAGCACCGCTTGCTCAGCTTCGCTTCACCATGGCTGGGCTGCACCCGCGGTCATTGACCCAAATCAAGCCGTCACGACGACGCCGGAAGCAAAGCGGAACGACCGCGGCCTTGAGCCGAAGGACCGTCGCCCGCTGCCCGGGCGGCATCCTGAAGCGCTGGATGTCTCGCGGGCCCAATTTCGGTCCGTGACGCGCTTCCGGCCTTGAATCCCTAGAGCGCGGGTGCGCCGCGTCGGCGCGTGAACCGTCAATGATGTTGTCGGAAATTGAGCAGCGGTGTCGCGATCGGTGCTGCGCGAGCTTGACATGAATCAATGGTGGACGCGCCAGCGGCTGTCACATTCGCGCGCATCATTAGGCGATGTTCGACGTATCGGGAGCTTCACCATGAATACGCGTCACACGATGTTGGCCGCGCTCAGCGTGTCGCTGCTGGTTTCGGTTTCGGCGGGAGCCCAGCAGATCAACGGCGTGCCCGGCTCGCCCAGCGCCACCATGACCATTCCCGGCGATCAGCTTCCGGCGCCGCCGCAGAAATTCGGCGGCAAGATCGAGCGCGACGCGACCGAAATCAACGCCGTACTGGCCGGCGCGCATCGTGCCGCCCAAGGGCGCTCCGAACGTGCTCTTGATCATCACCGACGATTCCGGCTATGGCGTTCCCTGCTACCTTCGGCGGCGTGATTCCGACCCCGGCGCTGGACCGCATTGCGCGGGACGGCCTGCGCTACACCAATTTCCATTCGACCGCGCTGTGTTCGCCGACCCGCGCCGCGCTGATCACCGGCCGCAACCATCACTCGGTCGGCTTCGGCGTGGTTGCCGAGCAGGCCACCGGCTATCCCGGCTACGACAGCATCATCACCAAGGACAAGGCCACCATCGGCCGGATCCTGCAGGACAACGGCTATCACACCGCCTGGTTCGGCAAGAACCACAACACCCCGGAATATCAGGCGAGCCAGGCCGGCCCGTTCGATCAGTGGCCGACCGGCATGGGCTTTGAATATTTCTACGGTTTCATGGGCGGCGACACCAACCAGTGGGAGCCGGGCAATCTCGTCCAGAACACCACGCCGATCTATCCCTATGTCGGCAAGCCCGGCTGGAACCTGATGACGGCGATGGCCGATGAAGCGATCGACTATGTCAATCGCATCAATACGCTGTCGCCCGAACAGCCCTTCCTGATCAAGTTCGCGCCGGGCGCCACCCACGCGCCGCATCACCCGACGCCGGAGTGGGTCAAGAAGATCAGCGACATGAAGCTGTTCGATGAGGGCTGGAACAAGCTGCGGGAGACGATTTTCGAAAACCAGAAGAAACTCGGCGTCATTCCGCAGAATGCCAAACTGACGCCGTGGCCGAAGGACCTGATCAAGGAATGGGACCAGCTCAACGCCGACGAAAAGAAGCTGTTCCTTCGACAGGTCGAGGTTTTCGCGGCCTACGTCGCCTACGCCGACAACGAGATCGGCCGCGTCATCCAGGCGATCGACGACCTCGGCAAGCTCGACAACACGCTGATCATCTATATCAACGGCGACAACGGCACCAGCGCCGAGGGTCAACCGAACGGCACGCCGAACGAAGTGGCGATGTTCAACGGGGCCAATCCTTCGGTCGATGAGCAGCTCAAATATTTCTACGACGTCTGGGGCACCGACCGCACCTACAACCACATGTCGATCGGCTGGGCCTGGGCGTTCGACACGCCGTTCTCCTGGACCAAGCAGATCGTGTCGCACTTCGGCGGCACCCGCCAGGGCATGGCGATCTCATGGCCGAAGGTGATCACCGACAAGGGCGGCGTTCGCACCCAGTTCCACCACGTCATCGATATCGTGCCGACCATCCTGGAGGCGGCGCATATCAAGCAGCCGACCATGGTCGACGGCATCAAGCAAAGCCCGATCGAGGGTGTCAGCATGATGTACACCTTCGACAAGAAAAACGCGAACGCGCCCTCGACGCACAAGACGCAGTACTTCGAGATGTTCGCCGATCGCGCGATCTATAATGACGGCTGGATCGCCAGCACCAAGGTGTTGCGGCCGCCGTGGGTCACGGGCGGCATCAAGCTGCCGAACCCGGTCGATTATCCCTGGGAGCTTTACGATCTCAGAAACGACTGGACCCAGTATGAGGACGTTGCGGCGAAGAATCCCGCCAAGCTGAAGGAGATGCAGGATCTGTTCTGGAAGGAAGCGCAGAAGTACCAGGTGCTGCCGCTGGATTCTTCGGTAGCGGGACGGCTGGTAACGCCGCGGCCGAGTCTCAGCGCCGGACGCACCTCCTTCACCTGGACCCGGCCGATCACGGGCACGCCGAACGGTGACGCGCCGAGCGTGCTCAACACGTCCTACACCTTCAAGGCGGACGTCGAGATTCCGCAAGGCGGCGCCGAGGGCATGCTGATCACGCAAGGCGGCCGGTTCGGCGGCTACGGCTTCTATGTGCTGAAGAACAAGCCGGTGTTCACCTGGAACCTGGTCGACCTCAAGCGCGTGCGCTGGGAGGGACCGGAACTGACGCCGGGCAAGCACGTGATCGAGTTCGACTTCAGATATGACGGTCTTGGCGCGGCGACCATGGTGTTCGGCGACTACAGCGGTATCGGAAAGGGCGGCACCGGTGAGCTGAAGGTCGATGGCAACATTGTTGCGACCGAGAAGATGGAGCACACGTTGCCCTTCATCCTGCAATGGGATGAAGCGCTCGATATCGGGTCGGACACCGGCACGCCGGTCGACGACAATGACTACTCGACGCCGTTCACCTTCACCGGCAAGCTGAACAAGATCACGCTGGATATCGACCGGCCGAAACTGTCGCCCGCCGACATCAAGCGTCTCGAGGATACGGCACGGGCCGCCGGTGACGGACCGTCCGCCGATGCCGGCAAGGCTTCGGCCGGGGAGGGCGCCACGCCGCAGGTCTCCGGCGATATCGGTCTCAGTCTGCTTCAGAAGGTCGAGCTGCGCCTGGACAAGCGCGGCGGCTGCCGCAAGCAGGCCGAAGCGCTGGGGCTCGGGCTGCTCGAACGGATCCAGTTCGTGCGGAAGTGCATGGAGTGACGTTTCGCCGAAGAAGCTGATCGGCAACGGGCAAGCAATCCCTCCGCCCGCTTTCAGGATTGGCGCTCGATGACTATTGGAGATTACGCCCAAAAATTCTGGCGCTACCTGACAGTTGGCGCGACACTGGCAATTGTGCTCGGCGCAGGCGTCTTTGTCGCGGAGTCCTTACCGCCGCGCACGATTGCAATGGCTACTGGCGTCAAGGGAGGTGCCAATTACGAATTGGGTATCCGTTATCGCGAGATCCTGGCGAGAGAGGGTGTCAATCTGCGGCTACAGCCGACAACCGGCAGCATGGAAAATCTATTACAGCTGCGCGATTCAAAGTCGGGGATAGGCGTTGGTTTCATACAAGGTGGTACCACAACCAGAAAAGAATCGCCGCAACTGGAGTCGCTGGGCACGATATTCTACGAGCCGCTATGGCTTTTCCGGCGCGCCGAGATTGGTGGCGGCGCGCAAGGCTTGCGTGGCCGACGACTTTCGATCGGTCCTGAGGGAAGCGGCGGGCGAGCGTTGGCGCTGCAAATAATGTCAAGGACCAAGATCGATAGTATTATTGGCGAACTATCAGGTTTTGCACCGCAAATTGCCGCCGACAAACTGATTGCCGGCGAAATCGACGCGGCGTTTATTGTGACCGGCTGGGAGTCTCCCGTCATCCAGTCTCTCCTCAACGCCAAAGGCATCGAGGCTGAAGGTTTTCAGCGCGCGGACGCTCTGATCGCTATTTATCCCTTCTTGCATAAATTGGTATTGCCTGCTGGGGTCACCGATCTCTTGACGAACCGTCCGGCTACGGATCTCGTGCTGCTGGCGCCGAAGGCCAGTCTTGCCGTGCGCGCGGATCTGCATCCTGCCTTGCAGTATCTGCTGCTCGATGCAGCCGTCCAGATTCATTCGCAGCCGGGAATTTTTCAGAAGGCCGGAGAATTTCCTGCAGCCGAATCCATCGACCTTCCATTGAGTGGAGAGGCACAGCGGTTCTACAAATCCGGACGGCCATTTCTCCAGGGATATCTCCCGTTCTGGATCGCCACGCTGATCGAGAAGTTGCTCGTCGTGCTCATCCCCTTGGCCGCGTTGCTATACCCCGTGTTTAAGTTGCTACCGCAAACGTACGACTGGATGATGCAACAGAGGATCAGGCGGCTATATGACGAAATCAGGTCGATCGAGAGTGAAATGGAAGCTCGAGGACAAGAGTTCGACGCCAACACGTTGAATGCGAAACTGGATGAGATTGATCAGCGGGCGAACCATCTGCAATTGCCGACTGTGTATGCAAGCAGCTTATACACGATGCGAAGTCATATTGATCTCGTGCGCACACGTCTGACGGCAAATCCTGATGCAAATCCGGGATGAAGTTGCACGACGCCGAGGCTGTGCCCAATGCGACATGCTATCTCCCGATATTCGATAACCGCGCTCATCGTGATCGCTGCGAATGCATTGGCCTGGGCTCAGGACCCCGACAAGGGGCGGGCCGAGTTCTTGTCGAGATGCGCGGAGTGCCACGGCGCCGATGGCAAGGGGTCAGGTCCGATGAGCGGCAAGCTCAAGGCCAGGCCCGCCGACCTGACGCTGCTTGCAAAAAAGAACAACGGGGTGTTTTCGCCAAACGCCGTCACTGAGGCGGTTGACGGGCGAAGCGCGACCAAGCCGCACCGCAGTCCGGAAATGCCGATTTGGGGATGCCGGCAAGGACCTCCGCCGCGCTCGCAGACAAAGGCGTATGAACCCAAGCCGATCGACTCCTTGCTCGATCTTCCCTGCGATTCCGAGCAGGTTATCCAACGCCGAATTCGGGACATCGTCGAGTATCTCGGCCGAATTCAGGAAAAATGAATTGGAGCGGTTTTCGCCGCACACCGAATCCGCGACAGCGCCGCACGTTCAACCGAAGGACTTCACCGCCGGAAGCGAAGCAAAACGACCGCGGCCTCCGCCAGGGGAGCTGACGGAGGCCGCGTACTACATCGCATCGCGCCTAAGTCGCGACGAGATGTGGGAGCTCGCTGGTGTTGACTAGAACGGCAGCAGCACGTCCATCACCTGTTGGCCGTAACGCGGCTGCTGGAAGTCGGTGATCTGGCCGCGGCCGCCATAGGCGATGCGGGCCTGCGCGATCTTGCTGGAATCGATGGTGTTGTCGCTCTGGATGTCCTCCGGCCGCACGATGCCGGCGACGATCAGTTCGCGGATTTCGAAATTGACGCGGATCTCCTGCTTGCCCTCGACCACGAGATTGCCGTTCGGCAGCATCTGCGTGACCACGGCGGCGACGTTGGTCTGCAGGGTTTCCTGGCGTACTACCGAGCCCTTGCCGTCGTAGTTTGAGGCGGAATCGGTCGTCAGGAGGCGGCCCGGCAATACCTTTTGCGCTTGCGCGCCCAGCGTCTTGGCGCCGACGAAATCGGTGATCCCGGAATCCTCCTTGGAGGATGCGGCTGCGCTGGGTCTCGTTGGCGATATTGGCCTTGTCGGTGAAGTTGACCGTCACGGTGAGAAGATCGCCGATCCGCGCCGCGCGCTGGTCCTTGAAGAACGCCCTGGAGCCGTTCCGCCACAGCGAATTGGCGTTGTAGGACGCCGCTTCCGGCTTCGGCATCGGCATCTGCACCGGCTTGTAGCCGGGCTGCGCCGTCGGATTTTCGATCGCGGTCAGCTTCGGCTGTTCGCCGATCTGCGACAGCCGGTCGATCGACGAGCATCCGCTGGCGACGCTGAGGATGGCCAGCGAGCGCGCCGGTGAGAACGATACGGTTACAACTGGACCTGAACATGAACATTACTCGGCTTTTGGAGCGACGGGCGGAATGTTGCTGGCGGCGACCGCAACCGGGGAAGCCGTTTCGTCCGGCTGCAGCGACGAGGTCGTTTCGGATGCGGCGGCAACGTGCGGCGTCGCGACCGAGATCGAGACCTGGCCGCGGCCGGTCACGACGCCGGATACCGTGCGCTTCGATTGCAGATTGAGGACGCTGACGACGTCGCCTTCGGTGCCGCCCTCCAGCGCCTTGCCGCGAATGGTGAGATAGAGGCCGGCGGCCTCATAGATCAGGGTGACGGTCTGGTCGCGCTGCACCAGATCGGGCTTGGCGAGATCGGCGATCTTCAGCGCCTGGCCGGCGCGAAGCTGCTGGCGCGCCTGCATGCCGACCGCGCGATTGCGCGCGACGACGTCGCCGCCGACTTCCGCCTTTGGCGCGGCGCTCGACCACCACGTCGGAGGACTTTATCACCTCATTGCGTTCGACATTGCGCGTCAGCACCGCGGCCTCGACGGTCTCGACCGCGGTGCCGGTGAAGCGCAGCCGCGTCGGGGTGGCGACGTTGTCGTTGCCGATCTCGAAGGTGACGTCGAAGCGGCCGTTGCGCGGCTCGAACCGGGCCGCGACCGGCTGCATCGCGCCGGTGTTCGACGCATCCAGCCTCAAATCCTGCACGTCGCGATCGAAGGTCAGGCTGAGGTTGGCGGCATCGCCGAGGCCGTTGCGGTGCTCCAGCGCGCGCGCGACCTGAAGTTCGATGTCCTTGCCGTCGAGCGTGCGCGCCAGCCGCGTCACCGAAATTTCCCTGATTTCCCTGGTATCGACGCCGATCACCTGATGCGCCCGCAGCGCCGAGATCACCTGCGCGGTCGGCAGCATCCCGGTGGTGCCGAGATCGGGCGCGCGATAGATCGCGATTTGCGCCGCGGTGCCGGCATTGTCGATGACGTCGCCGATCCGCACCACGTCGCCGGAGACGGTGACGCTGGCGCGAAGCACCGGGGCGGCGATCACGTCGTCGCTTTCCGCCAAGGCGGCCGTGCCCGATGCCGCGAGCAGGGCGGTGGCGAGCAGAATGGAGCGTATCGTCATCATCAACTCCCTCAGCGGAACAGCGCGGAGGTGGATTGCAGCATCTGGTCGGCGGCGCTGATCACCTTGGCGTTCATCTCGTAGGCGCGCTGCGCCGCGATCAGGTCGGAGATCTCGGAAACCACCTCGACATTGGCCTGCTCGAGATTGCTCTGCTGCATGTCGCCGTAGCCGTCGGTGTTGGCGATGCCGTCCTGCGGCGCGCCCGACGCCGGCGTGTCCGTGAACAGGTTGTCGCCGATCGGCTGCAGGCCGGCCTTGTTGATGAACCGCGTCAGTCCGATCTGCCCGACGGTGGTCGGCGTCGTCGATCCCGGCAACGTCACCGAAACCTGGCCCTGCGCGTTGATGGTGATGCCGGTGGAATTCTGCGGGATCGTGATCGTCGGCTGCACCGGGTTGCCCTGCGCGTTGACGACGCGGCCCTGCGCGTCCATCTGGAACGAGCCGTCGCGGGTATAGGTGAAGCTGCCGTCGGGCATCTGGATCTTGAAGAAGCCTTCGCCGCGGATCGCGATATCGAGATCGTTGCCGGTCGGCGACAGCGTGCCCTGCGTCATCAGCCGCGGCGTGCCGACGGTCTTGACGCCGCCGCCGATGTCGACGCCGACGGGCAGGATGGTGCCCTGATCCGAGGCCTGCGCGCCGACCCGGCGCACGTGGTCATAGATCAGGTCCTGGAACGCCGCGCGCTGCTTCTTGAAGCCGGTGGTGCGCAGGTTCGCGATGTTGTTGGAGATCACCTGGACGTTGAGTTCCTGGGCCGCCATTCCAGTCGCCGCGGTATAGAGAGCGCGCATGGCTGAGTTTCCTTACGCCGGAACGTCGGCGAGTTGCTGAATCGCGGTTTTGTGCAAGTCGCTCTGCTGCTGCAGCAAGGTCGCGATTTGCGTGTAGGTGCGCGTCACCTCGATCATGCGGCTCATCTCCGCGACCGAGTTGACGTTGGATTTTTCGATGAAGCCCTGCTTCACCCTCGAGGCGGTGTCGGGCTGCGCCGCGGCGCCGTCGCCGGCCGAATAGAGGTTGGAGCCTTCCTTCAGAAGCGCCTGCGCCTGCGCGAAACTGACCAGCCGCAGCTTGCCGCGCACCGAGTCGATGCGGTTGATGCCTTCCTGAACGGTGATGTTGCCGTCGGCGGCGATCGAGACGTCATGGTCGGTCGGCTGGAACACGATCGGGCCGCTGTTGCCGAGCACCGGATTGCCGGCCGCCGTCACCAGCTGGCCCTGATTGTTGATCTGCAGGCCGCCGTCACGGGTGTAGCGCTCGCCGGCGGCCGTCTGCACCACCAGGAAGCCGCCGCCGTCGACCGCGACATCGAGCGGATTTTTGGTCTGCTCGGTGGGGCCCTGGGTGAAGTCCTTGAAGGTGCCGCTGTCCTGGACGTAGCTGACGGCGCGGTCGGTGCCCACGAAGTTGTCTTCGTGCGCGCCCGATCTCAGATATTCCTGAAACAGCGACTTGTCGGCCTTGTAGCCGTTGGTGTTGACGTTCGCGACGTTGTTGGCGACGACATCCATCTGCCGTTCCAGCACCATCTGCCGCGATAGTCCGATGAGAAGCGCATTCTCCATCGCTGGTTCTCCCCCTTCGATGATCCGCAAGCCAGGCCCTCCCAGGCGGTTTGCGGATCCTTTGCGAACCGCCAGGCTCTCCCAAGCCGCGGTTCGCCAGGGAACAGAGCGAAAGCCGTGCCAAGTTGGAAAAATCAGATTTTATAATGGGTTAGATGTCTGGCCGGGGTCTCGCCAGGGCGGCAATAAGGTCTTGTTGACCATGTTTGCCCGGCAACTTTTTCCTAGTTGGAGGGCAAAAGAAAGGTTCCATTAACCATTATTACCTTAGCGTCGCCATCAACAGAGCGCGTGTGCGCGGGCGGCCTTTGTATCGCGTCACAAGTCTCCCTGGCGGCATCGCGTCATTCCTTGAAGTGCGGACCGGGCGGGGCAATGGCAGACAACGAACAGGAAGAAGGCGCCGCGGAGGAAACCGCGGTCGTCGCAGCCCCCAAAGGCAAGCTCAAGCTGATCATCGCGGTGGTCGGGCTGCTCGTCATTATCGGCGGCGGCGTCGGGACCTGGTTCTTTTTCTTCCGCTCTCACGGCGACGAAATGCACGCCGAGGCGCCGCCGGCGAAACCGCCGGTGTTCGTCGACGTGCCGGACATGCTGGTCAATCTGGTCGGCGCCCCCGGCGAGCGCGTGCAATACCTCAAGGTCAAGGTCGTGCTCGAGGTCAAGGAAGAGAAGCAGGTCGAGACGATCAAGCCGTCGATGCCGCGCGTCACCGATATTTTTCAAACCTATCTGCGCGAGCTGCGGCCGGGCGATCTCAACGGCTCGGCGGGCCTGTTTCGCCTGAAGGAAGAACTGACCCGGCGGGTCAATGCCGCGGTCGCGCCAAGTCAGGTCAACGCTGTGCTGTTCAAGGAAATCGTCGTTCAGTGACGGGACGGATCTAGAAACATGGCGGGCAACGATCCAGTCGACCAGGATGCAATCGCAGCCCAATGGGAAGCCTCGCTCGATTCCGAGGATCCGGCGCAGGCCGCGGCCTCGGCTGCGGCCAATGAAATCTCCGGCACCATGGCGCTGCAATGGGCCGCCATGGTCGAGGACGGCAGCCGCGACTTCGGCGGCGGCAAGAACGGCGGCGAGCGTGTGCTGTCGCAGGAGGAAATCGACAATCTGCTCGGTTTCAACGTCGGCGATGTCAATCTCGACGACAATTCCGGCATTCGCGCCATCATCGATTCGGCGATGGTGTCCTACGAGCGTCTGCCGATGCTCGAAATCGTTTTCGACCGGCTGGTGCGGCTGATGACCACCTCCTTGCGCAACTTCACCTCCGACAACGTCGAAGTCTCGCTCGACCGCATCACCTCGGTGCGGTTCGGCGACTACATGAATTCGATACCGCTGCCGGCGGTGCTCAGCGTGTTCAAGGCCGAGGAATGGGACAATTTCGGCCTCGCCACGGTAGATTCCAGCCTGATCTATTCGATGATCGACGTGCTGCTGGGCGGCCGGCGCGGCCAGACCTCGCTGCGCATCGAGGGCCGCCCCTACACCACGATCGAAACCAATCTCGTCAAGCGGCTGGTCGAAGTGGTGCTGGCCGATGCCGAGCAGGCCTTCAGG
This sequence comes from uncultured Alphaproteobacteria bacterium, assembly GCA_963735835.1. GTDB lineage: Bacteria > Pseudomonadota > Alphaproteobacteria > Rhizobiales > Xanthobacteraceae > Bradyrhizobium. Next base: position 135,389 of record CAVTNA010000056.1, on the reverse strand, counting down.
CCGCTGTCGCCGGTGACCTTCAGCATCGACCGGCTGGAAACCAATCCGCGTTTCGCCGCCATCAGCCGGCCCGCCAACGCCGCCATTCTGGTGCGGCTGCATATCGACATGGAGGACCGCGGCGGCAATATCGAGCTGCTGCTGCCCTATGCGACCATCGAGCCGATCCGCCCGGTGCTGCTGCAGATGTTCATGGGCGAGAAATTCGGCCGCGACCCGATCTGGGAAGGCCACTTCGCGACCGAAGTCGCGCAGGCGCAGATTTCGGTCGATGCCGTGCTCTACGAAGCCGACATTCCGCTCAAGCAGCTGATGAAGCTGAAGGTCGGCGACACCCTGCCGCTTGAAATGAGCGCCGACGCGCTGGTGGCGGTGCGCTGCGGCAGCGTAACCCTGACCGAGGGACGGATGGGCAGGGTCGGCGATCGCGTCGCCATTCGCGTCACCAAGCAGTTGCGCAAGCCCAATACCACCTTCGCGATGTTCGAGAAGGCCGATGAGCAAACCAAGGCGATGGAGGCCCAATGAGTCATTCATTCGGAATTGCGATCGAGAGTCTGGTGGCGATATTGCTGATGCTCACGATCGGTTATTGCATGCTGTTGAACAGCCGGCTGAAGCGCCTGAAGGCGGATGAACATTCGCTGAAGGCGACGATCGCCGAACTGATCACGGCGACCGAAATCGCCGAGCGCGCCATCGGCGGGCTCAAGCATACCGTTCGCGACGTCAATGAAAATCTCGGCAACCAGCTGACCTCGGCGGAGCAGATGTCCCAGCAGTTGAAGAAGCAACTCGTGCAAGGCGACGATGTGTTTCGGCGGCTGTCCAGGATAGCGATCGCGGCGCGGCCCGCGGCCGTGGCGGAGCCCGAGGCTCCCGCGGTATCGGCGGCCAAGGCCGTGGCCGCGGCGGCTCAGGCGTTTTCCGACCGCAGAAGGTCTGACGGCCTCGCCGCATGAAATCCTTTCGTGACATTCGCGTCATTCCGGTGGTGCTGATCGCGGTCGCGGGCCTTGCCGTGCTCAAGGTCGCCGGCCTCTTGATCGATGGCGGCTATGTATTCGACTATCAGCCGGGCTCCACCAAGCGCTCGTGGGCGCAGGAAAGCTTCAACTTCCCGACCGGCAAGACCGACCCCGCCGACATCACCGGCTCGGTTCACGAAAAGCCCAAGGAGGAAGCCGCCAAACCCGCAGCCGCCCCGGAAATCGCCAAGCCCAATGGTACCGTGTTGCTTCCCGAGCAGGGCCAGCCGGTGTCGCCGTCCGAGCGCGCGATCCTTGAGCGGCTGCAGTCGCGGCGGCAGGAGCTCGAGGCGCGGGCGCGCGAAATCGACATTCGCGAGAGCCTGCTCAAGGCCGCCGAAAAGCGCATTGAATCGCGGGTCGAGGAACTGAAGGCCATCGAATCGCGGATCTCGACCGCGACCGAGCAGAAAAGCGAAGCCGAGGCCGCACGCTTCAAGGGCATCATCACCATGTATGAGGGCATGAAGCCGAAGGACGCCGCCAAGGTGTTCGACCGCCTCGATATGCCGGTGCTGATCCAGATCGCCTCGCAGATCGCGCCGCGGAAGATGTCCGATATCCTCGGCCAGATGCAGACGGACGCGGCCGAGCGGCTGACGGTCGAACTGGCCCGGCGCGCCGGGCCGGAGCAATCGGCCTCGGCCGCGGATCTTCCCAAGATCGAAGGCAAGATGCTGACGCAAAAGCCCAACTGAGCCGAGGATAATTAACAAGTCCTTAAATCGCCAATTCTAGATTCGAATGCGCGGTGGCCCGCGAGCGCGGGCGTCGCGACGGCGATCGAGAATCGTTGAACCGAAAGACTGTGTTGGAATGGCGCGAACGGCTGCCGCTGGACTTTGGTCGCAAGGCCGCGCATGCGCGCGAACGGTCCGGCATTGCCTCGGCCGGCCGTCAGGTCTTGCGGCCGGGCTGGTTCTGATCGGTCTGACGTTTTCCGGCGCCTGCCTCGCGGATCCGGTCAAGGGCGAGGCCACGTTCACCGCCGCCAATGGCTACGCGCGGCTGGTGCTCAAGCTCGCCGAGGATGTTCCGTCCGAAGTGACCGCCGCGGGCTCGATCATCGTGATCCGGTTCAAGCGGCCGGTGGATATTCCGGTCGATGGTCTGTCCGACGCGGTGCCCGATTATGTCGGGTCGGCGCGCCGCGATCCCGACGGTTCGGCGATCCGGCTGTCACTGGCGCGCAGGGTGACCATCAACACCATGACGGCCGGCGAACGGGTGTTCGTCGATCTCCTGCCTGACAGCTGGCGCGGCCCGCCGCCCAGTCTTCCCGTCGAGGTGATCCGCGAACTCGCCGAGCGCGCGCGCGTCGCCGAGCGCGCATTGCGCCAGCAGCGCGTGGAAGCCGAGGCCAAGAAGCTCCTGCCGATTCGCGTACGCACGTCGGTGCAACCGACCTTCGTGCGTTACGTGTTTGAAGTGCCCGACGGCGTCGGCGTCTCGTCCGTGCTGAACGACAAGAAGCTCACGCTCAAGTTCAACGCCGTGATCAGCTTCGATCTGGCGGACGCCAAGGAGGCGGCGCCTCCGAACATCGCCTCGATCAATCAAAAGATCGAAGGCGACGCGACCGCGGTGGAAATGGCGTTGATCGGCGATGTCGACGTCCACTCCTTCCGCGAGGACAGGAACTACGTGATCGACGTCGCCTTCCAGCAAGCCGAGAAGCCGTCGGCGCTGTCGTCGCCGGCATCGGAGGTCTCGCATGCCTGCCGGCGCCGGCCGCACCAGCGCCGGCCGCACCGGCTACGTCCGAGAAGCCCGCGGCCGAGATTCCGGCCCCGCGGCAATCCGGTGAGATCGTGCCGCCGATGTCGGAGACCCCTGCCAAAGACGCCAGCATCGAGATCAAACCCGAGACGGCGCCGAAAACATCGCCCGCGTCCGAGGCGGCGAAGCCCGAGCCTTCGGCAAAGGAGATGCCGGCCGCGGCAGCGCCAATGCCGCAAAAGATGACCGTCGCCGCGTCCGAACCGCAGGCCGAAACCAGGTCGCCGCCGGCAGCGGGGGCCGGCGACGGCGCCGCCGTGGCCGGCGCCGCGCGCACCGGCGAAGGCCTGAACGTGACGTTTTCCTTTGCCGCCGCCACCCCCGCGGCATTGTTTCGTCGCGCCGATGCGGTGTGGCTGGTGTTCGATTCCGCAGAACCGATCGATGTCGAGCCGATCCGCAGCAAGGGCGGGTCGGTCATATCCGACGTCAGCCGCTTGCCGCTGGACAAGGGGCAGGCGATCCGCATTCGCCTCAACCGCCCTCAAATGCCTTCGCTGACGGGCGACGACCAGGGCGCGAACTGGACGCTTACATTTGCCGACGCGATGCGGACGCCAACGCAGCCGCTGGTGACGATACGCAACATCGCCGATCCCGCGTTTGCCAATGTCACCGTGCCGCTGGCCAGACCCGGCCTTCTGCATCGGGTCGTCGATCCCGACGCCGGCGATACGATTATGGTGGTCACGGCGCCGCCGCCGGTTCGCGGTTTCATCAGGCGGCAGGATTTTGTCGAACTGTCGCTGCTCGAATCGATCCACGGCGTGGCGATTCGTCGCGAACTCCGATGACGTCACCGCCGAGGTCGCGTCCGACAAGATCATTCTGGGCCGGCCTGGCGGCCTGACGCTGTCATCGGCCGAGGTCGGAGCGGAGCGCGCGCCGAGCGCGGTCCGGCCGATTTTCGACGTCGACGACTGGCGCAAGAACCGGAGCGATAACTTCGTGGCGCGGGAGGAGGAGCTTGTCGCCGCGGCGGCGGCGGTCGAGTCCGATCAGCGCACGCCGGCCAGGATCGATCTTGCGCGGTTCTATCTGTCGCGGGGAATGTACGTTGAAGCCAAGGGCGTTCTCGATCTCGCGCTGGCCGACACCAAGCCGGGTCTGGAGGATCCGGTCGCGCTGATCGTGCATTCGGTCGCGAGCAGCCTGATGGGCCGTCCCGAGCAGGGGCTGAAAGACCTCACCAGTCCGGCGATCGGAACCAACTACGATTCCGAGATGTGGAAGGCGCTGGCCTACGCCCGCCTCGGGAAGTGGGCGGAGGCGCGGGAGAAATTCAAGAACGTCGAATTCGCGACCACCTCGCTGCCGATCGAGCTTCAGCGCATCGTGATATCGGAGGCGATGCGCGCCTCGCTCGAGGTCAAGGATTATTCCGGAGCCGCGAAACGCTCCAGCGATCTGGATGTCATCGGTCTTTCCGCCGAGATGAAACCCGCGATTTCGGTGCTGCGCGGCCAGCTTGCCGAGGCGCTCGGCCGCGACAAGGATGCGCTCGATGAATACGGGAAGGCCGATCGATTCCCCGGACCGCGCCGCGGCGGCCGAAGCCAAGCTGCTCGAGATCGCGCTGCGGCAGAGGCGCAACGAAATCAACCCGGCCGACGCCCTGCGCGAGCTCGAAACGCTTTCGGTGACGTGGCGCGGCGACGGCATCGAGGTGAGGACGCTGCAAATGCTGGTGCGGATCTACTCCGACACCGGACGCTACGGCGAAGCGTTCGCGGCGGCACGGACCGCGACCAGGCTGCAGCCCAATTCGGAAGCCTCGCGGCAGTGCCAGGACGCCGTGGCGGCGCTGTTCGCGCAGCTCTTTCTCAGTCCCAAGGGCGACGACCTTCCGCCGATCGACGCGCTCGGAATGTTCTACGAATACCGTGAATTGACGCCGATCGGGCGGCGCGGCGACGAAATGATCCGCAGGCTCGCGGATCGGCTGGTCGCGGTCGACCTGCTCGATCAGGCCAGCGAACTGCTGCAGTACCAGGTCGACAAGCGGCTGGAGGGCGCGGCGCGCGCCCAGGTCGCGGCGCGCCTGGCGATGGTCTATCTGACCAACCGCAAGCCCGATCGCGCCATATCGGCGCTTCGCACCACGCGCATTGCCGACCTCTCGGGCGAATTGCGCCAGCAACGGCTGTTGCTGGAGGCCCGCGCGCAAAGCGACGTCGGACGCCATGACCTCGCGCTCGACATCATCTCGAACATCCCGGGCCGCGAGGCGATCCGGCTGCGTTCCGACATCTACTGGGCGTCGCGGCGCTGGCGCGAGGCCTCCGAGCAGATCGAATTGTACTACGCCGACCGCTGGCGCGACTTCAAACCCCTGAACCCGGTGGAGAAGGGCGACGTGATCCGCGCTGTGGTCGGATATGCGCTGGCGGACGATGCCATCGGTCTGGCGCGGTTCCGCGAAAAATATGCACCATTGATGAGCGGCGACTCCGACCGCGCCGCTTTCGAGACCGCAAGCAAGCCGGCCGGCGCCAGCAATGTCGAATTCTCGGAGATCGCCAAGATGGCCGCCAGCGTCGATACGCTTGACGGCTTCCTGCGCGATATGAAGACGCGATTCCCGGACGCCACCGCGCGGGCGCCGATGCCGCCGGAAGGTCAGAAGGCCGATCCGTTCCCGACCGGCTCCTTGCCGGCGATCGTCGGATTGAAGCGGGTTGACGCGGCAAGGTAGCCGGGCTACGCGCTGCCATCGCCTCGACAGACGCCCGCCGAAGCGGCAACCTGCGGCGATGAACCCCCGGAGGAGGCCGCGATCGTGAGCAAGCCCGCCAGGACCGAAGCCGAACTCATCACGATGGCAAGAGCCGAGCTCAAGGTCCACGCCCCCGACTGTCCGGACGGCATCGTCATCTCGGTGCTGCGTGCCGGCGAAACCTGGGAATTCCGCACCACCGCCGACAAGGCTACGATTGCAAGACCCGGCTATCCCGAATGCGTCGCGATGATCGTGCAGATCGGCGACCACCTCTGCAAACAGTTCGACGTGAAAGGCTAGCGGATCCTATCCCGGACGCGCGGCGGCCTTCTCCCGATGATATGAAGGTTGCCGGAAATCTCAACTCATCTATGATCCCTTCGATGCTACAGGGGCTTGTTTCGATCCTATGTCTTATCAACCGAGCATGACGATGCGGCTTCGCCGGCGGGTCCTCGCCGTTGCCATCATTTTCCTTGCAACTCCGTCCCTTGCCGGGTCGTTCGGTGACAGCCGGTTCAGGGAGCATGCGCGGGACCCGGAGGCGTTGGGACGGTCTGTAATTGCTGTCTCGAACGAGACCAAACGACAGGAAGTGGACGTTGACTTGTTCGCGTTGATGTCAGGCAAGTGCAGCAGGCTCAAGATCGCGGGACGCGATTTCGCCTGCAGGTCCGTTGTATATTTCCACAGCGAGCAAGGCCGGGCCAACTTCACGGTTGTTCTCGACGACCCAACTTATCGGGTGTCTGGAAAACTACGAACCGGCGAGGGCCACGCCTCAGTAAAGCGCGTGCTATCCAGCCCGCTGCCAATGACATGGCGCCAGTCATAAACCTGTCTTCGGTTCCCGCTTTTCCGCATACTGTTCTAGCGTCCGTCGTACTGGTCCGGTTCCATCGCCCAGATCCACTGGTCGTGGCCGGCCGCGTAAGTGCGGTTGGTCTGCGCAGGATTGCGGTTGATCAGCGGCCGCAGGTACATCGGGTGAGTGGCGCTGCGCACCTCGTGCTCGACCGTGAAAAGGTGCTCACCGCTCGCCGGATCAATGATGTCGCGAAAGCGGTATTGATACTGGTTGTCTTCGCTGGAGATCAGGTCGCGCGCTGACAGAAGGCGGTAAGGACCCGAGAAGTTGGTGATGTACATCTGCACATGGTGGCCGTCATAGTCCGGCTGCGGCCGATCGGTCTCGCGGAATTGCAGATACTGGTCCTTACCCATTTCCGCGCGCGCGACCTTGCCGTCGCCGTTGCTGAGTTCGGCCTTAATCCCCATGATCTCGGGATAGAAGGCGCTAATGCCTTTGCGCGGTCCCGGCCGGCACCTCGAACTCGACATAGGGGATGCCGAGCGTGATGCGCCCGAAGCGCGCGGCATCCGGCTCATAGCAGCGCACGCGATTGCCCCAGGGACATGTTGCCTCGACGTAGTCGTTGTGCTCGCTGAAAGCGAACGCGGTGCCTTGCAGCTTCCCGGCTACGGATGCGAGCCGGTCGAGCAGGGCCTCGCGGCCCGGAATGACAATCCCGGTATGGCCCCGGAGCACCTGCGCCTCGCCGCTCGGCAGATGAAACTGGCTTCTGCCGACGTTGACCCACATATTGGTGTCGGACACCATCAGATAGGGGTCGCGGGTCAGCCCGAGCCCGGTGACATAAAACAGTGCGGCCAGCCGCTGGTCGGGTACCTGCACGTTGACGTGTTCAAGATGGATCGCGTTGCCGAGATCTTCGGTCGCGCGGTCGAATTGCTGCTGCATGGATGCGGTCTCCGGATTGCAGGCGCCCAACGACCATTGCGGCGTCAATTAGATTACTGCATATTTCCGCTTCGCAGGAAGAGAGAGAATGCCGAACAGTCTCCCCACGGGATTCGCGGTTTCGGTGCACTATTTGCCGTCGGCCGCATAAAGCCGGTCGATGAATCCGTTTCGTTCAAGTTCATCGATGTATGATGAGTCGGCAATGTCGGATTCCCTCAGCGACAGCGCGGCCGGGTATTTCGCGACAAGAAACTCCCGCAGCGCCTGCATTCCCGGAAATGACGGCCGCGGAACCCTTTGAAATACCGGGACGTGGAATGCGTACAATTCCTCTGCCACCTTTCGATCTTCGATCTTCACGTAGCGTTGCAGCAACGGCACGACGATGTCAGGCCGGGTCTTGAACAAATGGATCGTCTCCACGAAGCCCTGCATGACGTTCATCACTAGCTCGCGGTTGGAGGCGATCAACTTGCGGGTCGTCGCGAATATCGAGGGCGTGTCGAAGGCATCTATGGGGAACGCGTTCCAGCCGTGCTGAACCTGGCCGGAAAAGCGCAGGTCGATCGGCAGCGCGCCGGCGTCGATCTCGCCGGCCGCCAGCGCGGCATAGATCCGATCGAATTTAACCAAAGGCAGGTAGGTTGCGGCGGCGCCCGCTTTCTCGACGGTGATGCGGGTTGCCACGCTGGTCTGGCCGGTCTCGGTCAGCACTCCGACCTTCTTTCCTTCGAGCTGTGAAAGTTGAGTGATCTCCTTTCTGGTCATGACAAAGGATTTGGCGAAATCCGACGTCGGCGTCGCCAGAATCACGATGTCCTGGCCTTTGAGGACTTCTTCCGCGACCGGTACTGTTCCGGTGTGGGCGAACTCCCAGTCGCCGCGGATCAGCCCGGCCGCGGCCTCCGGACCCCCGACCGCGATGGCCGGCAGGGTCATATCGATCCCTCGCTTTTTGAAGACGCCGGCCTCGGCTCCCAGCCAGGCGGTGCTCTGCCAGGTCGCAAGCAGCCCCGTCGCAACTCGCACGGGCTGCGACGTCGTCGGAGCGACTTGCGCCCGGGCGAAGCGCGATGCGGCCGGCAGCGCGGCGGCCCCGGCTGCGAGATGCAGGAATTTGCGGCGGAGAAGCTTCATCCGGTCCTCCCGATGGCGAGCGACGTCGCACATTGCAGGTTTATCGGATCAATGCCTATGCCCATTCGGGTTCAAGAGCCGAAGCGAGGTCGCTTTCGCCGAGGGCCGGCAGCCTAACCGCCGTAACTCTGCACCAGGCTGCCCGCCACCAGCGACCAGCCGTCGACCAGCACGAAGAAGATCAGCTTGAACGGCAGCGACACCACGACCGGCGGCAGCATCATCATGCCCATCGACATCAGCACCGAGGCGACCACGAGGTCGATGATCAGGAACGGCAGGAACAGCAGGAAGCCGATCTCGAAGGCGCGTTTCAGCTCCGAGATCATGAACGCCGGCACCAGAATCCGCAGCGACATTTCTTCGGGGTGGCCGGCGGCGGCTCGCCCGACAGATCCATGAACAGTTTCAGATCCTTTTCGCGGACGTTCTTCTGCATGAAACCGCGCAGCGGCACCGAGGCGCGCTGCAGCGCGTCCTCGACGCTGATCTGGTTGGCGACCAGGGGCTTGATGCCGTCGTCATAGGATTTCTGCAGCACCGGTCCCATCACGAACGCGGTCAGGAACATCGCCAGCGCGATGATGACGGAATTCGGCGGCGCGGTCGCGGTGCCCAGCGCGGTGCGCAACAGCGACAGCACGACGACGATCCGGGTGAACGACGTCATCATGATCAGGATCGACGGCGCGATCGACAGCACCGTCAACAGCGCGATCAGCTGGATCGCGCGCTCGGTGACGCCGCCATTGCCCTGGCCGAGATTGATGCTGATATCCTGCGCGAACGCAGGCCCCGCCAGCGATCCGGCGGCTATCAGTGTGACAAAAAATAAAACTCTACGCGGGGAGGCCGCCGATCTCACGAAGGGGTCTTTGGACGGCCCAGCAAGGACGCCATCTCGTCTTCGAGATTTTCAAAGCCGCTCTTCGGCGAGGGCGCGGCGGCCGGCGGGCTGATCGGTTGCTCGCTGCGCGGCGCAGGGCGGTTGCGGCGGTTCGGGCGCCACCGGCGGCGCGCCGACTCGCGGTTCGCCGGCATCGGCGGCCGGGCGGCGAAGGGCGGCTTCCAGCCGTTGCGCCATCTCGGCGAGATTTTGGTCGGCTGCCGACATCGAAGGGGCGGACGGCGGCGGCGGCGGCGGGGCGGCACGCTCCGGTGCGCGAACCGGAGGCGGCGCCTTCGGGGCTTCGCTCGGTCGCGGCGGCGCGGGGCATGACCGGTTCGTTGCGCGAGGTCACGCGCGACGGCATCGGTTCGCCGCGCAGCTCGGGGCGGGGTTCCGGACGGCCGCCCAGCGGCTCCGGGGCGAAACCGGTCAGCGGATCGCTGCGCCGTTCCGACAGCGCCGGCGCCGGGCGGCGCACTTCGTCGGCAAAGGAGGGCCGGACCGGCCGGGGCGGCGGCTCGGGCATTTGCGGCTCGGCATGATCGAAGATGTCGGACCTCGACCCATCACCATCGGTCCGGCCCGCGTCGGGCAGCGGCGCAACCCGGGGCGGCGGTTCGCCCGAGCCGAGGCCGGGCCGTTGCGGCATCTGATCGCGTCCAGGCATCGCCCGCACGATATTGGGTTCCACGACGATATCGGTCGGTCCGCCGATCATCAGCAGATGTTCGACGTTGTCGCGCCGCACCAGCACCAGCCGTCTGCGGCCATCCACGGCGGCGGCATCGATCACGGCCAGTCGCGGCATCCGCCCGCGATTGGTATTGGCGCCGAGGCGGTTGCCGGCGAATCGGCGAACCAGCCAGGCGGCAACCCCGATCAGCGCCAGGACGGCCACGAATGCGAAGAAAAATGTCAGTGCCTGCATGCTTGTCCCCGGCGAATAGCGTTTTCTTCAGTCTCTCGTTCGTCGCACGCGGATCGAAAGCCACGCAACGGACGGCGAAAAAGCCTGAGATCGGCCTTAATCATTTAACACCGCGCGGCAGAAACTGCCGCCCGGCATCCTAACAACCCATGAGCCGTATCTTAATAACCCATGAATCGGCTGGGCCAAAACGACTTCTTGGGCTTCCAGCTTCGATGATCTGGCTGGTTAACGCAGCTTTCGTGGCGAAAATGCGCACAATTGATCCTTCGGGCGGCAATCCGCGCCGTGATGCCGCGCGGTCCACCGCGCTGCGTCTTAACCCGCTGTTAACCATACACACGGCAAATTCTGCCTACCTCCGGGGCGTCGTGCCCCGGCGGGGGAAGCGGAGCGGCAGCGATGTCCATCAGCGATCTTCCGGTCTTGTCGGTGCTGCGCACCAAGATGCAGTGGCACCAGGAGCGCCAGCGCGTGCTGTCCGAGAACGTCTCCAACTCCGACACGCCGAATTTCAAGCCGCGCGATCTGGTGGCGCCGAAATTCGACTCGAGCGGCGCCAGCGCGGGAGCGATGGGATCGCTGGCGATGATGCGCACCAGCACCTCGCATATCGCGCCGGCGGGCGGTGGCGGACAAAGCTTCGATCAGAACCGCAAGGCAGGTTTCCAGACCAGGCCCGCCGGCAACGCCGTCAATCTCGAAGACGAGATGCTCAAGGTCTCCGCCAACCAGATGGACTACGCGGCGGTGACCTCGCTCTACAGCAAGAGCCTGCATCTTTTGAAGACCGCGATCGGCAAGGGCTAGACGCCGGAAAAGGACCTGACGGAGCGACATCATGGCAAACGACGGAGGAGACTTCGCCCGGTCGATGAGCATCGCGACCTCGGGCCTGCGCGCGCAGGCGGGGCGGATGCGGGTGATTTCGGAAAACATCGCGAACGCGGATTCCACGGCGTCGACGCCCGGCGGCGATCCCTATCGCCGCAAGGTCCCGACGTTTTCCTCCGAACTCGACCGCGCGCTGGATGCGCAAGGTGGTGACGCTGGGCAAGATCCGGTCCGATCCGTCCGCGTTTCGCGTCAAGCACGACCCCGGCAATCCGGCGGCCGATGCCGCCGGCAACGTCAAATATCCCAACGTCAATCCGCTGATCGAAATGACCGACATGCGCGACGCGCAGCGATCCTACGAGGCCAACCTCAACATCATCAGCGCCACGCGCCGGATGATTCAGCGCACGCTCGACATCCTCAAGGCCTGAACAGGAAACCGTAAACCATGGCTTCACCCACAGTCGCTGCAAATGCCTACGCCAATCTGGCCCGCATCCTGGATACCGGCGGCGCCGGCAAAGGTTCGGATGCGGGCGGCGGCCCCTCATTCGGGGCGCTGCTCAAGGACGCGATCGGAGGCGTGCTGGACGCCGGCAAGAAGTCCGACGCGCAGACTGTCGCGATGGCGGCGGGCAAGGCCAATGTAATGGACGTGGTGACGGCGGTGGCGGAAACCGATGTCGCGGTCTCGACGCTGGTGTCGGTGCGCGACCGGGTGATCCAGTCCTACGAAGACATCATGAAGATGCCGATCTGAGCGGTCCTCATCCTGAGGAGCCGGCGCAGCCGGCGTCTCGAAGGATGAAGAAGCATTACGGCCTCATGGTTCGAGACGCGCGCAAGGGCGCGCTCCTCACCATAGGTAAAAGGGAGTTGAAATGACCGGTGCTGAAACCCTCGACGTGGCGCGCGATGCGATCTGGACCATCGTCGTGGTGTCGTCGCCGCTGATGATCGTCGGCCTCGTGGTCGGCGTCGTGGTGTCGCTGTTTCAGGCGCTGACGCAGATCCAGGAACAGACGCTGGTGTTCGTGCCGAAGATCCTCGCGATCTTCGTCACGCTGCTGCTGGCGCTGCCGTTCATGGCGGACTCGCTGCACAGCCACATGATGCGGATATCGTCGCGAATCATGGGCGGTTGATGCAGTATGCGTGAATCATGCGCATCGATATTTCACTGCTGCCCGCGCTCGCCGCCGCCTTCATGCTGGTGTTCGCCCGCATCGGCGCCATGGTGATGCTGTTGCCGGGCTTGGGTGAGTCCAACATCCCGGTTCGCATCAAGCTCGCGATCGCGCTGCTGCTGACGCTGGTCATTCTGCCGTTGCACCGCGCCGCCTACCACGTCGACATGCAGTCGCTGACGCCGCTTTTGGTCCTGATGGTGCACGAGATCGTCATCGGCATCGTGCTCGGCGCCACCGCGCGGGTGACGCTCGCGGCGCTGCAGGTCGCGGGATCGGTGATCGCCCAGCAGATGGGCCTCGGCTTCGTCACCGCGGTCGATCCGACCCAGGGCCAGCAGGGCCTGCTGATCGGAAATTTCCTCACCCTGCTCGGCGTGACGCTGCTGTTTGCCACCGACAGCCATCATCTCGTGATCGCCGCGCTCAACGACAGCTACGCGATCTTTTCGCCCGGCGAGACGATGTCGAGCGGCGATGTCGCCTCGCTCGCGACCCGCGCCTTCGCCGCCGCCTTCAAGATCGGCATGCAGCTTTCGGCGCCGTTTCTGGTGTTCGGCCTGGTCTTCAACATCGGGCTTGGCGTGCTGGCGCGGCTGATGCCGCAGATGCAGGTCTATTTCGTCGGCGTGCCGCTGTCGATTCTCGCCGGCTTCCTGATCTTCGCCCTCGTCATCGCGGCGATGATGGGAACGTTCCTCGATTATTTCAACGGCGTCATGCACGAGCTGATACCGCTCAACTGAAAGCGATAGACGATGGCCGACGAAAACGACGCAGCGGACAAAACAGAAGACCCTACGCAAAAACGTCTGGATGACGCCCACGAGCGCGGCGACGTCGCCAAGAGCCAGGAAATCAACACCTGGTTCGTGATCGCCGGCGGGACGCTGGTGCTGTCGACGTTTTCCGGATCGGTCGGCGGCGGCATCCTGATGCCGCTGCGCAACCTGATCGCCAATTCCTGGATGATCCACGCCGACGGACCCGGCCTGCTGGCGCTGGCGCAGTCGCTCGAATACGCTGTGATCGCAGCGCTCGGCGTGCCGTTCTTGATGCTGGCGCTGGCGGCGATCGCCGGCAACATGGTGCAGCACCGGCTGGTGTGGTCGGCCGAATCGCTGAAGCCGAAGTTCAGCAAGATCTCGCCGGCCGCCGGCGCCAAGCGGATCTTCGGCAAGCAGGCGGCGGCGAATTTCGGCAAGGGCCTTTTCAAGGTGGTCGCGCTCGGCGCGGTCATGACGGCGATCCTGTGGCCGGAGCGTCACCGCCTGGAATCGATGGTGCGGTTCGACCCGGCGGCGATTCTGGGCGCCACCACCGGCCTGACGGTGCATCTGATGGGCGCCGTGGTGGCGATGCTCGCGGTGGTCGCGATCGCCGACTTTCTGTTCCAGTACCGGCAATGGTTCGAGCGGCAGAAGATGTCGCTGCAGGAGATGAAGGAGGAGTTCAAGCAGTCCGAAGGCGACCCGCACATCAAGGGCCGGATCAGGCAGTTGCGCCAGGCGCGCATGAAGAAGCGCATGATGGCCGCGGTGCCCAAGGCCTCCGTGATCATCACCAACCCGACCCACTATGCGGTGGCGCTTAGTTACGAACGCGGCATGTCGGCGCCGGTCTGCGTCGCCAAGGGCGTCGATACGATCGCGCTCAAGATCAGGGAAGTCGCCGGCAAGCACGACATCCCGATCGTCGAGAACGTGCCGCTGGCGCGGGCGCTCTATGCGACCGTGGAGATCGACGAGGAAATCCCGGTGGAACATTACCACGCGGTCGCCGAGGTCATCGGCTACGTGATGGGCCTGAGGCGCGGGCTTTCCGGCCGGCGGGTCTGACCCGGGTGACAATGGCGTGCGAACCGGCTGGAAATGCACGCTATTGGCAAAATAGCCGGTGTACGGACTTGCGCTTGCGGGTCCGATTCAGGCACTCAGGAGCTAATTCTGCCAAAGCGCGTCACCTCCATGTCGACAGGCTGCATCCCCCGGTATGACCGCCGAACCTGACAACGATCTGTCACGAGAGCCGATCACCGCCCACGAGCCGGCGCGGCGCAGCGGCAGCATCGTGCTGGTGCTGCTGGTGGCCGGCGGGATCGTCGCGGCGGCAGTCGCGCTGATGACCATCGGCCGGGCCCAGGCGCAGCCCTATATCCTCGGGCTGCTGGCGCTGCTGGCGATGGTCGGGCTGTTCAACCTGTTCGCCTTCGCCGCCGGAATTATCCGCTTCGCCGACCGCGCCGCCGACGATCCGGTCAAGAGCCGCATCGCCGATCAGGCCTATGATGGGCTCGCGGTCACCGATCCCGGCGGGCATGTGGTCTATTTCAACGCCGCCTATCTCGCGCTGACCGGGGCGGCGACCGCGCTCGACGTGCGCCCGGTGGAGCGGGTGTTCATCGGCAATCCCGATGTGTCGGAGGCGGTGTTTCGCCTGCTCAAGGCGGCGCGCGAGGGCAAGCGGCAGCAGGAAGAGGTGCGCATCGCCGGCACCGACGGTGCGCATGGCCGCTGGCTGCGGATGCGGGTCCGGCCGCTCGGCCGGGGCAAGCGCGAGGCGAAATACGCGGTGTGGTCGATCGCCGACATCACCCGCGACCGCGAGCGCCAGGAGGACGTGTTTCAGGAACTGCAGCACGCGATCGAATATCTCGATCATGCGCCGTGCGGCTTCTTCTCGGTCAATGCCGCCGGAGACATCGTCTATGTCAACGCGACGCTGGCGAACTGGCTGGATCACGACCTTGCCGAGATCGGGTCGGGCGGCCTCAAGCTGACCGACATCGTGTCCGGCGATGGTGCGGCGCTGCTGACCTCGATCGTGCCGGTGCCCGGCGAAGTCAAAACCGAGGTGTTCGACATCGACCTGCGCATGCGCGGCGGCAAGACCATGCCGGTGCGGCTCTATCACAAGCTGGCGTTCGGGGCGGACGCCGTTCCCGGCGCGTCGCGCACGCTGGTGATCAGCCGCGCGCGCGACGAGCGTGCCGACCCGCAGCGCGCCGCCGAAGTGCGCTTCATGCGCTTCTTCGATCACACCCCGATGGCGATTGCGACCGTGGACCGCGGCGGCGCGGTGGTCCGCGCCAATGCCCGGTTCGCGAAGCTGGCGCAAAGCCTGAGCCCGGACGGCGCGGCCGGCAAGTCGATCTTCCGGGCGGTGAGCGCGCGCGATCGCAGCCTGCTGATCGCGGCCATCAACCAGGCGGCGGAAGGGCAGGGCGATATCCCCCCGGTCGAGGCGATGCTCGACGGCGCCACGGAGCGCTGGGGCCAGTTCTTCGTGACCGCGGTCGAGGAAGACGAACGCGAGACCGAGGCGGCCATCGTCTACATGCTGGAGACCACCGAGCGCCGCGCGCTGGAGAACCAGATCAACCAGTCGCAGAAGATGGACATGGTCGGCCAGCTCGCCGGCGGCATCGCGCACGATTTCAACAATGTGCTCTCTGCCATCATGATGGCGAACGACTTCCTGCTGAACGCGCACAAGCCGACCGATCCCTCGTTCCAGGACATCATGCAGATCAAGCAGAACGCCACCCGCGCGGCGACGCTGGTGCGGCAGCTATTGGCGTTCTCGCGCCGCCAGACCCTGCGGCCGCAGGTGCTCGATCTCGGCGATGCGCTGTCCGATCTCACCATGCTGCTGCGCCGCCTGATCGGCGAAAAGGTGAAACTCGATCTGGTGCATGGCCGCGATCTCTGGCCGGTGAAGGTCGACGTGTCGCAGTTCGAACAGGTGATCGTCAATCTGGCGGTCAACGCTCGCGATGCGATGCCCGAAGGCGGCAAGCTGACGGTGCGAACCGCCAATGTGACGTCGCAGGAAACCGCGCATCTCGCCTACAAGGGCATGCCGCCAGCGGATTATGTCCGGATCGACATATCCGACACCGGCACCGGCATCCCCGCCGATATCGTCGACAAGATATTCGAGCCGTTCTTCTCGACCAAGGAAGTCGGCAAGGGCACCGGCCTCGGCCTGTCGACGGTGTATGGCATCGTCAAGCAGACCGGCGGCTTCATCTATGTGGACTCCGAAGCCGACCACGGCACCTCGTTCCACATCTTTCTGCCGCGGCACCATCCCGAGCTGGAGGTTCAGCCCGATGCTGCCGCCAATGGCGCGCCCAGGGAAACGCCGGCGCAGAACAGGCCCCGGGCCGATCTGACCGGGCACGGCACGATTCTGCTGGTCGAGGACGAGGAGGGCCTGCGCTCGCTGAACGCGCGGGGTCTGCGCTCGCGCGGCTACAGCGTGATCGAGGCGTCGAACGGTGTCGAGGCGCTGGAAGCGCTGGAGCAAGAGAACGGCGCCGTCGATCTGGTGGTCTCCGACGTGGTGATGCCGGAAATGGACGGCCCGACCCTGCTCAAGACCATGCGCGGCCGCAATCCGGACCTCAAGATCATCTTCGTGTCGGGCTATGCGGAGGATGCCTTCGAGAAGAGCCTGCCGGAGAACCAGCAATTCGCCTTCCTGCCCAAGCCTTTCACGCTCAGCCAGCTGGTGGCGGCGGTGAAGGAAACCATGACGTCGCGGGGTACCTGAGATTGATACGGCCGGCCCACGGCTAGCCGCAGTAAGCCCCAAAGACGGCCGGCCGCCGCAAAAACTCATGCTCGAATGCGGCTACCCGCGACCGAGCGCCGCAGCCGCGGTTACCGATAGTGGCTTCACTTTTAGGCAATGCTGCCCATCTTAAGGGCGCTTCCCCCTGCCGGGGATTTTAAGGGAAACCAACATGAACTTCACGCAACGCGCCTGCGGCATCGTTCAGGCGATCGCCGTCGTGCTGGCGCTGGCGGTGCCTCTGGCATCGGCGATCTCGCCGGCCGACGCGCGGGTCGGCGGAGGCATGAGCTCGGGTTCGCGGGGCGCGCGAACGTTTTCCGCGCCGCCGAGCACGTCGACCGCGCCCAGCACGGCCCAACCGTTCAACCGCACCATCACCCAGCCCGGCAGCGCCGGGGTCGGCGCGCCCGCTGCCGGCGGCGGCTTCTTCAACCGGCCCGGTAGCATGCTTGGCGGCCTCGCCGCGGGCTTCCTCGGCGCCGGCCTCCTGGGCATGCTGTTCGGCGGCGGAATGTTCGGCGGGCTCGGCGGATTGTCGTCGATCTTCGGCCTGCTGCTGCAGATCGGTCTGATCGTCATCGTGGTTCGGCTGGCGATGTCATGGTGGCAGCGCCGTCACGAAACAGCGGCGGCCTATGCCGGTCCCGCCGCGGCTCCCGGGGCACCGGGAAGCTTCCGCAGCGCGACCGGTTTCGGACTGGGATCCGGCAGCGCGCCGCTGGAAATTCTCCCGGCCGACTACGAGGCCTTCGAACGATTGCTCAGCGAGATCCAGGCCGCGTGGTCGGACGAGGACGTCGCCAGGCTGCACACGCTGGCGACACCGGAAATGGTGTCGTACTTCACCGGGGATCTCCAGCAGAACAAGGCGCGCAACGTCGTCAACAAGGTTTCCGGTACAAAGCTGTTGCAGGGCGACCTCGCCGAAGCCTGGCGCGAAGGCGATACCGATTACGCCAGCGTGGCGATGCGGTTCTCGATGGTCGACAAGACCGTCGAGCGCGCCACCGGCCGGCTGGTCGAGGGCAGCGAAACGCCGACGGAAGCCACGGAAGTGTGGACCTTCGTACGGCCGCGCGGCGCCGGTTGGGAACTCTCGGCGATCCAGCAGGCCTGATCGTCGGAGAAGCGATGAATGTTTGGGGCGCCGCGGCCGATGCCGCGGCGCCCTGTTTTTGCCTGAGTTCCGTCAATTCATATCGCGGCACCCGCGCAGGAATAATAACTCTCGGGACGTGTTGATGTGAGGCGGCGCGCGGCCCGCAAAAAACAACCGGAGGAATCGATGCCCACATTCACCAGGAACGTTTCGTGTGTGCTTTCCGGCCTCATCGCGGCGAGCGCATTGGCGATTGCCGCGGCTCAACCCGCCAAGGCGCAATCGGCCGGCACCAGTTTCTTTCTGACCTCTGCGGGCATCGGCAATGGCGGTAACCTCGGGGGCCTCGCCGGCGCCGACAATCATTGCCAGACGCTGGCGCAGGCCGCGGGCGCCGGCGCAAAGACCTGGCATGCCTATCTCTCGAGCCAGGCGGCCGACGGAGCGCCCGCCGTGAATGCGCGCGACCGTATCGGCAAGGGACCCTGGCAGAATTCCAAGGGCGTCGTGATCGCCAAGGATGTAGCGGAGCTGCACGGCGCCAACAATCTCACCAAGCAGACCGCGCTGAGCGAGAACGGCGATGTCATCAACGGCCGCGGCGACAAGCCGAACCGTCATGACGTGCTGACGGGATCGCAGCCGGACGGCACCGCGTTCGCAGCGGGCGACGACCGCACCTGCAAGAACTGGACGAGCAGCACGCAAGGCGCGGCGATGCTGGGCCATTCCGACCGTCTCGGCCTGCGCGACGATGACGCATCGAGATCCTGGAACAGCTCGCACCCCTCGCGCGGGCCCGATGGCGGTTGCTCGCAAGCAGACCTCAGGAGCACCGGCGGCGATGGCCTGCTATACTGCTTCGCGGTGAACTAGGGTTTCACTGACGCGCTGCCGTTCCTGGAAACCTGCTCCGCGCCGGAGCAGCCATGCTGCGCGGTTGCAAGGTTGAGGGAATCCCCATGCGCTACGAACTCTATTACTGGCCGGGCATTCAGGGTCGCGGCGAATATGTCCGTCTCGCGCTGGAAGAGGCCGGCGCCGATTATGCCGATGTCGCGCGCGGCAACCGCGGTATGCCCGCGATGATGCGGATGATGGCGGCGCACTCGGGCACGCCGCCGTTCGCGCCGCCGTTCCTGAAAGCGGGAAAGCTCGTGATCGGGCAGACCGCCAACATCCTGCTCTATCTCGGCTCGCGCCATGGTCTGGCGCCGAAGGCGGAGGCAGCAAAGCTGTGGCTGCACCAGCTGCAGCTCACCGTCGCCGATCTGGTGCTGGAGATTCACGACAGCCATCATCCGCTCGGGCCGACGCTGTATTACGAGGACCAGCGCGCGCCCGCGAAAAAGCGCAGCGAGGAATTCTGGAAGCAGCGGGTGCCGAAATATCTGGGCTATTTCGAGCGGCTGTTAGGAGATAGCGGCGGCGCCTGGATCACCGGGCGCAGGCTGACCTATGTCGATCTCTCGCTGTTCCAGAT
Source organism: uncultured Alphaproteobacteria bacterium (assembly GCA_963735835.1). Classification (GTDB taxonomy): domain Bacteria; phylum Pseudomonadota; class Alphaproteobacteria; order Rhizobiales; family Xanthobacteraceae; genus Bradyrhizobium. The sequence continues at coordinate 115,957 of CAVTNA010000056.1, read as the reverse complement.
CGTGGAGGGGCTGCGCTACGCCTTTCCCCGGCGCATGAAGGCGTTTGAGCGCCGGATTCCCGGCCTCGTCGATCTGCACGACCGCGTCGCCGCAAGACCGAACATCAAGGCCTATCTCGCCAGCGACCGCCGCATCGCCTTCAACGAGGACGGCATCTTCCGCCACTACAAGGCGCTGGATCTCTGAGGTGAGGCGGAGCGGGCCGCGAACTCTGCTTAACCTCTCCCACAGGGAGAGGTCGGCGCGTAGCGCCGGGTGAGGGGTTACAGCCTAACGATAGACCATAACCCCTCACCCCAGCCCTCTCCCAATGGGAGAGGGAGCGCTCTGCCGTTGCCGAGACAAAAAATGCTTCGGCCCTACCGGCTGCGGCCGTCGATCGGCGTCATCGCAAGTTTCGCCAGCTCGATCCCGTCGATGCAGCTGACGTTCAGCGCCACCACTTCGGTGCCGTCAGGCTTGTTGCCGCGCGCGAACACCTCGACGCCGCAGTCGCTGCAGGACTGATGCCGGATCGCGTGCTTGTTGAACAGATATTCCTTCAGATTGTCCTCGCCGGCGCGCAGCTGAAAACTCTTCGGCGCCAGGAACGCGAAATGCAGCCCCTTCTTGGTGCAGATCGAGCAGTTGCACGCGGTCACCATGGCGAGATCGGTGGTGCATTCGAACCGCACCAGTCCGCAGTGGCAGCCGCCGGTATAGGTTTTGCTGTTGGGCATCGAAACGCTCCATCCTCACCAAAGCCCGGGCAGCAGACGATAGCGCACCCGCGTCGCATAGTCAGCATAGCCCGGCAGGCCCGCGATCAGCGCGCGTTCCTCGATCCGGGCGCGAATGGCGAAAAGCGCGGTAAATAGCGGCAACATCGCAACCCCCCACCACGAGCCCAACAGCAGCGGCGCGCCGACGAAGAACAGAACGCTGCCGCTGTACATGGGATGGCGCACCCAGCCGTAGGGTCCCGTGCTGACGACGCGATGGCCGCGTTCGGTCTGCAGCTTGACCACCGGCGCTGCGAATGAATTTTCGTGCATCACCCACATGATGAAGCCAACAGAGCCCAGCAGCATCGCCAGTCCCAGCGCCTGCAGCGCCGTGGGGACATGGGACGCGTGCATGCGCTCATCGAACCCGATGACGAGAAACCAGCTCAACGCAACAAGCCCGAACGCCAGCATGAATATCTTGTCGGCGAAGGGCTGATCGTTTTGCATCATCGGATGCATCCGCTCGGCGAGCAGCGCCGGGTCGGTTCTGGCGAGCCACAAACCGCAGCAGACGCCGAGGATCGCGATGGTGCCCAGGAACACCCATGCCGCCGGCCAGTGCAGCGTACCCGCGGGCACAAACAACAGCGTGCCCATCGCGACGATCCAGATCAGGTTCTGCAATAGCAGCCTGCCGATCATGCGGTGTGTTCCCACGTTCCGTGGAATCACCATGATCGCGGCATTTTCCGGCAAACTTGCGGCGGTTGTATTATGGGGGGTGCGAGGTCGGAAGGCGCCGTGCGCCTCAGGCGATCTGGTCGATCCGCATTCCCTGTCCCGGGGGCAGGGCGGCCAGCACCGGCGGCTGGGATGCGGCCGCGCGCGTCTCGTCGGCACCATTGTCAGCTTTCACGTCAGGCGCTTTTGGCGCGCTGGCGTCCGGAGTGCTCACCGGCGTTGACGTCGTCACACTGGAAATACTCATCGGAAAACATCCTGGCTCTTGTTTTCCCGACTGTGACGGGCTGGAGCCGAATGTTTCATGAATCCGGAACCGCAAACCGCGCGGCATCGCCGCCAATCCCGTCACATGGTGAACGGGTAGTTCCAATATCTCTTAGAAAGCAGCGGATTTGTCCGGAATTTCGCTAATCTTGTCGGCGGAAGGCGGGCGCCTGCTCACTCATTCTTGCCGCGCGTGATCGCGATCGACGCCTCGGTCTTGGTGCGGCTGCATTCGAAGTCGAGGCGGCGATAGCGCATCTTGATATTGTCGCCGCGCAGCAGCCCCATCCGCGTGATGCAGCGCGTGGTGCCCGTCAGGGCATCGTCCTTGGGCAAGGTAAAGACGATGGCCGTTGCCCTGCCGACCAGATCAAAAAATTCCGGCTTGGGTTTCCGATCGGTCTTGGCGTAGAGCTCGTTGGAGTAGTTGCGGCCGCGGCAGCCGAGTGACAGTTCCTTCGCCGCCGGGTGCGACAGATAGATGATGTTGGCGGCCGTGATGCCGACCTTGAGGCCATCGATCTGGCCCTTCAGCTGGGCGGCGATGTCGTCGCAGCGGTCAGCGCGGGCGGGCGAGGTGGCAAGCGCGGTCAAGGAAAAAGCCGCCAGCAACGCAAGCGCGGTGGCGAGTATGGCCGATCGGCGAAATTTCGCTCTCGATGTCATGATGAGTACCTTTTGCGCCATTGAAGCGTCAGCGAAGCTTTTGCGCAAGGGTCCGAAAAATGCTTAGAACGGTTCAACCGCCGGCGCGGCGTCTCGAAGCAGACGCTTCCGGCACTTTGACCCTGCAGGCCCCGCCATGAACGCCCCCACCGCCATTCCGACGCCGAAGCCCGTTCCGCCCTACAGGCACACGCCGCTGTTTCCGCTCGGCGCCGACACCACGCCGTACCGGAAGATCACCACCGAGGGCGTGCGCGTCGAAAACGTGCTGGGCAAGGACATGCTGGTGGTGTCGCGCGAGGCGCTGCGGGCGCTCAGCGAGGCCGCGTTCGGCGACATCAATCATTACCTGCGGCCCGGGCATCTCAAGCAGCTGCGCAGCATCCTCGACGATCCCGAGGCCAGCGACAACGACAAGTTCGTCGCCTTCGACTTCCTGAAGAACGCCAACATCGCCGCCGGCGGCGTGCTGCCGATGTGCCAGGACACCGGCACCGCGATCATCATGGGCAAGAAGGGTTTTCGCGTGCTCACCGACGGCGACGACGAGGCGGCGCTGAGCGAGGGCGCGCGCGACGCCTACCTGCGCCGCAATCTGCGCTATTCGCAGGTGGCGCCGCTGTCGATGTATGAGGAGAAGAACACCGCCAACAACATGCCGGCGCAATGTGAGATCTACGCCGAAGGCGATGACGCCTACAAATTCATGTTCATGGCCAAGGGCGGTGGCTCCGCCAACAAGAGTTTCCTGTTCCAGGCGACGCCCTCGGTTTTGACCAAGGACCGCCTGCTGGCGTTTTTGAAGGAGAAGGTGCTGACGCTCGGCACCGCGGCGTGCCCGCCCTACCATCTGGCGATCGTGATCGGCGGCACCTCGGCCGAACTCTGCATGAAGACGGTAAAACTGGCTTCCGCGCGCTATCTCGACGCGCTGCCGACCCACGGCTCGGTCGACGGCAACGCCTTCCGCGATCTCGAGATGGAGCAGCAAATCCTGAAAATGACGCAGTCGCTCGGCGTCGGCGCGCAGTTCGGCGGCAAATATTTTTGTCATGACGTCCGGGTGATCCGCTTGCCCCGCCATGGCGCCTCGCTGCCCATTGGCCTCGGCGTGTCCTGCTCGGCCGACCGCCAGGTGCTCGGCAAGATTACCAGGGACGGCGTCTATCTCGAGGAGCTCGAGCACCATCCGGCGCAATATCTGCCGACGCTGGAGCACGCGCTCGGCGGCGAGGTTGTCAAAATCGATCTCAACCAGCCGATGAAGAACATCCTGGCGACGCTCTCAAGGCATCCGATCAAGACCCGGCTGTCGCTGACGGGCACCATGATCGTGGCGCGGGATTCGGCGCACGCCAAACTGCGCGAGCGGCTGGAGAGGGGCGAACCGCTGCCGGACTACTTCAAGAACCATCCGGTCTATTACGCCGGTCCGGCCAAGACGCCGGAAGGTTACGCCTCCGGTGCGTTCGGCCCAACCACCGCGGGCCGGATGGACAGTTTTGTCGACCAGTTCCAGGCCGCAGGCGGATCGATGGTGATGGTGGCCAAGGGCAACCGCGCGGTCGCGGTGCGCGAGGCCTGCAAGAAGCACGGCGGCTTCTACCTCGGCTCGATCGGGGGCGCGGCGGCCAATCTCGCCGAGCACTGCATCAAGAAGGTCGAGGTGGTGGAATATCCCGAACTCGGCATGGAAGCGATCTGGCGCATCGAGGTCGAGGATTTCCCGGCCTTCATCATCATCGACGACAAGGGCAATGATTTCTTCAAGGAATTGAATCTGGGGTAGGGCGTATTCCCAATGGTTGTCGTCCCGGCGAACGCCGGGACCCATAACCACTGACGATCATTGTTGAGGGAAAGCCGTCGGCCGCCGCCTCAAACGACTGCAGCCGCGGCGTATGGGTCCCCGCTCCCGTGCGCAATTGCGCACTAGGCGAGGACGACATCCGTCCGCGCTTACGCCCTTGTGCCCCTGAACGGGAAGCTGCCCATCGGGCCGATGCCCATTTCGCCGGAAATGCTGTCGCCGGAAACCTTGCCGGTGAAGGCCAGCGTCAGCGGCATCGGGTTGGTGATCGCAGACCTTCCAGGCAACGTCGTCGCCGTTCGCGGTGCCTTCGAAGATCTCGGTCGATTGACCTTCGGCGCCCTGGGTGCCCGTCAGCTTGCCGCCGGCGTTCTTCAGGGTCAGCGTCGCGTTTCGCTCGCCCATCGGCGTCGACATGGTGATGTTCCAGTTTCCGTCCACGGCCATCTCTGGGTCTCCTCAACGTTTTTCGCAAAACCGGAATGGTTCTGGAATCTCCCGGCGGCGGTATAGCGCATCTCGCCGCTCAAACCCAATCGTCTTGTATGTGGTATGCCCGCGGCATTCTTGCTTTCCAGCCGGTATCTGCTTCGCCGGAAAATGCTTTGGTCAGGCGCGGGCGGCGCGAATCCGGCTGGTGACGAGGACGCGAAACGCGAGATATTGCACGGCAAAGGCCACAAGCTTCGCCCCGACCGCGACCACCGACACATAGATCGTCCATAGCCTGAGATCGCCTGTCAGCGCCACCGCGATGGTGCCCAGGCCGAGCGCGAACATCAGCGCCGCCCAGGCGTAGCCGGCGATGGTAACGTATTCCGGGATGGTGTCGGTCACGATCGGCGGCAAGTAGCGCAGCATCCAGCCGCGCTTCAGCATGATCGCGCCGATCGCGAAATGCGCGATCGAGGGTTTGGCCAGCACGAAGCGGGGATCGCTGGTCAGCAGCGTCGCGCTGCCGAGCACGATCACCAGCGCCAGGCTGGCATAGGTCATGAAGCTGAGCGGCTGTCCCTTGATGCGGCTGTAGACGACCTGGGCCACCGAGCCGGCGATCGCCACCGATGTCGCCAGCACCACGCTGCCGGATGTCAGGTACAGCACCAGGAATACGATGGTGGAGAGGAAGTCGGTCAAGAGCTTGGCGAATACGTCCTTCATCGATCTCCCCGTGGCCGTCGTTGGATCCCGATCGCGACTTCAGGTCGCCGAAGGGGCTGCGAACTTTGCCCGCTGGTATTCCGGGTACCATTTGGTGAAATAGAGCGCGGAGTTGCGGGCGGCGAATGCGATCGCAATTCCACACCATAGTGGCAGGCCGGGCAGATAGATCAACAGCACGTTGGCCATCACCATCAGCACGAAGGCAAGGGTCCAGGCCCCCGTGATAATATAGTTCGCCTTCAGGAAGTCGGGCAATTGCGCGGTCTCGGCATCCACCATTTCGCGGGCATATTGCAGCGTGAACGGCCGGCGGATCGCGAGCGAGACCAGCGAGATCGCCAGCATGCCGGCATCGACGGTCAGTTTCACGGCCGAGCCGCTCAGGCCGGAATCGACAAGCATGAGGTAGCCGCCCAAGGCGGCGAACAGGACCGCGGAGCCGGCGCCGAGCACCTTGATCGAACGGCCGCGAAAGGCGTCAAAGGCGATCACGGCCAGGCAGATCGCGGCAGCCACAAACAGGCTCACCGCGGGCGAGGTCAAAAGCATCAGGCCTGCGAACGCGCCATAGGGGGCAAGGATCAGGAAAATCATCATGGCAGCCTCATCGGGCTAATCTTTACATTGTCAAGATGAAGATAGAGGTGAAAGCCGGCAAGGTCAAGCAAATCTTTACAGTGTCAACATAAAGTGAGCGACAGCCGATAGGTTGTTATTTTCAATGCCTTGGGGCGTGGTTCGCAGCCTTTATGCGCGCAGCCACAGCCGCCACAGGATCAGCACCGCGCAGGCGATCATCACCGTGATGGTGATTGTCATGCCTCCGACACGGCAAATCCGGAATCGCAGCGTGTGCGGTTCGGCGTACATGCCGAGCGGATGCAGCAGCCGCGCGACCAAGAGCGCACCCATCAATCCGTTCACGCCGGTCGTCGGCAGGCCGGAGATCTCGAGCATCGCCGCCATCAGCGCGATGATGGGCACGTATTCCGCGAAGTGCGCGTGGGCGCGGATCGCGCTGCGAAGCTCGCTGCTGCCGCCGTCGCCGAAGCCCGCCCGATTTCTTCTGCGCAGCCGCACCACCTGAAGTGCCAGCGCGGCATAGAGCAGCGCGAGAATGGCTAGATAGGCGGCGGTAATCGACGGCAATTGCACGGCTAACTCCCGGCCGCTTGCCGCGGGACGGCGTCAGGTCGCTTCGACCCCGTTGTTATCGCCGGATTGGTGCGGGCCGCCCTGGTCGTCTCTGGCTCCTGCATGGTATTCCCTGCCATTATCTTTACATCGTAAAAATACGGGTGGCTTCAGTCAAGCCCAATCTTTACAGTGTCAAAATCGTGGCCTATAAGGCGCAAATGGCAAGAAAATCCGGCAATGCCCGGGTCCGTCGCGGCGCAGGCGAGCTTGCGCGGCCGGCTCGGAAACGAAGCGTGCCGCGCCGCCCCGCTTCCGGCGCGGATGCTCCCTACCATCACGGCGCGCTGCGCGACGCCCTTCTCGCGGCGGCGGAAAGGGTGCTCGAGCGCGATGGGCTTTCGGGACTGACGCTGCGCGCGGTGGCGCGCGAGGCCGGCGTCTCGCATGCCGCGCCGACCCACCATTTCGGCGACCTCACCGGTCTCGTCAGCGAACTCGCCGCGATCGGCTTCCGCCAATTCAACGCGGCGATGGCGGCGGCGGGCGCCACCGGCACCTCGCCCTTGGAGAAGGCCCTGGCGCGGGCCAAGGCCTATGTCGCCTATGCGCAGGCGCATCCCGGCATGTACGGGCTGATGTTCCGCACCGAGCGGCTCGATATGACGCGGCCTTCGCTGTGTGAGGCCGCCAAGGCCTCGTTCGCGGGACTTGCCGGCGCGATCGGCGCCAGCCGGCAGGAGCAGATTTCGGAAGCCGCGCTGTCGCTCGCGCAGGCCGCCGACATCGCGCGCGCCTGGTCGCTGGTGCACGGCTTCACCATGCTGCTGCTCGACGGTCGCCTGACCGAGATCCTGGGCCGGCTCCCAAAAGGCACCAATGCCGAAACGCTGCTGGACGCGATGCTCAAGCGTGCGATCGGGCAGGTGCCGGCGGCATAATCGGCATCGTGGCGCCAGTTCGACTGCTTTGGATGTACAGGTGCTGCCAATTGTTTGGGCGTTCTGGGGAAGGTTCTCAAGCAATCAGCGTGAAGGGCCTGACATTGGCCCGGAATCGTTCTAGAACAGCGGCTCCGCAAATCCTGTCTCACGAGCGTTAAGTTCCCTTATCGATCATGCCTGCCATTTCGTCGAATAAACCGTATCGCGTTGGTCGTTCCCGCACCGGGCTTGGCCTCTTCGCCACCAAACCGATCAAGAAGGGCGCCAAAATCGTCCGCTATTTTGGTCCGCTGCTGGATTCAAGAAAGAAAAAGGACGACGCGATCGAGAACAAGTACCTGTTCGAGCTCAACGGTCGCTGGACCATCGACGGTTCGGTGCGCGAGAACGTCGCCCGCTATATCAATCACGCCTGCAAGCCGAACGCGGAATCCGATGTCAAACCGCGCAAGCGCAAGGTCGTGATCCGCGCCATCAAGAACATCTCGCCGGGCGAAGAGATCAACTACGATTACGGCACCGATTACTTCAAGGCCTACCTGAAGCCGATCGGCTGCAAATGCGCGGCTTGCGAGAAAAAGCGCAGGAAGCAGCGCGCCGAGGCGAGGGCGGAGCGACTGTCGCCTGAAGGCCAAGGCCGAGAGAAAGGCTCTCAAAAAAGCTGAAAAGCAGGCGGCTAAGGCCACGGAAATGCTTGAGAAACAGCCTGAGCTAAAGCTCAAGCAAATGCTGAACGGCAACGCCAACGGCGTCAGGCTGAACGGCAAGCATCTCAACGGGCATGGCGCGAAATCTGCCGTCGGTAATATCGATCGCCGCGAAATCCGTGATTTTGGTGCAGCCGAAGGGCAAGCCGGCAGGGAAAGCAGCGCATCGGCTTAAGCCGCGGATTTCCCTCGCTTTCACGAACGCGAGATTGGTCCAGCTGACGCCGGCCAGACGGTTCGCTTCCTGATTTGATTCCGTGCGCACATTCAGGACGGGAAGCAGCCCCTGCAGCCGCGCCAATTCGATCGTCTCCTCCGGCGGCAATTTCGAACATCCGTCGCCCCGCCGGGACCGGCCCGTGCCGGACCTTCATGATGACAGTGCCGGCCGGCCGCACCAGCGCGGCGAGGTTTGGCATCGCGCGCCGGCGCTCTCCTTCGTCGAGATGCATCCAGACCGCGGTGAGCATCACGAGGTCGAACCTCTCGCCGCGCGACCGCAACAAAGCAAGATCCGGCAGGCTGTCGTTGAGCCATTCGATTCGCGGTGACGGATGCAATGCCATGGCGCGCAGACGCATCACATCGGTCGGCTCGACGGCGACCACACGATGGCCGCCCGAAGCTAACCATGCCGCATCGCGCCCGGTTCCGGAACCGATGTCCAGGACGCTGCTGGGGGCAGATGGTATCAAATGCAGCACCGCCCGGTGCGCGTGGGTGGCAGGGATGCCTTCATAGCGCTTGAAAAGCTGGTCGGCCTCCTCGGCATAGCCTTCCGTGCCGCTCACCTGCACTGACATAACCTAACGGCTCCTGCGGTCAGACCTCGTCATTGCGAGGAGCCAACGGGTCACGCGAATGCGCGTCCGGTGACAGGCTCCGCGACGAAGCAATCCACGGCCAATATATGCCGCATGGATTGCTCTCGCTCGCAATGAGGATCTTCACCGCTAATTTTGTTCAGGCCGCCAGCGCGCCGCCGCTCTTGCGCAGCCCGATATATTGCAGCTCGGCTAGGGCGCCGACCACGATCGCCTGCAACACGATGAAGGTTTCGCCCAGGAGGTTCGGCGTCACCGCGCCGGAGAACAACAGCGCGATACTGGCGAGAACCCATGCTGCGTTGCCCGCGATCACGATCACCACGAGCGGCTTCGGCATGGTTTCTCGCGTGCCGAGCCAGCCGACGAGGGCGGTATAGGCGATCAGGAACAGACCGCTCTCGCGCAACAGCGCCTCCGGTAGCTCGAGCCAGGGCGCAAGCGCGCCGGCGCCAAGCGTCAAAAGCACGGCGGATGCGCCGCTGAAGATGGCGTCGGCGAGGACGGCGCGGCGCAGGAACAGGGATGGATGGATCATGGTAGTTCTCCTATCTGGTGGGGAGGGGCGGGTAATGTCAGCGCGCGGACCGGTGGAACCAGCTCCCGAGCCGACGCAGGAGGCGCACCGGGCACAGCGTCTTGCCGACGCTGGTTTCGACCGCCGTCACATGCGCGAACACGAACACGCCGGTCGAGTGCACCAGCGGTTCCGGCATGTTGAGGCTGCGCGCCAGCAGCCGGGTCGCCAGATTGAGCAACCACGGAACCATGCCGGCGGCTAAGGCGAAGGTTCGAGATCGGGAAGGCGTGTGCATGGTCATCTCCTGTGACGGTGAAGATGATCCGGTCCGGTCCGCAATTCGATTACCTCCGACGTAATGGAACGCGTGAAATTCGCGTGATAGATTTTCCGCCATGAACGCGCATACCGCCACGGCGCGAGCCGAACCTGCAAAACCCGCCCATGTCGGCGATCACCTGCGCGAATGGCGGCAGCGCCGCCATCTCAGCCAGCTCGATCTCGCCGGCGACGCGGAGATTTCCGCGCGCCATTTGAGTTTCGTGGAAACCGGCCGCGCCGCGCCGTCGCGCGACATGGTGCTGAAGCTCGCCGAGCGGCTGCGAGGTTCCCTTGCGTGAACGCAACGTGCTGCTGGTGGCGGCGGGTTATGCGCCGGCGTTTCCGCAGCGCTCGCTCGACGATCCCGCACTGAAATCGGCGCGGGCGGCGATCGATCTCGTGCTGAAGGCGCATGAGCCCAATCCGGCGCTGGCCTACGACCGGCACTGGAACCTGGTCTCGGCCAACCGCATGGTGATGCCGCTGCTGGAGGGCGTACCAGCGCGGCTGCTCGGCCAGCCCCTCAACATTCTGCGGCTCGCCTTTCACCCCGAGGCGCTGGCGCCGCGCACCGTCAACCTCGCCGAATGGTCCAGTCATCTGCTGGAGCGGCTGCACCGCCAGTGCGAGGCGACCGCCGATCCCGAATTGATAAGACTCTATCAGGAGCTGAAGACCTATCCGATCCCGGCGCGATCGGCGCCGCTGTCATCCGACAATGTCGCGATACCCTTCAAGATGCGGCTCGACGGCGAGGTGCTGAGCTTCATTTCCACCACGATGATCTTCGGCACCCCGGTCGACATCACGCTGTCGGAACTGGCGCTGGAAACCTTCTTTCCCGCCGACGATGTGACCGCCGAGCGGATGCGCAGCATGGCGGCCCGCCTCGAATAGCTCCCTTGCCCGGGCCCGGATTGCGGCTTATCTCTGGGACTTGCCAAGGGAGGACGCGGCCATGAGCACCCTAAAACCGCTGCAGATCGACATCGTTTCCGACGTGGTGTGTCCGTGGTGCTATATCGGCAAGCGCCGCATCGAGAACGCGCTGGCGCTGACGCCGGACGTGCCGGTCGAGATCCACTGGCGGCCGTTCTTTCTCAATTCCTGGGTGCCGCGCGAGGGCATCGGCCGCGACGAATACCTCACCGCGAAATTCGGCTCGCCCGAGGCCTATAAGGGCATCGCCGGTCGCGTCGTCGCCGCGGCCAACGAGGAGGGCCTCACCTACCGGCCCGAACTGGTCCGGCGGCAGCCCAACACGACAGACTGCCATCGCCTGATTCACTGGGCCGACGCGCAAGGCAAATCCGCCGAGATGAAGCAGCGGCTGATGGAATTGTATTTCAGGGACGGCGGCGATCTCACCGACGTTGACGTGCTGGTGCAGGCGGCCGCCGATTGCGGGCTCGATGCCGACGATGTGCGCCGGCGTCTTGCAACCGACGAAGACGTGGCGCTGATCTCGGCGCAGGCCAAGGACGCCTCCGACAAGGGCATCTCCGGGGTGCCGACGTTTGTGTTTGCGCAGAAATATGCGGTATCCGGCGCGCAGCCGGCCGAGCAGCTCGCCCGCGCCATCCGCCAGGTCTCGGCGGAGGTGAACGCGCAGGCGGCGGAGTAGGGGCGACGCTCACCCGTCTAGAACGGGAGAGGTCGATCCATCAGCGTACTAGCCCGGCGCCGCGGATCACATCAACCGCGCGGCGCGCGGCTTCGCGAACCAGCCGGCGCAGCGTCAGCGCCGCATGGATCAGCGGCACCACGGGATCGTTTTGCCGCAGCGGAATCAGGACATCGCCGATCGCAAAACGCCCGCGCCAGATCGGATTGATCATCGGATGATCGGCGCTGGCCATCGAGTTGGCCGTCGCGATGGCGGGATCGGCGCAGAGATGCCGGGTCAGATCGAGCGTCAGCTGCACGCCCGGTGAAAATCTTGCAAAGCGCTCGTCGACGCCGAGCTTGAAGTAGAAGGCGCGATCCTGATGCCGCAGCACGATTGCGGCCGCGACCGGCGTATCGCCGGCGCGTCAGCGTCACGATCTCGCACTGGCCGGTCTCAGCGAGCGCCGGCGCGGCGCGCCGGATAAAACCGGCATCGCCGTCGTCCTGGATCAGCGCGGTGCCGCGCCTCGCCTTCCAGCCGCTGGCTTCCAGAACCAGGAATATTTCGAGCGCGGCCGCGACATCCTCGGGCGGCGCGCGACGTCGAAACGGATGGCGCCATGCTCGGCGAGCCGATGGCGCTGGCGCCGCAACTCCTTCAGCTTCTTCGGCCCCAGCGCCTCGCGCAGCAGATTCTCGGGATCGCGCGCCGCGTCGAGGCAGGCGCGCAGGTGCGATTGCAGCACGCGCGGACGCAAGCCCTGTTGCCGCAGCACCTCGTTGAAGGCCTTCATGGCCGCGCCGTCGAGCGGTACTTCGCGCAGGATCAGCGCATGGGCGCCGGCCTTGCGCGCCTCGCGCAGCAGCCGCGCCGCGGCGTCGTGCGCCTTGTCGCGATCGAGCAGCGGCGTGCAGAGCGTGCCGTAGGGATGGGCGCTGGCCAGGGCGGGCAGCGGAATATTGCAGGCGCGCGACATCGGGATGACCGGCATCAGACCGATCAGCCGCGCCGCGCCGTCTGGCGCGGCATCGCTCCACGCGCTCAGCGCGGAGACGCCGGTGCGGCCGCGCGCGGACGCGTTCACCGCCAGTTCCCAGCCGGGCAGATAATAGCCGTTCGGCTCGATCGCGCGTTCGGCCAATGCGCGCCACGGGCTCACCGCCACGGCCGTCAGCGGCGCGAACGCGTCGCCATCGGGCGAAGCCGCTGCCGTCCGCGGCGCGCGGGCCCGCGACATCGTTCACCGATGCGCGACCAACCGCAGCTCGATCAGCAATCTCGACCACGTCCCGTTTCCCCGTTCGCGGAGAGGGCGCACGCCCGCAGCGCCGCCGTTTCCACCGCGTTGTCGGGAAAATGCTAGCGGAAACATTGGAAAATACCGTTGGCGCGGGGATGCAATTTGAGCGGTAATGTTAACCGTGCATTTACCGTTCGGATGCCGTCACGCCCGTCCCTTCAGCGCTGAAAAGGCGATGCCCATGATGATGCCGTAGGTCAGCAGCATCAGCGAGCGAGAACAGGGCGGGGAGCAGGCCAAGCCCTGCGCCGGTGGCGAACAGGCCTCGACCCAGCATCGGAAAAAACAGCACGCCCATCGCAATCCAGCCGAGGACGCCAAAGACAAATCCTTTCGCCGCCCCGCTGCGGCCCGGCAGCAGGCGATAGCTGCGGCCAAACACAATCCCGAGCACGACGGCGCCATTCAGGAACGACAACGCCCACGGCACCAGCGGATCAACCGAGCCGCCGACGAGCTGGCTCAGCGCTTGCTGCAAATCCTCGTAAGGGTGGAACGACGGCAGCCAGCCCATCCGCGACTTCAGCAACATCAGGCCGGTGTGAGCGGCGCTGCCGCACAAGCCAGCGGCGAACGACTTCCAGATGCCATTAGCGCCCATTGGATTTGATGCGTCGCCTGCTGTCCGCGATCACTGCGATCGCGGTGCCATTGTCGAAGGTGATGGACTTGGTCAGGCCACTCACGAAAACGCGTTGCCGCTTCGCACGCCCAGCTTCTTGAAAACGATCGCGGCGGGACAGAACCCGGTGATCGCCGCCTGGAACATGTTGAGCCCGGCGAATGCCGTCAGCAAGTACCAGTAGGGACTGACCAGATAGCCGAGCGCGAGGCCGAGCAGCACCACAAATCCGGCGAACATCAACACTGCTTTATCTATATTCATGACGCGTTCCTTTGCCTGGGTTGAAGATCATCAGGACCGGGCAAGCCCGGCCATCGTCCATGCGACAATTTTTGGCGTCTCCATCGCGCCCGACAATGGAACCGATCTTCGCGGTCCGGTGGTTGACTATATATTCGTATTATCGTATATACGCAAGTATGAAAATAAATATCGAAACCATGAAAGCCGCGGCCGACCGCGCCAGCGAGTTCCTGAAAGCCATGGCCAATCGCCACCGGCTGCTCATCGTCTGTCAATTGATTGACGGCGAGCGCTCGGTCGGAGACCTTGCCGAATTCCTGGGCCTTCGCGATTCCACCGTATCCCAGCATCTCGCTCTGCTCCGGAAGGATGGCCTGGTTTCCGCCCGCCGCGATGCCCAAACCATCTACTATCCGATCGCCAGCGATCCCGCGCGCGAAGTTCTGACCGCGCTCTATCGCGTGTATTGCACCCCGCCGAATGGCAAGACCGCGCGAAATAAAGCTAAGCGGGCGCGAGCTGCGATGTCTTGAGGCAGGTCAATGACCGTGAGAAAATGTCGCCAGGATAAGTTTTCGGGTTCCAGCGCCCGATCGGGCCATTCATGATTGTGAACACAACGATGCGCGGATTGAGAGTGACAGCAGTTCTGGCGGCGCTCGCTGTCAGCGCGCCGTTCGCGCGCGCCGAAACGCTCACAGCCAGCCCGCGTTCGGTCGCTGACGAGAAGGCGGTGTTCGCCACCGTCGAGAGCATAAGCGTGGTGCCGGCGCGCGGGCGCATCGGCGGCATCGTTGTCCAACTCAACGTCCGGGAAGGCGATCCGGTCACCAGCGGTCAGGCGATCGCGGCCATCGGCGACGAGAAGCTCGCGCTGCAGATGAAGTCGCTGGATGCGCAGATCGGCGCCTTGCAGGCGCAGTCGGACCAGGCGCAGATCGATTTTACCCGAACCGAGGGGCTGGTGGAGCGCGGCACGCTTCCGCGCGTCAAGCTCGACGAGGCGCGGACCGCGCTCAACGTCGCCGAAAACGGACTGCGCGCGCGGACCGCCGAGCGCGCCGTGATCCAGCAGCAGCTCAATGAAGGGCAGGTGCTTGCTCCATCAGGCGGACGCGTGCTGAAAAAGCTGGTGGCGGTCGGTTCCGTCGTGCTGCCCGGCGACCCCATTGCGATGATCGCGCAGCAGAATTTCAAGCTGCGCCTGCGGGTTCCGGAACGACACGCCCGCTTTCCTGAAAGCCGGTGACAAGATCCGCGATCGATGGCGCCGAGTTCGGCGACCAAGCCTCCAAGTCGGGCGTGATCGATCTGGTCTACCCGCAGATCGAGGATGGCCGCGTCATTGCGGATGCCACCGTCGAGGGGCTAGGGGAGTATTTCGTCGGCGACCGGCTCAGGGTCTGGATATCAGGCGGGACGCGGACCGCCTTCGTGATCCCGTCGAACTATGTGACGACCCGTTTCGGCATCGACTACGTCCATATCCGTCAGGCGGACCGAACCATCGACGCGCCGGTGCAGCGCGGCCGCGATCTGCCCCAGTCCCGATCTTCCCGACGGCCTTGAGATCTTGTCCGGCATCCGCGCCGGCGACCAACTGGTGCAGCCGTGAATCTCGGCCTGTCCGGGCGGCTCACCCGGGCGACCATCGGCTCGCCGCTGACGCCGCTGTTTCTGCTCGCCTCGCTGATCGTGGGCCTGATCGCCGTCACCGTCATCCCGCGCGAGGAAGAACCGCAGATCAGCGTTCCCATGGTCGATATCCGCGTCAACGCCGACGGACTGCGCGCGCCCGACGCGGTCGAACTCGTCACCAAACCGCTGGAAGCCATCGTCAAGGGCATCGACGGGGTCGAGCACGTCTACAGCCAGACCGAAGACGACCGCGTCATGGTGACCGCGCGCTTTCTGGTCGGCACCAAGGCCGACGACGCGATCCTTCGCGTTCACGAGAAGATCCGCGCCAATCTCGACCGCATCCCGGTCGGCATTCCCGAGCCTCTGATCGTCGGGCGCGGCATCAACGACGTCGCCGTCACCGTGCTCACGCTTTCGCCGAAGCCAGAGGCCGCCGATCGCTGGACCGACAAGGATCTCTACGAACTCGCCGACAAACTGCGCGCCGAACTGACGAAGGTCGACAGCATCGGGCTGACCTACATCTCCGGCGGCGCGGCCCAGCAGATCAGGGTCGAGCCGGATCCGGAAAAGCTGTCGCTGTTCGGCGTCACGCTGCAGCAGCTCGTCGCCAAGGTAAAGGACGCCAATCGTTCGTTCCTTGCCGGACAGGTCCGCGACGCCGGGATCGTGCGCAACGTTTCCGCCGGCCAGACCTTGTCGGGAATTCCCGACATCGGCCTGCTCCTGATTTCGACGCGGGACGGACGTCCGGTCTATGTCAAGGACGTCGCCTCCGTCGTCATCGGACCGAACACCACCGAGCACCGCGTCTGGAACGACGCGCGCGACGGCAAGGGCAACTGGGAGCGCGTTCCCGCGGTCAGCCTGGCGCTCGCCAAGCGGGCGCGGCGCCAACGCGGTGGTCGTCTCGGAGGACATCGCGCACCGGCTCGAAGGGCTGAAGTCCCGCCTGATCCCCGATGACGTCGAGGTCACCGTCACCCGCGACTATGGCGAGACCGCCAACGAGAAGGCCAACGAACTTCTGTTTCACCTCGGGCTCGCCACGATCTCGATCGTCGGTCTGATCGCGATCGCGATCGGCTGGCGCGAGGCGCTGGTGACGCTGGTCGTGATCCCGACCACGATACTGCTGACGCTGTTTGCCGCCAATCTGATGGGCTACACCATCAACCGCGTCAGCCTGTTCGCGCTGATCTTCTCGATCGGCATCCTGGTCGACGACGCCATCGTCGTGGTCGAGAACATCGCCCGCCACTGGGCGATGAAGGACGGCCGGCCCCGCGTGCAGGCCACGATCGAGGCGGTCGCCGAGGTCGGCAATCCGACCGTCGTCGCGACGCTGACGGTGGTGGCGGCGCTGTTGCCGATGCTGTTCGTATCGGGGCTGATGGGCCCCTATATGGCGCCGATCCCGGCCAATGCGTCGGCCGCGATGCTGTTCTCGTTCTTTGTCGCGATGGTGGTGGCGCCCTGGCTGATGCTGCGGCTGGCGCCGAAGGAGGGCGCCGCGGTCGCCGCGCACGCCGCGCATGACGAAGGCGTGCTCGGCCGCCTCTACCGGCGCTTCGCTACGCCGATCGTCCGCAGCAAGCGTTCGTCCTGGATATTCCTGATCGGCGTCGGCGTCGCCACGCTGCTGTCGATGACTGCTGTTCGCGACCAAATCCGTCACGGTCAAATTGCTGCCGTTCGACAACAAATCCGAGATCGCGGTCATGGTCGATCTGCCCGAGGGCGCGAGCCTCGAAGATACCGAACGCACGCTGTTCGAGGCGGCCGACATCGCGCGCGGACTGCCCGAGATCACTTCGGTGCAGTCCTATGCCGGCACGCCGGCGCCGTTCAATTTCAACGGCCTGGTGCGGCACTATTATCTGCGCGAACGCCCCGAACTCGGCGAACTGCAGGTCAACCTTGCCGCGCGCGGGAATCGCAAGCGGGCGAGCCACGACATCGCGCTCGATCTGCGGCAGCGCCTCAAGGCCATCAGCGTTCCCGCCGGCACCAGCATCAAGGTGGTCGAGGTGCCGCCCGGGCCGCCGGTGCTGGCGACGCTGCTGGCCGAAATCTATGGACCCGATGCGGCGACGCGCCGCGCGGTCACCGCGCGAGCTGAAGAAGATCTTCGCCGAAGTGCCGTTCATCGTCGATATCGACGAATTCGATCGGCGAGCGGCGGCCGCGGCTGCGGCTGTCGATCGACCAGGACCGGCTCGAATTTTTCGGCGTCGAGCAGCGCGACGTCTACGACACCATCCAGACGCTGTTCGGCGGCGTATCGGTCGGCTATTCGCACCGCGGCGAGGATCGCAATCCGATCGAGATCGCCGTCAAACTGCCGAAGCGCGATCTGGCCTGGAGCGAGGCGCTGGCCTCGACGCCGGTGCCCGCCAACACGCTGCCCGGCAGCAAGACGGTGGTCGAACTCGGCCAGGTCGTCAAGGCGACCGTCGAGGAGGGCTCGCCGATCGATCTTCCGCCGCGACGGCCGCTTCGCCGACATGGTGATGGCCGAGCTCGCCGGCCGCTTCGAGGCGCCGCTCTACGGCATGCTCGAGGTCGCGAGCCGCGTCGACGCCCATGACTGGGGCGCGCTGCCGAAACCCGTCATCAGCCTGCACGGACAGCCGGCCGACGAATCCCGTCCGACGCTGCTGTGGGACGGCGAATGGGAGATCACCTATGTGACCTTCCGCGACATGGGCGCGGCCTTCGGCGCCGCGATCCTCGGCATCTACGTGCTGGTCGTGGCGCAGTTCGGCAGCTTTCGGCTGCCGCTGGTGATCCTGACGCCGATCCCGCTGACGCTGATCGGCATCCTGATCGGCCACTGGCTGCTGGGCGCGCCGTTCACGGCGACCTCGATGATCGGCTTCATCGCGCTCGCCGGCATCATCGTGCGCAATTCGATCCTGCTGGTCGATTTCATCCGCCACAGCGGCGGACAGGGCAAGGCGCTGCGCGAGGTGGTGCTGGAGGCCGGCGCCGTGCGCTTCAAGCCGATCCTGCTGACCGCGCTCGCGGCCATGATCGGCGCCGCGACCATCCTGCTCGATCCGATCTTCCAGGGGCTCGCGATCTCGCTGCTGTTCGGCCTCGCGTCCTCGACGCTGCTCACCGTCCTCGTCATTCCCGCGATCTACATCGCGCTGCGGGAACCTGTCGCCGCAGAAACCGTCCAGCAAATAGAGGATCTACCATGGAAAAGAACTATTCCGACATCACCAAGCGCATTTCCGGCGACTTGCGGAAACTGCGCCAGGACATTCCCGACACCATGAAGGCGTTCTCGGCGCTGGCGCAGGCCGCGACCCGCGACGGCGCGCTCGACAAGAAGACCAAGGAACTGATCGCGCTCGCGATCGGCATCGCCACGCGCTGCGACGGCTGCATCGGCTTCCACACCGAGGCGCTGGTCAGGCTCGGCGCCACGCGCCAGGAAGTGGAAGAGACGCTCGGCATGGCCGTCTACATGGGCGGCGGTCCGTCGCTGATGTATGCGGCGGACGCGATCTCCGCCTTTGAGCAATTCGAGAAGCAGCTCGACGTGGCGGCGTGAACCGGGCGCGCGCTAGACCGGCTCGTAGCTTTCGGAGGCGCAATTGTCGTCGGCCTCGACGCGCCGGCGGTCGACGATCGCGCCGTCGCTGATCGTGATGCGATAGGTCTGCGTGCCGAGCGGCCTGCCCGTCGCCGAGGTCAGCTCCGCCCTGACGCAGGCGGTCCAGCCCGGTCCGCTCGGCACGCGGTGCGGCGGCGAGACCCGCACCTGGCGCGGGTTCGATGCGGCGACGAACACCGCATCCAGATTCTTGCGGACCAGTTGCCTGACATCGGGCGGCGGCTCGGGCGGCGGCGGGTCGATGGCCTTGGCGCGCATGAACTCCGGCAGCGACGCGATGGCTGTCGGCAAGCCGCAGCCCGCCAGCAGCAGCGCCCCGCCTGCCATCACCGCCGCACGAACAATGATCCGCCGCATCCACCTTATCCCACCCTGGTCAAGATTGCGCATGGCTGCCGCCAATTCGCGAAGTCCCCTGCCATCAACAAATGCTGAGATCCGGCCGCGGAAGGGCTGATCGTACGACCGCCGATCCCTGTGCCACACATGCCGCAGGGAGACAGGGGCGATGAAGACCTTCACGGTGGCAGTGATGATGCTGGCCTTGATCGCGGCGCCCG
Source organism: uncultured Alphaproteobacteria bacterium (assembly GCA_963735835.1). Lineage (GTDB taxonomy): Bacteria > Pseudomonadota > Alphaproteobacteria > Rhizobiales > Xanthobacteraceae > Bradyrhizobium. Next base: position 96,545 of record CAVTNA010000056.1, on the reverse strand, counting down.
CGCACGCCCAGATGGGCGGCAAGCGGCATCAGGGCGACGAAAAAAAGACCGATCAAAAGAAGCCGCAAATCGACGAAAAGGCCTACAAGGCCGCGCTCGAAAGGATACCGGAGCCCAAGGAAAAGTATGATCCGTGGGGCGTCGCGCGGCCGGCGGAGCCTGCCAAGAAGTCGAAATAAGCCGCCTGATAGCCCTCTGTTCGTCAGATTGACGCTTCCCATGCGAAAACTTCCCGGCCTGCTCGCCGTCATGTTGTTGGCCGCGTACCGGCGTTCGGCTGGGAACATTGGGGCGGCGATCAGGGGGGACGCGGTTCTCGCCGCTTGCCCAGATCACGCCGGCCAATGTCGGCAAGCTCGTGCGCGCCTGGGACTTTCACACCGGCGATCTCGAGGCGCGCGCACCCGTGATGATGGCGCGCACGAAATTCGAGGCGACGCCGCTGTTCGTCGAGGACAGCCTGATCTTCTGCACGCCCTTCAACGAGGTGATCGCGCTCGATCCCGGCACCGGCGCGCAGAAATGGCGCTACGATCCGAAGATCAGCACCGATCAGCGTCCCGGAAACCGCTATGTCTGCCGCGGCGTCGCCTACTGGGTCGACGATCAGGCCGCCGAAGGCGCGGCCTGCCGCGGCGCGGATCTTCATGGGCACCAACGATGTCCGCGTGATCGCGCTCGACGCCAGGACCGGCGTTCCCTGCGCCGATTTCGGCTTCGGCGGCGAGATCAAGCTCGAGACCGGCATGCGCTGGAATGGCCGGGCGAATTCCAGATCACGTCGGCGCCGGTGGTGAGCCGCGGCGTCGTCATTGTCGGCTCCTCGATCTCGGACAATCGCCGCGTCGAAGCGCCGCTCGGGACGGTGCGCGCCTTCGATGCGCGGACCGGGCGGCCGCGCTGGAGCTTCGACCCGCTGGTTCACGACGGCATCGTCGCGGGCCACGCCAATGTCTGGGCGCCGATGTCGGTGGATGAAGAGCGCGGACTGGTGTTCCTGCCGACGTCTTCGCCGAGCCCGGATTTCTGGGGCGGCAAGCGGCCCGGCAACAACGAACATGCCAATTCCGTGGTGGCGCTGCGCATCGAGACCGGCGAACTGGTGTGGTCGTTCCAGACCGTGCATCACGATGTCTGGGATTACGATCTGCCGGCGCAACCGACGCTGGCGCGCATCGACACCGGCGACGGCATGCGCGACGTCGTGATCCAGCCGACCAAGCAGGGTTTTGTGTTCGTGCTCGACCGCGACACCGGCAAGCCGGTCTGGCCGGTCGAGGAGCGCCCGTGCCGCAAGGCGGCGCCGAGGGCGAGCAGCTGTCGCCGACGCAGCCGTTTCCGACCCATGTGCCGGCGTTGATGCCGCAGCAGTTTTCAACCGCCGACGTGTTCAATCCGTTTCCGACCTTCGGCCGCCCCGCCTGCGAGCAGCAACTCGCGGCCTTGCGCAACGAGGGACTCTATACACCGCCATCGACGCAGGGCACGCTGGAATTTCCGATGAGCGGCGGCGGCGTCAACTGGGGCGGCGCGGCGTTCGATCCCGTCAACCAGATCCTCTATCGCCAACACCAGCTACGCGCTGCACATCATCAAGCTGATTCCGAGAAGCGAGGCGGAAGGTTTCAAGCCGCCGCCCGGTCATGATTTCGGACCGCAGCGCGGCGCGCCGTTTGCGATGACGCGGGCGGTCGCGATGTCGCCGCTGGGTCTGCTCTGCAACAAGCCGCCGTGGGGCACGATGGTCGCGGTCGATCTGAAGGCCGGCAAGATTCTCTGGCGATCATCGGTCGGCACGACGGAGGATCGCGCGCCGCTGGGGATGGCGTTCAACTGGGGCACGCCGCTGGTCAACGGCGTCGTCGTCACCGCGGGCGGCCTGGTCTTCACCGGCGCGATGGACGCTTATCTGCGCGCCTTCGACGCCAAATCCGGCAAGGAGCTCTGGCAGGGCAGGTTGCCGGTCCCCGGCGTCGCCAATCCCATGACCTATCTCTGGAAGGGCGAGCAATATGTTGTTATCGGCGCCGGCGGTCACTCCGAGTCCGGCACCTCGATCGGCGACAGCGTGGTGGCGTTTCGGCTGGCGCGGCAGGGCGAAGCGCCCTCGCTGTGGTCGCGCACCGTCGACCGGCCCGGCGGCCGCTTCCGGAGCAGGGCGATCGCTTTTGCGCTCGCCCTTGTGCTGACGGCGGTTGCGCTGTGGCGCTGGCGCCGCCGGGCAAGATTGCATTGAGTGACGCGTCCGAGCCGACGCAATCATTCGTGAATTGCAGGACCCGGTCGATGCGTGACTGTCGGAGGCGGTTCCGGGTAAAGTTCGGACCGTGGTTCTGACAAGGACAAACGAGGGATGGTCTGAATGCCGAGAAAGGGTGTCACGGGCCACGATGAATGGGTTGTCACGGAAGCATTGGCAACGGCGCTGGTCGCGCTGGAGCAGCTTCCGGAGAAACACCAGCCGCGCACGCATATGGACGACATCAGGAAGCTGTTGGCCGCTGGTTCGGCGCCCGCAAGCGTCAACCTGCATCTGGCGCAGGCCAAGTGCAGGTTATTTCCTGACCTTGATCCGGCGACCGTTTATCAGGAGTACGGCCTCGGCGACGGACAGGGCTGAACAGACCTGGCCCCCCGTGCGCAGACGGTGTGCAAGCGGGTTTCGCCTTGGCGGTGCGACGGTGGTGGTGCACCGGTGAAACCGGATGATGGCCGAAATCTCCGCTGCGGAGAATGAACCGGACTTGATCCTGATCAATGCAAGCTTTGGCCGCCCTTCAATAGGCTGACCCGTTGCCACCCACGGAGGTCAGGCGATGCGCTCGGCTATTTTCGTTCTATTCGACGACGATCGCACTCCTGGCGGCAACAGTCCTGTGGGCTCCAGACACAGCGCTTGCGCAACAACCTCCTAAAGGCACGCCGGCGCGCGCCGCTTGGGGCTCCCCGGAAGGCGCGAAGTGTCTTGGCTGCCACAAGCCGATGAACCCGGCGCTGGCCGGGGAGTGGCACGACAGCGCGCACGGTCAGAAAGGCATCAACTGCTACGACTGTCACAAGGCCAACAAGAACGATCCGGGCGCGTTCGAGCACAACGGCTTCACGATTTACGTGATCGTGTCACCGAAAGACTGCGGCGCCTGCCACCAGAAGGAAGTCGATCAGCAGAAGGGCAGCCACCACGCCAAAGCGGGCGAGATACTGGCTTCGCTCGACAATTTCCTGGGCTCGGTCCTCGGCGGTCCGCCGGCTGTCGCAGTCGGCTGCTTCCAGTGCCACGGTTCGACCGTCAAGGTTCTGCCGAATGGCAAGTTCGACCCGGCGACCTGGCCCAATACCGGGATCGGGCGGATCAACCCGGACGGCAGCGCCGGAAGCTGCAGCGCCTGCCATACCCGCCATCGCTTCTCGAAAGCGCAGGCGCGCGAACCGCAGACCTGCGGCAAGTGTCACCTCGGACCCGATCACCCTCAGATGGAGGTCTACCAGGAATCGAAACACGGCATTCTGTGGGACGTCAACAAGCTCAGGCTCAACATCGACAAGAGCCCATGGCGGGCGGGCGTCGAATATACCGCGGCGCCGTCATGCGCGACGTGCCATATGGGCGCGACCCGGACCCAGGGCGTGACGCATGACGTCGGCGAGCGCATCAGCTGGACGCTGCGGCCGGCGGTCTCGACCAAGCTCAACATGGTCGTGTTTGATGATCTCAGCAAAGAGGACCGGCCGGAGGGCGCCGCATTGCCAAACGTCGGCGACGAGGTCAAGGGCAAGGACGGCGTCACGCGCAAGGTGCAGCAGATCCTGACCTGGCAGCAGCGGCGCGAGAAGATGCAGGACGTTTGCAGCGCGTGTCACGCCAGCGGCCAGGTTTCCGGCTTCTACCAGCAGTTCGACGATCTGGTTTTGCTCTACAACGACAAGTTCGGCAAGCCGGCGGCCGCGATCATGGCCGAGCTGTACAAGGCCAACAAGCTCACCGCCGCGCCGATGGATGAGAAGCTCGAATGGATCTACTACGAGCTTTGGCATCATCAGGGCCGCCGCGCGCGCCACGGCGCGTCGATGTCCGGCCCCGACTATGCGTGGTGGCACGGCATCTACGAGGTGGCAAAATCATTCTATATGGAATTCCTCCCCGAGATGAAGCGGGTGGCCGGCGAACCCTTGGCTGACGAGTTGATGGAAAAGTTCGTCTATACCCAACCCGGCCATCTCTGGCTTAAGGAGGGCATGACCAAGGAACAATTGCAGAAAATCGAAGAATTCTATCGCAGCCGCTATGGCGAGCAGGGCGACAAGAAGTAGCTGCATCGGAAAGCCGCCCTGAAGCGGGCCGGCTCCGGCATCGTCACAGCATCGCAAAGGCGCTCGAGACCATCGCCACCGGCTTGTTGTCGCTGGCGCTCGACAGGGTGACGCGACCAAAGCTCATGGTGCGCCCGAGGCGAACCACCCGCGCATCCGCCAGCACGTCGGACGAGGTGGCGGCGCGCATGAAATGCGTGGTCTGATCGACGGTCGTCATCGGCCGGTAGCCGCGGTTCGCGGTGAGGATGGCGATCACCATCGAGGTGTCGGCGAGCGCCATCAGCGCCTGGCCGCAGACGATGCCGCCATGCCGGCACAGCCGTTCGGAGAACGCCATGCGCAGGATCGCCCCCGGCTGCCAGTCGGCCGCGGCGCCCGGCGGCGGGGCGCACTCGATGCCGCTGATCGACAGCCCGAGCTCCTGCACCCAGGGTGCGAACACGTCGCCGAGGACGCGGCGGGCCACCTCGATATCGAATTCCGCTGCCTGTGTTTCCTGCTGCATGAACGGTTGTTCCTCGCCCGGGACTGGAGTTGACGGGCATTCTAGAGGGCATTTGCCGGAAAGGAACCTTGCCTTGCGCGGCTTGAAAATTTCTGTCGTGGGGGCCTATGATGGGGGCGTGGGGAGTGGGTCGACCATGTTCAGGCGATGGGCACTGATTTTGAGCGTGGTCGCCATCGGTCTGGCCCTCAATGGCTGCACCAAGTGCGGTCCGATCTGGGACGATTGGATGCAATCGCCGAAAACCTGCAAGTCGGACCGCTTCTAGGCCGCAAGTCGGCTGCGCTTGGCGCCGCGGTCCGCGCGGTGGTATATCACGGGGAAAATGCAGGGAGCATTCCATGAGGGTTTTTCGCGCAGCGGCTGTCGTCGCGTTGCTGACCGGGCCGGCTTACGCACAGGCTCCCAACATCAATTTGATTCCGGAACTGCAGTCCAAAACGCCGGAGGAGAAGGAAGCCGAGGCGGCGCGGGACAAGGCCTATAAGGAATCGCTGAAAAAAATACCGGACGCCAAGACGTCTTCCGATCCGTGGGGCAATGTGCGCAGCGGTGATGCGCCCAGGGCATCGGCGCCGGCGAAGCCGCGAACCAAAACCGGCAACACGCAAACCAGGACGGAAACGCGCTGATCGGGAACCGGCGAACGCTGCCCGGCGTGTCGCAATTCGCATTCTGCAAGCCGTGAATCTGCCGCCGTGCTTCACCGTAGAATTACCGGGCGCCTGCTTTAGAGATTGCTCATAAATCGGGCGTATGCCGATGCGATGACACTTCCCCGCACCGCGCCGCGCCGCCGTGTATTGAAGGCCGGATCGATCCAGTTCGGCGGGGGCGCCATCGACTGCACCGTTCGCAACGTCTCGGAAACCGGCGCGGCGATTGAAGTCGTAACCCCGCTCTTTATTCCCGACCGCTTCACCCTAGACGGACCAGTTGAAGCGGCCATGCCGCATCGTCTGGCGCAAACAGGGGCGAATAGGCGTGACCTTCGAGTAAGGCCGCCTCAGCTCGACATGTCCCCAGCTGGCGACCTTCTCTATATCGATTTCAGGATATCGATTTCAGGCTCCGATCCGGAAAGCTTGCGCGTCTTTAGCCAGTATCGATGTGTTCATCCGCGCAACATTGGCGCGATTCGAGCAAGGCGCGTCATTTTATGGTTCTGAGTCGGTCACCGAACAGACAGAGGTCGTCTACCGGGCATAGGTTTTTTTATCACCGCTCAGCCCCAAGACATTTGCCGGTGACTGTGAGTTCTGTAGCACTCGCGTCTTCCAGGTCTGAGTATGATGGCATCATTCCCACCGCTCACTGCGATCGAGCGCCCGCACTGCCCCCGTTGCCACACGCGCATGATGCTGGTCCGGATTTTCCCGGTACCAGATCACGAGGAGAGCCGCACTTTTGAGTGCGCCAAGTGTAATTTCACGGAAACCGTAACCGTGCCCGACCCCCTGAAATCGGATTTTGCCGGCTGGATCGCAGGCGAACTGCGACCGCCGAAGTAGCGCAGCCTCATTTGGCCGCCTCCGGGTTGGCAATTGGGGGCCGGCAAGGCAGAAACCCGCATCAATCTCCTGGTTATCCGCCGCGTTCAGCTGCGCGTTGACCGCGAGCCAGAAAGCCGCGCGCAGCCCGGGGTTGTCTTGATTTGTGATATGTCGGCTACTGGACATTAACTTTACGAAGGTTCAAACTATCCGCCGTAACTGCCTCGAGGAGCGGAGAGGCAAGATGGAAAGTTTTATCCACACCGAGAATATCAGGCTCTATCGGAAGCTGCTCGCCGAAACGTCCGATCCAGACAAACGCCAGATGCTCCTGAAACTGCTGGCGGACGAAGAGGCAAAGGACGGCATCGACCGCGGCAACAGCCAACGCATCGGCCCGGCAGGGAAATTGCCGAATGCTCCCTAGACCGCGCCGTCCACCTGAAAAGCGCGTTGTCCCGGCGACGCGCGCTGCATACTCGATTGCCGAATTTTGCGCGATGACCGGCCTGAGCAGAGCCGCGGTCTTGCGCTCGATCGATGACGGCTCGCTTCGCGCCATCAAGCTCGGCAATCGTCGGCTGATACTTGCGCGACAACCGCGCATGCCCGGTCCCTGGCAAGTGCATGATCCGGCCCCGAAAGGACGCACGCCCGAGTCGCGCTTTTGATCCTCCTCAATGCGGCATCTCGGATCCGCTCTAGAAATATCCTTGTCATTGCCGAACTGCCCACGGAGGAAGCTGCGACGTTGACATTGAGCCCCGGACTTTTCGCAGTTCGGGGCTCTCTCGTTGGGGTGCGGGCCGAAAGGTTCCATCAAGGGAACGCTAGTCGGCGCTGGGCAGCCGCCGCATGGTGAACTCGATGTCGCCACCGGGGAGCTCGCGCCAGCTTTCCACCGAGCTCATATAGGCCTCCTTGGGAAAGCGGGTGAGGAAGTCGCGCGCCCTGGTCCGCGCCTGGTCGCGCGGCAGCGTGAAAGTCTCGCGCAGATAGCCGTCGTCCGGCTTCCGCCGGCCGGCCATCCGGTCTGCCAGATCGCGCGGGCGAAAGGCCATGTCGCAACTCCGCTACTCATAACGACCGCCTCAATATAGCGCTGGTTCCGGCCGATCCGAGCCCCCTTGCCGTCCGGCGGGCCGGGAATTGAGTCGCCTATCGGACTTTGGGCCGATACAATCCGGCCACCGCCCGAGCCGCAGCGCTGGAAGACGCGGAAAGCCATGCCATGCCACACCGCGACAAACGAACGAACCGGCTGCTCTCGCTGTTGTCGGACAGGGATTACGAGCGATTGCGGCCGCACCTCTCACAGGTAGCGTTCGAGTACAGGAAAAGCCTCTACGAAGCATCGCATCCGATCGAACATGTGTATTTCCCGATCGACGGCGTGGCATCGCTGGTGATCACGACCGCCGATGGCGCCAGCGCGGAGGTCGGAACCATCGGCAGCGAAGGAATCGTGGGATTGCCGGTTTGTCTCGGTGATCTCGATGCACCCTCCTCGGTTTACGTCCAGGTTCCCGGGACGGCACTGCAGATGGACGCCCGCATCTTCCACGAAGAACTCGAACGAAATCCGACCCTGAAGTCGATGATGCTCCGCTATGCCCATGCCTTCTTCAACCAGGTCGCGCAATCGGCCGCCTGCGCCCACCTCCATCGGGTCGAACAGCGCTGCTGCCGGTGGCTGCTGATGACACGCGACCGGATGCCATCAGGCGATTTCCTGCTCACCCAGGAATTCCTGGGAATGATGCTCGGCGTCCGGCGAACCACGGTCACCGACGTGATGGGCGCGCTGAAGAAGGCGGGGCTGATCGAATATCGGCGCGGCCACGTCATCATCCTCGATCACGAGGCGCTGCGGCAACGCGCCTGCGAATGCTACGAGATCTCGAAGCTGGAATTCGACCGGCTCCTGGGCGATACCCCCGTTGCGCCGAGGACCGACAAAAGGCATCGATTGCTCAGCGAAATCGGATAAGCCGGCCGGAAAGACGCGCCAGCCTTCGGTTGCGTCGGTTTCCCGACCGTGGATTTCGATCCAAAACAGCGTTTGCTGCCGGGGGCTATCGCGATTCAGGCCCCGGCTGAAATGCCGCTATGACGGCTACCGGACCGACAGCGCCCTCCATTGTCCCTATACACGGGCTTTCCGCGGTTCGCCTTCTCGGAGCGCCCTTCCATCCCCTGCGGTAAATCGGCCCGACCGATCGGGCGGGATATCGCAGTGCCATTTTCAAACGCCGGTCTTGCCCTGGACAACAAGCTGCTCTCCTCCCTTCCACGCGATCATTTCGACCGGTTGCAACCGCATTTGGCAACGGTCTCCCTGTCGCAGGGGACCGTGCTGGCCGAGGCGGGCGACGAGGTCGACCAGATCTACTTCCCGCATTACGGCATGCTGTCGCTGCTGGCGGTGTTGCGCGACGGCAAGGCGATCGAGACCGCGACCGTCGGCCGCGAAGGCGTTGTCGGCGCGATGGCCGGGCTTGGTCTGTACAAGTCGCTGGTGCGCGTCGTTGCGCAGATGCCGATCGCCTGCAGCAAAATCGCCGCCTCTCATTTCCGCACCGTGGCCGCAACCAGCGATCCCGTTCGCAATCTCTGCATCCGTTACAACGAGGTGCTGTTGTCGCAGGCGCGGGTCACCGCGGCCTGCAATGCGTTGCACTCGATCGAGGCGCGGTTCTGCCGCTGGCTGCTGCAAAGCGCGGACCGCGCGGCAAACGACACCGTCAATCTGACGCAGGAATTCCTCGCCGAAATGCTGGGGGTGAGGCGTACCTCGGTGACGGAAGTCGCAAGCAAGGTGCAAAGCACAGGCGCGATCACCTATTCGCGCGGCGTGATCAGGATCCTGGACCGCCCTGCGCTGATGCGAATGTCCTGCGAGTGCTACCAAACCCTGCTGGATCAATCGGCCCTGCTGACCTGAGCGCCGCGCCGTTAGACCGGGATGACTTTTCTTCGAATCGTCATCCCGCTCTATCTTTCTTGTTTGAGCATGATCTTTTCGGAAAACCGGTTCCCACTTTTCCGGATCATGCTACTCGAAGGTCACGCCGATACGGCCCGGTTTGCGCCAGACGATGCGGCATGGCCGCTTCAACTGGTCCATCGGCACAGCAAGGGTGAAGCGGTCGGGAATAAAGAGCGGGGTCACGACTTCGAGCGCCGCTCCGGTTTCGGAGAGGTTGCGAACGGTGCAGTCGATGGCGCCGCCGCCGAACTGGATCGATCCGGCCTTCAATATACGGCGGCGTTGCGCGGTGCGGCCGCTAAATTATGAGCAAACTCATAAAGATGACGCTCCGTAATTCTGACGGAGAACGCGGCGCGGCAGATTTACGGCTCGTTAACAAAAGGGCCAATCGCAAAATGAAGAGGCCGCCAACTGAGGCGGCCTCGCCACTCGGGAAACTCTGCTGTCTCGGAGAACTACGGCCTAAACCGGTGCGCGCAGCCCGGACGAAATCCACCTCATCGAGTGGGTCTCGGTTACGATCTTATCGACATGATCGCAATTGACGCCCTGAAATGTGCGCGTCTCGTATCCGATCCGCGAGGGCTTGATATGCGTCAGGGCCATTGGACCTGAACATTTGGGGCAGAGGTGCAGCTGAATCGCTATGCGGCTTGGATCAAATAAGACTGCAAGTGATGGCATGATGCTCACCTTAGATTCAGGCGGCGGGAGCACAAAACTCTCAGTCACCGATAGATTGCCGTGACGGGCGGTGATCGAACCAGCATGCCATGTGTGCTAGGTGACACACTGAGCAATTTGGGTCACTTCGAAAAGTTATTTACGAATATTTAACGAATTGGGACACAGCGAGATTCAAATTAGGACAACTGCCATCAAATGCGGACAGCTTCTGCCTTCCCCGGTGCTGTCCTACGGACAGCACCGCCTTCCCCAAAAAGAACATATTGCGAACCGAGAACAAATAGGGTACAGTGTTCCATCAGTCGAAATTGACCCAATGACTGCCCGAACCGTTACCGCCGCCCGTTTGTCCCGCTAGCGAATCCCCGCCATAAGGAGCACGACCTATGTCCGCCACTGCCCTGCGTATCGTCGAAGGATCCTCCATGGACAAGACCAAGGCCCTGTCCGCCGCGCTCTCCCAGATCGAGCGCCAGTTCGGCAAGGGCTCGGTGATGAAACTGGGCAAGAACGACCGCTCGATGGACGTCGAGACCATTTCCTCGGGCTCGCTCGGGCTCGACATCGCGCTCGGCGTCGGCGGCCTGCCGCGCGGCCGGGTGGTGGAAATTTACGGACCGGAATCCTCGGGCAAGACCACGCTGGCGCTGCACACCGTCGCCGAGGGCCAGAAGAAGGGCGGCATCTGCGCCTTCATCGACGCCGAACACGCGCTCGACCCGGTCTATGCCCGAAAGCTCGGCGTCAACATCGACGAACTCCTGATCTCGCAGCCCGACACCGGCGAGCAGGCGCTGGAAATCTGCGACACCCTGGTACGATCCGGCGCGGTCGACGTGCTGGTGATCGATTCGGTGGCGGCCCTGGTGCCGCGCGCCGAGCTCGAGGGCGAGATGGGCGATGCGCTGCCCGGCCTGCAGGCCCGGCTGATGAGCCAGGCGCTGCGCAAGCTCACCGCCTCGATCAACAAATCCAACACCATGGTGATCTTCATCAACCAGATCCGGATGAAGATCGGCGTGATGTACGGCTCGCCGGAAACCACCACCGGCGGCAACGCGCTGAAATTCTACGCGTCCGTCCGGCTCGACATCCGCCGCATCGGCGCGATCAAGGAGCGCGACGAGGTGGTCGGCAACCAGACCCGCGTCAAGGTGGTGAAGAACAAGCTGGCGCCGCCGTTCAAGCAGGTCGAATTCGACATCATGTATGGCGAGGGCGTCTCCAAGATGGGCGAAATTCTCGATCTCGGCGTCAAGGCCGGCATTGTCGAGAAGTCCGGCGCCTGGTTCTCCTATGACAGCCAGAGGCTCGGCCAGGGCCGCGAGAACTCGAAAGCCTTCCTCAAGGCCAATCCCGACATGACCGCGAAAATCGAAGCCTCGATCCGGCAGAACTCCGGCCTGATCGCCGAGCAGATTCTGGCCGGCTCCCCCGAGCGCGACGCCGAAGGCGAGGAGCCGGTGGAGGAGTGAGTGTTCTTCTCGGGCTTTGGTCAGTTGACTTAAGGTTCGACATCAGCGGGCGCTGTGGACGCGCTGGGATCCTGAGCACCGCAGGGTGGTCGTGCCTTGACGAGGCTGCGCATGCTGATTCGGAATGCTGAGATTTTATTAGGGCTTGGCGCTTCGAGCGGAGATTTTTGATTCGTTGGTTCGTTCTGATTGCGCATTCCGGGTGGTCCGAAAGACCTAGAGGCAATTGCGCACGGGGAATTCGATGTGAGTCGCTTTGCAAGACAATTTGGATCCGGGTTCGCGCTTCCGCGGCCCCGGAATGACGACGGCACCGCCGTCATTCCGCCGCCTGCGCGTAGTCCGTAACCGGCGGACACGAGCACACCAAATTGCGGTCGCCATAGACATTGTCGACGCGCCCCACCGGCGACCAGTATTTGTCGATGCGCGAAGTGCCGGCCGGGAAGCAGCCTTCGGCGCGGCGAATAGGCCCGCGCCCAGGCATCGTCGGCGATGTCGTGCACCGTGTGCGGCGCATGGCGCAGCGGCGAGGCCTCGACCTTCCAGCGGCCCGCTTCGATCTCGGCGATTTCGCGCCGGATCGCGATCATGGCGTCGCAGAAGCGATCGATCTCGGCCTTCGATTCGGATTCGGTCGGCTCGATCATCAGCGTGCCCGGCACCGGGAAACTCATGGTCGGCGCATGGAAGCCGTAATCGATCAGCCGTTTGGCGATGTCGTCGACGGTGACGCCGGCTGACACCTTCAGGGGACGGGGATCGACGATGCATTCATGGGCGACGCGGCCTTTGGCATTGCGGTACAGCACCGGAAAATGCGGATCGAGTTTGGCCGCGATGTAATTGGCGTTCAGGATGGCGATTTCGGTAGCCCGGGTAAGGCCTTCGCCGCCCATCATCAGAATGTAGATGTAGGAAATCGTCAGGATCGACGCCGAGCCGAAGGGGGCGGCCGACACCGGCCCGACCGCGCCTTTCCCAGCGCCATCGGTCACGGGATGGCCCGGCAGGAACGGCGCAAGATGCGCCCTGACGCCGATCGGCCCCATGCCGGGGCCGCCGCCGCCGTGCGGAATGCAGAAGGTCTTGTGCAGGTTGAGATGGCTGACATCGGCGCCGTAATCGCCGGGCCGCGACAGCCCGACCTGCGCATTCAGGTTGGCGCCGTCGAGATAGACCTGTCCGCCATGGCCGTGAACGATGTCGCAGATCTCGCTGATGTGCTCCTCGAACACGCCGTGGGTGGAGGGATAGGTGATCATGATGGCGGCGAGATTCTTGGCGTGCTGCGCCGCCTTGGCGCGCAAATCGTCGACGTCGACGTCGCCCCTGATATCGCAGGCCACCACCACGACCTCCATGCCGGCCATATGGGCGGAGGCCGGATTGGTGCCATGCGCCGAGGAGGGGATCAGGCACACCTTGCGATGCGGCTCGCCGCGCGCGGCGTGATAGCCGCGGATCGCCAATAGTCCGGCATATTCGCCCTGCGCGCCGGAATTCGGCTGCAGCGAGATCGCGTCATAGCCGGTGATATCGCACAGCCATCGTTCCAGCCGCTCAAACAGCGCGTGATAGCCTTGTGCCTGCTCGCGCGGCGCGAACGGATGCAGCGCGCCGAATTCCGGCCAGGTCAGCGGGATCATCTCGGCGGTGGCGTTGAGCTTCATGGTGCAGGAGCCCAGCGGGATCATGGCGCGGTCGAGCGCGAGGTCGCGGTCGGCGAGCTTGCGCATGTAGCGCAGCAGTTCCGTCTCCGAGCGGTGGGCGTGGAATACGGGATGGGTGAGGAACGCGCTTGCGCGCTTCAGCTCGGAAGGCAGCGCATCGCGCGCGCCGGCCTCGATATCGGCGTAAGCCAGTTTGCCGCCGAACGCGCGCCACACCGCCTCGACCACCGCAGCCGTCGTGGTCTCGTCCAGCGCGATGCCGAGCATGCCGTCAGCGATCCGCAGGTTGATTTTCTCACCCCTTGCGCGGGCGACGATGTCGCTTTGCCCCGCGCCGGCGTCCACCGTGACCGTGTCGAAAAACGCTTCCGACCGCGGCGCAAAGCCGAGCTTGCGCAACCCCGCCGCCAGCACGGCGGCGCGGCGATGCACATTGCGCGCGATGTGGGTCAGCCCCTCCGGTCCGTGATAGACCGCATACATCGAGGCGATGACTGCCAGCAGCACCTGCGCGGTGCAGATGTTGGAGGTGGCCTTTTCGCGGCGGATATGCTGCTCGCGGGTCTGCAGCGCCAGCCGATAGGCAGGCTGGCCGCGCGAATCGATCGACAAGCCCACAATGCGCCCGGGCAGCGAGCGCTTCAGCGGCTCGCGCACCGCCATATAGGCCGCGTGCGGTCCGCCATAACCCATCGGCACCCCGAAGCGCTGCGCCGATCCGATCGCGATATCGGCGCCGAGTTCGCCGGGCGAGGCCAAAAGCGTCAGCGCCAGCAAATCGGCGGCAACGATCGCCAGCGCGCCGCCCTTCGCGTGCAGCGCCGCGATCGCGGGCCTGAGGTCGCGCACCGCGCCCGATGTTCCCGGATATTGCAGCAGGGCGCCGAACACGTCCGCTTTATCAAGATCGCGCAGGGGATCGCCGATGACGAGATTCCACCCCAGCGGTTCGGCGCGGGTGCGCAGCACCGCCAGCGTCTGCGGGTGCACCTCGGAATCGACGAAGAACGATTTTGTCTTGAGCTGCGCGGCGCGCTCGGCAAGCGCCATCGCCTCGGCCGCGGCGGTGGCCTCGTCAAGCAGCGAGGCGTTGGCGACGTCGAGCCCGGTGAGATCGCAGATCATGGTCTGGAAGTTGAACAAGGCTTCCAGCCGGCCCTGGCTGATCTCCGGCTGGTACGGCGTATAGGCCGTGTACCAGGCCGGATTCTCCAGGATGTTGCGCTGGATCACCGCCGGCAGGACAGTGCCGGAATAGCCCTGGCCGATCAGCGAGGTGAAGATCCGGTTTTGTGACGCCAGCTCGCGCATGTGGGCGAGCGCGTCGGTTTCGCTGAGCGGAGTGCCGAGATCGAGCGGCGCCGTCTGCCGGATCGACGACGGCAGGGTTTCGGCCATCAGCGCGCCGAGGCTTGCGGCGCCCACGGTCTCCAGCATCGCCGATATATCGCGGGGCGAGGGGCCGATGTGGCGGCGGACGAAGGTGGTTGCTGCTTCATCGGCGGGTTTGCGGTGCGCGGTCATTGGTGTCCTCGCGATCAGGCGGTGTGCTTGTTGTAGGCGGCCTCATCCATCAGGCCGCCGAGTTCGCGCTTGTCCGATATCTTCATCTTGAAAAACCAGGCCTTGCCGGCGGCGTCGGAATTGACCAGCGCCGGCTCGCTGGCGAGTGCCTCGTTCACTTCGAGCACCTCGCCCGAAATCGGCGCGTAGACGTCGGAGGCCGCCTTGACGGATTCGACCACCGCGGCGGCTTCCGCCTTCTTCAGGCTGCGGCCGACCTTCGGCAGCTCGACGAACACGACATCGCCGAGCTGCGACTGCGCATAATCGGTGACGCCGATAGTGGCGACGTCGCCCTCGATGCGGAGCCATTCGTGGTCTGATGTGAACAGCATCGTCATGGCAATTCCTTCAGCGTTTGTAGCTATTGGGAACGAAGGGCATGGCAGCGACCTCTAGCGGCAATCGCTGGCCGCGCACTTCGGCAAACACGGTGCGCCCGAGGGCGGCGTGCGGCGACGGCAGATAGCCCATCGCAACCGGGGCGTTGAGGCTGGGGCCGAAGCCGCCCGAGGTGACCGCGCCGATTTGCTCGGTCGAAACCGCGTCCGCGAATAGCGGCGCGCCTTCGCGCACCGGCGCACGGCCTTGCGGCCTCAATCCGACGCGGCGGCGCGGCGCGCCGTCCTGAAGCTGAGCAAGAATTTTGTCGGCGCCCGGAAAACCGCCGGCGCGCGCGCCGCCATGGCGGCGGCTCTTCTGGATCGACCATTCCAGCGCGCCCTCGACCGGCGTCGTCGAGGTGTCGATGTCATGGCCATACAGGCAAAGCCCGGCCTCGAGCCGCAGGCTGTCGCGCGCACCCAGGCCGATCGGCAGCACGTCGCTGTTTCCGAGCAGCGCCCGGGCAAGTCGTTCCGCCTGTCCGGCCGGAACCGAAATCTCAAAGCCGTCCTCGCCGGTATAGCCCGAGCGCGAGACGAAACAGTCGATGCCGTCGAGGCGGCGCGGACCGGCGTCCATGAACCGCATCGCCTGAACATCCGCACAAAGCCCTGCCAGCACCGCTTCCGCCTTCGGCCCCTGCAGCGCGATCAGCGCGCGGTCGGCCAGCGGCTCGATCACGCAAACGTCCGGCAGGCCGGCGCGCAGATGCGCCTCGTCCTCCGCCTTGCAGGCGGCGTTGACCACCAGAAACAAGTGGCTGCCGAAATTGGCCACCATCAGATCGTCGAGAATGCCACCGGCGCCATTGGTGAACTGGGCGTAGCGCTGCCGTCCCGGCGACACGCCAAGGATGTCCTGCGGCACCAGCCGCTCCAGCGCCAGCGCCGCATCCTCGATCCTGCCGGATTTCGGGCGCAGCGCGATCTGGCCCATATGCGAGACGTCGAACAGGCCGGCACCCGCGCGGGTATGCAGGTGTTCCCTGAGCACGCCGGCCGCGTATTGCACCGGCATCTCATAGCCGGCGAACGGCACCATTTTGCCGCCGCTGGCCACATGCAGCGCGTGCAGGGGGGTGCGTTTCAGGGGGAACTGGTCGTTGTGCGCAAGCATCATCGGGCCCTCGCGGTTTCCCGAGGAGGATTCCTCGAAAAACCCGTCGAAGCCCCATCTGTCGCTGTGCCTGAGAGTATTATCCCGTCGGCGGACACGTCCGGGCTTTAAGCCCTTCGGCGTCTCTTTCCAGATGCTAGCAAGTCACGCGGTCCGTTTGCCTGAGAGTTTCCGGGGCGGTTGCTCCTTCGGCGCCGGCGCTTAAGCCGATCTCTCCCGACGTGACTGTCCTGAACAGATAGGAGGAAAACACAGCCGCGCCAAGCCTGTCAACGCAGCCGCGGCATCTATCAACGGCTCTTGCGCGGGTGCGGCAAGCCCCTGATCCCATGCACACTTTCTGGACACCGCCATCCCCCTTGTCTAAAAGCGGTGCGCGGGACGGCTGCCCCTTTTGCGGGCCGATCCCGGATGGTTTTGCGATTGGACCGACATGAGCGGCGTTAACGAGATCAGGTCGACTTTTCTGAAGTTCTTTGCCGACAACGGCCACGAAATCGTGCCGTCGTCGCCGCTGGTGCCGCGCAACGACCCGACGCTGATGTTCACCAATGCCGGCATGGTGCAGTTCAAGAACGTCTTTACCGGCGTCGAGAAGCGCGCCCTATCAGCGCGCCACCACCTCGCAGAAATGCGTGCGCGCCGGCGGCAAGCACAACGACCTCGACAATGTCGGCTACACCGCCCGCCATCACACCTTCTTCGAGATGCTCGGCAACTTCTCGTTCGGCGACTATTTCAAGGATCGCGCCATCGAGCTCGCCTGGAATCTCGTCACCAGGGAATTCGGCCTGCCGAAGGACAAACTGACGGCGACCGTCTATGTCGACGACGACGAGGCCTTCAATCTCTGGAAGAAGATCGCGGGCCTGCCGGAGTCCCGCATCATCCGCATCAGCGGTTCCGACAATTTCTGGCAGATGGGCGACACCGGCCCCTGCGGTCCCTGTTCGGAAATCTTCTACGATCACGGCGACAAGATCTGGGGTGGTCCACCGGGTTCGCCCGAGCAGGATGGCGACCGCTTCATCGAGATCTGGAATCTCGTGTTCATGCAGTTCGAGCAGCTCGAGGGCGGCGCGCGCAATCCACTGCCGAAGCCGTCGATCGACACCGGCATGGGGCTGGAGCGCGTCGCGGCGGTGCTGCAGGGCAAGCACGACAACTACGACATCGATCTGTTCGTAGCGCTGATCCGCGCCATTGCCGAACTGACCGGCGCCGATCCGCAGGGCGATCAGAAGGCGTCGCTGCGCGTCATCGCCGATCACCTGCGCGCGTCGTCGTTCCTGATCGCCGACGGCGTATTGCCGTCGAACGAAGGCCGCGGCTACGTGCTGCGCCGGATCATGCGCCGCGCCATGCGCCATGCGCAGTTGCTCGGCGCCAGGGACCCGCTGATGCATCGCCTGGTGTGGGCGCTGGTGCGCGAGATGGGCCAGGCCTATCCGGAGCTGGTGCGCGCCGAGAACCTGATCGAGGAAACCCTGCGGCTGGAAGAGACGCGATTCCGCAAGACGCTGGAGCGGGGCTTGTCGATCCTCGACGAGAAGAGCAGTTCGCTGAAAAAGGGCGACATGTTCGACGGCGACACCGCGTTTACGCTGTACGACACCTATGGCTTTCCGCTCGATCTTACCCAGGACGCGCTGCGCAACCGCGGCATCGGCGTCGATATCGCGTCCTTCACCGACGCGATGGAGCGACAGCGCGCCAAGGCGCGTGCGGCATGGGCCGGAAGCGGCGATACCGCCACCGAGAATGTGTGGTTCCGCTTGCGCGAGAAACTCGGCGCCACCGAATTCCTGGGCTACGAGACCGAGACCGCCGAAGGCGTGGTGGCAGCGCTGGTGAAGGACGGTAACGAGGTCGAGAGCCTGAAGGCGGGCGAGACCGGCGCCATCGTTCTGAACCAGACGCCGTTTTATGCGGAGTCCGGCGGCCAGGTCGGCGACACCGGCATGATGACCGGCGACGGCGTGCGGTTCCGCGTCACCGATACCCAGAAGAAGGCCGGCGATCTCTTCGTGCATGTCGGCACCCTCGAGCAGGGCAGCGCTGAAGCCGGGCACGGCGCTGTTGCTCGAAGTCGATCATGCCAGGCGGAGCTCGATCCGCGCCCATCACTCCGCGACACATCTGCTGCACGAAGCCTTGCGGCAGGTGCTCGGCGACCACATCGCCCAGCGCGGCTCGCTGGTGGCGCCGGACCGGCTTCGTTTCGACTTCGTGCATCCGAAGCCGATCACGCCGGACGAACTGAGCCCGCATCGAGGATATCGCCAACGACGTGGTGCTGGAGAATGACGAGGTCACCACGCGCCTGATGGCGGTGGACGACGCCCGCGACGCCGGCGCGCGCGCGCTGTTCGGCGAGAAATACGGCGACGAGGTCCGCGTGGTCTCGATGGGCAGAGACGCGCGCGATCATGGCAGCAACGCGCTCGGCTGGTCGGTGGAGTTGTGCGGCGGCACCCATGTCCGCCGCACCGGCGATATCGGCCTGATCTCGGTGACCGGCGAAAGCGCGGTTGCCTCGGGCGTTCGCCGCATCGAGGCGCTGACCGGACGTCATGCCCGCAAGCACGCCAACGACACCATGACGCTGGCCAGGACGGCCGCCAACGAGCTGCGCACCACGCTCGACGAGATGCCGGCGCGCATCGCCTCGCTGATGGAAGAGCGCAAGAAACTGGAGCGCGATCTGTCGGATGCGCGCAAGAAGCTGGCGATGGGCGGCGGCGCTTCCGCATCCCACGGCGCCGCGGCGGGCGCCAACGGCGTGCGCCATGTCGGCGACGTCAAGCTGATGGCGCGCGCGGTTGAAGGCATCGAGACCAAGGATCTCAAGAGCCTTGTCGACGACGGCAAGAAACAGCTCGGCTCCGGCGTGGTCGCCATCGTCGGCGTCACCGGGGACGGCAAGGCCGGCGTCGTCGTCGGCGTCACCAACGATCTCACCTCCCGCTATAACGCGGTCGACCTGGTGCGCGTCGCGTCCCAGGTGCTCGGCGGCAAGGGCGGCGGCGGGCGGCCCGACATGGCGCAGGCCGGCGGGCCCGATGGCGCCAAGGCCGAGGCGGCACTCTCGGCGATCGAAAAAGCGATGGCTGGCGCCTAGCACCGGATCGGACTCCCCATCCGCCGACCGGGCGGGGCCTTGAGGCACCTCAAGTGCTGGGAAGGCGCCGGAGGCTATATTTGCAACGTCCCTTTGAGTTAAGAAGTTCGCGTCAGGGGGGCGCCGCGAGGGCAAGCGAACTTCCTAAATCGGGACACTGACCTTGGCGATCCTGGCGCGCAGAAGGCGGCTGAACGACCCCGATTTGCGGGATCGCCTCTACGAACTGCTCGAGCACGATCACCTGCCTTACTCGGTCGGCTCGCGCTTCGTCCGGCTGATCGTTTCCATCGTCATTATCGACGTGCTGGCGATGATCCTGGCGTCGGTTCCGGAATATGACGCGCGCTTCGGCGCCGTGCTCACCGTCATCAAGGTTGGCGCGGTTATCGTGTTTGCGCTGGAATACGCGGCCCGGCTCTGGAGCGTGGTCGGCCATTCGCCGCGGAAATTGTCGCCGGCGCAGGACCGGCTCGAATACGTGTTCTCAAGTCTCGGCATCATCGATCTCCTCGCCTTCCTGCCCGCGTCGGTCGCGCTGGTCGCCGGTGACCGCGCCCTGCTGGCGCTGCTCGGCGTGCTGCCGTTTTTCAAGCTGGTGCGCTATTCGCCGGCGATGCGCTCGCTGCTGTCAGCGCTTCATGCCGAGCGACGAACGCTGCTCGGCTGCCTGGTGATTCTGGCAGGCGCGGTGCTGGTATTCGCCTCGCTGCTCTATGCCATCGAGCACGATGTGCAGCCCGACAAGTTCGGCACCATTCCGCAGGCGATGTGGTGGGCGATCGTGACGCTGGGCACGGTCGGCTACGGCGACGTCGTTCCGGTCACCTCGCTCGGCAAGCTGGTGTCGGTGTTCGCCATCATCGGCGGGCTGACGATGATCGCGCTGCCGGTGGCGATCATCTCCACCGCCTTTGCCGACGAGGTGCGGCGGCGCGATTTCGTCGTGACCTGGGGAATGCTGGCGCGGGTGCCGCTGTTCTCGCATCTCAGTGCCACTGAAATTGCCGATATCATGCGGCTGCTGCGGGCCCGGACCATCGAAGCCGGCGAAATCCTGATGCGGCGCGGCGATGCCGCGTCCTCGATGTATTTCATCACCGCCGGCGAGGTCGAGATCGAGCTGCCGAACCAGCGCGTCCGGCTTGCCGACGGAACGTTCTTCGGGGAAATCGCGCTTCTGCACCGTACCAAGCGCAGCGGCACGGTGACGGCGACGCGCAAGACCCGGCTGCTGGCGCTCGATGCCCAGGATTTCCACGCGCTGATCGAACGCATGCCGGCGCTTGCCGCGCATGTCCACAGGACCGCCAAGGCGCGGCTTGCGGATACCGCGGAGGCGCAGAAGGGCGATCTCGCGGCGGCTGAAATCGCGCAGGCCGCGCACGATGACCAGCCGCCCGCGGACAAGTAGTCTGATAGAACAAGGCTGCAAATTCTTGCGCCAAATCAGGAAGCCGCAATTCTATTTCGAATCCAGAAACGGCGCGACCACTTCCCGCGTTTCCTTGCTCGGCACCACAGGCACGATCTCGAAGGTCATGCCGAGCCCCTGACAGTTCAGGATCCACTCCTGCAGCAGCCGGGCGTCGTCGCATTCCATCAGCTGAAAACAGCGGTCGAAATTGGGCTCGATCCAGCTCCCGACATATTTCAGCCCCTCGGGAAATTTGATCCCGGAATCACGCACGCGCCGGTAGACCGGGATAGGGTCGCGGTCCCTAAAGCGTTCGATCACCATGAAGAGCATGGGCAACCTCCGTCGGGCGGCGTCGCGCAACTCTATCATTCCCGGCGCGATGGTCGCGCCGGGAATTGTCTCGGAAGCGGCTGGATTACGCTGCCATCGCCCTGGTCAGGTTCTCCGCCACCTTGTCGAGGAAGCCGGTGGTGGACAGCCAGCGCTGGTCGGCGCCGACCAGGAGCGCGAGATCCTTGGTCATGAAGCCGGCCTCGACGGTGTCGACGCAGACCTTCTCCAGCGTAGCCGCGAATTTCTCCAGCGCCGCATTGTTGTCGAGCTTGGCGCGATGCGACAGCCCGCGGGTCCAGGCGAAGATCGAGGCGATCGAGTTGGTCGAGGTCTCCTTGCCCTTCTGATGCTCGCGGTAATGGCGCGTCACCGTGCCGTGGGCGGCCTCGGCTTCGACCGTCTTGCCGTCCGGCGTCATCAGCACCGAGGTCATCAGGCCGAGCGAGCCGTACCCTTGCGCGATGGTGTCGGACTGCACGTCGCCGTCGTAGTTCTTGCAGGCCCAGACGTAGCCGCCCGACCACTTCATCGCGGCCGCGACCATGTC
The DNA here is from genome assembly GCA_963735835.1 of uncultured Alphaproteobacteria bacterium. Taxonomy (GTDB): domain Bacteria; phylum Pseudomonadota; class Alphaproteobacteria; order Rhizobiales; family Xanthobacteraceae; genus Bradyrhizobium. The sequence continues at coordinate 74,922 of CAVTNA010000056.1, read as the reverse complement.
GTCGATCAGCCGATGTTCGTAGGTGATCTTCTTGGCGTCGAACTGGGGCTTGAATTCGTTGTCGTAGATTTCCTGGAAGATGTCCTTGAAGCGTCCGTCATAGACCTTGAGGATGGTGTTCTTGGTCGAGAGATAGACCGAATAGCCCTTGGCCAGGCCCTGGTTCATCGAGGCGCGGGCGAAATCGGCGATGGAATCGTCGAGATTGTACATCGCCAGCGCGACGCCGGCGCTCGGGGATTTGTAGACTTCGCGCTCGATCACCTTGCCGTCGTCGCCGACGAATTTCATCGTCAGCGTGCCCTTGCCCGGAAATTTGAAATCGGTGGCGCGGTACTGGTCGCCGAAGGCGTGACGGCCGATGATGATCGGCTTGGTCCAGCCCGGCACCAGCCGCGGCACGTTCTTGCAGATGATGGGCTCGCGAAACACCACGCCGCCGAGGATGTTGCGGATGGTGCCGTTCGGCGATTTCCACATCTCCTTGAGGCCGAATTCCTTCACCCGGGCTTCGTCGGGGGTGATGGTGGCGCATTTGACGCCGACGCCGACCTTCTTGATGGCGTTGGCGGCGTCCACGGTGACCTGATCGTTGGTCTTGTCGCGGTATTCCATCCCGAGGTCGAAATACATCAGGTTGATATCGAGAAAGGGGGTGATCAGTTTGTCCTTGATGTATTGCCAGATGATCCGGGTCATCTCGTCGCCATCGAGCTCGACGACGGGGTTGGTCACCTTGATTTTTGCCATGGCAGATCGGGCCTTTTTTCGGGATAGCGCGTTTCGGGAGGATGGGTGATGTATCCGCGCTATAGCACCGCGGGCGCGCTGGCGAAAGCCAAGCGCTATGCACTTTCAGCCCATCTTTTGGCTCCCGTTGCTTGCCGTTCGCATGACGCAACGATCCAGAACCTGCCATCGATTCCGAAGCGCGAGATCGGCCGGCTATCAGAGAGCATGATCGACAAGGGCGGTGGCTGCCGCGGTCACTCCGGCGGCCCGACGACGACGGCCGACCACCCGGCAAAACCCGGCCTCTTTCAGCCTTGTTGCGTTTGGGATGGATGCGATATGAAAACCCACACCGCGTGCGGAGTGCGCGTGGAAGACCGCATTTGAAGTTCCGGGCGAGCGTCAAAGCACATCGAGTAACCCCATTATATTGCTTGAGAAATGCTGCTAGACCGGCGACCAGAATATCCGCCGCGCTTGAGGCATTGAATCCGGCTCTTCGGAACTTGATTCAGAACCTTCAGCCTTGAATCAGAAAGTGAAACGAGATGTCCGGCTCGGGCACCGACAAGACCAAATCAGGCGTCAACCTCGCCGGGCCCGTCGTGATCCTGGTTGAGCCGCAGCTCGGCGAGAATATCGGCATGGCCGCGCGCGCGATGGGCAATTTTGGGCTGACGAACTTGCGCATCGTCAATCCGCGCGACGGCTGGCCGAATGTAAGCGCCCAGCGCGCCGCCGCCGGCGCCGATCATATCCTGGATCATGTGAAACTGTTCGACACCGTCGAACAGGCGGTTGCCGACTGCACGCTGTTGTTCGCAACCACCGCCCGGGCCCACGACCAGGCCAAGCCGGTGGTGGCGCCGGAAGTGGCCGCGCGGCAGATCGCGGCCGGCATCGAAGGTGGCGGCACGGTCGGCATCCTTTTTGGCCGCGAACGCTACGGGTTGCAGAACGAGGAGGTGGCGCTCGCCAACCGCATCATCACCTTTCCGGTCAATCCGGGCTTTGCGTCCCTCAATCTGGCGCAGGCCGTGCTGCTGATCGGTTATGAATGGTTCAAGCTTTCCACCGCGGGCGCATTGCCGTTCGCGATGCCCGAGCGCTCCGAGCCCGCCTCGCAGCACCAGATGCAGGCGTTCTTCGACAATCTGGTGGGCGAACTCGACAAGGTCGAATTCCTGCGCCCGGCGGAGAAGCGCGAGACCATGCTGGTCAATTTGCGCAACATCTTCTCGCGCATGGACCCGACCAAGCAGGACATGCATACGCTGCACGGCGTGGTGATGGCGATCGCGGAGGGACGCAAGGGCCCCGCCAAGGGCGGCGTACTCGACGGCGACCAGGCGACCAGGCTGCGCGCGCTGCTCGCCGAGCACGGGCAGGGCGCATCGCCGTCCGAAAGCGGCACGGTGCGCGGACTGGCGCGGCTGCTGCGACGAAATCCGACCGACGCCGAACGCATCCTGTGGCGGGCCTTGACCACCGACCGCCGCTTCGCCGGCCAGTTCAAGCGCCAGACGCCGGTCGGCCGCCACATTCCGGATTTTGTCTCCTTCGTGCATCGCCTCGCGGTCGAATTGATCAATCCGGACGAGACAGAGAGTCATCGCCAGGGACCGCGCTGCGCGGCAGACGTGGCTGGAAGCGCGCGGCTACCGGGTCATCAATATGCCGGTCGCAAATGTCGAGAACGATCTTGCCAAGGAGCTCGACCGGCTGGAATCCGGTCTGCTGGAGCGGCGCTAGAAACCTCGACACAATCCTCTGCGGCTGCGGCAACCCATTCCGTCAATTTCATTCGGCGGCCCGGGATTAATTCGCGGGGATGAGGGTTCAACAGGGTGCATGACCATAAATCAGGGAGCGTTCCAACATGCGTCTTGTCAGACTTGCCATACTCGCCTCAGCGTCAATCCTTGTCGTCGGACCTGCCCGCGCGCAGGCGCCACTCGTCGAAAAGAATGTGTCGATGGCCATGGCGCTCGCCATCATCCATGGCACCCTCGAGCAGTGCACCAAGGATGGTTACAAGGTCTCGGTCACCATTGTGGACAAGGCCGGCAATGTCGCAGCCTCGGTTCGCGGCGACGGCACCAATCCCCACACCATGGAGTTCAGCCGGCTGAAGGCCTACACCGCCCGCACCCGCGGTCAGACCTCGCTTGAATTCATGAAGCTCACTTCGGATCCGGCGAGCGCTTACCTGCGCCAGATTCCGAATGTGGTCGCAGTCGGCGGTGGCGTTCCGATCAAGGTCGGCAATGAGGTGATCGGCGCCGCCGGTGCCTCCGGCGCGCCCGGCGGTGAAAAGGACGAAGCCTGCATTCTCGCCGGCATCGCCAAGGTCGCGGACGCGCTGAAGTAAGTCTGGCCTCATGGTTCGAGACGCGCGGCTCTGCCGCGCGTCTCTGTTTTTCAGATATGGCGGCGACGACGGCGCTGTCGATAAGGCCGAGCTGATGCCAATACCACCGGCTCCCCATTCGCCTGCGGGTTCTCAATGTGCGCGAGCACGACTTTCTTGTGCCGCATGGCGATGGCGCGGAACTGCCAAAACGGCATAAAACCTGCATGATGGGCACGATGGGTACAGGGAGACGAGACATGAAACGATCCGACCTCACCGAAAAATTGCTCGACATCAAGCGCGAGAAGGGCTGGAGCTGGAAACATATCTGCGAAAAGATCGGCGGCTATTCCGAAGTCCTGATCGTCGGCGCCATCCTCGGCCAGATGAAACTGACAAAGCCGCAAGCCGCCAATGCCGGCGAGCTGTTCGGGCTGTCGAAGACCGAGACCGCGATGCTCAACGAGACGCCGATGCGCGGCGAGGGCATCACGATGCCGCCGACCGATCCGCTGATCTACCGCTTCTACGAACTGGTGATGGTCAACGGCCCGGCCTGGAAGGCGCTGATCGAGGAAGAGTTCGGCGACGGCATCATGTCGGCGATCGATTTCGACATGGTGATGGAGCGGCTGCCGAACCCCAGGGGCGACCGGGTCAAGATCACGATGTCAGGCAAATTCCTGCCCTACAAATATTACGGCGCCAGCGGCAACGTCCCGGAATATGGTTTCAAGGAGGGGTGACGTTGCCGTCGCGCCGCGACGGAAACGTCATTCCGGGGCGTGCGAAGCGCGAACCCGGAATTTGGCGGACGCTTTTCTATGACCGAGATTCCGGGTCTGGTTCTTCGGACCATCCCGAAATGACGCTGCTCGTTACGTCCCGGCCTTCACCTGGGCGATGGCCTGTGCCATCAGTTCACCCATCTGGCTGCGGACCTGCGCTTCCGTGACGGTAACGCCCTTGGCGCCGAGATCGGCGATCACCTTGCGGATCACGTCGGTGTCGCCGCCTTCGCCGAATTCGGCCGCGACGATTTCCCTGGCATAGGCATTGGCGGCGTCCCCCGACAGGCCGAGCTTGGCCGCTGCCCACACTCCGAGCAGCCGGTTACGGCGCGCCTCGGCCTTGAATTTCTGCTCCTCGTCGAGGGCGAACTTCTTCTCGAAACCTTCCTCGCGTTTGTCGAAAGTAGTCATTTCCGGGGTTCCGATCTCGTTGCCGAAATGGTGGAGGCAGCCTCGTTGCGGCAGCCTTCCTGCGTGCCTAGATAAGCGGAGGAAGTGGTTAAGACAACAGCTTCAAGGCCACAGGCAGCACGGTAAAACTCCGTCCCAGGGGGACCGGATCGATTGTGCCGGGCAGGCCAATCAGATAGGTTGACCCCAGGCCCGGTTCTCGTTCTGTTTCCCGTCCCAGGCCTTCACGGCAGCTCCGTCGTGGGTCGCAATCCCTAGGTCATCCGGAGCACACCAAATTCATGGATTTCAACAACACACGGTACATCCCAATGAGCCGCCGGCGCCGCATTTATGAAGGCAAGGCCAAGGTCCTTTACGAAGGACCGGAGCCCGGTACCCTGATCCAGCACTTCAAGGACGATGCGACCGCGTTCAATGCCAAGAAACACCAGGTAATCGAGGGCAAGGGCGTCCTCAACAACCGGATTTCGGAGTACCTGTTTCAGCACCTCAACGACATCGGGGTGCCCACCCACTTCATCCGCCGCCTCAATATGCGCGAGCAGCTGATTCGCGAAGTCGAGATCGTGCCGCTGGAGGTGGTGGTGCGGAATGTGGCGGCGGGATCGCTGTCACAGCGCCTGGGAATCGAGGAAGGTACCCAGCTGCCGCGCTCGATCATCGAATTTTATTACAAGAACGACCAGCTCAACGACCCCATGGTCTCCGAGGAGCATATCACCGCGTTCGGCTGGGCCACGCCGCAGGAAATCGACGACATCATGGCGCTGGCGATCCGCGTCAACGACTTCCTCACCGGCCTGTTTCTCGGCATCGGCATCCGCCTGGTCGATTTCAAGATGGAATGCGGCCGTCTGTTCGAGAACGAGATGATGCGAATCATCGTCGCCGACGAGATTTCCCCCGATTCGTGCCGGCTGTGGGACATCAAGTCGAACGAGAAGCTCGACAAGGATCGCTTTCGCAGGGATCTCGGCGGCCTGCTGGAGGCCTATACCGAAGTGGCAAAACGGCTGGGAATCCTGATGGAAAACGAGCGGCCCGCGGGCTCCGGTCCGGTGCTGGTGAAGAGCTGAGGGACCAACGTGAAAGCGCGCGTTACCGTTACACTGAAATCAGGCATTCTCGATCCCCAGGGCAAGGCCATCGAAGGCGCGCTGAAATCGCTCGGCGTCGACGGTGTCGCAAGCGTGCGCCAGGGCAAGGTGTTCGACATCGAGCTCACAGGCGCCGACAAGGCCAGGGCCGAAGCGGCATTGAAAGACGCCGCCGACAAGCTCTTGGCCAACACGGTGATCGAGAATTACCGGGTTGAGGTTCTGAGCTAGGCAAGCGCTACTGATGAAATCCGCCGTCGTCGTCTTTCCCGGAATCAATCGCGAGCGTGACATGGCGCGCGCGCTGCGGCTCGCGTCAGGCCATGCCCCCGCGATGGTCTGGCATGCCGAGACCTCGTTGCCCCGAGGGACCGACCTCGTGGTGGTGCCCGGCGGATTTTCCTACGGCGATTATCTCCGCTGCGGCGCGATCGCTGCGCGCGCGCCTGTCATGGACGCGGTGCGGGCGTTTGCGGCCCAACGGCGGCCTCGTGCTCGGCGTCTGCAACGGTTTTCAAATTCTATGCGAAGCCGGGCTGTTGCCCGGCGTGCTCATGCGCAATGCGCGGCTGAAATTTATCTGCCACGACGTGCATCTGCGGGTCGAACGCTCCGATACGCCGTTTACGCGCGGCTATAATGCCGGGCAGGTCATTCGCGTGCCGGTCGCCCATGGCGAGGGCAATTACGAGGCTGACGAAGAGACGCTGAAGCGTCTTGAGGGCGAGGGCAGGGTGCTCTACCGCTATTGCTCGCCGGAAGGTGTGGTCGACGAGCCCTCCAACATCAACGGCGCCGCGCACGCGATCGCCGGCATCGTCAACACCAGCGGCAATGTGCTCGGCATGATGCCGCATCCGGAAAACCACGTCGAGGACATCATGGGTTGCACCGACGGCCGCGGCCTGTTCGCAGGCCTCGTGGCGCATCTGGAGCGCGCGGCGTAAGCTGCCAGTAGCGTCTCCAAGCGAAATCAAAAAATAAGGACCGGCGGTCTATCTGGAGTCGACAATCGCGTCGGCTGGCGTTTTCAGCTTCACGCGCTTGATGGTGCCGGAAAATGTGAACACCGTGCGCTCGCCGGCTCTCAATTGACCGCGCAGGAAGATCAGCGAACCGCCGGCGCGGGTGATTTCACCCGTGCCCTCGACCAGTTCGCCTTCGCGCGCGGCATCGAGGAATTCGCAAGAAAACGCCACTGTCACCCCCGGTCCCTGCAGCACCGGCCCGGCGATAGCGAACAGGCTGTAATCGGCAAACGACATGAAGCAGCCGCCATGGACGTTGTTGGCGCCATTGAGATGCTTCTTTGCCACCCGGAACACGCAGCGGATACGGCCGTCGTCCTCCATCCGGTGGTAGAACGGGCCGTTATGCGTCTCGAAATTGTCGCGGCTCCAGGTGCGCCAGCCCTTGAATTCGCCCTCGGTTTCGACGTGCAGATCGGGACGGTTGATGAATGCGGATTTGGTCGGGTCGTCCACGCGATTAGGCCTTCATTTGGGGATTTGAGTCCTTAAATCCGATCCACACCGGATGTGCAAACCCCTCGTGCGCGCAAAGCTATGGACAGCGGGAAATTGCGCCATAAAAGGCCTTTTCCAGCCCTGCCGATCTCCCTAATAAGGGACCTCAATCGCGCTTCAAGAGCCTCATGAACCAGCCGCAAATCACCCCCGAACTCGTCGCCAGCCACGGGCTGAAGCCGGACGAATATGAGCGCATCCTGAAGCTGATCGGCCGGGTGCCGAGCATTACCGAACTCGGGATTTTCTCGGCGATGTGGAACGAGCATTGCTCGTACAAATCCTCGCGGCTGCATCTGCGCGGGTTGCCGACCAAGGCGCCCTGGGTGATCCAGGGGCCGGGCGAGAACGCAGGCGTCATCGACATCGGCGACGGCCAGGCGGTGGTGTTCAAGATGGAGAGCCACAACCATCCGAGCTACATCGAGCCCTATCAGGGCGCGACCACGGGCGTCGGCGGCATTTTGCGCGATGTGTTCACGATGGGTGCGCGGCCGATCGCCTGCCTGAATGCCCTGAGTTTTGGCGCGCCGGAGCATCCCAAAACGCGCCATCTCGTCTCCGGCGTGGTCGCCGGCGTCGGCGGCTACGGCAATTCCTTCGGCGTGCCGACGGTCGGCGGGCAGGTGCGCTTCCACACCCGCTATGACGGCAACATCCTGGTCAACGCGATGGCGGTCGGCCTTGCCGATACCGACAAGATTTTCTATGCGGCGGCGTCGGGCGTGAACATGCCGATCGTCTATTTGGGATCCAAGACCGGCCGCGACGGCATTCACGGCGCCTCGATGGCGTCGGCGGAATTCGACGAAGACTCCGCCGAGAAGCGCCCGACGGTGCAGGTCGGCGATCCCTTCGCGGAAAAGCTGCTGCTGGAAGCCTGCCTCGAAATCATGCAGGCCGATTGCGTGATCGCGATCCAGGACATGGGTGCGGCGGGCCTCACCTGCTCGGCGGTGGAGATGGGCGCCAAGGGCGATCTCGGCGTCGACCTCGATCTCGACGCGGTGCCGACCCGCGAGCCCGGCATGAGCGCCTATGAGATGATGCTGTCGGAAAGCCAGGAGCGCATGCTCATGGTGCTGAAGCCCGAAAAGGAAAAGCAGGCCGAGGCGATCTTCCGCAAATGGGGACTGGATTTTGCGGTTGTGGGCTATACCACCCCGAGCAAGCGCTTTGTCGTGAAACATGGCGGCGACGTCATGGCCGACCTGCCGATCAAGGAATTGGGCGACGAGGCGCCGCTGTACGATCGTCCACATGTGGCCTCGCCGCCGCTGCCGGTGATCCATGCGCGCGACGTCAAGGCGCCGATCGGTATCTCCGGCGGCGCTGGAAAAACTGATCGCAATGCCGGAGCTTTGCTCCAGGCGCTGGGTCTGGGAGCAATACGACCACGTCATTCTGGGCAATACCGTGCAGCGTCCGGGCGGCGACGCCGCCGTGGTGCGGGTACAGGACGGGCCGAAGGGGCTGGCGCTGACGGTGGACGTGACGCCGCGCTATTGCGAGGCGGATCCTTATCAGGGCGGCAAGCAGGCGGTGGCCGAGGCCTGGCGCAATATCACGGCGGTCGGCGGCCGGCCGCTCGCCATCACCGACAATCTCAATTTCGGCAATCCGGAGCGGCCGGAGATCATGGGCCAGTTCGTCGGCTGCCTGAAGGGCATCGCGGAAGCCTGCCGCGCGCTCGATTTTCCCCGTCGTTTCCGGCAACGTCTCGCTCTACAACGAGACCAACGGCCGCGGCATCCTGCCGACGCCGTCGATCGGCGGCGTCGGCCTGCTTGATGACTTCACCAAATCAGCAACGCTTGCGTTCAAGGCCGAGGGCGAGGCGATCCTCTCGATCGGCGAAACCCGTGGCTGGCTTGGGCAGTCGGTCTACTTGCGCGACGTCTGCGGCCGCGAAGAGGGCGCGCCGCCGCCGGTCGACCTCACGGCCGAAAAACGCAACGGCGATGTGGTGCGCGGCATGATCCACGCCGGTACTGCGACCGCGGTGCACGATGCTCCCGATGGCGGCCTCTTGATCGCGCTGGCGGAGATGGCGATGGCCGGTGGCATCGGCGCGCAGCTATTGGCCGCGCCAGCAGCGATCGTGCCGCAGGCCTACTGGTTCGGCGAAGATCAGGCCCGCTACGTCGTGACGGTGCGCGCGGAAGAGGCCGGCCGTGTGTTGGCGAAGATGAAGGGCGCCGACGTGCCCTGTGTTCGCATCGGCACCACAGGCGGCGGCGCGATCGCGATCGCCGGCGAGCCGCCGGTGTCGATTGCGTCGCTCAAGGCCGGCTTCGAGGGTTGGCTTCCCCGCTATATGAACGCGCAGCGCAGACTGACGCGCTCACAATACGCGGCTCGCCCCCGGATCATCCGTAGCGCTCTGGTCACGGCCCAGCTCAACGCGACGGTGAGCACGAAGGCGATCGCCGCCTTGACGATGGCCGGCAGATCGAGATCGAACAGCCAGTATTGCAGCCAGAGACAGATCGGATAGTGCACCAGGAACATGCCATAGGCGTCGGCCTGCATCGGATCGAGCGTGCTCCAGCCCGACGGCTTGAACCTCAGGAAATACCCCAGGATACCGAGCAGAATCGCCGCGCTGAAGGCGGCGAAGAACAGGCCGTAGCTCGCCTCATACCAATCCGGCCAAGACCGCGGGATTCCCCAGTATTTCGCGCTTGATGCCGATCAGCCCCCACATCAGGCAATAGAGGAACTAGGGTCACGATCACCCAGCCCCTGCCGCTCTTGCCAGCCGGCCGTCCGCGCTTCAGCAGGCCGCGATCGAAATTTGCAGCGCCAATCCCGGCTCCGATGAAGAAGTAGGCGGCATAGAGCAGCACGCGACTGGCCTGAACGTCGAACGGCCCGAATGAGAGCCAGCGGCCGGTCGCAAAATAGACCCGCCCGGAATATAGACGATGGCGGTGACCACGACGAGAAACAGGTAGAAGTCGGCCGGCCTGTCGCAAGCGCGCAGGGACAGGCGATTGATCGGATCGAGCAGTTTGGGGGAGATCCCGTACAGCAGGGCCGCCGTAAGGTCGAACACCAGACACCCAGACGAACCAGACCGGGCCGCTTGGCCAGGGGCCGACGGTGATCAGTGCTCCACCAGAATGTCGCGAAGCCGATATCGGGATGCTGCCGCAGCGAGATGGCGTAATACGCGACCGGCACGACGGTGAACGCGGCGATCACGAAGGGCAGGCCGACGGAGCAGTCGCTCGTAAAAGACCCTCGGCGCCTTGCGAGCAAGACTTGGCCACACGAACAGCCCGGAGAGAAAAAAGAACATCGCCATGAAGAAGCTGTCGGTGGCGAGGACGACGCAATCGAATCCGATCCACGACTTTGGCATCGGTATGACCGAAATAAGTGTAGGGGATGACCGCGTGGTGGACGAGCACCACCAGGGTCAGGAACGTGCGGGTGCGATCGATGCGAAGAAGTTGCGCGCTCTGGCTTTTGGCGCCGCTCGAACTTCCGCGGGTGCTATTGTCTGGGAGATGGTTGTCATTCGCGCGCCCCCCCCCGGCGGAGTGATCAACCAGGTGCCGCCGGTGACCCGGATTCAGCAAGTCCGAATGCCGCCTGATACGGTCCGGGGCACGCCGTCGCGGTGAGTCCGGTAGAGATTCGGAGGGCCTGTCTCCTGCCTAAAGGGAACCAGTTCCATCGTCCGATGTCAGAAGCGATTTCGCGGAGGTATGACGATGACAATTCTCAAATGGGCGCTGATCTTCTTGCTGGTTTCGCTCGTTGCCGGCGTCCTCGGCTTCACCGGGATATCGGCGGCATCGGCGGATGTCGCCGCTTCCTGTTCTATGTCTTTGTCGTGATCTTCCTGGTCCTGTTGATCCTCGGCCTCACCATCTTCCGGGTATGAGCGGCCGGAGAATTCACGCCCCGTCATTCCGGAATGGTGCGTTAGCACCAGACCTCAGATGCGCAATTGCGCATCGGGAATCTCGCAATTCTCCCATGTCGCAATTGCACATCGTAGTTCGATGCTTCGCATCGCCCCGGAACCGACGGCTCAGGCCACCTCCTCGATCGTGACTTTGTCGGGGTAGAACGCCAGGTGGCTCGCGATCTCCGCCATCGCCGGGAACGGCGTCTCATAGCTCCAGATCGCGTTTTCGATGGCTCTGCCGTCGGCTTTGATGCTGAAATAATTCGCATCCCCCTTATAGGGGCAGTGAATCACCCGGTCGGTACGCGCCAGCAGGGCCAGATTGACGTCCTCGCGCGGCACCATTGCAGGCCGGATAACTCGCTTCCTTCAGCGTCAGGGCATGGATGGTATCGGCAATGACGACGCCGCCGGCGGAGACGCGGACGCGCTTCGGATTCGCGGTGATGGTGATCGGGTGGTCGGGACCGGGGATTTTCATGGTCAGCCCTTTTTAGTCGGCCCGCAGTGATTGCGGCGATTGGGTCCATCGAGTTTGAAACGATCGGATCGGAAATAATATAGTGTGACAGAGCGTGACGTAGAAGGGTGTCCACGCTAAGTTATGGGGCACCCGCGGCGCTGGCCCGCCGCGATTCGAAACGCCGGATTGGAGAAATACCGGGATGCCGATGGACGCCCACGATATCGAATCGATGATCAAGGCGGCAATTCCCGACGCCGAGGTGACGATCCGTGATCTGGCCGGCGATGGCGATCACTATGCGGCGACCGTGATCTCGAAGTCGTTCCGCGGAAAATCCCGCGTCCAGCAGCACCAGATCGTCTATCAATCGCTGCAGGGCCAGATGGGCGGCGTGCTGCATGCGCTGGCGCTGCAGACCGGGGTGCCCGAGGGCTAGCTCCGGGGCTGGGGACGGTTGCCATGGCGGGGGACAATGAACGCGGCGCGCTGTTCCGCCCCATTGTGCCGAACCAGCATAGCCGCGTGACCTACGCCGAACTGTTTTTCGATCTGGTGTTCGTTTTCGCGGTCACGCAAGTTTCCCACACGCTGCTTGGCCGCTTCACTCGGCTCGGCGCCTTGCAGACGACCCTGCTGTTCCCGGCGGTCTGGTGGGTGTTGGTTTACACCTCCTGGATCACCAACTGGCTCAATCCCGGTCCGAGTGCTGCGTCTTCCCTGATGCTGTCGATGCTGACATCGGCGATCATGATGCATGGTCGCGGTGTGGAAGTCGCTGTCGCTGAGGTCGGGCGCCAAAGCGCTCTCGAGCGAGGCGGATACCGGTTCGCTTTAAGAAAACGCGTCAAGTCAAAAAGTCAAATCCCGGCCTGAAAAGCCTCAGTCCGAGGCCACCAGCGCGTGAACCGAGAACATACCGCCCAGGTCGGTCCAGGACTCCCGCGGCGTCCAGCCCGAGCCGCGCGCCAGCGCGACAAAACGCCCGATACTGTATTTGTAGCTGTTCTCGGTGTGAATGCTTTCGCCGGCGCGGAATGAGAAACTGTGGCCGAGCACGCGCACGGTCTGTGCCTTGCGGCTGATCAGGCGCATCTCGATGCGGTGACGGTCCCGATTGTAGATTGCGCGATGGGTGAAGGCGGAAAGATCGAAATTGCCGCCGAGTTCGCGGTTGATGCGATGGAGCACGTTGAGATTGAAGCGCGCGGTGACGCCGGCCAAATCGTTATAGGCTTCATATAGCACGCGCTCGTCTTTTTCGAGGTCGACGCCGATCACCATCTGCGCGCCCTGACCCAGAATGTCGCGGGCGCTGCGCAGGAAGCTGCATGCCTCATGCGGCTCGAAATTGCCGAGCGTCGATCCCGGAAAAAATCCGACCTTCGGCATCCCCTGGATGACCTCGGGCAAGGCGAACGGTGCGGTGAAATCCGCCGCGACCGGGTAGATGTCGAGCCCTGGAAAATCCTGGCGCAAGGCGTCGGCCTGCGCTTTGAGGAATTCGCCGGAAATATCCACGGGGACGTAAGCGCTGAAGGCGCACTCGTTCAGCAGCAGCCGGACCTTGGTCGTTGCGCCGGCACCGAACTCCACCAGCGCGGCGCCTTTGGGGAGGATGGCCGAGATCGCGCTGCCGCGGTCACGCAGGATCGAAAGCTCGGTGCGGGTCGGATAATATTCCGGCAATAGCGTAATCTGTTCGAACAGTTCCGACCCGCAGCGTCGTAGAAATATTTTGGCGACAGCCGCTTCGGCTGCTGCGACAAATCATCGATCACATCGCCGGCAAACGCCGAGGTCTGCTCGTCGAAACGACGCGCCTTGGCCAAAACGGAGGCGTACACATTCATGACAGTCTCCTGAACGCGCTTTCCGGCGCGCTTGAATTTGAAAAATCAGGTGGCGTATTCGGCGAGGCGAAGTCCCGTGAATTGCCAGCGATGATGCGGATAAAAGAAGTTGCGATAGGTAATACGGCTATGACCGTCCGGGGTTGCAAACGAGGAGCCGCGCAGCACCAGTTGGTTGACCATGAACTTGCCGTTGTATTCGCCCAGCGCGCCGTCGATCGCCCGGTAGCCGGGGTAGGCGGCATAGGCGCTGCGGGTCCATTGCCAGACGATCCCGAAGGCGTCGTTGAGCTGACCGGCTCTGGCCGCGACTTCCCATTCCATTTCGGTCGGCAAGTGCTTGCCGCTCCAGCGCGCGAACGCGTCCGCCTCGTAGTAGCTGACGTGGCAGACCGGGGCGGCCGGATCGACCGGCCGTAGTCCGGCCAGGGTCATGACTTGCCACGCGCCGTCGACCTCACGCCAGTGGCCGGGCGCCTGCCATGCTTCGTTGCTGGCCGTGGCAAAACCGTCCATCAGCCAGAGCATCGGCGTCGCATAGCCGCCGTCCCGCATGAAGGCGAGCCACTCGGCGTTGGTGACGAGATTGCGCTTGAGCCGCACCGGGCCGACCAGCGCGCGGTGGGCTGGCTTTTCATTGTCGAAATGAAAGCTGCCGCCGGCGTGCCCGATGGTGTGGATGCCCTCGTTGAGCGTGGTCCATTCGTCGCCGCTGCGGGTTGAAGCCGGTAATTTCCATTGCGGATCGTAAGCCGGCGGAATCGGGTTCTGCGCGAAGGCGTGCAGGATGTCGGTCAGCACCAATTCCTGGTGCTGCTGCTCGTGATTGAGGCCGACCTCCACCAGCGGCGCGATCGCCTTGAGGGTTTCCTCCCCGGCCTCGTGAAAGAATTTTCACGATCGCCGCGTCGACATGCCGGCGGTAGGCGGTGATCTCATCGGCGCCGGGACGGGTCAGATGGCCGCGTTGGTGGCGGGCGTGCCGCGGGCCGGCGCTGACATAGTAGGAGTTGAACAGGAACGCATAATCCGGGTGAAACGGCTGGTATCCCTTGCAGTATTCGCCGAGCAGGAATTGCTCGAAGAACCAGGTGGTATGGGCGCGGTGCCATTTAGCCGGGCTGGCGTCCGGCATCGACTGGATCAGTTGATCCTCCGGTGTCAGCGGCGCGGCCCGATGCTCGGTCTCGTTTCGGACCACGAGATAGGCTTCCACCAAATCCTGGGCGAGGCTGCCGGAATCGGAGAATAATGACGGGCAAGGGGCGGCCAGCGTGGCCGCAGCGGATGCTGGTTTCGTCACTGGTGTCTCCGGTTGGGAAAAGAACGTGATTGTGGCCGCCGGGTTCCCCACGAACAGTCCGTCCTAGATAGGGGTTCCCGCCGGGGATAAAAGCCTCTCATGGCGACGATGTGGATACGCGCCGGCTATGGCCGGGGACTGGGGCTATCCGGCCGGAGCCGTCCCCCATGCAGGTCAGCTCCCCGCCATTTTACTTTGGATGCACAACGGTTTGGGATACATATATGACAGTGTCGGGTTAGACGGGCTGACGCCGGCCCGCGAGGCCGCAGGGGGCCATGCCCCGAAGGAAAGAGAAAATATGAGCATCGAGCAATTTATCGACAACGAAGTGAAGTCGAACGACGTCGTGCTGTTCATGAAGGGAACGCCGCAGTTTCCGCAGTGCGGCTTTTCCGGGCAGGTGGTGCAGATCCTCGATCACGTCGGGGTCGGCTATAAGGGCCTCAATGTCCTGGAGTTCGGCCGATCTGCGCGACGGCATCAAGACCTATTCCAACTGGCCGACCATCCCGCAGCTTTACGTCAAGGGCGAGTTCGTCGGCGGCTGCGACATCATCCGTGAGATGTTCCAGGCCGGCGAGCTGCAGCAGCTGTTTGCCGACAAGGGCGTTACGGTCAACGCGGCGGCTTCCGCCTGAACTTCGCCGCGCGCCAGGTCGGCACGGCGCGGCTGGAAGTCATCGTTGCCGATATCACCAGCTTGCGCGTTGACGCCATCGTCAACGCTGCCAACGCTTCACTGCGCGGCGGTGGCGGCGTGGATGGGGCGATCCATCGCGCGGCCGGGCCGGAGCTTCTGGCCGAGTGCCGCTCGCTCCATGGCTGCGAGACCGGCGGCGCCAAGATTACCGGCGGCTATCGGCTTCCGGCACGGCATGTGATTCATGCCGTCGGTCCGGTCTGGGCTGGCGGAACCGCGGGCGAAGATGCAGCGCTGGCGTCGTGCTATGCCCGTGCGATCGAGCTGTGCCAGGGCCACGGGCTTGCCTCGGTCGCCTTTCCCGCCATCTCCACCGGCATCTATCGTTTCCCGGCCGATCGCGCGGCGCGGATTGCGGTGTCGAGGGCAGTCGATGCGCTGGCTGCGGCGCCGGCGATCCGCCGGGTGATCTTCTGCTGCTTCTCGAACCACAGCGCCGGCCTGCATGCGCAGGCGATGGCCGCATTCGGCCGCCCTTGTGCCGATCGGGCCGGCCGCTAAACTCCCATCCGCATCCGGCCCGCGTTGAAGTATTGAAGACGCTGATCTATCAGGCGCTCAAGGATTGATTGCGGAGGGCAGGCCATGCTGAGCCACGAAGACCGCGTGCGCGGTGAATTCACCCGGCAGGCGGAAACGTTTTCGGCTTCAGGCGCGATCACGGATGCCGCCTTGACGCAGCGTTTTGTCACGGCGCTGGGCGAAGCGGCGCGGGGCTCGGTGCTCGACGTCGCCTGCGGCCCAGGCATCCTGAGTGCGGCGATCGCGAAAATCGCCCGCGAGGTGGTGGCGTTCGATCTCACGCCCCGGATGCTGAAGAAGGCCAAGCAACGCTGCAGCGAGGCCGGGCTCACCAATATCAGCTTCCTCGAAGGCAACGCCACCGAGCTGCCGTTTGCGAACGGCGCCTTCGATGCGGTGGTAACGCGGCTATCGGTGCATCATTTCGACCGTCCCGGCCGTGTGATATCGGAGATTTTTCGCGTGCTGCGGCGAGGGGGCCATTTTGTCATCGCCGACGTGATTTCCTCGGAAGTACCGGCCGAGGCGCAATTGCAGAACGCGATCGAAATCCTGCGCGATCCCTCCCATGTGCGGATGTTGCCGGGCTCCGAACTGACGTTATTGGTCAGGCAAGCCGGCTTCGCCGTCGAATCCCAGACCACCTGGGACAAGCCGCGCGAGTTCGAGGAATGGATGGGTATCGTCAACGACGCCTCGCGTGTCCCGCCGCTGCGCGTGGTGGTGCGGGCGCTGGCCAGCGCGGGGGTGACGGCCGGAATCGGATTGGCGCTCGACGGCGAGGCGATCAGGTTTTTCCACCGCTGGAATTTGATCGCGGCGCGGAGGCCGGCTGATCGATCAGCTTAGGACTCTCCTGCGTCAGTAACCTCGTCGTCACCGCTCCATATTTCCCAATCGATTAACTGATCTTCTGCACCAAACATCGATTGAGCAGAGTCTTTGTCATCAACTTCTGCTAATTTTCCTGCGCACAAACCGGCGATATTGTCTGCAAAAGCGCTGCCAATGTCATCTCTGGAGTTGGCAAATGTCGCGATACGAATATTCCCAACCAATAACCGCTGGCTAGTAGCCCCTGACATGATTGCATGAAAAAGTGACGCCATCGGACCCTTAAGGTCACCAGGAAATTTGTTTGGCATCAATTGCCAGTCAATCCATTCAAGCTCAGGTCGCTGTTTTCGGATAATAATCATCAATTGATGATGCATTCGAAGTAGGTAGTGACAAATGAAGATGAGCGACAGTGCTTGTCTCTCGGCTATCTCAAACTCTGCCGGCGTTGCTTGCGTCTTCAGTTTATTGTCTTCTGCGCCTAGAATTTGCACACGTCGGAACGGCCCAAACTTGAAATAAGGCTTATCGTTTCTCACAAACTTTTTGACAGCTCACTCAATCCCAATTCTCCAATCATGTGAGAAAAGGAGGTTCGAATTGTGTGTCCTTGCGCGCTGATCACTCGGATGTAAATTGCGCGTCCCGGGAGGCTCTTCTTCAGGGCGTCCTCGAATGCACCATTCCGTCTATAGATCGGATTTCTCGACCACTTCGTGAGGATTGCCTCGCGGCAATGCAATTGTTTCGCAATATCTTCCGCTAGTTTCCAATGTTGACCTGACTCAGATAGAATTAGAACGGTTGTGTGCCAATCGTTCGGATTCCCAACTGTTCGCTGGGAGAATGGTCCATTGAAGCCAGATACATCGTTATGACGTTGTTTTGAATGGGCGTATCCACTCCTTACGCCTCGCGCACGATCTCCCGCACCAGCCCGACCGTCTCCTCGATCATGCCGGCGGTGACATCGAGATGGGTGCAGGCGCGGATCCGGCCGTCCATCATGGCGAGCAGAACGCCGCTCTGACCCAGGGCCTTGACCATGTCATTCCCGCTGATGCCCGCGCCGTCGGGCTTGAAGAACACCAGGTTGGTTTCGGGCTGCTGCACTTCCATGCCCTCGATTTGCGATAACCCCCGCGCCAGCGCCCGCGCATTGGCGTGATCCTCCGCCAGTCGGTCGACATGGTGGTCGAGCGCGTAAACGCAGGCCGCGGCGCAAATGCCGGCCTGGCGCATCGAGCCGCCAAGCCTTTGTTTCCAGCGCCAGACCTCGTCGATGAAATCGCGGGAGCCGGCGATCGCGGCGCCGACCGGTGCGCCCAGCCCTTTTGAGAAATCGATCCAGGCCGAATCCCACCCCAGCGCCATGTCGCGCGCGGTGATCCCGGTGGCGACGGTGGCGTTCAACAGCCGCGCGCCGTCCATGTGGGTGGCAAGCCCGTTCGCCTTCGCGATTTTCACGACTTCATCGAGCGCGGCCTTCTTCCAGATCGTGCCGCCGCCGATATTGGCGGTCTGTTCGACGCTGACGACCGTCTGCGGCGGCTGGTAGCGAGAGCGCGGGTGAAGCGCCTTGCGAAGCGTGTCGGGCGAAAATTGTCCATCGGCGCCCGGCAGCGGCGTGATCTGGAATCCGCCGAGTGCGGCATGCGCGCCGCCTTCGCGGGCGATGATATGCGCGGTCTCGTGCGCCAGGATCTCGTCGCCGGGCCGGCAGTGCACCAGCGTCGCCGCGACGTTGCACATGGTGCCGGAAGGCATGAACACCGCGGCTTCCTTGCCGAGCAGGTCGGCCACGCGCTCGCACAGCAGATTCACGGTCGGATCGTCGCCGATCTGCTCGTCGCCGACCTCGGCGCGCGCGATCGCCTCGCGCATGCCAGGCGTCGGGCGGGTCTGGGTGTCCGACAACAGGTTGATGCGCACCGGCGGCGCCCGGGGATCGCGCGGAGGAGGGGTATAGGTCATGGCGAGTTCTCGTCACTTGCAGCGTGGTGGGCGACCAAAAGCAATTATCTGAACCGCAGATTTTCGCGCGAGAGCTGATTGATCGACGTGCATCCCATCAGCTTCATTCCCCGCTCGATCTCCGCCCGCATCAGGCCAAGCGCCCGCTCGACGCCGGCCTGGCCTGCGGCCGCCAGAGGATAAAGATAGAAACCGTCCGACTCCGACGGCCTTGGCGCCGAGCGAAAGCGCCTTCAGTACGTGCGTTCCGCGCTGGATTCCGCCGTCCATCATCACGTCGATGCGATCACCCACGGCATCGACGATTTCCGCCAGCTGATCGAACGCCGACGCGCGAACCGTCCAGCTGCCGGCCGCCATGGTTGGACAGCACGATGCCGGTGCAGCCGATCTCGGCGGCGCGCTTCGCATCTGCCACCGACATGACGCCCTTCAGGCAGAACTGCCCGTTCCAGTGCCGGACCATTTCGGCCACATCGTTCCAGTTCATGGACGGATCCAGCATTTCGGTGAAATAGCGCCGATCGACATGGCGCCCGCCGCCCATGTCGACGTGCTCGTCGAGCTGAGGCAGTCTGAAGCGTCTCGTGGGTGACGTAGTTGATGCCCCACATCGGCTTGATCGCGAACTGGAGCATCCCGGCGAGCGTCAGCCTGAACGGAATCGAAAAGCCGGTGCGCAGGTCGCGCTCGCGGTTGCCGCCGGTGATGCTGTCGACGGTCAGCATCATGACCTCGACACCGGCGTCCTTGGCGCGTTGCAGCATGGCGCGATTGAGGCCGCGATCCCTGTGAAAATAGAACTGATAGACCTGCGGCGTCTCGTGCGCCTTGCGCAATTCCTCGAGGCTGACCGTGCCGAGCGAGGATACGCCGAACATCGTGCCGTACTTCGCCGCCGCGGCCGCGACGGCGCGTTCGCCGCTGATGGTGGAACAGGCGTTGCAGGGCGGTCGGAGAGCAATAGAAGGGCATGGCAAGCTTCTGACCCATGACGGTCACCGACAGATCGACGGTTTCCACGCCGCGCAGGACGTTGGGCACGAGGTCGCAGCGCTCGAAGCTTGCCGTATTCCGGCGATAGGTCACCTCGTCGTCGGCCGCTCCGTCGATGTAGTCGAAGATCGGACCGGGCAGCCGTCGCTTGGCCAGCCTGCGGAAATCATGAAAGTTGTGACAGTCGCTCAGGCGCATGTTGTCCTCCACATCGGCTCAAGGCCATGGCGGGGCTGCATTCAGGATAGCCAACCGATAGTTGAGCATAGAAAAAGGCCCCGGCAAAACCGGGGCCTTGATCTTGAGCAAACGCCGACTGACAAAAATCAGCGCGAATAGAATTCGACGATCAGATGCGGCTCCATCTGCACCGCGAACGGCACGTCGGAGAGAGCGGGGATGCGGGCGAACTTCGCCGTCATTTTGGAGTGATCGACTTCAAGGAAGTCGGGCACGTCGCGCTCGGCGAGCTGGCTGGCTTCCAGCACGACGGTGAGCTGTTTGGAGGATTCCTTGACCTCGACCACGTCGCCGACCTTCAGCTTGTAGCTTGAGATGTTGACGCGGCGGCCGTTCACCTTGACGTGGCCGTGATTGATGAACTGGCGCGCGGCGAACATGGTGGCGACGAACTTGGCGCGATAGACCACGGTGTCGAGACGGCGCTCCAGGAGGCCAATCAGGTTTTCACCGGTGTCGCCCTTCATCCGGCCGGCTTCGACATAAATGCCGTGGAACTGGCGTTCGGAAATGTTGGCGTAGTAGCCCTTCAGTTTCTGCTTGGCGCGCAGCTGCACGCCGAAGTCGGAGAGCTTTCCCTTGCGGCGCTGGCCGTGCTGGCCGGGGCCGTATTCCCTGCGGTTCACGGGGCTCTTCGGGCGGCCCCAGATATTCTGGCCCATGCGGCGATCGATCTTGTATTTCGCCTCACTGCGCTTTGTCATCGCGTCCTCTTTCCAAAGTTTGAGTTTTGAGGAAACGCGCCCTCCTGTGCGCCGGGAATTTCCCGGAGCCGACAGGCCCAGCCCTCAAGCTTGAAGGAACGGACCACGGGTCGCGAAACGCATCGCGGGCCGAAACCGGCCCGCGAGCAGGCGGTTTCTAGGAAGAAACCGCGGTCCTGTCAATGAAAAGGCCCGGGTTCTGACGGGCCGGAGCGGCCTCAAAACGGAGGGGTTTGACGGCACGGATCCAGTCAAGTCGCAACGGCCCGCACCGCCTTTGGCTCCGGCTGCTGCCTTTGGCCGCGCAATTCAGTCGCGATTTCGGCGTTCAGCACCTGTTCCAGCCGGGTCAGGGCCTTTGCGATCAGGGCCGCGTCGGTAATCCGGTGATCCCAGCGGATCACGACGTCGATGGTCCGGTTCTGATCCACCACGCCATAACTGAGGATGAACGGTCCCGGACTGAGCGCATGCAGTTCGCCCGCGCCGTAGGCGGCAACCGAGGTTACCCCGAAGCTGCCGAACCAGTTGGCGCGCTGGCGTCCGAAATTGAGGCCGATCAGCCACATCACGCGGCGAAGCAGCAGCGGCATTCCCGTCACCCGCAACATCTTGCGAAAGGCCGGCACCTCGCTGATCGGCGCATCCGGCTTGCGCGCCACCCAATCTATACCGGGCTTATCGGATCTGCGCACGACCGGCGTCGAGATCGCGACGATCACCGCACTGTTGGGCGCGTTGTTAATCGCCTTTGGTCTGTGGCAGAACGCACGTATGGAGGAACGCTTCCTGACGACCGAATTGGGCGCGGATGCATACGGCTCTTACTGTCGCCGCGTCCCGATGCTCATTCCGTTCCTGCCGCATCGCTAGCTGCGTAAAGCCGCGCAGCGCGCGGGGGCATCAGCGCCGGGAGGCGACTGCTCGGACCACCATGACCGGGGGACTATTGAAAGATGCAAACAAAATGCCCGAAATGCTCCACGATGGTGAAATCCACCGGCGCCCGTTGGGAAATAATCAGCGGCTCCTGTCCTGACTTGTCGGCAACTCAATGGAAGGACAAGCCCGAATTTTGCCCGATATTATCATCGGTGGCTGAGCCTGATATCTTGCTTCCTGGAGCATCAATCCGTGCTGAGGTTCAGGCCCGAAATCGATCGGGTCAGATCGTAAAGGTCAACTGGCAAAAAAGAGCCATAGGCCTGCGCACGATCACATAGCAAGTTATGGTCGTGCGGTTGTCGAAGCGTCTGTCCTGGCCGAACTCTGCTTGCCCGCGCTGGCTTCCGTGTGTTGCGTCGCCGTGGGGAGTTTCGAACGGCTGAAGGCCACAGCATCGATCGCGCTGATCACTTTCCGATGCATGATTTCGCTCTTGTCGATGGTGAGGTGTCCCAAACCTAGTTTCCCGACGTCGACATTCTCCAACTCGCCATGCAATCGCTTGGTCCTCGCGACGGGTTCGCCGTTACCATTGGCAACATAGAAATTGATATAACGCCCAACGCGTCCTGACAGGCTAGTGCGGAAAACCGAATCCAAGCCAATTGCCAACTTAACGGGGGCGCCAAGCTGGTCCAGGCGCGCCACCATATCGGGCAGCGCTGTCGCACCAGCGGAGTGCCCAACCAGAATGATGGTCTTTGTCCGTCCGCTCTTAAATTCCGCCGCAGCTTCGTCCGCGAGCGATGCCCAGGTGAGATAGTTGGCTACGGTGACATTGATGCCCTGCTGCTGCAGTTTGGTCGCGATTTCATCCAAACCCAGGGAAAAGATATTCAACACCCCGCGGAGAAGATACACGTGAGCTTCCGATGCAGGAGGCGCGGCGTTTCCCGGACTGACGGCGACAGGAGATATCAGCAGCAGCAGCGTTATCGTTGTCGCTTGTATTCGACCCAGCCATTGTCGGAGTAGGAACGAAAGCCCGACAATACATCGCATGAAGCCATTGTATGGATTCATTGACCCCATTCGAAGACATACCACCTGTTGCGCTGCCCCTAACATATTCCTCACATGTTCGCATCTGCAACAGGGCCGGTAACTCTGGAAACGTTTTTCGCAATGCGTCTCTCTGTTGCAACACCAACAGCCGCAAGCTCTATTCCCAAACCTGTGGGACCAATGATGGCGCTTCCTAGATCGCTTGGCCTTACACTTCCACTCTTGGTCAAAAACAGTCCTGTTTACTCGTTGGCTCGATGTCTGGCGGGTGGGAAACTCGCCTAGAGCCCTGGCTTACACCACCCTTCAGTTGCCGCCGGAGCGCGTGACGAAGCTGCGACTTGATCCGCAGCGCGTCCAGGGCCATTTTCATGGCTGGGAGCAAGTCGGGTCCAAATTTTGTGATCTCGACCTTGGGCAGGTCTCGGGTCCTTCGTGTGGCCAACCTCTAGCCACCGAGTGTGACGTGTGTTCGTCCAGGGTCAGCAGATGGAGGGGCGGCGTGCAGCAACCTGCCATTGTCACCGATCTCCGACGCGGCGCCCTCGGGCGAGCGGGCCTGCTGTTCCGCCGAAAGGGGACCGCATACGAGCATGAAATAGTCGTAGGCCGCGCGGCGTTGGTTGCCGCTGACGAACTGGCAATGCAACCGATACAGGTTGCGGCGAACCCGACGATAGCTTTCTGGTTCGAGCATAAGACTGATTCGGACCCTTCGAATAATTGGTCGGCCGGTGGGCTCCAATCCGCACTCGCGCACGGGATCCGTCTTGTAGAAATTCATGACGTCCGTGAGCGCCTGATAATCGACCCAAAAGACGCCGGGCGATCGTGAGACCTGCGCTAGCGCGTCGCGCAGGCGGCGAGCGGCGCTGTGCAGTCCGATCTTGAGAATCGAGGATCCGGCCGTCACGAGGGCAAGCCGCGGACCGCGGGATCCGAGATCGGGATCTCGCCGGAGAGCGCGATCCAGCACGTCAACGGCCAAAACCGCCCCGAGACTGTGACCGAGGAGAAGGATCTCGTCGACCGACCTGGCACGGGTTGCCGAGATGATCTCGTCGGCCGCGGCATCAAGCCGGCGCTCGAGCTCCGGATCGTTGTGTCGGATGTACGAGCGCGAGAAAATCCAGTCATCAAAGGCGATTTGGACATAAGTCCATCGTCCAGGGCCGAGATAAAGTGCAGTAAAGGCCAGAACTCCTGTCGCGAAGCCGATGGCGATCGACCCGCTCGTGCGCGCAGCAAACTCGCCCGCGTAACACGACGCGAGCACCATCATCAAAAGGAGGACGTAAGGATAAAGAAAGAACAGTGCGTAGCGCCAGTTAGTACGAGCGTAGCCGCGGAGAGCGCCTCCGGCGACGAAGTCAGCGAAAGCGAGCAGTCCCATCGGAAGGCGCGACCACACCGGCCGATGAGCATAACCTGCCATAATGTCGTCCCACCGGAACAATTGATGATCAGTTTCCACCCGCCAGTTTGGGCCGTTCGAAACGATCCTCCATTTTGCCCGGTCAGCCGCAACCGATGGAGCAAAGGCCGAACTCGTCACCGACCATGTTTGGCGAAACCGCTGCAGCTCACGAACGAAGCGCAAGTAGGTGTTCATCGGCGACACGGGGTCGTAGCCGCCAAAATGGAAGACGAGACGCGATCCGATCACAGAACTATCATTCTGCTGCAAATTCAAAAGCCTCCGGCGCGTATTCCCATATCGGATATCTGTTCGCGGCGCTATCTTCGGCCGTGCCCCCGCCCTTGCAAGCACAGATACTAGCACCAGTGCACGCGACCTCCGACAGCTATTGCGGCGCAAAGGACCGGCCGATCCGAGCGATGACCCTCTATTTTTGTTTCGTCCGGGTGACTTTTAGCTGTGTCTGGCCAAAACTATCCTGGGCCGAACTGGGCAAGTCTATTCGGTTTTGTTACTTGTTTTCTCTCGAAGGAGCAGCGGCTTGAACTTATCCGGCACGACCAGGGTCTCGAGACTGGGCTGGACCATCCTGGCCTGCGCGCAGGCCTTGCTTTTCCTGGCTGAATTCGCCTGGGCAGATCCATTCAGGGTTGTGGCGATCGGCGCTAGCAACACGTCTGGTTGGATCGTCAGCTCGGAACAGGCCTACCCTCAGGTTTTGGAGCAAATGCTCAGAGCCGCGGGTTATGAAGTGCAGATAACGAATTCGGGCCGACCGTTCGACACGACCGCTGGCATGCTCGCACGCCTTGATTCCGCTGCCCCCGACCGGACGGACCTCGTGATTCTTCAGCCAGGAGCGAACGACCGGCGTTTTTTCGTGTCCGCGGAACGACGGGCCAACAACATCACCGGGATAACAGATCATTTGCGGAGTCGTCGGATCGCGGTTATCGTCTTTGATCCCGTTTTTCCCGACGATTACTACAGCTTCGACCGTATCCACTTCACACCCCAAGCGCATGCCAAAATAGCCGCGGAGCTCATGCCCCGGGTCATCACGCAAATTCAAGCGCACGAGACCTCCGCAAAAGGTGGCCGGCCCTTCGCTGGGCCGGCTAAATAAGCTAATTGCGAGGTCGGGGTGAATGTAGCCTGCGGGCAAAATAGCCGTTTAGTAAATTCCGGGCACCAGCCGATAGGTTCGCTCCATGTATTTGCGATAGTCGTCGCCGAACGATTTGAGCATCAGCTGCTCCTCGTGCGGCAGGCGACCGAAGAACAGCACGCCAAAACCTATCATCGCAGCGAATCCCGCCACCCAGTTTGGCAACAGCAGTGCCTGGGCAATCGCCCAGAGCCAGAAAGCCGTATACATCGGGTGCCGCACGTAGTGGTAGATCCCGTCTGTCACGAGAGCGTGCTGCTCACGCACGTCGAGGCTCACCGACCAGAAGTGTCCCAGCGCCCGATGTGTCAGGCGGAACATGACGAGCGAGCCAATGGCGACCAGAACGCCAAGCCAAGCCAGAGCCGGGTGAAACGTATAATCAGCCCAGCGCGGGAAACCGAAGCTGATGTAGAAGAGGGGCATGAGTTCCAAATCCTGCAGCGGATATAGCCATCAGCAGGTATTCGCGCGGCCCCCGTTCGGTCCGCGCCACCGGGTTGCGTCTGGCGCGCCGTTCGTGAGGGTAGCGGATCACGTACCAAGCGATGCTCAACAGAACCAGGACAGCCTTGGCGAGAAAAGGCGTCATTTTCGAGGTCCTCTCCAGACAAGGCCCGACAGCGACGGGGCCTCTCCGGGTCAGCCGGATTCTCTGCGGAGGCGGTGTTTTATTGCTCGCCTGAGGATCTGTGCAACCCACCGACGGAGGCCGCGCCCTCGCTATGTTCATTCATCCGTCGCAACGACGGGACGAACATATACGAGAGCTGAAAATCCGCCGGCACGCGCAGTCCGACGGCCTGCGCTAGTTGGCCAATGAAATGATTGCAGTTGTTCGTAATCGCATTCCAGTAGGGCTGCTTTCGCGCCGCTTCCCCCAGCGCGACCTGGAGCTTGGCGTATTGTGCAGCATTAAGGGGGCGCATGTAGGACGATGCGACCGGTAGCTTCAGGACATCAGGATCCCAGACCGTATTCGCGGGCACCGGGAGGACATGGCCCATCGCCATGATGAAGTAATTTCCCATCGGATGCAGGTCGGCGTAATGCGCGTCGGCTAGTTTGCCCTGAGCGTTGAGCCGACCGTAGGCAACATAGCTGTGTCCGTAGGCGCCGATCTGTGCGACACGGAAATCAATGTAATAGCGATCGGTCGACCTTGCGGCCGATCGCTGTTCGCCTCCCGCGGTCGCAGCGGAAGGACTGGGCTGTTTTTCCGCTTGCGCGTGGACGCTGGCGGCAAATCCGAGGATCAAGCACGCGGCAAAACCTGCCGCCTTTGCCATCCGGTTTGTCAGCACTGCGAAGAACATTTGCTGTCCAGCCTTTATTTGCGCCCAGTCCGGTAGCCCTTCATCTCAAACTCGGCTTCGGTTCGGCAACTGGCAATGCAGGCCGAAGAAAGCCGGGCAGCCGGATTCCGTCTGTGTGTGGCTTTCCTGCACTAGCTCCAAACGACCAGATATGAAAAACAAAACTACAGCTTTTTCCGTCGATGGGGGATCGCATGCAGAAAGTCGCGCTAGCTATGGTTTTGGTCATTGGCTCGATGAGCTTGGGAGGTTGTTTCGTAGGTAAGGGCAAAGCCCCGCCGCCGCCTCCGATTGTTCGTAAGGGCTGAATTGTAGAATAAGTGGGGGCGGCATTGACGTTCCCATTTATTTTCACGGTCACCGTAGAATATTTATATCGTCTTTGATGGCCAAGGCATAGGCCGTTGATGTGCTTCCAGTTCTGCCCGTCGGGTTCAGGAATTTCGGGGGAGCGTTGCAATGAACTGGTGTCGGATCGCGGTACTGACGGCAATGTCGGGTGCCGCCTTCGCACTTGGGGTGGGGATCGCCGTTTCCGAGGAGATCGGCGCGAATCGCGGCTACCCACAGTTATCCAGCGCTCAGGTTGCCAACGCTCAGGGCAACGCCTCGGTCGGAGCCGGATCCCAGGCGAATCACAAGCCAGCGAAGCCTTACTTTGTTGAGTTCAGAGCACGGGCCGCGCAGAGCTATGGGCACACCTTCGCGGTTTACGGCCGTGTCGGCCAGAAAATAACGGCCGATCAAGTCGTCGGCCTGCACCCGTTCACCGAGAGTCCGATTCCCTGGATGGCCGGCCACATCATTCTGGTGCCGTCCGAAACCGGCGCCAGCGACGGCGACATCGAAGACCAGTACATCATTGCCCGCTATCGCATTCTTTTGACCGAACCGGAATACCGGCGTTTGGTCGCTCACATGAAGCAGATGCAGGCCAGTTCTCCCCTCTGGCATGCGGTGCTTTACAATTGCAATGCGTTCGTGGCGGACATCGCCAAGTATATGGGTCTGAAAACCCCCTTTTCGACGCTCCAGATGCCCAAGGACTTTATCACGAATTTGCGTGAGCTGAATACAGGCCCGGCTTCGCAGAAGGACCAGGTCACCGCGCCAGGAGAACGGCAGAAGCCGGCAGTCGCTACAGCTGCACCGAAGCAGGCGAAGTCGTCCAGTACGCCGAAGCCCTCGGCTCCGGCGAACGAGGGTCACAAGGCGGCCGCCGACCCGGCTCCGCAGCAGAAGCAGGCTTCGGCCAGGCGTTCCCCCCAATCGTTGCAGTAGACGGGTGAGGTTGCGCGGCATCGGCAAGGTCACGCGCGCGTCCTCTCCTCTCGCATCGGGAAAATCTTGAGCCGAGCGACCCAATGTGGACTGCTTTCTTGATTCAGGACGGCGTCCCGAGGACCGTCCCCGTGCCGAGCACTTGTGCGTGGAGGGCATCATGAGTGGTTTGAAGTCCGTAGCCGGCGTTTTCCTCGTCGCCGCGGCAGTTGGATCTGCTCCGGCCGTAGCACGGGAGGAGGTCTCGTTTCGGGCTGATTATTCGGTCGGCACGATCGTGGTGAAGACAGGCGAGCGGCGGCTCTATTATGTGATCGGTGATGGTCATGCGCTTCGCTATCCGGTGGGGGTTGGCAGGGCAGGCAAGCAGTGGGCTGGCAGGGCGCAAATCGACGGCAAGTACATCAAGCCCGCCTGGTCGCCTCCGCCCGAAATCGTTCGGGATAAACCGGGCATCGCGCGGGTGATTCCCGGGGGATCGCCAAGAAATCCGATGGGGGTAGCTGCTATGACCCTGTCGGGCGGCGAATATGCGATCCACGGAACAAATCGGCCAGGCTCGGTCGGCGGCTTCGTATCCTATGGCTGCATCCGCATGTACAATGAGGATGTGATGGACCTTTTTCAGCGCGTCAGCGTAGGAACGCCTGTCGTGGTGACCCGCTGAACGCTGTTGTTCCTGCATTTGGGTCTCGAGGTCGACGATGATCCAGTCGAGCCCCGACCGGGCCATGATCTGCACGGTCTGAATGCTGGGGTTGGTCGCGATCGCGCCAAAGGTCGGACATCCATCCCGCTATTGTTTGCGCAGACGGTTAAGGGGGGCAGGCGTCGCTTGTGTCAAGACAGAAGCTCCGTTTGGGCAAGTCCTAGGGAGAATGCGCCCGCTTGAAAAGCTAGCAGTGCGGCAGGATGTCGAAAAGATCGATATCCATATCCCGTTCAGGCCGGAACGCGGCCGCCGAAAAACGGCATCAGTGTCGGGATCAGCGTGTGCAATCGCCTGGACGTGAAGATAATTTCGGCGCCGGCGCGATCGGCCTCGCTGCCGGCCGGCCCAAGCAAATCCGCAACCCGCCTGGCGATCGCGGGCGCCGGATCGATCCAGTCCACCGGCCATGGCGCAAGGTTGACCAGCCGGTCCATCAGCAGCGGGTAATGGGTGCAGGCCAGCACAACGGTGTCGGTGCGGGCTGGATCGCTCGGGCTGTTCCCGACAAAACACGGCGCGATTTCGGCCAATATCTCGGTATCGCTTATTTCGCCGCCGCGCAGCGCCGCTTCGGCCAGCGAGGCGAGATCCGCTGAGCCTACCAGCGTCACGTCGCAGCCTTGCGCGAAATCGCGGATCAGCGCCCTGGTGTATTCGCGCTTGACGGTACCCTTGGTGCCGAGCACCGAGACGCGCTTGGTCCGGGAACGCGTGCAGGCCGGCTTGATCGCCGGGACGGTTCCGACAAAGGGCATCCTGTATGCCTCGCGAAGATGCGACATCACCAGGGTCGAGATCGTATTGCAGGCGATCACGATCAGGTCGGGACTATGGGCGGCGATCAGTTCGCCGATCATCGGCACCACCCGGGCGATGATCTGATCCTCGCCATGTTGGCCGTAGGGAAAGAACGCGTCATCCGCGACATAAATATAATGCGCGTCAGGCCGCGCCTTGACGACCTCACGCAATACCGTGAGCCCGCCAAGGCCGGAATCGAATACGAGAATCGTCGGGGGTGATGACACGGAAATAACCTTAGCCGATCGTGGGTTACCATTCCGTTGTTTTTGTACGCTCCTGCCGGGCGCGGCAAGGGCAGGCCGCGGGGCGAAACGCGACGGTGGCCGGCCTTCGGTTCGTGCACTGATTGTATCTTGCGAATGCCGCAATTTGGGGCGATTTTGCTGATTTTACGGCATCCGGGGGGAGGCGTCCTTGCCGAAAAACATTATTTTGCTGTCCGACGGAACAGGCAACAGCTCGGCGAAAGTTTTCCGAACCAACGTCTGGCGCCTGTCTCAAGTCCT
This sequence comes from uncultured Alphaproteobacteria bacterium, assembly GCA_963735835.1. Lineage (GTDB taxonomy): Bacteria > Pseudomonadota > Alphaproteobacteria > Rhizobiales > Xanthobacteraceae > Bradyrhizobium. The sequence goes on along the minus strand of CAVTNA010000056.1, from coordinate 45,335 downwards.
CGATCTGAGCGATCCTACAAGCCAGGTCGCCTATTACGACGACGGCGTCGGCACTTCCTCCTTCAAGCTTTTCGCAATTCTCGGCGGCGTCTTCGGCTTCGGCCTGAAGCGCAATGTCATCGATATCTACAGTTTTTGCTGCCGGAACTATCAGCCGGGCGATCGTATCTATTGTTTCGGCTTCAGCCGCGGCGCGTTCACGATCCGGATTGTGGCCGGAATGATCGCGCGTCAGGGGCTGGTCCGGTACAATGACAACGAGGCCGATCTCGCCCGCTTTGCGGCTGATGCCTACCGCCTCTACCGCCGGCGCTTTACCGGGGGCATCCTCAAATATCTCGGCTATGTCGGGATCGACCTGCGCGGCATTCGCGACTTCGCGATCCGGCAATGGCGCCGGCTCTCGCGCCAGCCCGTCAGCGCTCCGCCGCCGGTGGAGATCGAAAGCATTCAGTTCGTCGGAATCTGGGACACGGTGGCCGCCTATGGCGGACCGATCGAGGAAATGACCCGGGCGATCGACTACTGGATATGGCCGTTGTCGATGCCGGATCGGTTCATGAGCGCGAAGGTGCTGAAGGCGTGTCATGCGTTGGCGCTGGAAGAGGAGCGCCAGGCGTTCAGCCCGGTGATCTGGGATCAGCGCTATGTGCGCGGCACGGCGGCGGTGGCGGGGCGCAACAAGACCGAGTGGCTGTTCGACATCAATTACGATCCACGTAGCCCAGCGGCGCAGGCGGCCGAGCCCGCGCCGCACTTGCGCAGTCAACTTCCCTCCATCGATCGCCAGCGCATCAGCCAGGTCTGGTTCACCGGCGTGCATTCGGACATCGGCGGCGGCTACCCGCAGGATGGCCTTTCCTATGTGACGTTCGACTGGATGCTGGACCGGGCGCAGGCCTACGGCTTGAGCTACCTCAACCCCCAGCGCCAGTTGCTGACCGATCCCCAAGTCAATCCGTTCGACAAGCTCAACGATTCCCGCAAGGGCCTTGCCGGATATTATCGCTACAAGCCGCGCAATATCCTGGAAACCAATACCGCGCCGCCTTACAAGGCATCGTTTCTCGATGACGCGCGTCGTATCTGGCACCTGCTGCGGAACACGCCCGATCCGCAAACTGAAATACTCGCCGACCTGCATCCGAGCCTGCCGCAGACCGCTCTGCCGGCGCCGCAGGCAACCATTCACGCGACCGTTTTCGATCGGATTGCGAGGGGAACCGACCGCTACGCGCCGGTGGTGATGCCGAGGTCCTACAGTTTCACCGACAAGGCCGGCACAATTACCAATGCACTGCATCCGGTGGATCCCGGCCCGCCGCGGTCTCACGTGCAGGACGACGTCTGGAACTGGATCTGGCTCAGGCGCGTCATCTATTTCCTCACGGTGTTCGCCACGCTGTTCGTCGCCGCAATTCCGCTCCTGGTGATTTATTTCCCTGACGTCGGCCGCCACTCGGTCGGCTGGTTCGTGATTCCAATCGTCAACGCCGCGGCGTCGTTTCTGCCGGCGGCGCTGGAACCGTGGTTCGTCGCGTTCCGCAATGCGCCGGGCTTTGTGCTCGCCGGCGCGGTTGCGATTCTGGCGCTTATGTATCGCGGCGCCGGTCTGCAACAGCGCATCCGCGACGTCTCGCGCGTGGCCTGGCATTCGCCGATCGGCTACCAGACTCTCTCGGGCTGGCGCGCGAAAGTTTATCGCTTGCGCAGGCTGGGGATCTACAAGGCGACGTTTTACCTCCTCACGCACTGGATATTTCCGACGGCGATCATGTTCTGGCTGTTCGGGTGGCTGGCGTTCGGAACGGCGAACACGCTCGGCCTGGTCTGCAAGGGGGCCGGCCGCGTGGAGGTGGCCGGCGCCGCGACGAATGGAGCGCCGCAACAGGCCAACACGAAGCCGGTCATGATGGGGACGGCCAACGCATGTAACGCGACCGGCATGTTGGTTACGCAGGGCGAAACCTATCGCATCAGGCTGATCGTCGGGGAGCCCTGGAAGGACGACAAGATCGACACAGACCCCAACGGCTTCGACCGCCACCGGGCTGCCTGGCTTCAGTTATTGGGCGCGCCCTACCGGCGACTGATATGGTCGAACTGGTTTGCCACCATTCTTCGCGTCGGCGGCCCGGGGCTGGAGGAGCACGTGCTCGATCTTGCGGAAGAGAAACCCGGGGTGTGGACCACCACCTTCGAGCCGCGCAGCAGCGGAGAGGTATTTCTCTATGTCAACGACACCGTCACTCAGTCTGCCGTGGATCTACGATTTCTTCTATCGGAACAACCACGGCACAGCCGAGATCAAGCTGGAAAAACTGGACAAGACACCGCGCTGAGGTATTTCCGCCGTTGCGCTCAGCTTTCGCCGAACACGCGCCTGAAGATCGTGTCGACATGCTTGAAGTGATAGCCGAGGTCGAACTGCTCGTGAAATCTCGGCGTCGCTGAGATATTTCTTCACTTCGGCGTCCTGCTTCAGCAGCGTCTGGAAATCGCCTTCGCCGCGCCACACCGGCATCGCGTTGCGTTGCACGAGCTTGTAGGCGTCCTCGCGGCTGGCTCCCTTTTGCGTCAGCGCGATCAGGATCCGCTGCGAGTGGATGAGGCCGCCGAGCCGGTCCATGTTCTTCTGCATGTTTGCGGGGTAGATCAGGAGCTTGTCGATCAGGCCCGCGAGGCGGTTGAGGGCAAAATCCAGCGTCACCGTGGCATCCGGCGCGATCATGCGCTCGGCGGAGGAATGCGAGATATCGCGCTCATGCCACAATACGACATTCTCCATCGCCGGCGTCACATAGGCGCGCACCATGCGGGAAAGGCCGGTGAGATTTTCCGACAGCACCGGGTTGCGCTTGTGCGGCATCGCGGAAGAACCCTTCTGGCCCTCGGAGAAGAACTCTTCGGCCTCCAGCACCTCGGTGCGCTGCAGATGCCGGATCTCGGTGGCGAGCCGCTCGACCGAGGCGGCGATCACGCCAAGCGTCGCAAAATACATGGCGTGACGGTCGCGCGGAATCACCTGGGTCGAGATCGGCTCCGGCGTCAAGTCCCATTGCTTTGGCGACATGTGCTTCCACCCGCGGATCGATCTGCGCGAAGGTGCCGACCGCGCCCGAAATCGCGCAGGTCGCCACTTCCTTGCGGGCGGTCACGAGCCGCTCGCGGGCGCGGGTGAATTCCGCGTAGGCGTAGGCGAGCTTCAGCCCGAACGTGACCGGTTCGGCGTGGATGCCGTGTGAGCGGCCGATGGTCGGCGTCATCTTGTGCTCGAAGGCGCGCTTCTTCAGCGCCGCCAGCACCTTGTCGATGTCGTCGACAAGCAGATCGGCCGCGCGGGTCAGCTGCACGTTCAGGCAGGTGTCGAGCACGTCGGAGGAGGTCATGCCCTGGTGCACGAAGCGCGCCTCGGGGCCGACGATTTCCGCCAGATGGGTGAGGAAGGCGATGACGTCGTGCTTGGTTTCGCGCTCGATCTCGTCGATCCGCGCCACGTCGAAGGTGGCGTCCCTGGCCTTGGCCCAGATCGTCTTCGCCGCTTCCTTCGGAATCACGCCGAGTTCCGCCTGCGCGTCCGCCGCATGCGCCTCGATTTCGAACCAGATCTTGAAGCGCGTCTGCGGCCTCCCAGATGGCGGCCATTTCCGGGCGGGTGTAGCGGGGGATCATCGATGACTCCGGACGACATAGCGGGGATTCATGTGCGACTCCCGGCCGATTGTTTTTTACGCCGCGCTTTAGCAGAGCAGCGCAGGTGAGACAAACGCCGGCTTGGCGCGAACGGCGCCCTCGGCGCCGTGCCGCCGGGCGCCGCCAATCACGGAATATTGACTGACAGATATTGAAATCTGTCAGCGAGATAACCTATATTGCTCGTGACGCCGCTACCTTGGCGTCGCCCCGGCTCGCCGGCCGACCGCCCGCGAGCCGCGGACTTGCAGAGGACTTCGCCATGACTATCGAAATTCTTTATTTTACCGCACAAATCCAGCGCTGGCTCAACGCCCGCGTCGCCCGTCATCTTGCCGCGCAGGCCGAGCGGCTGACCCGTTAACAGGGGACGGCGATGACAATCCGCCAGATCGCTTTACGAAAGCCTTGGCAACAGATGGTGCACGCATGAACGAGACATTGGTTTTGACCCCGGAGCGCATTCTCGAGGTCACCGAGGACGTGCTGCGCCGTTTCGGGCTGGCAAAGGCCACGGTGGTGGATGTGGCGCGCGCGCTCGATGTCAGCCACGGCAGCGTCTACCGTCATTTTCCGAGCAAGGCGTCGCTGCGCGAAGCGGTGGCCAAGCGCTGGCTCGACCGGGTCAATGCGCCGCTTTTGAAGATTGCGGAAGGTTCGGGGCCGGCCCCGGCGCGGCTTGAGCGCTGGCTGCGCACGATGTTTTCGATCAAGCACAAGAAGGTGTGCGACGACCCCGAGATGTTCGCGACCTATCTGGCGCTGGCGCAAGAGGCGTGCAAGGTCGTGAAGGCGCACAAGGACGGGCTGATCGATCAGATCGCGCATATCCTGTCCGACGGCGTGAAGCAGGGCGCGTTCCAGATCACCGACGTCAAGGACACGGCGCGCACGGTTTTCGAGGCCACCAGCCGCTTCCATCATCCCGCCCATTCCGAGGAATGGAGCGATCCACAGCTTCCGGCGCGGATCGACGCTTTGCTGGCGCTGCTGCTCAAGGGCCTGGAAGCGCCGCGCAAGCGCTAGTTCTGCCGCTTGAGGTAATTCCTCCTTCAGCGTCGATTGCGGACCTTCGGCGCCCTGTTGTTTGATATCCATCAAATCGGGCACAAGCCTGGCCGTTAGGATCGGCGCGGAGGAGATCGTGCTGCTGGCTGTTTTTGCGGACATCCATGCCAACCGGCAGGCGCTTGCCGCATGCCTCGACAATGCGCGCTCGCGCGGCGCCGAACGGATCGTCTGCCTCGGCGATTACGTCGGATATGGCGCCGATCCGGAATGGGTCGTTGAGACCGTCATGGGCCTCGTCGACGGCGGCGCGCTGGCCGTGCGCGGCAACCACGACAACGCCGTCGGCACCCCGTCGGAATCCATGAATGCCGAGGCGCAGGCCGCGATCGAGTGGACCCGCGGCAGGCTGAGCGCGACACAGCGGCGTTTTCTGGCGGAATTGCCGCTTGAGCTGTGGGACGATGACCGCCTCTACGTGCATTCCGAGGCCAGCAATCCCCCAAAATGGCGCTATGTCCAGAATGCGGCGGATGCGGCGCGCAGCATCATCGCCACCGAAGCGCACGCCGCATTCTGCGGCCATATCCACCGGCCGGCGCTGTATTCGATGTCTTCCACCGCGAAGATGACGAGCTTCATCCCGACCGCTGACGTCCCGGTGCAATTATTGCGGGGGCGGCAATGGCTCGCCGTTCTCGGCTCGGTGGGCCAGCCCCGCGATGGCGACCGGGCCGCCGCGTTCGCGATGTACGACACCGGTACCGAGCAGATCACCTATTGCCGCGTGCCCTATGACGTCGAGACGGCCGCGCAGCGAATTCGCGAAAACGGCCTGCCGCACTGGCTGGCCGATCGCCTCTTGGTCGGGAGGTGAGCCATGGCAAAGCTTTCGGTTCAGCCCGGCGCCGTCATCGACGGCTTCACCGTCGGGGAGTGCGTCCATAGCGGCGGCATGGCGACGCTGTGGAGCGTGACGCGCCCCGACATCGCCGGCGCCGCTGTTGATGAAGATCCCGCGGGTTTCCGAGGGCGAGGATCCCGCCGCCATCGTCAGTTTCGAGATGGAGCAGATGATCCTGCCGCGGTTGTCGGGACCGCACGTGCCGCGCTGCTACGCCACCGGCGATTTCGCGCACCAGGCCTATGTCGTGATCGAACCGATTCCGGGTCCAACGCTCTACAGCCGGCTTGGCGATCTGCCGCTTGGTTACGAAGAGGCCAGCGCCATCGCCGGCAAGGTCGCGTTGGCTCTTGCCGACCTGCATCGACAGAACGTCATCCATCACGACATCAAGCCGAGCAGCATCATGTTTCGCCCCTCCGGCGAGGCCGTCCTGATCGACTTCGGCCTGTCGCATCACAACCAGTTGCCGGATTTGCTGCAGGAGGAGTTCCGGGTGCCTTACGGCACCGCGCCCTATATGGCGCCCGAGCGGCTGATTGGCGTGCGCGACGATCCGCGCAGCGACCTGTTTTCGCTGGGCGTGCTGTTGTACTTCTTCACGACAGGCGTGCGGCCGTTCGGCGAAAGCGAAACCATGCGCGGCATGCGGCGGCGGCTGTGGCGCGATCCATACCCTCCGCGCAAACTTAAGGCCGACTATCCGCCCTGGCTGCAGGAAGTCGTGCTGCGGTGCCTGGAGATCGAGCCGGTCTGGCGCTACCCCACGGCCTCGCAGCTCGCGTTCGAACTCGCCCATCCCGGCCAGATCAAACTGACCGCGCGGGCCGAGCGCCGGGATCGCGATCCCCTCCGCACCGTCTGGCGCCGCCGCTTCAATCGCGGCGTGACGCAGCCGCGAGGCAAAGCCGATCTCGCCGCGCAACTGGCCTCGGGCCCGATCGTGGCGATCGCGCTCGACATCACGGAAGGGTCGGCCGCGCTGAACGAAGCACTGCGGGTCACCGCCGAACGAATCCTGGCGACCCTGCCGTCGGCGAGGCTGGCGTGCCTGAACGTGCTGAAGCTCGGCCGCGTCACCATCGACCGGACGCTCGATGAAGAGGGCCGCAACAAGCACGTCGACCGGCTGGTCACGCTCCGGCATTGGGCGTTGCCATTCAGGCTCGATGAAAGCCGGCTGACCGTGCACGTGCTGGAGGCCATCGATCCGGCGGCGGCGATACTGGAATTCGCCGAAGCCAATCATGTCGATCACATCGTGATTGGCGCGCGGCAGAATTCGCTCAAGCGCACGCTGCTCGGCAGCGTCTCGGCCAAGGTGGCGGCCGAGGCGGCCTGTACCGTGACCGTGGTGCGGCCGCCGCAGCTGGCGTCGCTGCAGGAGGAGAGAAATGCAGGCGGCGAGAAAGCCGACGAGGTGAGCGCCTAGGTGTGAGCTCATGAATTCATATCCGTCGGCGTCATACCGGGTGTCGGATCCAGACATTGGGTTCGACGTAAACGGCGCAATCCTGCTCGAGCGAAACCAGCACCGGCGCGAGCGCACCCGCCACCAGCACTTCGCCTGATCGATCAAATGGCATCCCCGTCCAAAGCGACCAGTCCGCGAGGCTGCCGACGATGGTCATGGAATAGGGCGCGATTTTCACGATTTTTCCGCCAAAACGCAGGTGAGTGCGCAGCCAGGAATTCGACCGGAAGGCCGTCAGGGCGCACGCTGACAATGTAATCGCGCATCGGCATGCGTGGCTGCAGATGCTTCTGGTTCGGCCGCACCGGGGCGAACAATTCGGCAAATCCCCGCGCCTTGGCGCACGCCCTCATCGCCCCCAGCAGCGCCGTCGAATTGCCGCCGCCTCGCGCTGCCGGCAGCAGGCTTATTTCAAGCGCGCTCAAGGCGGTGGGTGTCCGTCCAATCATCTTGTCATCATGGGCCCAGCGAATGACCTGGTCCCAGCCGCCATCGGGAAGTTCGGTGCGACCCTCGATGTTGAAGGCAAACGGCACGCTGAATGCGCGCCCGACGACCTTGCCGTCGATCATGGCGGCGAAAGCATAAGTCGAGATAGCGATCCAGCATCGATGGTCCATAATACAGGTCTGCTGTCGCATCGTGCCTGGCGAATTCCGGCCACACCGACTGCAGTTCGGCGGCGAAAATCAGCGGCCGGAGATCGGGGCGCTCCTGCAACGTGAAGATTTCAAGAGCCATGATGCCTGCGCTTTCGGTGGCGCGCTCGCGATTGGCCGGCGCTTCATTTGACCAGAGCCGGCTAGACCGCTTCCCCGCGTGCCAGCGCCGCCGCATTGCGGATCGCGGAAATATTCGCCTTATAGGCTTCCATCGTGCCGCCTTTAAACACCGCCGAGCCGGCGACGAAGGCATTGGCGCCGGCGGCGGCAAGCTGGCCGGCGACATCCGGGCCGACGCCGCCATCGACCTCGATGTCGATCGGCCTGCCCGCGGTCATCGCGCGCAAATCCCCGATCTTGCCGAGCGCGGACGGAATAAAAGCCTGGCCGCCGAAGCCGGGGTTGACCGACATGACAAGCACCAGATCGATCATGTCGATCACATATTCGATGGCCGAGATCGGCGTGCCCGGATTGAGCGAGACGCCGGCCTTCTTGCCGAGCCCGCGGATCGCCTGCAGCGAGCGATGCAGATGGGGACCTGCCTCGGCATGCACCGTGATGTGATCGCAGCCGGCCTTTGCAAAAGCTTCGAGATAGGGGTCGCAGGGCGAGATCATCAGATGAGCATCGAATACCTTCCTGGTATGCGGGCGCATCGCCTTGATGACGTCGGGGCCGTAGGAAATGTTGGGAACGAAATGCCCGTCCATGACGTCGAGATGGATCCAGTCGGCGCCCGCGGCATCGACGGCGCGGACCTCTTCCCCCAGTCTGGCGAAATCGGAAGCCAGGATCGACGGCGCGATGACGAGGGGGCGGGACATGAATTGCTGGGACATGTGCGCTTTCCGAAAGCCAGTTTCGATGCGTGCGAACGGGTTTCGCGTAACACGCGCAAAGCCCGGGGGCAATGCGGGCAAACCGGCGTATCGAGGCCGGAAAATTCTGCCGTTGGCGGCATCAATTGCCGGGGCCGACGGAGCCTTCCTGGCGCAGAAAAGCCGAATTTTATTGGGTTTTTTGCGATGGCACGGCGTTTGCTGATCCTTGCTCGAAGGTAAGGGCCGCGCTATGCGGCATTGTCGGAGTTCTCGCTATGCTGTTTGCTCTTGGCGCCGCGTCGTCCCTGCTGGACGCCCTGCAGTCGCTGACCACACCGAAATCGTCGTCTCCGCAAACCACCGGCCTCAGCCAGAGCCCGACCAACCCGTTCGACATCGCAAGCAGCTCCGCGCCTTCGGGAAGCTCGGCTCCGGCTCCCGGCCCCAACGGATGTTCGCAGCTGTCGCCGGCCACCATGAGCGCGCTGCTTGCGGCGCAAGACCAGTCATCGACGGCAACAACCACGCCGGCATCGACCAGCCGATCGGACGCGCTGAAGGACCTGTTCTCGCAGCTCGATAGCAACGGCGACGGCCTGATCAGCAAATCGGAATTTGAAAACGCGCTCGGCGCCGGCGGCACCAACATCGCGCAGGCCGACGACGTGTTCAGCAAGATGGACAAGAACGGCGACGGCTCGGTGAGCCCCGACGAAATGTCGTCGGCGCTCGGGAGCGGCAAGGGTCACCATCACCATCATCATCATGTCGCCGATTCCGACGGATCCGGCGCCGCCGCTGGCGCCAGCGGATCAAGCTCCGGTACCGGCGGATCGAACTCCGATCCGTTGCTGCAGGCGCTGAGCGGCGCGTCCTCGACCGCGGTCACCAACAGCGACGGCTCGACCACGACGTCGGTGACCTATGCCGACGGATCAAAGGTGACGATGACCTCGCCGCCGGCGACGACATCATCCTCTGGCGCGACGTCGTCCTACAATTTCATCGAGCAGATGATTCAACGCGAGGCGCAGGCGATTTCCTCCGGGGCAATCGCCTCGCTCTCGCTCAACGTCTGAAAACGGATTTAGCGGACCGATCGCCGCTAGCTAGCCGAACCGATCCTTCCATGCCGGCAGCGCGCCGGGGAAGGGCAGTGCGGCCGCCGTATAGACCCCGCGCGCGATGGCGCGGGCCACCACATTGGCGGCGACCATGCCGAGTTCGGTGAGGCCGGCCATCGGATCGACCGGCTTTTCGCCGGTAGCGGCGGCGAACAGCACGTCGCCGTCCGTCGGGGCGTGCACCGGATAGATTGCCCGCGCAAACCCGGTCTGCGCGATCATCGCGAGCCGCCGGGCCTGAGGTTTTGTCAGCTCGGCGTCGGTGACGACGACCGCCAGCGTGGTGTTCTCCACGGATGTTGCGGCAGCGCCTCCCTTGATGCGCATCGCCAGCATGTCCGGCGTAAATGACGGCGGCAATCCGCGCCCGCCATACTCGCCGCCGATTTCAAACGGCGCCGCCCAGAACCACGGGCCGTCGCCGACCGTGACGGTGCCGACCGCATTGACCACCGCAAGCGCAGCGACCCGGACGCCGGCCTGCGTCGCCGCCGACGCCGAGCCGAGTCCGCCCTTGAAATTCGCCGTGGTGGCGCCGAGCCCGGCGCCGGCACTGCCGAGCGCGTAAGTCTCACCCGCCGCGGCCGCCGCGGCATAACCGAGATCGCGGTAGGGCGCGAAGCGGCCCCAGGCCTTGTCGCCGCCGTTCAGGAGATCGAACATGATCGCGCCGGGCACGATCGGTATCACCGCGCCGCGCACCACATAGCCGCGGCCCTGTTCGGCGAGCCAGGCCTGCACCCCTCCGCCAGCCTCGAGCCCGAATGCCGAGCCGCCTCCGAGCGCGATGGCGTCGATCCGCTCCACGGTGTTGGCAAGATCGAGCAGCGCGCCCTCGCGGGTGCCGGGCCCGCCGCCGCGCACGTCGATCGCCGCTACCGCCGGCCTGTCGAAAATCACCGCCGTGACGCCGGAGGCGAGCGCCTTGTCATCGGCGTGACCGACGCGGACGCCTGATATATCGGTGAGAAGATTTTTCAAAGCGCCCATAAACACTCCGTCATTGCGAGGAGCGAAGCGACGAAGCAATCCATTGCCACCGAATCCTGCGACATGGATTGCTTCGCTGCGCTCGCAATGACGTTGTTAGGCAGTGCCGAATTTCTCCAAGCCCCTACGACCCCTTCGGATTGATCTCGACATAGTTGCCCTTGTCGTCCCATTTGTAGACGACATAGTCGATCTGCTTGATGTCGCCCTTGGCGTCGATTTCGATCGGGCCGATCACTGTATCCCACGCGCCGCCGCCCTTGATCGCATCCATGACCTTCTTCGGATCGGTGGTGCCGGCTTTCTTGGCCGCCTGCGACCAGACCTGGATCGCGGCGTAGGTGTAGAGCGTGTAGCCTTCGGGATCGATGTTCTTGGCCTTGAACTTCTCGACGATGGCCTTGGCGGTCGGCTTGTTGCGCGGGTCGGGGCCGAAGGTGAACAGGGTGCCTGCGCCGGCCGGTCCGGTGATCGAGGCGTACTCCTTGTCGGCCAGCGCATCGCCGGCCATCAACACGGTCTTGAGACCCTGGTCGCGCATCTGGCGCAGGATCAATCCCGATTCCTGATGATAGCCGCCGACAAAGACGAGATCGATGTTGTCGCGCTTGAGGCGCGACACGATGGCGTTAAAATCCTTGTCGCCCTTGTTGTAGGACTTGAACATCTTTTCGGTGAAGCCGGCCTTGTTCAGCGCCTTCTTGGTCTCGTCGGCGAGGCCCTTGCCGTAGGTGGTCTTGTCGTTGAGGATGGCGACATTCTTGCCTTTGTAATTCTTCGCAATGTATTGCGCCGCGACCAGGCCCTGCTGGTCGTCGCGGCCGCAGACGCGCGCCACGTTCCACAGCTTGCGCTCGGTGAACAGCGGATTGGTGGAAGCCGGCGTGATCTGCAGCACGTTGCCGTCGGCATAGGCTTCCGACGCCGGGATCGACGACGACGAGCAATAGTGGCCGGCGACGAACGGGATTTTCGCGCTGGCGATCTTTTCCGCCACCGAACGCGCCTGCTTGGGATCACAGGCGTCGTCCTCGATGTCCAGCGCCAGCTTCTTGCCAAGCAGGCCGCCGGCGGCGTTGAGATCGGCAATCGCCTGTTCGGCGCCGTTCTTCATCTGCCGGCCGAACGCGGATTCGCCGCCCGTCATCGGGCCCGCCACTGCGATGGTGATGTCCTGCGCCAGCGCCGCCGTCGAAAGTGCAAACGACGCGCCCAATGCCAGGCCGATGAGCTTGAGTGATTTCATGAGAGGTCCTCGCGGGTAGATCGCTACGGGAAGTGCCGGGCAAGCCGGGGTCGAAAATCGCGGCCATTGTCGGCTGATTTTGCCGTGAAGTCATCGGCAAATTTTAGCCTGGGATCGTCATTCCGGGACGCGAGGGGAACGAGCGGACCCGGAATCCAGATGTTATCGGCACGGGATTCCGGGTTCGCGCTGGCGCGCCCCGGAATGACGAACCCTACCCCCGCCTTCCGCCTTCCAGATAGGCGGCGCGGATTTCCGGGCGCTGCAGCAGTTCGGCGCCGGTTCCCTGAAGGGTGATCAGGCCGTTGACCATGACATAGCCGCGATGGGCCAGCCGCAACGCGTGATTGGCGTTCTGCTCGACGATCAGCACGGTGAGGCCGTCCTGCCGGTTGAGGGTCCGGATTGCGTCGAAAATCTGGCGCGCGATCAGCGGAGCCAGCCCCAGCGAGGGTTCGTCCAGCATCAACAGGCGCGGGCGGCTCATCAAGGCGCGGCCGATCGCCAGCATCTGCTGTTCGCCGCCGGACAGGGTGCCGCCGCGCTGGGTCATGCGCTCCTTGAGCCGGGGAAACAGCGCGAAGACACGTTCCAGCCCGGCGGCGCGCTCGGCTTCGCCGCTGTCGGTGGCGTCGGCGCCCATCTGCAGGTTCTCGCCGACGCTCATGCGCGGGAAAATCCGGCGGCCTTCCGGTGCCTGCGCGATGCGCAGCCGCGCGATCTCGTGGGTCGGCACCTCAGTGATATCGCGGCCGTCGAACAGGATGCGCCCGGCGCGGGCGCGCGGCTTGCCGAAGATCGTCATCATCAGCGTCGACTTGCCGGCGCCGTTGGCGCCGATCAGGGCGACGATCTCGCCGGAGTTGATGTCGAGATCGACGCCTTTCAGCGCCTCGATCTTGCCGTAGGCGGCGCGAAGGCCGCGGATCGCAAGCATTGGCGCGGATGGCGCGGTCACGTACCGCTCTCCATCACCGCGATGGCCTCTTCCTCGTCGGCGCCGAGATAGGCCGCGATCACCTTGGGGTCGTCGCGGACGTCCTGCGGCGATCCTTCGGCGATCTTCACCCCGTAATCCATCACCACGACGTGGTCGGAAATTTCCATCACCACTGACATGTCATGCTCGATCAGCAGGATCGAGACACCATGGTCGGCGCGGATCGAGAGCAGCAATTCGCTCAAGCTTGCGCTTTCGCGCGCGTTCAGTCCGGCGGCGGGCTCGTCGAGACACAGCAAGGCCGGTTCGGTGCACATCGCGCGCGCGATTTCGAGACGGCGCTGATCGCCGTAAGGCAAATTGCCTGCGGCATCGTCGGCGCGCTCAAGCAGTCCGATACGCTCGAGCCAGAGCGTTGCCTGATCGATCGCGCGCTTTTCCGCCGACCGCCAGCTCGGCGCGCCGATCAGCCCAAGAAAGGTCAGGCCCGAGGCCAGCATCAGCGCATTGTGCTGCGCCACCATCAGGTTTTCCAGCGCGGTCATGCCGGGAAACAGCCGGATGTTCTGAAAGGTGCGCGCGACCTTTGCCTGCTTGGAAATCCGGAAATCGTTCAGCCGCTCGAGCCGGATGTTGCGACCGTCGTCATGCGCCAGCCGCATGCTGCCGCTGGACGGCCTGTAGAAGCCGGTGATGCAATTGAATACCGTGGTCTTGCCGGCGCCGTTCGGTCCGATCAGCGCGGTGATCTTGCGCCGCTCCGCGTCGAACGACAAGTCGTTGACGGCGACGATGCCGCCGAAGCGCATGGTGAGATGATCGACGGTGAGAATGCTTTTCCCGCTCATCCGTGCCCCTCTTTCACGAGGTCGGAAGAAATCTCCTGGCTGTGCCGCAGGAAAACCGTCGGCGCGCGGTGGCCGATCAGTCCGCGCGGCCGCCAGATCATCAACAGCACCATCGCCAGCCCGAATACCAGCATGCGATATTGCTCGAGACCGCGAAACAGCTCGAAGCCGCCGATCATGGCCAATGCCGCCAGCGCGACGCCGAGCTGCGAACCCATGCCGCCGAGCACGACGATCGCCAGCACCAGCGCCGATTCCTGGAAGGTGAAGGATTCCGGACTGATGAAATCCCTGTCGGGTCGCGAAGAACGCGCCGGCAAATCCGCCGAACATCGCGCCGGTCGCGAACGCCGTCAGTTTGGTAGTGGTGGTATTGATGCCGAGCGCGCGGCAGGCGACTTCATCCTCGCGCAGCGCTTCCCAGGCACGGCCGATCGGCAGACGCCGCAGCCGGATCGTCACCCAGTTGGTGAGTAACGCCAGCGCCAGGATCAGGTAAAACAGAAACACGATGCGATGGGTCGGTGAAAACTCGATGCCAAGCTTTGCCGCAAGGCCGTCATCGCCGGGGGTGAGGGGAATGCCGAACAGGGTCGGTCGCGGGATTCCCGAGACGCCATTCGGACCGCCGGTGAGGCTCTGCCAGTTGATGATGACGAGACGGATGATTTCACCGAACGCCAGGGTGACGATGGCGAGGTAGTCGCCGCGCAGCCGCAGCACCGGGAAGCCCAGCATCACGCCCCAACATGCGGCGAGGATGCCGGCCAGCGGCAGGCAGATCCAGAACGACAGCCCGAAATTGGTCGCCAGCAGCGCGTAGGAATAGGCGCCGACGGCGTAAAACGCGACATAGCCGAGATCGAGCAGCCCGGCGAGGCCGACCACCACGTTCAGCCCCCATCCCAGCATCACATAGGTCAGCACGAGAATGCCGAGATCGAGGATGTAGCGCTGGTCGTAGAAAATCACCGGCACCAGGAAGGTGAAGATCAGGAGTAGCGGGGCGATCGCGCGTCGCGCGACCGCAAGCGCGCTTTGCACCGGGGGTCGGGATCACCATGACGGTGCCGACCGGCCCCCACCACTGCCGCAGCAATTCGACGACGATGCTGCCGCCGAACACGGCGGCGACCATGGCGGCGAGATCGCCGAACCTGGTCCAGTAGATCAATTGTCCGGACGGTCCGGCCTCGGTGCGGATACCGATCATCAGCGAGAACAGCACCAGCGCAACCAGTGCGCTGATCAGGGCTTTCTTCAGGATGAATGCGATGCCGGGCGCGCGCGACGCGGACATTGGTCCAGGGGCGGGTGCTGTCACGCCGTCGTCCGTCAAACTTTTTCAACTTCGGGCCGGCCGAGCAGGCCGGTGGGCAGGAAGATCAGCACGATGATCAGGATCGAGAACGCCGCGACGTCCTTGTATTCGACCGAGAAATACGCCGACCACATCGTCTCGATCAGGCCGATCAAAAGCCCGCCCAGCATTGCGCCGGGCAATGAGCCGATGCCGCCGAGCACCGCCGCGGTGAACGCCTTGATGCCGGCGACAAAGCCCATGAAGAAATCCACCAGGCCGTAATAAAGCAGGTACATCATGCCCGCGACCGCGGCGAGCGCGGCGCCGATCACGAAGGTCATCGAGATGGTGCGGTCGACATCGACCCCGAGCAGCGCCGCCATGGTCTGGTCCTGCTCGCAGGCGCGCATGTCGCGGCCAAGCCGCGTGCGCGCCACCAGCCAGCTGAAGACCGCGAGCAGCACGATCGTGGTGATGACGACGATGATCTGCACATTGGATAGCCGCACCACGAAACCATTCTGTTCGAACAGGGTGTAGCCGCCGGTGATGATCGGCGGAACCGGCTTGACCCGCGCGCCCTGGGCGATCTGCGAGTAATTGATCAGCACGAACGACATGCCGATCGCCGAGAGCATCGGGGCCAGGCGGAACGAGTGCCGCAGCGGCCGGTAGGCGATGCGTTCCACCGTCCAGCCGTAAAGCGCGGTAATCGCCATCGATACCAGAAGCACGATCAGCAGGATCACGGGAACGACGGTGAGGCCGAACGAAACCAGGATCAAAAACGAGATCAGCGCGATGAAGCCGCCGATCATGAAAATGTCGCCATGCGCAAAATTGATCATGCCGACGATGCCATAGACCATGGTGTAGCCGATGGCGATCAGGCCATAGATCGAGCCGAGGACGATGCCGTTGATCAGTTGCTGGGCGAAATAGTCCATGCGCCGCCGTTGTTTGGAAGCATTTTCCGGCAAAGTGGAATCCGGTTTGCCGAAGCAAAATGCCCACTTTTGTAGGTCGCGGCGATGGCCCCGGCAGCCGGACGCGTCGTCTCATTTTCTAACAGCGGGAACCCGGTGCGGCAACAGCGCCCCGTGCGGCTTGCACGGCTTGTACAGGGGTTGTTTGGGCTCCGGGTTCCGGCCGCCACAGTGGCGGCAAGCCGTCGCGCATGCAATGATCGCCACGGAACCGGAGCTGCCCCTGAAACCAATCGGTGATTTCCGGGTTGTTGTCCCCGTTACGTTCAACAAGGACGTGACGTTCAGCAAGGGAGATCCCGATGTCGAACCCGAACCAGAATCCGGGCCAGCAGAACCAGAACCCGGGTCAGAAGCCCGGCCAGCAGCAGGGCGGCGGCCAGAAGCCCGGACAGCAGCAGCAGGATCCGAACCGTCAGGGCCAGAACCCCAATCAGCAGGGCAAGGGCGGCCGATAGCGCCGACCGGACTTAAAGCGAGCGCAGGAAGGTCCCGCCGAAAGGCGGGACTTTTCTTTTCGGGCGCACCACATCGTCCCGGCGAACGCCGGAACGACGCTAAAAAGCCACAGGGGGTCCGGCCAACCCGGCAATTAAGGTAAATAAAGGGTTTAAATTGCCCGCCTCAGTTTAAGCGAGTTAGCTCGCCCGCAAAGCCGCCGCTCCCGTTCGGGGCCTGCGGAAAAAGCGGGAAGCGACAATGTCCACAAACTGGCGGATCAGCTCATTCAACGGCGCGTTGCTTGCGGCCTATTTTATTCCGACCTGGACCATCGTCGCCTTCAGGATCGTGGTATCGCCGATCCACAGCCTCTATGAGCGGCCGAATATCGCGGTCGGATTGTTCATCAGCGATCATCTGCAACTGGCGGCGATGAACACGGTTCGCGTCGCCTGGCTGCTGGCGCTCGGCAAGCTCACCGTGGTCGCATTCTTTGCCATCTTCCTGGTCTTCATCGCCCGCGCCTCGATCCGCAAGACCGGCGGCTGCGACGAAGCGCTCGCCATGGCGCTGGCCATCGGCAGCGTGATCAGCTTTGCCAGCATGGTGATGGCTTCCCAGGTCGGCGAGACCGCGGCGCTCAAGCTGCATGCGACCGAGCTGTTGATGCTGCTCGGCACCGCGATCGTATTGCTGGTCGAACGTCCGGCGCAGCCCGGGACCATTGGCAGCGACGACTTCAGACGGATCGGCCCCCGGGCAGAGTCCAGCTCCTTACAACCAGTGACGCGATCCCGACACTCTCGAGGCGGAAACGTGAAACCGGGCTCGGCGCTCTAGCGTTGCGTCAGAAAGCCGACCACGGCGTCGGTGAAGGCGTGCGGCTGTTCAACATTGGAAATATGCGCGGCGTCGAGAATCGTCAACGCCGCGCCGGGAATCTGGCTGCGGATGAACTCGCCGGCCGCGATCGGCGTCGCCATGTCGTGGCGCCCGGCGATAACCAGCGTCGGGCTCTTGATGTCAGGTAGAAGTTCGCGCTGATCGAGCGTGCTCAGCGCCTCGCAGCAGGCCAGATAGCCCTGCACCGGCGAGGCGGTCAGCATGGCCTTCATATTCGCCGTGATCTGCGGTTCGCGTTCGCGGAACTCCGCCGTCAGCCAGCTGGCGATAACGGTATCGGCGACCGCCGCGATGCCGCCTTCCTTCACCGCCTTGATGCGGTTTTGCCAGTTGGTCGGATCCGGATAGTAGCAGGCGGTGTTGGAGAGAATGATCCTGTCGAACCGGTCCGGGGCATTGGCGCCGAGCCACTGTCCGACCATGCCTCCCATCGACAGTCCGCACCAGTGCACCTTCGCGATGTTGAGGTCGTCGAGGATCGCCAGCACATCGCGGCCGAAGCGCTCGCATCGAATAGGGCCCGGGCGGCACGCCGGATTTGCCGTGGCCGCGCCGGTCATAGCGGATCACCCGAAACAGTCGCGTCAGCGCCTTCATCTGCGGCTCCCACATCTGCAAGGTGCAGCCCAGCGAATTCGACAGCATCAGGGTCGGTCCGCCGTCGCGGCCCTCGACGGATACGTTGATCAGGCAACCGTCGGCATTGATCATCGGCATGTTTTTTCCTCGTCATGCGCGAGCCTGGCCAGCGCATCCATGATGCGCGCGACCTAACCATCCCGGCCAGCCGCTGCCAATGCCCAAACTTCAGCGCGGGTCCCAGCTTCAGCGCAAGCCTGCTGCGCTGCGAATATGCATCGCTCATGCTCAATCCCTGCTCTTTCTTTTGGGCCGGGCGTGCTTTACTTGGGGGCAACCGACGAGTGATCCGGGAGGCACCCATGGCCATGACGATGAACGGCGAAGTTCAGCTTGCGGCGCCGCGCGAGGCGGTGTGGGCCAAATTGAACGATCCGGAAGTGCTCAAGGCCTGCATCCCCGGGTGCGAGGAACTGGAAAAGACCGAGGACAACGGTTTCCGCGCGGTCGCCAAGATGAAGGTCGGGCCGGTGTCGGCCCGCTTCAAGGGGCGGGTGACGCTGAGCGATCTCGATCCGCCCAATGGCTACAAGATATCGGGCGAAGGCGAGGGCGGTGTCGCCGGCTTCGCCAAGGGCGGCGCGACGGTGGCGCTGGCCGACAAGGACGGCGGCACGCTGCTGACGCTACGATGTCGAGGCGCAGATCGGCGGCAAGCTGGCCCAGCTCGGTCAGCGGCTGATCAACGGTTCGGCCAAGAAACTGGCCGATGAGTTTTTTGCGAATTTCGCCAAGGCGGTGCAGGGCTGACATTCCGAAAAGGCTAGTGCCGCCAGGTCATATCAGGCTATGCCAAGGCGAGGTTGCTCATTGCCGGGATGGCCCATATTATGGCCCTGAAATGAATTTAATGACTGTGCTGCCGTTGCAATGCAGCAGCGCAGGCGAAGAGAGTGCTGAATGGCCAAGATTTCCCTGATCGTGAACGGTAATCCCGTCAACGCCAATGTCGACCCCCGGACGCTTCTGGTGCAGTTCCTGCGCGAGAATCTGCGGCTGACCGGCACCCATGTCGGCTGCGACACCTCGCAATGCGGCGCCTGCGTCGTGCATCTCGACGGCAAGGCGGTCAAATCCTGCACCACGCTTGCGGTGATGGCCGACGGACACGAGGTCAGGACCATCGAGGGGCTTGCCGCCGACGGTGCGCCGCTGCATCCGATGCAGGAGGCGTTCCGCGAGCATCACGGCCTGCAATGCGGCTTCTGCACGCCCGGCATGATCATGACCGCGGTCGATCTCGTGCACCGCAAGGGTCACGATCTCAGCGACCACACCATCCGCGAGGAACTCGAAGGCAATCTCTGCCGCTGCACCGGCTACCAGAACATCGTTCAGTCGATCGCGGCCGGCGCCAAGGCGATGGCGAACTCCGATCTCGCATAACCGACATCACCGCACGGCGATCAGGAATAGCTCATGTACGAATTCAAATATCATCGTCCGGCGACCGTGCGGCAGGCCGCCAATCTGCTGGTCAAGAACGAAGACGCCAAGGTGATCGCCGGCGGCCACACCCTGATGCCGGTCATGAAGCAGCGGCTCGCCAGCCCGCCGCATCTGGTCGACCTCTCCCACATCGAGGGGCTCGACGGCATCGAGATGAAGGGCCGTTCGCTGGTCATCGGCGCCACCGCACACCCACGCCGAGGTCGCGACCTCGGCCGATCGTCGGCGAGGCGATCCCGGCGCTGGCCGAACTCGCCGGCCTGATCGGCGATCCCGCGGTACGCCACAAGGGCACCATCGGCGGCTCGCTCGCCAACAACGATCCCGACCGCCGATTATCCCGCCGCCTGCCTCGCGCTCGGCGCGACCATCGTCACCAACAAGCGCCGCCTGAAGCCCGAAGAGTTCTTTCAGGGGCTGTTCACGACGGCGCTGGAGAGCGACGAGATCATCACCAGGGTGATGTTCCCGGTGCCGAAGAAGGCGGCCTATGTCAAATTCCGCAACCAGGCCTCGCGCTACGCGCTGGTCGGCGTGTTCGTGGCCAAGCGTCCGTCGGACGTGCGCGTGGCCGTCACCGGCGCCGGCTCCGAAGGCGTGTTCCGCGTCACCGCGTTCGAGGAAGCCCTGAAGAAGCGCTTCTCGCCGAAGGCGCTCGACGGTTTGACGGTGCCCGCGGACGGCCTGAACAGCGACCTGCACGGCAGCGCCGAATATCGCGCGCATCTGATCGCGGTGATGGCGCGCCGCGCCGTCGAAGCCGCGACCGGCAAAGCGTGACATTGCCAATTCCAGGCTGCATCAAGACTGGCTCTCCCATGACTGCATCGGCGCTGCCTACGTCCGTCGATGCCATGCTCGAGCTGTTGTCCTCGCGCGGCTACCTCGCCGAGCGCTCGCTGGCCACGGTGACGTATCTGGCGCTGCGCATGGGCCGGCCGCTGTTTCTGGAAGGCGAGGCCGGTGTCGGCAAGACCGAGATCGCCAAGGTCTTGTCGGCGGCGCTGGGGCGCAAGCTGATCCGGCTGCAGTGCTATGAAGGGCTGGACGTCGCCTCCGCGGTCTATGAGTGGAACAGCGCGGCGCAGATGATCGCGATCCGGCTCGCCGAAGCCGCCGGCGAGACCGATCGCGACCAGTTGTCGTCCGACATTTTCGCCGAACGCTATCTGATCAAGCGACCGCTGTTGCAGGCGCTGGAACCGGATGTCGCCGGCGCCCCGGTGCTCCTGATCGACGAACTCGACCGCGCCGACGAGGCGTTCGAAGCGTATCTGCTGGAAATTCTCTCGTGACTTCCAGGTCACGATCCCCGAACTCGGCACCGTCAAGGCGCCGCAACCGCCGATCGTCATCGTCACCTCGAACCGCACCCGCGAAATTCACGACGCGCTGAAGCGCCGCTGTCTCTATCACTGGGTGGATTATCCCAGTGCCGAGCGCGAGCTTGCGATCGTCAAATCGCGCGTGCCCGGCATTTCAGCGAAATTGTCGCAGCAGGTGGTCAGCTTCGTGCAGGCGCTGCGCGAGCAGGATTTCTACAAGTCGCCGGGTGTCGCCGAGACCATCGATTGGGCCACCGCGCTGACCGAGCTCGACGCCCGCTCGCTGACGCCGCAGGTGGTCGGCGACACGCTCGGCGCGCTGCTGAAATACCAGGACGACATCGCGCGGATGCAGGGCGACACGCTGCAGAAGGTTTTGAAAGAGGCGACCAGCGAGAATTAGTTCGCGCGCTACAATAGCCCGTCATTCCGGGGCGCGCGAAGCGTGAACCCGGAATCTCGAGATTCGGGTCTGGTGCTAACGCACCATCCCGGAATGACGGCGTGAAAACCCGGGTTGTCCGATGGCCATCGATCACCTCTAACCCCCCGACCGGCCAAATGGCCGACAACGTCATCGGCTTTGCCCGCGCGCTGCGCGCCGCCGGGCTTCCGGTTGGTCCCGGCGCGGTGATCGATGCGCTGAACGCGCTGCAGGTGATCGAGATCGGCAACCGCGCCGATGTCTTCACCACGCTGGAGGCGATCTTCGTCAAGCGCCACGAGCACGCGCTGATCTTCGCGCAGGCGTTCGACCTGTTCTTCCGCGCCGCCGAGGACTGGAAGCACATGCTGGATTCGGTGCCGCTGCCGGATCACGCCAGGAAAAAGCCGACGCCGGCCTCGCGCCGCGTCCAGGAGGCGCTGTCGCAGCCCCACATCAGCGAAACGCCGCAGGCCCAGGAGCAGGAGCTCAGGCTCTCGGTGTCCGACAAGGAAGTGCTGCAGAAGAAGGATTTCGCGCAGATGAGCGCTGCCGAAATCGCGCAGGTCACCCGCGCCATCGCGCAGATGAAACTGCCGCAGGCCGAATTGCGCACCCGCCGCTATCAGCCCGACGCGCGCGGCTTGCGGCTCGACATGCGCCGCACCCTGCGCGGGTCCTTGCGCACCGGCGGCGACATCATCGATATCCGTCGGCTCGGGCGGATCGACAAGCCGACGCCGATCGTGGCGCTGCTCGATATCTCCGGCTCGATGAGCGAATATACCCGGCTGTTCCTGCATTTCCTCCATGCCATCACCGATGCGCGCAAGCGGGTATCGGTATTCCTGTTCGGCACCCGGCTGACCAATGTGACGCGCGCTTGCGGGCGCGCGATCCCGACGAGGCGCTGGCGAGCTGCTCGTCGACGGTCGAGGACTGGGCCGGCGGCACCCGGATTGCGACCTCGCTGCACACCTTCAACAAATTGTGGGGCCGGCGGGTGCTCGGGCAGGGCGCGATCGTGCTTCTGATCTCCGACGGGCTGGAGCGCGAGGCAGACAGCCGGCTGGCGTTCGAGATGGACCGGCTGCACCGCTCCTGCCGCCGCCTGATCTGGCTCAATCCGCTGCTGCGCTATGGCGGCTTCGAGGCCAAGGCGCAGGGCATCAAAATGATGCTGCCGCACGTTGACGAATTCCGCCCGGTGCATAATTTGAGTTCGATCGAGGGGCTGATAGCGGCACTCTCCTCGGAGTTGCGCCGCATCACCGCAGCCTGACCAGATCCGCAGCTTGAAAGAGGCTCCCATGCTCAATCGCGACGAGGATATTCTCAAGGCGGCCGAGGACTGGCAGAAGGCCGGCCACGGCGTCGCGCTCGCCACCGTGGTCGAAACCTGGGGCTCGGCGCCGCGGCCGGCGGGCTCGAGCCTCGTGATCAACGATGACGGCACGTTTCTGGGCTCGGTCTCGGGTGGCTGCGTCGAGGGCGCGGTCGTCACCGAAGCGCTGGACGTGATCGCCAGCGGCAAACCGAAGATGCTCGAATTCGGCGTCGCCGACGAGACCGCGTGGAATGTCGGCCTGTCCTGCGGCGGCACCATCCGGGTGTTTGTCGAGAAAGTCGGCTGAGTCGTGAAGCTCGAGACGCTTGACAGAAGTCAATGCCGAACGCGCCGCGCGGCGGCCGGTGATCGTGGTCACCGATACCGCCAGTGGCGAGCAGCGGCTGGTGAAGGCCAGCGACATTGCCGCCGATCCGCTTGGCGCCGAACTTTCAAAACAGTTGCGCATGGGCAAGAGCGGCATGATCGAGGCCGGCGGCAAGAAGCTGTTTCTCAATGTCTATGCGCCGACCGCAACGCTCGTCATCGTCGGCGCGGTTCACATCAGCCAGGCGCTGGCGCCGCTGGCGCGCTCGCTGGACTACGACGTCACGGTAGTCGATCCGCGCACCGCCTTTGCCAGCCCGGAGCGGTTTCCCGACGTGCCGCTGATCGCCGAATGGCCTGACGTGGCGCTGCCGCCGCTCAATATCGATCACTACACCGCCTTCGTGGCGCTGACGCACGATCCCAAGATCGACGATCCGGCGCTGCTGCATGCCTTCCAGCGCGACTGCTTCTATATCGGCGCGCTGGGCTCGCGAAAGACCCACGCCAGGCGTGGCGAACGCCTGAAGGCGCAAGGCGCAAAGGATTCCGACATCGCCCGCATTCACGCCCCGATCGGCTTGCCGATCGGCGCGGTGTCGCCGGCGGAGATCGCGGTCGCGATCATGGCCGAGATCACCGCGCAGCTGCGGTTGCCGAACGAAGCCAAAGAGGCTGCGGCATGAAGTTCGGCCCCGCCAGTCCAAAGGACGCGATTGGCGGCGTCACCGTTCACACCCTGCGTCAGGGATCGCTGGTGTTGAAAAAAGGCACCACGATCGGTCCCGCCGAGGTCGAGGCGCTGGACCGTGCCGGGGTCAGGGAAATCGTGGTGGTGCGGCTCGAAGACGGCGATGTCTCCGAGGATGTCGCCGCCGGCAGCATCGCGCGGGCCGTCGCCGGCGATGGCGTGAATGTCGAGCGCGCCTTCACCGGTCGCGCCAATCTGTTCGCGGCCAGGGCCGGCGTGCTGGTGGTGGACCGCGCCAGGGTCGACCGCATCAACGACGTCGATGAAGCCATCACCTTCGCCACCCTTGCCGCTTTCAAGCCGGTCGTCGAAGGCGAGATGGTCGCCACCGTAAAACTCATTCCGTTCGGGGTTGAAGCGAAATTGCGCGATGCTGCGGTGCTGGCCGCCAGCGGCGGGGCGCTGCGGATCGCACCATACGTCATCAAGCGCGTCGGCATCGTCTCGACCTTGCTGCCGGGGCTGGCGCCGAAGGTGGTGGAGAAGACCCTGCGGGTGACGGCGGAGCGGCTGGCTCCCGCCGGCGCCACCATCGTGGCCGAGCGACGCGTGCCGCATGACGAGGCCGCGCTCAAGGCCGCGATCAAGGAGCTGCTCGGGCTCGGCGCGGAGCTGGTGATTGTATTCGGGGCGTCGGCGATCGCCGACCGGCGTGACGTGATTCCGGCGGCGATCTCGGGCATTGGCGGGGCCATCGAGCATTTCGGCATGCCGGTCGATCCCGGAAACCTGCTCTTGATCGGCAATGCCGGCGGCGTGCCGGTGCTGGGCGCGCCGGGCTGCGCGCGCTCCCCGGTCGAGAACGGTTTCGACTGGGTGCTGATGCGTCTGCTCGCAGGCCTCAAGGTCACGCGCGCCGAACTCACCGGCATGGGCGTCGGCGGATTGCTGATGGAGATCGTGACGCGGCCCCAGCCCCGCGAGAATCTCGGCACGGACGGCAACCGCAGTGTGGCCGCGGTCATCCTTGCGGCCGGCCGCTCGACCCGGATGGGCGGTCCCAACAAGCTGTTGGCCGAACTCGGCGGCAAGCCGCTGGTGCGCATCGTCGCCGAGCAGGCGCTGGCCTCGAAAGCGAAGGGCGTGATCGTCGTCACCGGTCACCAGTCCGACGAGGTCGCGAAGGCGTTGCGGGGACTTGAGGTGACGTTCGTGCACAATCCCGATTTCGCCGAGGGCCTCGCCAGCTCCGTCAAGGCCGGCATCGCGGCGGTGCCTGATCATGCCGACGGCGCCGTGATCTGCCTTGGCGATATGCCCCTGATATCGGCGCATCTGATCGACCGGCTGATCGAAGCCTTTGCGCCTGACCGCGGCAATCTGATCGCGGTGCCCGTCAGCGACAACCGGCGGGGCAATCCGGTGCTGTGGTCGCGACGCTTCTTCAACGAGTTGATGACGCTCGACGGCGATATCGGCGCCCGCCATCTGATCAACAGGCACAGCGAGGCGGTAGCGGAAGTCCCGGTCGAGGGCCATGGCGCGTTCCTCGATATCGACACGCCGCAGGCGCTGGCGGATGCGCAGCGGGGCTGATCTCGTTATCTCGTGCCCACAAACTTCTGGATTCCTCCGGACCCTCCCGGAATGACGCCGTCACACCGGAGCCAATCATGCAATTCGACACCAAGATCGCGGTCGTGATCCGCGCCGACCTCGAAGCGTGGCAGAAGCTGAACGTCGCCTGTTTCCTGGCCGGCGGCATCGCGGCGGCGTTTCCGGAATGCATCGGCGAGCCCTACGTCGACGGTTCCGGCACCCAATACCTGTCGCTGATCGGCCAGCCGATCCTGATCTATGGCGCCGACCGGCCGGCGCTGACGCGTGCACTGGAGCGGGCGCTGGCGCGCAACGTAAAGCCCGCCGTCTACACCGAGGACATGTTCAGGACCACGCACGATGCCGCCAACCGCGAGGCGGTGAGGGCGGTGATCCGCGCCGATCTCAATCTGGTCGGCCTTGCCATGCGCGCCGAGCGCAAGGTGATCGACAAGATCGTCGACGGCCTGAAGTTTCACAGCTAGCGGATTTCAGCGCTTTCCCAACGTCCGGCGATCACATTCCCGCGCAGCGTTCTTCGGATGCCCGGACAACCCGGTGGTGCGATGTTCGACTTTCCGACGGAGGGGGACGGACGCAAGGCGCTTGACATCGGTCGACCCTGCCCGTGTGATGCCCCTCAACAAGAACCAAAAACGCAATGCATAATTTTCCAGGGAGGTTTCGATGCCGGTGCGTAAGACTGCCCGCCTGCTCGGGGGGATCATTGCCGCGGTGGCGGTGCTGGGCGTGGCGGTTTCCGCCCAGGCCCAGGAAAAGAAAATCAAGATCGGCGTGATTTTCGACCTGACCGGGCCGCTCGCCGGCGGCGGGTCGGAGCTCGAATATCTCGGCGCCAAGATCATGCTCGACCAGTTCAGCAAGACCGGGGTCGAAGGCTACAAGGTCGAGGCGGTCTATGCCGACGCCCAGAGCAAGCCGGATGTTGCGATCAACGAGTCGGTGCGCCTGCTCGAGCAGGAAAAGGTCGACCTGCTGCTCGGCTTCTTTTCTTCGGCGCAATGCGTCCCGGTGGCCGCCCGTGTCGAGCAGCTCAAGAAATTCATGTGGATGACCACCTGTATTTCCTCCGGCGTGTTCGAGAACAAGAATTACAGATATGTCTTCCGCCCGCAGGCGAGCGGCGACCAGTTCGGCCTGATGACGATGGACTTCATCGCCCAGAATTCCGTCGCCAAGTTCGGAAAGGAGCCGAAGGACTTGCGTGTTGCCATCATCCACGAGGACGGCGCCTACGGCGTCGACGTGGCGAAGGGCAACGAGGCCGGCGCCAAGAAGGCCGGCTTCAATGTGGTGCTGAAGGAAGGGTATTCCGCGACCGCGCCCGATCTCTCCGCGCTGGTGACCAAACTGAAGCGTGCCCGGCCCGACGTGATCTTCCACACCGGCTACAATCCCGACATTACGCTGTTGCTGCGGCAGGCGCGCGAGCAGGGGCTCAAATTCGGCGCCCTGATGGGTCATGGTGCGGGCTATGGCGTGTACGAGAAGCTGAAGGAAGGCCTCGGCGGCGATGCGAATTATATCTTCAACACCGATCCGATCTCGATCTGGCTTGCCAACCAGAAGACCATGGATCCGAAGCTGCCGCCGGTCATCAAGACAGTGGGCGAGGAGTTCGACAAGCTGAAGCCGGGCGTCGCCATCCGCTCCGCCCATGTCGGCATTGCCGCCTCGAACACCTACGTCTTCCTGAACGACGTGCTGCCGAGGGCGATCAAGAAATACGGCGGCGTCGATCCTGATGCGTTGCGCAAGGCCGCGCTCGAAACTGACATCCCCGAGGGCGGCACCATGCTGGGCTTCGGCGTCAAATTCTACGGTGAGGGCACCGCCATGGCCGGGCAGAACGAGCGCTCGTTCCCGGTCATCATCCAGTATGTCGACGACAAGTCGTATGTGGTGTGGCCGAAGAGCCAGGCACAACGCGAGGCCGTACTGCCGCTGCCGGCGGGCACGACCTACAGCTACAAATAGGTGGCTCCTCATCGACGGAAGGTACCGCCGTGCTGGTAGTCGAGGGCCTGGTCAAGCGGTTTGGCGGATTCACGGCCGTCAACAAGGTGTCGTTCAGGGTCGATCAGGGCGAGATTCTCGGCCTGATCGGTCCGAACGGCTCGGGCAAGAGCACGATTTTCAACATGCTCTCGGGCACACTCTCGCCGTCGGCGGGCTCGATCCAATTCGCCGGGACGGAAATCTCGGGTCTCGCGCCGCACCGTATCATCAATCGCGGCATCGGCCGGACCTTCCAGATCCCGCGACCGTTCCATCGCCTGACGATGTTCGACAATGTTGCCTTGGCCGGTTACTTCGGGCAGGGCCGGCACAGCCGCTCAAAGGCCGAGGAGGCAGCGGAGCGCGCGCTGGCCATCGTCGGCCTGCCGACCGACCGCGCAGCCAGCGTCGAGGGCTTGGGTGCGGCCGGCCTGAAGAAGCTGGAGCTTGCCAAGGCGCTGGCGACCGGACCGAAACTGCTTCTGGCCGACGAAAGTCTGGGCGGTCTCGATGACACCGAGATGGACCAGGCGGCCGACATGCTGCGCAAGATTCGCGACGAGCTTGGCATCACCATCATCTGGGTCGAGCACATCATGGGCGTGCTGATGCGCGTGGTTGACCGCGTGATGGTGCTGGATCACGGCGAGAAGATTTCGGAAGGGTTGCCAAGCGAGGTATCGAGCGACCCGCGGGTGGTCGAGGTTTATCTCGGCACCGACGCCGATGCGACCCAGGCCGCGGCCGCCAAAGCACGTCGTTAGCGGGAAGGCGCATATGCTTGAGATGAAATCGGTCGATGCGGGCTACGGAACCTTCCAGGCGCTGTTCGGCATCAGCCTCGAGGTCAAGGCCGGTGAGGCGGTGGGCGTCATCGGCCCCAACGGCGCCGGCAAGACCACCCTGATGCGGGTGATCTCCGGCCTGATCCGGCCTCGCGCGGGC
This sequence comes from uncultured Alphaproteobacteria bacterium, assembly GCA_963735835.1. Classification (GTDB taxonomy): domain Bacteria; phylum Pseudomonadota; class Alphaproteobacteria; order Rhizobiales; family Xanthobacteraceae; genus Bradyrhizobium. The sequence continues at coordinate 17,244 of CAVTNA010000056.1, read as the reverse complement.
GCGATTTCGATGGAGGGCGTCGACGTTCTGAAAACGCCGGAACATCGCATCGTCAGTCTCGGCATCGCCCACGTGCCGGAGAACCGCCGGCTGTTCCCGCGTCTGACGGTGGCGGATAACCTCAAGATGGGCGCCTTCATGCCGGAGGCGCGGGCCCGCTACGCCGAGCGGCTGGCATTTGTGTTCGACCTTTTTCCCCGCATGAAGGAACGCCGCAACCAGCTTGCCGGCACCATGTCGGGAGGCGAGCAGCAGATGTGCGCCATTGGCCGCGCGCTGATGTCAGATCCGAAATTGCTGCTGCTCGACGAACCCTCTGCCGGTCTCGCGCCGGTCGTCGTTCAGCAGGTCTTCGAGTTGGTAAGGCGAATCCGCGCGGGCGGTCTGACCGTGCTGATCGTCGAGCAGAACGTGCAGCAGGTCCTGCGCGTGGTTGATCGAGCCTACCTGCTGGAGGCAGGTACGATCCGCGCCTCGGGCAGGTCGAGCGAGATGCTGGCCAACGACACGATCCGGCAAGCCTATCTTGGAGTTTAGGATTTTGGGGGTTGGGTGAAACGATGACGGATATTTTCGACATCTACCTGCTCGAAGCCGTGGTGAACGGCATCCTGCTCGGCGGCGTGCTGGCACTGCTGGCGCTTGGGTTGAACCTGATCTTCGGCGTCATTGATGTGACGTGGATCTGCTACGCCGAACTTGTCATGATCGGCATGTACGGCATGTATTATATGGTCCAGTACTTCGGGTTACCCTATTACGCCGCGGCGCCGCTCACGATCCTGCTGGTCGCTGCCCTCGGGGCGCTATTGCATCTGCTGGTGATCGCGCCGCTGCTCTCGGCGCCGCCGATCAACCAGCTGCTTGCCACCGGCGGCGTGCTGTTCGTGCTGCAAAGCTTCGCCACCGTCGCGTTCGGCATCGACTTCCGCAACCTCGGCATCCGCATGCCGGTGCTGAAATTGGGCGAGATGCATTTCAGTTATTCGCGCCTGCTGGCCTTCGCCGCCGCCCTTATCGGCATGCTGCTGGTCTATTTCTTCATGAAGAAAACCTATATCGGCACCGCGATCCGCGCCATCTCGCAGGATCGCCGGATCATGGCGTTGATGGGCGTCGATACGCGCCGTATCTATCTCATCACCTCGGCGTTGGGTGGCGCGCTCGCCGGCCTCGCGTCCTGCCTGCTGGTGCTGCAATACGACATCCATCCGTTCGTCGGCCTGTCGTTCGGACCGATCACCTTCCTGATTTGCGTGCTGGGAGGGCTGGGCAATTTCGTGGGCGGATTCGTGGCGGCGTTTGTATTTGCTGAAATCATTTCGCTCGGCGGACTGTTTTCCGATCTCGAGTGGGGTTATGTGCTGGCGTTCGCCTTCTTCATCGTCATGATGTTTATCCGGCCTGCCGGGCTGCTGGCGAGGCGCTCGTGACCGCTCGTCAACTCCTGCCCTGGATTGCCGGCGCGGCGCTGATCGCGCTGCCGTTCGTCTATCGCGAACCCTACCATCTGCATATCCTGATCCTGATCCTGATCTGGTCCTTCGCCTATACGTCGTGGTCGATGATGGGGCGCTTCGGTCTGGTCTCGCTGGGTCATGGCGGGTTCATGGGCGTCGGTGCCTATGTGACGGCGCTGCTGTGGAACCACCTCGGCGTCTCGCCGTGGCTGGGCATTCCCATCGCGATGGCCGCTGCGGCGCTGCTGGCCGTCATCGTGGCGTATCCGTGTTTCCGCTTCCGCATCACCGGCCATTATTTCGTGCTGGTCACCCTGGCGCTGTCGGGAATCGTCCTGCAGGTCATCACCGCGACGCGCGACTATACCGGCGGCTCGCTCGGCTACACGCCTGACCGGACCAGGGGCAGCCATCTGCTGGCGTTGCAATTCGACGACAAGCTGACCTGGTATCTGATTGCGCTCGGGGTCTGGTCACTCGGCCTTGTGATCTGGCGCTGGGTCGACGGCAGCATGGATCGCCATGCGCTCGAGGCGATCTCCGAGGATGAGGACGCCGCCGCCGCGGCCGGCGTCAACGTGACGATGGAAAAGCTCAAGATCACGGTGATCTCGGCGCTGATGACGTCGCTCGCCGGCGCGCTCTACTGCCAATACCAGATGTTCATTTCTCCCGACACCGTGAGCGGCATCTCGGTATCCCTGCAGATGGTTTTCGCTGTCATCGTCGGCGGCCTCTATATGTCGCTCGGGCCGACGGTCGGGGCCGTCATCACCATCCTGCTGGCGGAAGTGCTGCGCATCGGCTTCGGCACCAGGGCGGTCGGCTGGGACAATCTCGTCTATGGCGTGCTGCTGGTCGTCTTCATCATCTTCTTGCCCAAAGGCATCCTGGGCAGCATCGTCGAGCGGCTGAAGACAGCACGCCAGGCTTGAGGCATGGATGATTTGTGCAGCGCGGCGGCTGACGAACCGGCACCGCGCCGACCTCAATCCGGTCGGCGATGCCATTCGCGAGCGCAAGATGATCGGCAAGATCGACCCGAAGCGGACAAACGCCGGGAGCCGCGGTTGGTCCAATTCTATCAGCGCCACTGACCCTTTGATCCGTATCATTGTGCTTGCAGGCATCACGGAGCAGCGTGCAACGCGAGTCCGGGGTCATGCGGTGTGACCGGGACTCCAACCAAAAGTAAAAAGCGTCTAAGGAGGCAATCATGCCCATCGATTCGATTTTGCTTTCAGTCGCTGCGATCGCCGTGTTGGCCTTTGTAAGTGTGCTCTTGTTGGCGGACTTCCACTCCCGGTCAATGTAGCGGCCCCTTCATTGTACCAACGGGCTCGCAGCGGGCGCCGAGGCGTAGACTATCGCGCGATGCAAGCTTCATCTTCTGCGAGGAGCAACGGAGATGAGAGAGCTTCTTTGTAAGTCAGGTATCGGAGTTTGTCTCGTGCTGCTCTCTTCCGCTGCATCTGCTGCCACCCAGGAAGAGCTGCTGGGGATGCTTTTGGGCCAGATACAAATGTACGTGCTCATTGCATTCGTGATCGTCGTTATCGCCGGCGTATACTTCATGAGGTCACGAGACAAGCGTCAGAACTCCATTGAATGAGATATTCGAGAGAAAGAGGGCGATACACTCAGTTGGGCCTGATGTCCCGGTCACCGAGTGTGTGCGTTTGATGACCGCCGGCAAGATCGGCGCCCTGATGGTCATGGATGGCGGCCGGCTGACAGGCATTTTCACTGAGCGGGATGCGCTGAATAAAGTATTGGCTGCAAGCCTTGATCCAGCTAACACCAGGGTGTCCGAAGTGATGACGAAAGACCCATATTGCATCGGTCCGACGACGACAGTCGGCGAGGCGATGCAATTGATCACCGAGCGGCGATTCCGGCACTTGCCGATTGTGGACAACGGCAGGGTGCTTGCCGTTGTATCGAGCGGCGATCTGACCCGCTGGTTGGTGCAGGACCAGATGGGAGAGGTTAAAGAGCTCGTCAATCTTGCGGTCAGGTAATGGCAAATCGCGCCATCCGAATTGCGCGGTTTGATCCAGGTCAAGGACGCTGCCGACCAGATGATTTTACTGGAAGCACATTGGGATGGCTTGTGGCTGAGGAGCATTCGAGCCATTTTCGATGCAAATTGCGGACGCTTTTGGGTTGTTCGTCCACACCCGGGGGCGTCCGCTTGCATTTCCTCGCGCATATTCGTCGCGAGAGATTTACGCGGACGACGACACGTCAGGGCGTTTGGACCAGGGGAGATTTGAAATGAAGGGGATCACCGCGCTATTCGTGCTGGCTGTCGCAGTTTCGCTGGCAACGCCTGTCCTGGCGCAGGAGGACCAGACCAGCGGAAACTACTGGCTGCACGAGTGCAAGAAAGACCCCAAGCAGTTGGCGCAATCGAGTGGCTCCTTCCAATATGGCTGGTGCTTTGGGGTCGTGTACGGTCTCAGCGTTCATCCGCTGATCTGCGTTCCCGCTCGAGTTCCCGTCGTGCAAGAGATGGATGTCGTCGTGAAGTACCTCGATGATCATCCTGAAACGCGCCACAAGTCATTCAGGCTTCTCGCCCTGGAGGCTCTCAAGGAGGCGTTTCCCTGCGCGGATGGGGAGAAAAGCAAATGATCCCAGGCCATCGCCTGGTGGTCGAGGGGTGCTGGCGGGTTCGGCCTCATGGGTGTGCTGGCCGAGGCGGCCGTAGGGCAGCGGTCTCAAGATAACGGCGAAGTGAAAATCCGCCCGGCCGTCGCCTGTTGACAATGACTGACCGGTCAGTCATTTTTATCCGATGTCAAGCTCATCAACCACGCCGGAGTCGCGGCCGGCCGCTCGCCGGCGCGGCGCGAAGGCCGCATCCACCAAGGCGCCGCATCCGCCTGCCGAAGACTGCTCTCCCCAAGCCGCCATCGAGCCGTGCGGAACGCACGCTGGTACGGCGCCAGGCCATCATCGATGCCGCGATGGATGAATTCATTGCGCGCGGCTATGCCGCCACACGGCTCGATGACGTCGCCAGGCGCGCCGATGTCGCCAAGGGCACGATCTATCTGCACTTCAAGGACAAGGAGGCGCTGTTTCAGGAATTGATACGGACGGCGCTGGTGCCGCTGATCGGCCGGCTCGCCGCGCCGCCGCCCTCAGGCGGGTCGGTTCGCGCGGCGCTGGAGGGTTTTGCCCAGACCTTCGCGCAGGAAGTTGTCTCGACGCGGCGCGGCGATATCGTCCGGCTGATCGTAGCCGAGGGCGCCAGGTTTCCTGCTATCGCCGACTTCTATTACCGCGAGGTGGTTTCGCGCGGCCTGGCCGGCATGCGCGCGCTGATCGAACTCGGCATCAGCCGCGGCGAAATCCCGCAGCAGAACCTGGCGCAATTTCCGCAGATCGTGGTGGCGCCCGCCCTGATCGCGGTGATCTGGCAGGGCCTGTTCGGACGGCATGCGCCGCTGGACGCGACCGAGATGTTTCGCGTCCACCTCGATCTGATTTTCGGCGAACGGAGGACGACATGACTTCGTCGCGAACGACGTTGCAAGCACTGTTGGCGCTTGCGCTGGCGGCAACGCTCGCCGGCTGCAACGCGCCCAGGGACCCCGGCTATCAGGGCTGGGTCGAAGCCGACATGATCTTCGTCAGCCCCGACGAATCCGGACGCGTGACCAAACTCGGGGTCCGCGAAGGCGACGAGGTCAAGGCCGGCATGCAGCTCTATTCGGTCGACGACGACCTGCAGCGCGCCGACCTCAATCAGAACAACGCCACGCTGGCCAACGCGCAGCAGACCTATGACCGCGCCGCCTCCTTGAGCAAGACCGGCTCCGGGACGCAGGCCAATCTTGACGCCGCGGTCTCCGCGCTGCGCGTCGCGGAAGCCCGGGTCAACACCTCGCAGACCCGACTGGCGCGGCGGATCGGCTTTGCACCGGTCGACGGCACCGTCCAGCAGATCTATTTCCGCGAGGGCGAGACGGTGCCGGCGCAGCGGCCGGTGCTGTCGATCATGCCGCCCGGCAATATGAAGCTTCGGTTCTACGTGCCGGAGCCGGATCTGCCGAAGCTTGCGATCGGCGACGAGGTGCGCGTGGCTTGCGACAACTGCGCGGCCGATCTCACCGCGAAGATCTACTTCATCTCGACCTCGGCCGAATACACCCCGCCGGTCATCTACAGCCTCGATGAGCGCAACAAGCTCGTATACCTGATCCAGGCGCGGCCCTCGCGGCCCGACTCACTTCGGGTCGGCCAGCCGATCAGCGTATTTCTCAACCCCAAGACGCCGGTAGCGGACAAGCGATGACCGGGCTGCCTGTTTCCGCTGCAGACATCGCGATCGACGTTCACGGTCTGTCGAAATCGTTTGGCGGCCGCGAAGTGGTGCATGACCTCAGCATGCAGGTGAAGCGCGGCACCATCTACGGCTTCCTCGGTCCCAACGGAAGCGGCAAGACCACCACCATCCGCATGCTCTGCGGTCTTCTGACGCCCGATCGCGGCGAGGGCCGTTGCCTCGGCTATGACATCCGCCGCGACGCCGACAGGATCAAGCGTCAGGTCGGCTACATGACGCAGCGCTTTTCCCTGTACCAGGATCTGTCGGTGCGCGAGAACCTGGAATTCGTCGCCAGGCTGTACGGCATGTCCGACGCCAAAGGCGCCGCGGGCGAGATGATCAAGCGGCTCGGGCTGACCGGTCGCGAAGAGCAGCTAGCCGGCGAACTCTCCGGCGGCTGGAAGCAGCGGCTTGCGCTCGGCGCCTGCACCTTGCCCAATCCGCAATTGCTGCTGCTGGACGAGCCGACCGCCGGTGTCGACCCGAAGGCGCGGCGCGATTTCTGGAACGAGATCCATGCGCTGGCGGCGGAAGGGCTGACGGTCCTGGTCTCCACCCATTACATGGACGAGGCCGAGCGCTGTCACGAGATCGCCTATATCGCCTATGGCTATCTGCTGGCGCATGGCACCGTGGAGGAGGTGATCGCGAAATCGGCGCTGTCGACCTGGACCGTGACCGGCGACGACCTCCATACGCTGCAGGACCAGCTCACCGGCAAGTCCGGCGTCGACATGGTGGCGCCGTTCGGCAACAGCCTGCATGTCTCCGGCCGCGACAGCGCAGCGCTGGACGCCACCATCGCGCCCTGGCGCGAGAACAAGGCATTGCACTGGCAGCACGGCGCACCGTCGCTGGAGGACGTGTTCATCGAGCTGATGACCCGCTCAAAGGATAATTTCCAATGAGCGTGACGAATTCGCCCAGCCGGAGAGACGAAGCTCCTGAGCCGCGGTTCGGCTTCTGGCGGCGCAGCTTTGCGATGGTGGTCAAGGAATTCATCCAGCTCAGGCGCGACCGCGTGTCGTTCGCCATGATCGTGATGATCCCGGTGATGCAGCTCATGCTGTTCGGCTACGCCATCAACACCACGCCGCGCAACCTGCCGACCGCGGTGCTGCTGCAGGAGGACTTCGACCTCGCGCGTTCGATCCTGAAGGCGCTGGAAAACACCGCCTATTTTCACTTCACCCGGGAAGTGCACGATGTCGCGGAGTTCGACAATCTCCTGCTGTCCGGCAAGGTGCTGTTCGGCGTGGAAATTCCACGCGGCTTCGAGCGCGCGGTGCGGCGCGGCGATCACCCGGCGCTGCTGGTCGCGGCCGACGCCACCGATCCCGTGGCGGCGGGTTCGGCGTTGAGCGCACTCGGCGTCGTGGTGCAGACCGCGCTGGAGCACGATCTGTTCATCGGCGATCCGCCGTCGCTGCCGTTCGAGATCCGCACTCACGCGCGTTACAATCCGGCGGCGTCGTCGCGGCTGAACATCGTGCCCGGCCTGGTCGGTACCATCCTGACCATGACCATGCTGATCTTCACCGCGCTGTCGGTGACGCGCGAGATCGAGCGTGGCACCATGGAAAGCCTGCTGTCGATGCCGATCAAGCCGATCGAGGTGATGTTCGGCAAGATCGTGCCTTACGTGCTGGTCGGCTTCATCCAGGCCTCGCTGATCATCGGCATCGGCGTGCTGCTGTTCGGGGTGCCGGTGCAGGGCAGCCTGATCATGCTGGCGCTGCTCTCGACGCTGTTCATCACCACCAATCTTTCGATCGGCTACACGTTTTCGACCATCGTGCAGAACCAGCTGCAGGCGATGCAGCTGTCGATGATGTTCTTTCTGCCCAGCATCCTGTTGTCCGGCTTCATGTTTCCGTTCGCGGGCATGCCGGTATGGGCGCAATATATCGGCGAAGGCCTGCCGCTGACGCATTATCTGCGCATCGTCCGCGCCATCATGCTGAAGGGCGCGACGCTGCATAATCTTGAATACGATACGATTGCCCTGTTTGGATTGATGCTGCTGGCCATGACCATCGCCGTGACGCGCTTCCGCCGCACGCTCGATTGAGGCAATATCCCTGCTGTCATTCCGGGGCGTGCGAAGCACGAACCCGGAATCTCGAGATTCCGGGTCCACACTTGCGCGTGTCCCGGAATGACGGGGGTAAAGCGATGCCGTTGCTGACCCGGACATCCACGCTCTAACGTGGGCAGCAACATGTGGATGGCCGGGACAAGCCCGGCCATGGCGGAACAGAGTTCTCGAAGCTATTTCTTCAGATTTCGGCTGTCGCAGTAGCGCTTGGCTTGCTCAGGCGTATAGCCGATTCTCTGGCTGTCGCGGTAGCAGGTCTTCCACATGCCATCGAGACAGACTTCCAGCGGTTTGCCGCTAGGGCCCGTCGCGACCTTCGTGGGCGTCCCGGGAGCACAGCCCTTTAACGCCTGCGCCTGAGAGGTCAAAGCGACAGTTGCGAGGACGGCGATCAATGCGGTTTTCATTTTGGTGTCTTCTCCTGCCTGCCATTTCGTCGAAATGACAGCACGAACCTCAGAATGTTCCGACAGGGGTTCACGCCTGCTTTCCGGCCAGGTTCTCGATGTTGACCCCGTCGCGCTCTTCGATGATCTCCGCGATCCACTGCCGGTGGCAGTGCGAATGATCGCGCTCGTAACAGAGAATGCAGACCGGTCCGGATTTCTTGACCAGCGCCGACAGCTCGTCGAGTTCTTCCCTCGCCTGCGGCGTCTTCAGGTGTTTTGCATATATCCTGTGCAGCGTGTCGAATTGGCCGCTGCGCGCGGCGAGGCGGCCGTCCTTCGGCGTGCCGAGCCCGCGCAGATGCAGATAGGAAATGCCGCGCTCTTCGAGCCCCGCGGCGAGCTGGTTCTTGGAAAAGCCGGGGCGGCGGGAGGCGGCGACCGCGCGCACGTCGACCAGCAGTTTCACTCCGGCATTTTCCAGCTCATCGAGAACCGCCTTGGGCGGCGTCTGTTCGTAGCCGATGGTGAAGAGTTTTTTGGTCTTGCGTGCCATATCAGCGTCCGGGCGTTTGTTATTTCATATGCAAGGCTACGTTACTCCCGAAATGATTTCCACCGTGGTTGCGCGGTGTTGCCGCATCGCGCGGCATATCGCATAGTCGTCTCCGCGAAAAAGAGCCAGTGGCCACGGCCGTCTCGCCCCGGGGGGATACATGAACGGATTTTGCCGCACGCTGGCATGGATCGCCGCCGGGCTCGCGCCGCTCGCGCTCGGGGGAGCACAGGCGCAGACCGCCTATCCCGACCGTCCCGTGAAGATCGTCGTGCCGATCGGTCCCGGCGGCAGCTACGATCTGATCGGGCGGTATCTTGCCGACGCGCTTTCGAAGCGAACGGGACAAGCCTTCTTTGTCGAGAACAAGGTCGGCGCGGGCACCGTGGTGGGCACCGTAGCCGCCGCCCAGAGCGAGCCGGATGGCTATACCTTGCTGGTCGGCGGGCTTTCCAACATGGCGTTCAACTCGGCGCTGTATTCGAAGCTGGCTTACGATCCGCTCAGGGATTTCGTGCCGGTCGCGCTGGTCTACAGGTTCGGCTATGTGATGGTCGGCCGCAAGGATATGCCGCAGACGAAGCTCAAGGACATCGTCGCGGCTGCGAAAGCCAGTCCGGGATCGATCACGGTCGCGACCGCCGGTGTCGGAACCGGCCAGCAGCTAGTGGCTGCGGCGTTCATGAAGGCCGCGGGCGTGAAGCTTCTGGAAGTGCCCTACAAGGGCTCACCGCCGGCGTTCACCGATCTGCTCGCGGGCCGTGTCGATCTGTTCTTCGATTCGATCGCAGCGGGTCTGCCCTACGTGACGTCGGGACAGGCGAGGGGTATCGCCGTGCTCTCGTCCAAACGCAGTCCGCTTGCGCCTGATGTGCCGACCATGGCGGAGGCCGGCCTGCCGGGCCTCAATGTCGATTCCTGGCTCGGCATCTTCGCGCCGGCAAAAACCCCGCCGGAAGTTATTGCAAAGTTGCGGGCGGATATCCACGCCTCGTTGCCCGACCTCAAGGAGCGCTTCGAGAAGAGCGGCGGCGAAATGTGGGATCTACCCGACGCCAAGCTCGATGCTTTCGTTGCGTCCGAATACCAGAACTGGACAAACCTGATCCGCGAGATCGGTATCAGGCTGGATTGAAGGGCGGGCAACGTCCGGCTATTTCACGCGCGCGATCAGCTCCATCGCCCCTGATGGTGCGCGCACCTTGCCTTCATGGATCACGTAGGCGAAGACGTCGCGCGGAATTTTTTTTGCCTTGGCCGTATCGACGCGCGGCAGGTCGTCAGGCTCGCCGCCGCCGGCCCACATTTGCAGCCGCTTCGCCCAGGCGTCGAGCTGTTTTGGGAGATAGCAGGTCTTGATGTCGTCATTGCCCTTCTGCAGCCGGGCATAGACGAAATCGCCTGTCACGTCTGATATCGCCGGATATTTGCCGTGCTCGGCAAACACGACCGGCGTTTCGAATTTACGCAGCAGCGCGATGAAGTCAGGCGCGCGAAAACTGTCGTGCCGCACCTCGACCACATGGCGCAAGCTCCGGCCTTCCAGCTTGCGCGGCAGCATCTCGAGAAACTTGCCGAAGTCTGCCCCGTCGAATTTCTTGGTGGGCGCGAACTGCCAGAGCACCGGCCCCAGGCGGTCGCCGAGTTCCAGCACGCCGGAATCGTAGAACCGTTTTATCGAGTTGCCGGCCTCCGCCAGCACCCGGCGGTTGGTTGCGAAGCGTGGCCCCTTCACCGAGAACACAAATCCGTCGGGCACCTCCCGCGCCCATTTGCGGAAGCTTTCCGGCTTCTGCGAGCCGTAATAGGTGCCGTTGATCTCGATCGAGGTCAGTTTCGAGGCCGCGTATTCCAGCTCCTTCGCCTGCGTCAGCTTTTCAGGATAAAACACCCCGCGCCACGGCGCGAAGGTCCAGCCGCCGACCCCGATGTAGATGTTGCCCGCACTTTTTGAACCGCGTTGCGAACCGTTGGTCACGCGCCAGTCTCTCTTGCATTTTCCGGGATGAGAATATCGAAGATTAGAGCTACCGGGCGGCTGCCGCAAGCCTGGTGGATCGTGGGCTCGGCAGAAGCAAGCTTTCGCTCTTGATGCTTTCAAGAGCTGATGCTTCGAGGCGCTATTGGGCAAAAAAAGGCTCCGGAAAACCGGAGCCTCTTCCTTCCCCATCTGAATCAGTTGCCGGCTTCGCGCCCGCGAGACCCCTAGCGCGCGTCTCGGGTCGTCTTGCCCGCGAGCCCCTGCAAAGGCTTGAGCGTCTGCTTGGCAAGTTCGCCGTAGAGTTGGCGAATCTTCTGCGATTCCGCAACGAAGGTCTCGTAGGCCTGCTTGGCGAATTCGGTTTGAATCTCCACGGCCTTGTCGAGCGACCGCACGCCCGAGAGTTTCTCGACAAAGCACTTGGTCTCTTCGAACGACTTCTTGGTGTAGTCGCTATAGGCCGTCGCAATGGTCTGCAAGCTGACCGGAACGGTCTCGGTCTGGGCCGGCGTGATCGCTGCGCCGGCCGCACAGCTCTCAGCCGGCGCGAGGGCTGCGTCGATCGCCGGCTTGTCAATTGGCGCGGTTGCGGCGCCGACCCGGCGGGTGTCTGCCGCCGCGACTGCGCCGATCGGGGGAGTGCCGGTTGAGGCGACGGTCGCGTCCATCTTCACGCTGGCGGCCTGCCGATCCGGCTGCGGGCTCTGCCGTTGATCGGGTTTCCGGGCCGCCTTCCGGTTGCGCTGGGCAGGCTTGCCGCCCGGCTTGTTGTTGTCCTTGTTCGACATTTCAAAATCTCCGTTGTCCAGGATCAAATCAAACGTCCAAACTCCGCCATGTTTGCGCTGGAATCGCGGTTCTGCCTTGTTCCTTGCGCGGCGCTGATGTGTCGATATCCCGAATTTGGAACCTGTTGGACGCCGGCGGCAGTTCGCGCTCCAGTGCAACCGGGATACTCCAGCTTACGGAGTTCGTCCAATCAGGCTAGGATGGCGAAAGGAGAACAGGATGCGGGCGCTCATGGTGGCAATGATGGCGGTGACGGCTTCCGTCGCCGTGGCCGTGGCCGACGACATCGATGACGCGCACCGGCAGGCCGTATCGGGACGCGATTCCTACTGGAATTGTCTGGCGCGGGAATATTCGCGGGACAGCAACCGGGGCATGTCGGGCGAGGACTTCACGTCCCTGATCGCCAGCGTGTGTCCTTCCGAACGGCAGAATTTTCGGGTAACGCTGGTCGATTACCTGTCGCTGCAGTATCCGGATGCCGATGCGGGGGCGCATATGACCACGGCCAACAACGCCATCGCAGCGGCGCAAAAGGACGTCGTGACGGCATTCGTCAAGCACAGGGCTGCGATGAAGTAGGGGGTCGGTCAGGCGAGAAAATGCAAGGGCTTTCTTCTCTGATATGGATTTGCGAGAGGCGACAGGCACATGGAGATGAATTCGGAAAAAATAGCGGGGATTTTGGGTGCCATCGTCGCGGCAGTCGTATTGGTGATCGCGTTTGTGTACGTGCCGATCGGGCAAATCGGGAAGCCCCCGAAACCGGCTCAAAAGACCGAGCAGCCGGTAGCCCCGCCGCCTGCCGCCAGGGGGCCGGTGATCAGAGAGTTGCCGCAGTAAGATAGCCGTGTGTCCGCTGCACAGACCGGTGGCATCACATTTGAATCAGCGCTTCGACTTCGCCTTCTTTTTCTTCGCGATCCCGGTTACGGCTCTTTTCCCGCGCTTTTTGCTCGACTTGCCGATTTTCTTCGTGCCGATGACCGGTTTTGATTTCTTCGCGGCTGCGCGTCCCCGGGGCTTCTTCGCACTCTTCTTCTTTTTGGCCGTCCGCCTGACAGCCGGTTTGGACGATGGCTGCAGGTGGGTCAGCGCGTAGCCCGATTTATTCAATGGCATCTCCATCGGCGTTCCCTGGGTGGGATGGGCAATGGATTCGGCCGCCGCCTTGACGGTGTCGGCCAGCGTTTCAAACAGTGATTTTTGCTTTGTATTTTCCTTTTTATTTTCCCTGGGCATCGGTCCCTCCAGCATCGCCAAACCGGAGGCTAGCCGACAGCCGCGATTGATGTCCATGGCAGGGCCCTTGCGCCAGGCCCGGACCGTTCCTATCTTGCATGTAACGGCGACGTTGATGCTTCATCGCTCCGGCACCGGGACGACCACTGAATAGTTTGGCTGCGCCGGATGTACGCGCGCCCTCTGTTCGTGGTCGTTGGCATTTTTGGGCCCGTTTTGAACATCCCGAACCCGCGTTTCCGGAACTGCGCCTTGGCTTCCCCTGAGGCTATCGGATATACGCTGGCGGCATGAATGAAGCCATCAGAACGGGCCCCGAAAGCACGCCGCAGGGCGTGGCACCGCCTCAGCTTTCGGTCATCGTCCCCACCTTCAACGAGCGCGACAACGTCACCACGCTGTTGCGGCGGCTGGAGGCCGCGCTCGCAGGCGTCGCCTGGGAGGCCATCTTTGTCGATGACGATTCCCCCGACGGCACCTGGGACGTGGTGCGCGGCCTGGCGCGGGCGGATTCCCGCGTTCGCTGCATCCGGCGAATCGGGCGGCGCGGCCTGTCCGGCGCCTGCATCGAGGGCATTCTGGCATCGAGCGCGCCGTGCGCCGCCGTGATCGATGCCGACCTGCAGCATGACGAGACCCAGCTGCCGAAGATGCTGGCGCTGCTGCAGGCCGGGGAAGCCGACCTCGTCGTCGGCAGCCGCTACGTCGAAGGCGGCAGCGCCGACAGTTTTAACAAGCAGCGTGCCGGCGCCAGCGCGCTCGCCACCGAGGTCGCAAAGCGCGTGCTGCGGGTCAAGATCGCCGACCCCATGAGCGGCTTCTTCATGATCCGCCGCGATCGCTTCGAGCAACTGGCGCCGCAGCTCTCGACCCAGGGCTTCAAGATCCTGCTCGATATCGTCGTCACCGCGCCCCGCGACCTGCGCGTCAAGGAAATTCCCTACAGCTTCGGCTCGCGGCTGCATGGCGAGAGCAAGCTGGATTCGATGGTGGCGCTGGATTTTGTGGGGTTGGTACTGGCGAAGCTGACCCGCGATGTGGTGTCGCTGCGCTTCCTGCTGTTTGCGATGGTGGGATCGATCGGCCTGTTCGTGCATTTCGTCGTCCTTTACACGGCGCTTGAAGCTTTCGATCTGCCGTTTCCGCAAGCGCAGGCCACTGCCGCGTTTTGCGCGATGACCAGCAATTTCATGCTGAACAATTTTCTCACTTACCGCGACCAGCGGCTGAAGGGTTTTGCGATCCTGCGCGGGCTGTTGCTGTTCTATCTCGTGTGCAGCGTCGGCCTGCTCGCCAATGTCGGCGTGGCGTTCTCGGTCTACGACCAGGAGCCGATCTGGTGGCTAGCTGGTGCTGCCGGCGCGCTGATGGGCGTGGTCTGGAACTACGCGATGTCCGGGCTGTTCGTCTGGCGCAAGCGATGAAGCTGCGATGAGTTCGAACGAGGCACGGCTCGTCCGCGATACGGCGCTGACGGTGTTGGCGCTGGTGGCGCTCCGGCTGGTCGCCGCCGCCTGGACGCCGCTGACCTTCGACGAAGCCTATTACTGGATGTGGTCGAAGCATCTGGCAGGCGGCTACTACGACCATCCGCCCGCGGTTGCGGTGGTGATCCGCTCGGGGACCATGATCGCCGGCGACACCGAGCTCGGGGTGCGGCTGGTGTCGGTATTGCTGGCGCTGCCGATGAGCTGGGCTCTGTATCGCGCCGCTGCCATCCTGTTCGGCGGCCAGCGCGTCGCGGCGACCGCGACCATCCTGCTCAACGTCACCCTGATGGCCGCGGTCGGCACCCTGATCGTGACGCCGGATGCGCCGCTATTGGTGGCGTCGAGCTTCGTGCTGTTTTATCTCGCCAAGGTACTCGAGACCGGGCGCGGCGCGTGGTGGCTCGCGGTCGGCGCCGCTGTCGGCGCGGCGTTACTGTCGAAATACACCGCGCTGTTTTTCGGCCCGGCGATCCTGATCTGGCTGGTGAGCGTTCCGAAGCTGCGGCGCTGGCTGGTCTCGCCCTGGCCCTACCTTGGCGGCCTCGTAGCACTGGCGCTGTTTTCGCCGGTCCTGCTCTGGAATGCCGATCATCACTGGGTCTCCTTCATCAAGCAGATCGGCCGCGCCAGAATTGAGGATTTTCGTCCGACCTTCATCTTCGAATTGATCCCGACCCAGATCGCATTCGCGACGCCGTCTGATATGGATTCTGGGCGCGATGGGGCTTTACGCGCTGATCAGGCGCAACACCGGTGCATTGGCCGCGCGCATGCTGATCAATGCGACGTTCTGGACCATTGCGCTGTATTTCACCTGGCATTCGCTGCACGCCCGAGTCGAGGCCAACTGGTTCGCGCCGGTCTATCCTGCCTTCGCGGTAGCCGCCGCGGTCGCCGCCCATCTCGCCCGCTGGGAGATGCCTCAGCAGCGCACCGTCGATTTTTGTATGCGCTGGGCCTCGCCTGTGGGCATCGTGATGTTTGTGCTGCTGATCGTGCAGGCCAACACCGGCGTGCTGACAGGCTATCGCCGTGACGCCACGGTGCGCAGCGTCGGCGTCGGCTGGCGTGAGCTGGCCTCCGAGATCGAGGCGGTGCGCGTACGCGTCGGCGCGACGTGCGTGCTGGCGCCGGATTACGGCACCACCGGCTGGCTTGCCTTCTATCTGCCGAAAGGTACCTGTGTGGTGCAGCCCACGCAACGAATCCCGCTGGGTCAACATTCCCGAACCCGCAGCGGCGCAATTATCCGGCAAGCTGCTCTATGTCGATGAGGCGCGACCCGGCGGCCGGCCATATCTGCAGGACGCCTTCGCGCGGGTCGAACCGGTCGCGGAGTTCACGCGCAAGCGCGGGACCGCTCACCATCGAGACCTACGCGATCGATCTGCTCCAGGACCCGAAGGGCGAGGTGCTCGAGCGCAACCCGCCGCGGGAATTCGAGTAGCGACGAGAGCGGGGCCGCAATCAAGGCATTTCGGGGGCGGAGAGACCACTCGGCGCGCCCGAACTGATGCCGATCTGGACCCTGTGGACGTCACGCCGGAAGCGCGCGGAACCCACTGGTATCCGAAATCGAATAGTCGAAGAAACCGCAGGAAATCCGGCCTATCTGGAACCCGTCGTCAGGCGTAGTGGCTTCATTAACCATGGCCCAGATCCGCCCACACTTAATCCGCATTTAACTAAAAGTCGCCTTAATGACGCTCTGCGCCTCTGCGAGATGCTCTGCGAGAACTTTCGCTGATCATCATGCGCGGGTCGGCGTTCGAACGTGCCGGTGCAACGCACATTGTCGAACGCGGCCTGGAAGGGGAACAAGGTGGGACCAGTCTGGATGCAGGGCGGATGAGTTTTAGTACAAGTGCGTATTTTGATTTCGCGGCCTCCAAAGCGAGACGTTCATCCCGGAAAGCGATCGCTCACAATTTTCTCGGCGGTGCGGCCGCGGTCTGTCTCGCGCTGGGTTGCGCCTGGACCGTCTACGCCAATGTTTTCGCGGCCAGTGTCTATCCGACTCTCGGCAACGCCAATTTCGATACACCGGTGATCAGACGGCCGGCAGTTGCGCGGAGCGCGCCGCTGCCCGCTGACAGGGTGATGGCCGCTTTTTCCGAATTGACGCCGCCGATTTCGGCGCCCGCAACCACGCCCCCACGCCCGTTGCTATCGTTTGACGACCGGTTCGCAGCGGCAGCGCCGCAAGCCGTCGAGCCGAAGCCGCAACCCGCAGCGCCGAAGCTGGCCGAAGCCGCAAGGCCGAAGGAAATTGCCCCGGCGCCGCCACGGCTACAGGTTGCCGCCATCGCGCCGCCGTCACATCCAGCCGAAGTGGGGCCGGCGAAATCTCCCGGCGCTGTCGTGCACGATATGGCGCAGCGCGCCAAGGCGGCGGTGATGTCGATTGCCGCTAATGAGAAGCAGACAGTTTTTGAGAAGCTGTGGGCAAGCAGCCGTCGCGCGGGCTGTTGTCCTTCGCCTCCGCAGACACCAGCGCCATTACCGGCAGCATCGGGCAAAACCAGAATCCTGCGCTCGGTGGATCGGCGCCCTACGACCGCTCGACCGCCGTTTACGACATCTCCGCGCACGCCGTTTACCTGCCCGACGGCACCAAACTTGAAGCGCATTCCGGTCTTGGCGAGCGGCTCGACGATCCGCGCTCGGCAAATATCAGAATGCGGGGTGTGACGCCGCCGCATGTTTACGAACTGACGCCGCGCGAGGCGCTGTTTCACGGGGTGCCGGCGTTGCGGCTGAATCCGATCGGCGGCGAGGACGCGATTTTCGGCCGATCCGGCCTGCTTGCGCATAGCTTTATGCTCGGCCCGAACGGCGATTTCAACGGCTGCGTCTCGTTCAGGGACTACAACGCTTTCCTGAATGCCTACCGCAATCAGGGG
>CAVTNA010000055.1:0-22163 GCA_963735835.1 uncultured Alphaproteobacteria bacterium | reverse complement strand
TTGCGGGAGCTGATGGGCAAGCTGCCCGATTACCTCAGGAACGATCCGTCGGTTGAAATCCTGTGCAAGGCCGCCAAGGAAAACACCGTCACGGTGGTGCACCTGATCTACCGCAGCAAGAACTACGAATCCAACTCGAAGGATTATGATTTCTCGCACATCGGCATGGTCGAGCACTGGGGCGCGGGCGAGCGTGACGTTCATCTGTCGATGCGCCACAAGGACTGGCTGGAGCGGCCGCAATCCGGCAAATCCATGATGACCTACGATCTCACGGGGGACGGCACCGAGCCCCCGACGGCAAAGCAGGAGTGAATGAAATGGGTACGTTGACAGGCAAGACCGCCGTTGTGACCGGCTCAACCAGCGGCATCGGCCTGGCGTATGCGCGTGCCTTTGCGGGTGCCGGCGCCAATATCGTTCTCAACGGCATGGGGACGCCGGCCGACATCGAAAAGGAGCGCGCCGGCATCGAGAGCGACTTCAAGGTCAAGGCAATTCATTCGCCTGCCGACATGAGCAAGCCGACCGAGATCGCCGAGATGGTCGCGCAAGGCCGAGCAGACGTTCGGTTCGGTCGACATCCTCGTCAACAATGCCGGCATCCAGCACGTCGCCCCGGTCGAGGAGTTCCCGATCGAGCAGTGGGACGCCATCATCGCCATCAACCTGTCCTCGGCCTTCCACAGCATGCGCGCGGCCGTGCCCGGCATGAAGAAGCGCAAGTGGGGCCGCATCATCAACATCTGCTCGGCGCATTCGCTGAGGGCCTCGCCCTTCAAGTCGGCCTACGTCTCGGCCAAGCACGGCCTCGCCGGCTTCACCAAGACGGTGGCGCTCGAGCTCGCCGAGCACGACGTCACCTGCAACTGCATCTCGCCGGGCTACGTGTGGACGCCGCTGGTCGAGAAGCAGATTCCCGACACCTGAAGTCGCGCAACATCACGCAAGGAGCAGGTCATCCAAGACGTGCTTCTGGCGCGCAGCCGACCAAGCAGTTCGTCACGGTCGAGCAGGTTGCGGCGCTGGCGCTGCGTCTTCCTGGCGAGCGAGGCCGCGCATCGATCACCGGCGCCAACTATCTCGATCGACGGCGGCTGGACCGCGGCGTAGGGGACATTCTTTCTTGACCTCTCCCGCTCTTCGCGAGAGGTCAGGAGGCCTTCCCGAATGCCAAGCCGGATACGAACGGCAAATCGCGCGTTGCCGGCATTGCCGATGCCGGGAAACAGACCGGTTGCCGTCAACTGCCCTTCGCTGGCGACGTCGATGGTTGTTACCACCTTGCCGGGAAACACCCGGCCGGGATACATAGGAAGCACGACTTCAGCATATTCGCCGGGGTTGATCTGAAGGTAAGGCCCTTGCATGAAGGTTGCCACCACCATGCCAAGGTTACGTTCGTCGCGGTCGCAAACGAATGGCAAGACGGATGCGGTAGCGCTGACGACCGCTCCCGGCTCAAGCTGCAGATTTACCGCATAGCCGTCGCAGGGTGCGCGCACAACCAACTCATCAAGATTGTATTTCGCTGCCGCCAGTTGCTGGCGTACTTGCGCGACAGCCGTGTTGTCGCTGCCGATATTGGACTGATACGCGAGCCGCGCGCGATCTTCCGCCGCTTTGGCTTCGGCAACCACTTGTTCCGCTGTTTCGGCGTTGCGCGAAACTCGATCGAGGGCCGCTTGCGCTATCACTTGTTTGGCAAAGAGCTCCTGCTGCCGCTCGAGATCGGCCTTCGCCAGATTGAGTTGTGCGGTCGCTTTTTCGACCACCGCGGAAGCCTGATCGAGCGACGATTTCAACTGCGGAACGTTTTGCTGCGCGGCCGCCAATGCAGCCTGCAGCCGGTCGACCTCGAATTGAAACGACTTCGGGTCGATCTTGAAGATGACTTCGCCCTTCTTCATCGGTGTATTGGGCTGCGCGACGATCTCCTCAACCCGCCCTGGCGTCGTGATATGCGGAACGATCTGGACGATGCGCTGGAACACCCGCGCGTCGGAAGACGACGGATGAAAGTTGTTCATCGACAGCAAAATGTAGAACGCGAATGCGGGACCGATGGCCGCGAGAACGAGCGCGATCGGCAGGCTGAGCCGGATCAATTTGAGCTTGGCGAAGATCAGCCAAACAAGAAGCATATAGACGCCGAATATTGCGGCCATCATGACGAGGTTCCCCGCGCTTTGCTGCCGGTCATGTTCTCAAGCGCGTCGATTCGGCTGTTGAGTTTTACCAGCTCTGCGTCGATCTCATTTGCCGGAGCTGCCCCGTCGGTCGTCCCCGTGCCGGCAGTCGCGTTGAGCGCGCGGTAAAGGTAGATCACGAACGCGGAGCTTACGATTGCCCAAAGCATTTTTCTAGGCTCCACGAGTCGGCGGAGTCAGACTTGCTTCGATCGTCGCAAGTCGCTGCGATGCCTCCCGCAGCTTGCCGACCAGCGTCTGGTCGCTTGCTCCGGAAAGACTGCTTCCGGCTGACGGTCCGGCCGCTGGATTTAAATAGGCCCATACCATCGCGACAGGCCACATGATGAGCGTAATCAGCCCCATCCAGCCGCAGATGCTGATGGCCTTGGCTTGGGGATGATTGCGCGCTCTGGCGATGTCGCCGGGCAGGCCTCCAAGGTTGTAGAAAACGAATCCGATCAGTACAGGCATCACAAAAAAGCGCTCGATGATCATCATGTTGTATTCGAAGACCAGGTCGCCCTTGTCCATGTACAGCGTGACGCCGCCGCCCGCTCCGCCCAGCGCGTAGAGCACGCCGGAGGCATTCTCGCCGAGCTCGGCATCGATGGTCACGGTGTTGTTCTCACGCCCGATACCCGGCGCGGTAAATTCGGGCATCCGCGTCGTCGTCGCGTCGAACTGCCAGCTTGTATATGGCGTCTTGATGCGATCTTCGGGATGCAGGCGAAGCCAGATGCCGGCGCCGAGCGGGTAGACCTTGTTGGCCTTCGCCTGCGCGTCGAACACCGTCTGCAATTCCGCCAGACGTTTCGGCTCCTTGCCAGCGAGATCGTCTGCCTCCGAGAAATCCTTGCTGACGTGATAGAGTTCCCACTTGTCCTTGGCTGAATCCCATTCTGCGAGCCCCGGCGCGCCGGGGAGCCATGGGACCAGCGGACCGAAAGTCGCGGCGATCCAGCCGTCGTTATAGATCGCGCGGCTGCCATTGTTGTCGAAGTATTGCACCTTCTTGCGCGACGGCGCCTTCGGGTCGTTGAAGGTATAGGCAAGGCTGACGCCGTCGATGGGGTCCTGCGCGAAGCCGTCGACCACCTTTGGCGGCTTGATGCCGACAATCTCGTAGATCGTCGGCACGATGTCGTTGACGTGGTGGAATTGAGGCCGCGGTGTGCGGTCGGGCTTGATGCCCTTCGGCCAGGAGATCACCATCGGATTTCGCGTGCCGCCGAAATGCGAAGCGATCAGCTTGGTGTATTGAAATGGCGTGTTTCCTGCCCAGGCCCAGCCCGCGTGGTACATGCTCTCGGTCTTCGGCGAGCCCAGCGCTTCGAGCCCGCCGATCTTGTCGAGCGCCGCAATCTGCTGTTCGACGGTGTTCGGAATCCCGTTCTGCGCCAGCAGTTCGCTGATCGTGCCGTTCTGGCCCTCGGCGCTCGCACCGTTGTCGCCGAAGATATAGATCACGATGGTGTTGTCGCGGATGCCGAGACGATCGAGCTCGTCCACCACCTTGCCAGCCTGCACGTCGACATGCTCGACGAAGCCGGCGAAGATTTCCATCAGCCGCCGCTGGAACGGGCGTTGCGCCTCGGGAATGCTGTCCCAGCCGGGCATTGATTCGCCCGCGGCGTGAGCTTGGTGTCGGCCGGAATCCAGCCGAGCTGCTTCTGTCGCGCGAACACGCGCTCGCGATAGGCGTCCCAGCCGTCGTCGAAGCTGCCTTTGTACTTGTCGGCCCATTCCTTGAAGACCTGGTGCGGCCCGTGCCCCGCGCCGGCGCCCAGTACATGAAGAACGGCTTGTCGGGCGCGAACGCCCGGTGGTGACGCAGCCAGTCGATGCCGTGCTGCGCGAGGTCCTCGCTCAGGTGGTATCGCTCGTCATGCGGCG
The DNA here is from genome assembly GCA_963735835.1 of uncultured Alphaproteobacteria bacterium. Lineage (GTDB taxonomy): Bacteria > Pseudomonadota > Alphaproteobacteria > Rhizobiales > Xanthobacteraceae > Bradyrhizobium. The sequence continues at coordinate 18,078 of CAVTNA010000055.1, read as the reverse complement.
GCTCGATCTGGTTGGTGTTCTCGACCAGCCGCGGCTCCCACTGCGACGTCTCGCCGGCGAGGAAGCCGTAGAAATAGTCGAAGCCGTGCCCGGTCGGCCAGCGATCGAATGGCCCCATCGCGGTGGTCTGGTTCGCCGGCGTGTTGTGCCACTTGCCGAACGCGGCGGTCTTGTAGCCGTAGTCGTGCAGCACCTCCGCGATCGTCGCCGAAGTCTTCGGAATCACGCCGGTGTAGCCGTCCCAGTCGACCGCGCGCTCCGCGATCGTGCCGTTGCCGACGCGCTGGTGATTGCGGCCGGTGAGCAGTGCGGCGCGCGTCGGCGAGCAGATCGCGGTGGTGTGGAAGGTGTTGTAGCTCACGCCCTGCCCGGCGAGCCGGGTGAGCGTCGGCGTCTCGATCTCGCCGCCGAAGGTGGCGCCTGCCCGAAGCCGACGTCGTCGATCAGAATGATCAGCACGTTCGGCGCATCCGGCTTGAGATGATCCGGCTCGGGCACGGCGCTTGTGGATCGAGTCCTGCAGACGCGGCGCGGCCTTGCTCGCCGACGGGCACCGGCGGGAACGGCAGCGAGCCGTCGCCGGTCAGTCCGCGCCCGGCGCATCGCGCCGTGGAGGCGAACAGCTGAGTTGCACAAGCGCTATGGCCAGCATAAGCCCTGTTGATCGTGGTTCATTTCACCCCCTTTATGTCGAAAAGTCTTTCGCGGTCTTGCGCGACGGACGCGCTAGGCCGCTCTCTATTCGTCAGCTAGCGCTTCGGCAACACCGGTTTCGCGTGTCGGCAGTCCGCCGTCGTCGATGTCGAAATCCGGATCGCAGCACGGTCTGTCCCCTGGCGCCGAGATAGTCCGGCTGCGCCTTCATCCATTCGCTCGGCTTCTGCTGCTTCGCGTACGCGATCAGGCGGCTCTCCAGATCGCTTCACGACGTCCGGGTTCTGCGCGGCGACGTCGTTCTTCTCGCCGCGATCGACGGTCAGGTCGAACAGCTCGGTCTTGCCCGGCAGCAGCGCGATCTTCACCAGCTTCCACTTGCCCTTGATGATGGCGCCGCGGAACGCTTCGACGTTCACGAGGATGTCGTCGTGCGGCGAGGCCTTGCCCGCGGAAACCGTCGCCCAGATGTCCTTGCCGTCGAGCGGCTTGTCCGCGGGATTCGCCTTCGCCCCCGGCCAGCGCCAGCGACGGTCGGCATGATGTCGACCATGTGCAACGGCTCGTTCGACGACGCCGGGCTTGACAGCCTGGCCCGGCCAGTTGAAGATCGTCGGCACGCGCACACCGCCCTCGTACAGGCTGCCCTTGCCGCCGCGCAGGTCGCCGTTGCTCGCCGGCAGCGACTCCTGCTTCACGCCGCTCTCCGCGCGCTCCTGCTTCGAATGCGCGCCGCTCGCCACCACCGCACTGCGCGGCCCGCCGTTGTCGCTGCTGAAGATGATCAGGGTGTTGTCGCGCAGCCCGCGCTTCTCGAGCGCGGCGACGATCCTGCCCACCTGGTCGTCGAGCGACGTGATCATCGCGGCGTAGGTGCGGCGCGTCGGGTCCTTGATGGTCGACGCGTAGCGGTCCTCGTCCGCTTTCGGCGCCTGGTAGGGCGCGTGGGGCGCGAGCGATGCGAAGTAGAGAAAGAACGGCTTGTCCTTGTCCTGCTTCTCGATCAGCCTGCACGGCCTCGTCGCCGATCAGCGTGAGTCACGTAGCCCTTTTCCTGGATGAACGTGCCGTTGCGCTGCCAGTCGATGATGCCGCTGCGCTGGTGGGTGAAGTAGTCGACCTCACCGACGGTATTGCCGTAGAAGTGATCGAAGCCGCGGTTCTTCGGCCAGAACTTCGTGTCTGCATGTCCGAGGTGCCACTTGCCGACCATCGCGGTGCTGTAGCCCGCCTCCTTCAGCGCCTGCGGCAGCGTCCGTTCGTCGGTCGGCAGGCCGTAGGTGTGGTTGGGGAAGATCACCAGCGTCTGCAGGCCGTAGCGCATCGGATACCGGCCCGTCATCAGCGCCGCCCGGGCCGGCGTGCACACCGGCATGCCGTGGAAGGATTCGAGTCGCACGCCCTCCTTCGCGAGTTTGTCGAGGTTCGGCGTGCTGATGTCGCTGCCGCGAGCACGTGCAAACCGAGCCGCCGCCGCGTAATCCAGAACAGCAGCACGGTCTCGAACACGAGCGAGATCGAGGTCGCCGCCGCGGCGCCGTGGCCGCCGAAGCGCGGCACCAGGGCAATGCAGAGCGCAACGTTCATGACGAAGGCGAGCGCATAGGCCAGCGCGCAGATATGCTGGTGGCCGAGCATGTTGAGCAGCCGCTCGACCGGACCGATCGCGGATCGCACCACAAGCCCGATGGCCGCGACGAACATGATGTCGTAGCCGACCACGAATTGCGGTCCGAACAGCCACAATAGCGGCTTGCCTAATGCCAGCAGCAGCGCGGTCGCGGCGAGCGAGGGCCAGAACGTCCACTTGATCGCATGCGCGACATAGGCCGACAGCCGCGCCTTGTCGCCGAGCGCATGATATTCGGCAAACCGGTGCGCGGTGGTCGCCGACATCGCATAGTGGATGAAGGAGACCAGCGCCAGCGTCTTCACCACGGCGAAATAGACGCCGACCTCTTCGGAAGCGCGAAACTGCTGCAGCACCAGCACGTCGGTGTAGGATAACAGCAGGTAAAAACCTTCGACCAGCAGGATCGGCAGCGAGATCGCGAGCCAGCCGTGAAAATCATAGGCCTTGGGGCCGGGTTCGATGTGGCCGCCGAGCCGGCGGTTCAGCACCAGCATCTGGCCGATCATGGCGATCCATACCGCAGCCGCGCTGGCCAGCATTGCGGCGGCGGCGCCGAGATGGAATCCGAGTACGAAGGCGCCGGCGGTGAAGCCGATGATCAGCGACTGCCGCACGATGAATTGCGGCATTAGTCCTAGCCGCATCCAGTCGTGCGAGCGCGCGATGCCGTCCTGGGCGTTGGCGACCACGAAGGCCGGCAGCGTGAGGCAGCCGACGTAGAGCGGCAGAACGGCGTTTGCGTCGATCCACAGCGACAGCGTCTTCACGAGAACGGCGAGCAGCACCGAGACAACCGATGACACGACAAAGGTCATCCAGCGGCTGCCGGAGAGAAAGCCGCGCAGCAGCGCGTGCTCGCCGCGGGCGCGATATTCCGGAATGATCTTTTGCGCCGACGCCGAGATGCCGAAATCCATCATGCTGCCGAGCAGCAGCACCCAGGTCCAGACATAGACATAGACGCCATACTCCGAACTGCCCATCCAGCGCGCCAGCAGAATCTGGGCAAGATAAGCCAGTGCTGCGCTGATGACGCGGATCATGAAAATCGTGCCCGCGAGCCGCCCTGTCAGCGAGGCCTCGCTGGAACCGGTCAGCAGCGAGCGCAGCCGTGTCATCACGCTGGCGGGTGGAACTGTTGCGGATTGTGCGTCCATCGCGGCCAAGCGGAAACCCCGGAACCGCCGCAGGCATGCGGCCACCATTGCGCCTATCAACTATTCGTTAAGATTCGGTGGCCTCGTCGTCCCCGCGAAAGCGGGGACCCGTAACCACAGGTATTTGTGGTGGTGCTTGGCTGTCGCCCCAGCTCGATTAAATCGAAACATCGGCGGTTATGGGTCCCGGCTCGCGTTCGCTACGCTCACTTGGCCGGGACGACGGAAGAGCTAATCCAGATTGATATTGAATTCGTAGGCGCGCTCGCCACCGACCAGAGTGAATTTGAGCGCGGCGCCTGCCGGGTTCACACCCGGAGGCACGCCGTCGAGGTCGAAGGCGAAGCGCTTGATCCCGGGCGGACCGTGTTCGAGCAGTTTCGGAACCGGCAGTCCCCAGTCCGGCGTTGGCCCTTCGACAAACAGGCTGACCTCCCGGGCGTCCGCACTGACCACGTCGACCAGCACGGCCGACTTGCCGTCGCGCTTGACGTCGCGGATGGTGAGCGGGTTCGGGTCGCCGACATTGGCGGGCTTCGGAACCCTGTCGAGCGCTGCGAACAGCGCGCTGTCCTCGGTGCTGGCCGGGCTGGTGAAGTCAAGCTCGGCATCGGCCTTGACGGGAATGCAGAGCTTCTCGCAGACCGCGTAGTCGATATCGGCGCGAAGCGTTACCGGCTTATCGGCATTTTTCGCCACGATCCGCAGCGGCAGCACGATGGCGTCGCGATAACCCAGCGAGTGGCCCCCGGCGCCGTCGTCGAACTTGGTCGGCGCCGGCCACAGAACGGTCACGGCTTCGATATTTTCCGATTTGGAGAAGTCGAAGCGCGGCGGCACGCCGGAATCGCCGGGCGTTCGCCAGTAGGTTTTCCAGCCCGGCTGAAGCTGAAAGGCGATGCCACCCAACAGCACCGCGCCGCTGCGCGATCCCGCCAGCAGCCGGACCGCGGAATGTCCGTCGCGTTGCCACGGTGACGCATCCTGGGCGCGGGCCTCGGTCGTCAGGGATGACACCAATACGGTTGCGGCAAAGCCGAGCGCGGCGCGGACGGGAACTATGACGGTCATGAGGCGTCTTTACAGGCAAGCGGGGACGCAAACCATTGAATTGGTTGTGATGTACAGCAAACATCGGGGGAAGCTTGATTGACAGAGCCGCCACCCGATATCAGGATGGGCAGCAACACGAGAGTCCTTTGCGGATGGACCCTGAAGGTAAAAAACCGAGGATTGTTCGCCGCGAAGCCGCCGGCATGGGCGACAATTCGTCCGAACGCGGCTACCTCGATGGCCAGCTGCTGATCGCCATGCCCGTGATGGGAGACCCGCGTTTCGAGCGCTCGGTGATCTATCTCTGCGCCCACTCGTCCGAGGGCGCCATGGGCATCATCGTCAATCGCCCGGCGGGCAGCATCGACTTTCCCGAACTGCTGGTGCAACTCGATATCATCAAGAAGGCCGACCAGATCAAGCTGCCGGAAAACGCCGAGACCATGAAGGTCCTGAAGGGCGGCCCGGTCGAAACCGGCCGCGGCTTCGTGCTGCATTCGAGCGATTTCTTCATCGAGGATGCGACCTTGCGGATCGATGACGGAATTTGCCTGACCGCGACCGTCGATATTCTCAAGGCGATCGCCAGGGGCGCCGGCCCGAAGCACGCCATCCTCGCGCTGGGCTATGCCGGCTGGGCGCCGGGACAGCTGGAGACCGAAATCCAGGACAATGGCTGGCTGCATTGCGACGCCGATCCGGATCTGGTGTTCGGCGGCGACGTCGAGGAAAAATACCTCCGCGCGCTGCGCAAGATCGGAATCGATCCGGGCATGCTGTCGAACGAAGCCGGGCATGCGTGAGTGTAATTTCGCTGCCGGTATTGACATAAACTCGGTGTCGTCCCTGCGAAAGCAGGAGACGACGGGTATTTCAAGCGCCTATGACTCAGAAGCGCGCAGCACTTACTCCGCCGCCTGCTGCTTGACCGTCGGCTCGGTGCCGGCGACCGTGGCGCGGCGCATGTCGCGCGGCTGCGACTGGTCGTAGCGGCGGACCCGGTGCATGGTCTGGCGGTTGTCCCACATCACGAGGTCATGCAGCGTCCATTTGTGGACGTGGACGAATTCAGGCCTCGTGGCGTGCTCGGTGAGGTCGCGCAGCAATACCCGCGCCTCCGGCACCGTCATGCCCTTGATCGCGCCGGCATGCGACGACAGGTACAGCGACTTGCGGCCGTGCACCGGGATGGGTACGCACCAGCCGCTGCAGCACCGGCTTGAACAATTCTTTCTCTTCATCGGTGTAGTCGAGGAAGCCGAGCGAGCCGCGCGAATACATCAGCGAATGCTCGCAGATCAGGTCCTCGATTTCGGCCTTGGTCTCGTCGTCGAGCGCGTCATAGGCCGCGCGCATGTCGGCGAATTCGGTGTTGCCGCCCTTGGGGTTCACCACCCGCGCCGACAGCAACGAAAACTTCGCCGGAATCGGGCGGAACGAGCTGTCGGAATGCCACAGGCAGTTGCCGAGATTGAACAGATGCACGCGGCTGTCGCGCGGCAGCGGCTTGCCGTCCTTGCCGAGGTTGGAGACGTCGTTGAGACCGGTGCTGGCGAGCCGTGAATCCTCGGGTTTGACGACATTGCCGCCGCGCGGATTTTCACGCTCGCCGAAATTCAGCGCGAACGCCATCTGCTGCTGGTCGGTGATGTCCTGGTTGCGGAATAGCAGCACGGCGTATTTGTCCATGCCGGCCTCGATATCCCTGGCCTCCTGCGGCGTCAGCGGTTTGCGCAAATCGACGCCGGACACTTCGCCGAAAAAATGCGGGTGAAGCTGCCGGATCGAGACGGTCATGGCGTTTCTCCTGAGCTGGGCGCGCGGTTATCCCGCCCCGTTTGGCGAAAAAGCTACTCCCCGATCGGGCGATGTCAACGCTATCAGGCGCATGCCCGCCCTCAGGCGTTGCGCGCCATCAGGCCGCCGTCCACCGGAATAACGGCGCCGGTCAGGAACGAGGCGGCCGGCAGACACAGGGAAAGCGTCATATGCGCGACTTCCTCGGGATCGCCGTAGCGGCCGAGCGCGGTCCGCCGTCTGGCATAGATCGCCTTGTGCTCGTCGCTGATCCGCGCCGTCATGCCGGTCGTGATCGGCCCCGGACAGATGCAGTTGACGGTAATGCCGTCGCGGCCGAGCTCGACCGCAAGCGAGCGCGTCAGTCCGGTTACGCCGGCCTTCGCCGCCGAATAGGGACTGTGCAGCGCGGTGGCGCCGAGCGCCTCGGTGGAGGCGATATTGACGATGCGCGGCGATGTCGACTTTCGCAAATAGGGCAGTGCGGCGCGGATCACGCGCGGATGCGCCGTCAGCATTACGGCAAGCCCCCTGGCCCAGGCTTCGTCATAGCCCTCATCGTCGATCGCCACGCGCACGGAAATGCCGGCATTGTTGATGACGATGTCGAGCCCGCCGAAATGGGAGGCGACGTCGTTGACGACGGCGGTGATGTCGTCGCGGCTGGCGACGTCGAGCCGCCAGGCTTTTGCAATTTCGCCCCTGGCCGCGATTTCGGCGGCGACGGCTTCGGCGCCGTCGGCGGAAAAATCGGTGACCGCGACCTTGGCGCCCTCGGCGGCGAACACGCGCGCGGTGGCGCGGCCCATGCCGCTCGCCGCACCGGTGACGAGGACGGTCAATCCCCTGACCGAGCGGCTGAGCTGTTTGAAATCGGACATGCGGTGTTCAGCCCCTATGGCAGGATTGACAAGGCTGGCACCGATCCGCAGACAGGTCAAACCAAGCAGGAACAGGTGCAATGACCAATATTCCCGGTCTGCAGATTCGTCGCCTGGAGACTCCGGACTCCGCCCTTTACCGGGATATCCGGCTGGAGGCTCTGAAAAGAAATCCCGAGGCTTTCGGCAGCACGTTTGAGAGAGAAAACGCGCAATCGCTCTCGTGGTTCGAGGCTGCTGTTGGCCGCGCAGAGATCTTCGGCGCGTTCCTTGACGGGACGCTTGTTGGGATAGCCGGATATGCCGCGCAGGAGAGTTCGAAGCAAGCTCACAAAGCGCAACTTTGGGGCATGTATGTTCGAACCGCTGCTCGAAATTCGGGTCTCGGAAAAAGACTTGTCGCAGCTGTTCTCGACCATGCGCGCGGACGCGTGGAGATGGTTCAACTGACTGTGGTAAGCGAGAACGAAGCCGCCCGCCGGCTATATTGCGCCTTGGGCTTTGTCGAGTACGGTTATGAAAAGAGGGCCCTCAAGCAGGATGGGCGATATTACGATGAGGTTCTCATGGTCAAATTCCTCGACGAAGGCTTAAGTTAGAACACAACTAGAAGAAGATGCGGGCGATGAACGAACTGGATTTCAGCGGCAAGCAGGTTCTGGTGGTCGGCGGCAGTAGCGGCATCGGTAACGGCATCGCGCAGGCGTTCCGCGCCAGGGGCGCGCGCGTGGCGGTCTGCGGCACGCGGGCTCAAGCCGCCGACTATTCGGCCGCTGAGGGATCGCATCTCGACGGCCTCGATTACGCGCGGCTTGACGTCAGCGACGCCAAAGCGATCGAGCGTTTCAAACCTGCGTTCGACCGGCTCGACGTGCTGGTGCTGGCCCAGGGCGCGGTGATCTACCGGCGCGGCGAATTCGAGATGGCCGGATTTCGCCAGGTGCTGGAAGTCAACCTGATGAGCCTGATGGCCTGCGCCGGGAAATTCCATGACATGCTGGGCGCGAGCAAAGGATCGCTCATCATCGTCAGTTCCACCGCCGCCTATCATTCGACCAAGGGCAACCCGGCCTATAACGCCTCCAAGACCGGCGCCATGGGACTGACCCGAACGCTGGGCGAAGCCTGGGCGGAAGACGGCATCCGCGTCAACGGTATCGCGCCCGGCCTCGTCGATACCAAAATGACAAAGGTGACGACGGCAAATCCGAAGCGTCTGGAAGGCGCCATCGAGCGGATTCCGCTGAAACGGCTGGGCACGCCGGCCGACATGGCGGGCGCCGCGCTGTTCCTGGCCTCGCCGCTTTCGTCCTACATCGTCGGCCAGACGCTGGTGGTCGATGGCGGGCTCATTCTGTAAGCGCAGGAACCGAAACCCCCCTCATCGGTTAGCTCCTCCGAAGATCAGCTTAGGGAGTGACAGCGATGGATAAGGATCGGGTGGCCGGTTCGGCCAAGGATTTTGCCGGGAAAGTCGAAGGCGCCGTTGGTGATATCGCCGGCGATGCAAAGACCCAGGCCGCGGGCCGGGCGCGAGAGGCCACTGGCACGATGCAGAATCTGTACGGTCAGGCCAAGGATGCCGCGCGTGACGCTACCGATGCCGCCGTCAGCTACGCCAAGGATGCCTATGACAACAGCGGCGACACCTTCCGCGATGGTTCGCAGGCGGTGGCAAAAAAAGTACAGGACAATCCGCTCGGCTCGCTCCTGGTCGCGGGCGGCATCGGCTTTGCCCTGGCGCTGATGATGACGCGTCCGCCGCGCCGGCCGCCGCCGCGCTGGCGGTATTACGGCTGAGCACCCAACGACGTCGTTCCGGGATGCGCGCCCCTGCGCGCAGACCCGGAATCACGATTGCTCGATATTATCTTGCGAGTACGCCCGGTACCGACGCCGATCGCCCGACGGTGGCCGGCGGGCGCGGAACGCCCGGCGCGCGCGGCGGCGGCGACAGTTGGCGCGGTGCGTTGCCAAAGCCGAAAAAGTTCCGCAGTGACGGCGTGCCCGATTGAGCTGGCTTCTTCGGCTTCGGCGGCGCGGCCGGGGCGGCAACCGTTCCATCCGGCGCAACGGTTGCGGTCGGCGTTTCGCCCTTGGCCTGTTCGCGTCCGATCTCGCGACGCGGCCAGGCAAAATCGTCGGCACGGCCGGCGGGTGGCGCCAGCGGTTCACCCTTGACCATCGTTCGCGCCGCGAGCGCGTCAACCGCGGCCGGGCGCGAGCCGGGGCCGCCGAGCAATTGATCGGTACCGACCGAAGAAGCCACCAGCGGCAGGATCGGGCCTGCGAGCGGACGCGGCGCGGGCTGACCGGGCAGCGCGTTGGCGTCGGGTGTCGCCGGTTCGGTCGGCAGCGCGATCGGCGAGGACCGCGCAGCCAACAGCCGGCTGATCTCGCGCTCGACATAATGGGCGAGCTTGCGCGCGCCGGGCTTGGTGAAATACACGCCGTCGTAGGAGCGCAACTGCCGGATCTGGCCTTCGAAGTCCGGGCCCTTCTGCAGGAAGCGGCCGGCCTCGTCGACAAATCCGTCCCAGACATCGACATAGGTGATGCCGGCCTTGCCGGCGGCGTCGCGATACAGCGAATCCAGAAACAGCATGTCCGCCGTGGCCCTGGGGCCGCGCACTGCGGGCAGACCGACCCAGAGCACCGGCACGCCCCTGGACTTCATGACGGCGATCATTTCTTCGATCTTTTTGCTGTAGAGTTCGACCCAGCGTTCCTCGCGAAACTGATAAAGGCCGTTCGGCGAGCGGGTGCTCTTCTCCGGCGCGATGATCGGCGGCGCGTCATTGTCGGCGGCATCGTCCGGAGACAATTCGGCATCGACGGCTTTGTCGTCGGGCTTTGCGGCCTCGGCGGCGCCGTCCGGCTTGGTTCCGGATTTGTCGGCAGGCTTGGCATCGCCCTTGGCGCGGGCGTCTTTCCGGTCAGCCTTTTTGTCGGATGATTTTTCGGATTTTTCGGCCGGCGGCTCGCGGATCGCCTGGCGGTCGTCGAGTCCGAGCATGACGACGATGGCGTCCGGCTTCTCGGTGGCGAGAATGCCCTTGGCCGCGGCTGCCCAGTCGGCCGGCTCGCCCTTGGGCTGATATTTGATGAGGCCGGAGACGGTCTTGTGCCTGCGGATCACACCCATGTCCGGTTGTTCGGCATAGGCGTCCTCAAGACCGTAGGCGAGCCAGTCCGCCATGGCGTCGCCGAGCACCAGCACGTTGCGCTCCGGCACGGTCTCGCGCTTCGCCGGCGGCGGCGCCTTGGAATAATTCTCGACCTGCTTTGGCGCTTGCTGCTGGAATGGCGCGAACAGATCGCCGCCGAACCAGCCGCCGCTGCGCGGCTGCGGGCGTGACCATCCGCCGAAATTGAAGAACTGCGCCGAAGCCGGTCCGGCGATGCCGACCAGCAACGCAACCGCGACCGCCAGCACGATCAGCGGGCCGGTCTCGGTGAATAGCCGGAAAAAGGATTTTGGCTTGGGCATGCGGCTCGATCGCAATGGCTCGTCTGGCAGTAAGTATGATAGCGGAATCAGGCCGCAAGCGGGCAGATTCTGTATCCATAAACCGGGCATCGGCCGCCGCCGTCAAGGGCGCGGCGGAAATGTGCCCTGCAAGGTTACTTTTGGGCGGAAATCGACGCTTCAGCGCCCCCGCAGCCGCTCCAGCACGTCGGAAGAGGCAAATCCGTCCGTGACCGCCCCGATCGAGGCCTGGAAGCCGCGCAGCGCCTCCCGCGTCTGGCCGCCGAGCTGGCCGTCCGGAACCCCGCGATAGAAGCCGCGCTGCGCCAGAAGCTGCTGCAGTTCCAGCCGTTCGGCGCGTGACAACTCCCGTTCCTGCCGTGGCCAGGGCTGCACGAACGGCGCGCCGCCGCGCAAGCGGTCGGCGAAATGACCGATCGCCAGCGCATAGGCCTCCGCCGGATTGTATTTCATGATCACCCGGAAATTCTGCAGCATCAGGAAACCGGGACCTTCCGCGCCGGCGGGCGCCAGCAGATAGGCTTTTTCTGTGGGATGCGGGAACGGCTGGCTGCCGGCCCGGGTGATGCCGAGATGCTCCCACTGCGCAATCGTCATCGCTTTGGCCCGGTCCGCCAGCATGTAGTTGAAGCCCTGGGGCACCACGACCTCATAGCCCCAGCTCTGGCCGGTCTGCCAGCCATCCTTTTTCAGATTGTTGGCGGTCGATGCAATCAGATCGGCGGGATCGTCGACCACGTCGCGGCGGCCGTCGCCGTCGGCGTCGACCGCGTATCGCTTGAACGCGGTCGGCATGAATTGCGTGGGACCGAAGGCGCCGGCCCAGGAGCCGCGCATCTGCTCGGGGCGCAGATCGCCGTGGTGCAGGATTTCCAGCGCCGAGAGGAACTCATCCTTGAAATATTGCTGCCGGCGGCCGACGCAGGCCAGGGTCGCGGTGGATTGCAACACGCTGCGGTCGCCCATCTGGGTGGAGTAGTTCGAACTCGATGCCCCAGATCGCCGCGATCGCATGGCGGTCGACGCCGTAGGCTTTTTCAGCTGCGTCGAACTGGGACTTGTATCTGGCGAGAATCTCGCGGCCCTTGGCGAGTCTGGCGTCATTCACCAGAATGTCGAGGTAATCCCAGACCGACTTGGTGAATTCCGGCTGCGAATCCATCAAATCCATGATGCGCAGATCAGGCGTCAGGCCGGCGGTGAAACGCTGGAAGCTCTCTCGCGAAATGTTGCGGCGTGCGGCATCCGGCCACATCGAGGCGACGCAATTATCGAAATTCGCCGCAGCTTCCCGGATCGCGGATGCGGTCATCAGCGGATGGCCGGAGGCGCCGTCCTCGCCGCTCCAGGGCAGCGGCTCGCTGCCTGCTGTCGGCGCCGGTTGCGCCTGCGCCGAGGCCCCGGGCCGTGGCATCGACGGCGCGGCCTGGCTGCCTTTCGAAAGCGAGCCGGTGAAGATGTTGTCGAGGAAGCCCAGCGGGCCGCCCCCGCCGGTGGACTGCGCGTGCGCCCCGCCGCACACGATCAGCGTCGCAACTATCGCCAAGCTGGTTCGCATTTTAGCTCGCAATCCCGTCCGTCGCGCCATCTCCCACCCGTGCTCCCCGAGAATGTCAGGCTTTCAGCAGGCCCGGTCGCGGTTTCCAACAGCTTAATAAAGTGGTTTTTTGTCGTCGATTCCTGCCTTCCGGTGGGACCCGGTGGGAAAGGGTAAAGCACGTCCAGAATTGCCATCCTACATCCGACTTTGTTCCCGGCTGCAAACCGGCTACCAACATGAGATCAAACGCGCCATCCGCACGCTCCCTCAAGGCACTCCGACAGCCCCCATGAAAATCCGCAAAGCCGTCTTTCCGGTCGCCGGCCTCGGCACCCGCGTCCTGCCCGCCACCAAGGCGATGCCGAAGGAAATGCTGACCATCGTCGACAAGCCGCTGATCCAGTATGTGGTCGACGAGGCCAGGGAAGCCGGCATCGAACATTTCATCTTTGTCACCGGCCGCAACAAGGGCGTGATCGAGGATCATTTCGACCGCATGTTCGAACTCGACGCCACGCTCCAGGCGCGGGGCAAGAAGGCCGAAATGGAAATCCTGGCGCGCGACCAGCCCAGGGCCGGCGCCGTGAGTTTCACCCGCCAGCAGGCGCCGCTCGGCCTCGGCCACGCGGTGTGGTGTGCCCGCGACATCGTCGGCAACGAGCCGTTCGCGGTCGTGCTGCCGGACGAGCTGGTGCTGAACACCCCGGGCTGCCTCAAGCAGATGATCGAGGCCGCCGGCGAACTCGGCGACAAGTCAAACCTGATCGCGGTGGAAGAAGTGCCCGCGCATCTCACGCACCAATATGGCATCTGCGGCGTCGGCAAGCGTCACGGCAATGTGTTCGAGGTTGACGGCATGGTGGAAAAGCCGCCGAAGGGCACCGCGCCCTCGAATTTCTCGATCACCGGGCGCTACATCCTGCAGCCGGAGATATTCAGGATCCTGGAAACGCAGGAGCACGGCGCGGGCGGCGAAATCCAGCTCACCGACGCCATGATCGGGCTGGCGAAAACGCAAAGCTTCTACGGCGTGGAGTTCGAGGGCGAGCGGCACGACTGCGGCTCGAAGGCGGGTTTCCTCCGCGCCAACATCGCCTTCGGCATGGCGCGCGCGGATTTGCGCGACGGCCTGCGCGAAGAGATGAAAAAGTATCTGGACCGCACGTGAACGACTACGACGCGCTGCGCGATTATCTGAAGAAGCAGAAGCTCCCCGAATTCGTGCTGAGCTTTGAACAGATCGAGGAGATCATCGGCGCGGCGCTGCCGCGCGCGGCGCATCGGGCTTCGTGGTGGGAGTCGCTGCGCAGCCCGCAGGAGAAGATGCCGCAGCGCGAGGCCTGCCTCGCCGGCGGCTACATCGCCACCAGGCTGGCGGACGGCAAGAGCGTGCGGTTCAAGCGGATGAAGTAGGCGATTAACTTCGCCGTTAGCTCGCCGCTTCCAGCCGCTCTTCGGTCAAAAGCCGCATCGCGGCGTCGGCGTCCATCGGTTCGCCGAACGCAAAGCCTTGGGCGTATTCGCACCCCAACTGATAGAGCTCGACCGCATCCGAATCGGTCTCGGCGCCTTCCGCCACCACGTCCATGCCGAGGTCGTGGGCGAGCGCGATGATCGATTTCAGGATCACCGGCCTTGTGCCGCGGCTGGTGGTCCGCACGAAGGACTGGTCGATCTTGATGGTGTCGAACGGAAAGCGCTGCAGATAGGCCAGCGAGGAGTGACCGGTGCCGAAATCGTCCAGCGACAGCCCGGTGCCGAGTTCGCGGATCCGCGTCAGCATCTGCGCGGCATGTTCCGGGTTCTCCATGACAAGCGATTCCGTCAGCTCGAGCTTCAGCGTGCCGCGCGCCACCGAGGAGCGCGATAGCACGGTGCGGATGTCGTGGATCAGATCGTGCCGCAGCAATTGCCGCGAGGAGACGTTGACGCTGGCGAAAATCGGTTCGCGCGAACGCATCGCGCGCTGCCAGATCGAAAGCTGCCTGGCGGTCTGATCCAGCACGAACATGCCGAGATCGACGATCAGGCCGATCTCTTCGGCAATGGCGATGAACTCTACCGGCGACATCCGTCCCAGTTTCGGATGATCCCAGCGCGCCAGCGCCTCGAAGCCGGCGATCGATCGATCTTCCAGCCGCACGATCGGCTGATACAGGACGGTGATTTCCTGGCGCTCGATGGCGCGGCGCAATTCGGATTCCAGCGTCAGCCGGTCGGTTTTCCGCGCGCGCATCGCCGGCTTGTAGACGTCGATGCGGTCACCGCCGATCCGCTTGGAATGGTACATCGCCAGTTCCGCGTCCTTGATGATCTCGTCGGACAATTGCGTCTGCGGGTCGGACAGCGCCAGCCCGATCGAGGCGGTCAGGAAGATCTCGCGGTCGTTGAAGGCGATCGGCGCACGGATGGTCTTGCGGATGGTCTCGGCGAAGGCGGTGATGCGCGAGGGTTCCTGCTCCGACATCAGGATCAGGCCGAACTGGTCGCCGGCGAGTCGCGCCAGCGTATCCTGGGGTTTGAGGATACGGGTCAGCCGCCGCGCCAGCGTCAGCAGAATCGAATCGCCGACCGCGATGCCGACGGAATCGTTGACCTGCTTGAAGCGGTCGAGGTCGATCACCATCAGCGTCGGCCGCAGGTTCGGCATGGTCTTTGCGAAATTGGCCACCGCACCCAGACGATCGATGAACAATTTTCGGTTGGGCAGGCCTGTGAGATTGTCGTGCACGGAATCGTGCAGCAGCCTTTCCTCGGCGTTCTTGGCCTCGGTCACGTCGGTCAGCGTGCCGACCACGCGGGAAACCTCGCCATCGGAGCCGACCACCGGACGCGCCTTCAGCGCGAACCACATGAAATGGCCGTCCGGCGTGCGCAGCCGGAAATCCTGCACCAGCCGGCCGCGGCGCTGGTCGAGCACGCTGTCGAGCGCGGCGCGGAAACGGTCCTGATCGAGCGGGTGCAGTACCTCGAGCCATTTCGCGGCCGGGCCTTCCAGCGTGCCGCGTTTCAGCCCGAGCAGGCTTTCGGTCTCCGGGCTGGTGAAGACCTTGTCGGCCGACACGTCCCAGTCCCAGATCAGGTCGCCCGAACCGGTCAGCGCCAGCGCGCGGCGCTCGACATCGGAGACGATGCCGGTGGTGGCGCCGCCGCCGGCGAAGGCATGCTGCATGACCGTAAATCCGATCAGCATCACGATCAGCACGAGCCCGCCGAGCAGTGCCGGGCCGACGATGTCGTTGGTGACGCTGCCGGCGACCGTCATGCCGGCCGCAACCACCCAGACCACCAGCAGGAACCAGGTCGGGATCAACAGCACCGCGCGGTCGAAACCATGGGTCGAGAGATAGACGATCAGGGCGAAGCCGGCGAACGCGATCAATACCAGCGACATCCGCGCGATGCCCGAGGCCACGGCCGGATCGAACAACGCCAGCGCTACCAGCGAGCCGAGGAAGGCAAGCCAGCCGACGGTGATGTGGGAGTAACGCACATGCCAGCGGCTGAGATTGAGATAGGCAAACAGGAACACCAATAGCGTCGCGGCCAGAATCGCTTCGCCCGCCGCGCGCCACACCCGCTCGGCGTTATTCGACATGTCGAGCACCTTGCCCCAGAAGCCGAAATCGACGCCGATATAGACCAGCACCGCCCACGCCAGGGCGGCGGCGGCGGGAAACATGATGCTGCCCTTGACCACGAACAGGATGGTCAGCACCAGCGCCAGCAGACCGGAAATACCGATCACGATGCCCTGGTACAGCGTGAACGAGTTGACCTTGTCCTTGTAGGCGTCCGGTTCCCACAGATAGAGCTGCGGTAATTTATCGGTGCGCAATTCCGCGACAAAGGTGATGACGGCGCCGGGATCGAGCGTGATGCGGAAGATGTCCGCGGTTGCGCTCTCCTGGCGCTCCGGACGATCGCCGGTCGACGGCGTAATCGTCGCGATGCGCGACAGTCCGAGATCGGGCCACAACAGCCCGGACGACACGATGCGATAATGCGGTGCGACGATCAGTCGATCGAGCTGGTCGTCGGTGTTGTTGGCGAGCGCGAACACCACCCAGTTCTGGCCGCCTTCGCGGGCGCGGACCTCGATGCGGCGGACGATGCCGTCGGTGCCGGGCGCGGTGGAAACCTGGATGCGGTCAGTCTCGCTGCGCTGATGATCGAGCACCGCGGTGAGGTCGATCGCAGGCGCGTCGCCGCGGACGCCGACGGCGTCGATCGCGCGCGCCGGCGGCGCGGCGGCAAAAATCATGAGGCCCAGCGCGAGGGGCGCAAGGCACCTGATCAGACGCAATGTCAGTTCTCCGCGATCACAAACGTTTCCGGGCAAAGCCAGCGACCCGGCGTGGCCGGATAAATGACATGAAAGCGAGAGAAATCAAAGGGTTTCCGGCTGCGCATGGCTCGCGAGAATTAAACGGACAACACAATTTTGCCAATATGTTCACTGGTCTCCATGCGCCGATGCGCATCGGCGGCCTTTTCCAGCGGGAATGTGCTGTCCATCACGGGCTTGACGCGCCCTTCGCGCAGCAGCGGCATCACCTTGGCCTCGATGGCGGAGACCATCGCCGCCTTGTCCGCATTGCTGCGGGGACGCAGCGTGGAGCCGGTGTGGTGCAGCCTTTTCATCATTACCTTGACGATATTAACGGTTGCCTTGGGGCCGCCGAGCGTGGCGATCTGGACGACGCGGCCGTCGATCGCGGCGGCGTCATAGTTGCGGTCGATGTAATCGCCGCCGACCATGTCGAGGATGACATTGGCGCCCGCGCCGCCGGTTGCCTTCTTCACCTCCGCGACGAAATCTTCGGTCTTGTAGTTAATGGCGCGGTCGGCGCCGAGCTTGAGGCAGGCCTCGGCCTTGTCCTTTGATCCGACGGTAACGATCACCCAGGAGCCGAAGGCCTTGGCGAGCTGGATCGCCATGGTGCCGATGCCGGACGAGCCGCCATGGATCAACAGCGTCTCGCCTGGCTTCAACGCGCCGCGCTCGAACACATTGTGCCAGACCGTCATCAACGTTTCCGGGATGGCGCCGGCCTCCAGCATCGACAGAGCAGGCGGCACCGCCATCGCCTGGGCATCCTGCGCGATGCAATATTGCGCGTAGCCGCCGCCGGCCACCAGCGACATCACCTTGTCGCCGAGCTTGTGCCTGAGCGTGCCTGCGCCGAGCGCCACCACTTCGCCGGCCACTTCAAGGCCGGGCAAATCGCTGGCGCCGGGCGGCGGCGGATAGGCGCCGGATCGCTGCGCGACGTCGGGACGGTTGACCCCGGCGGCGGCGACCTTGATCAGGATTTCGCCCGGCCCCGGCGCGGGAACGCTGCGGGTTTCCGGCAACAGCACCTCGGGGCCGCCGGGCTTGCTGATGCCGATGACGGTCATTTGCGCGGGCAGCTTTTGCATGATTTGTCCTCGGCGAAACGCTAGAAATCTGAAGAGGCATCTGATTAGCCAGCCGCGCCCCGGCTGGCAACCGATCCCTGAGCCCGGAGGAGCGCGCATGGCCATCGAGGACGACGACAAGCCGAGAAAGAAAGTCACCCACGAGATCGGGCAGGACCTGTCGTTGCTGTCGGTCGAGGAACTTGCCGAGCGCATCGCGCTGATGACTTCGGAAATCGAGCGGCTGCAGGCCGCCATGGCCAAAAAGCGCGCCTCCAGGGACGCCGCGAGCAGCTTTTTCAAGTCGTGAAATTTCCCGTCGTCCCGGCGAACGCCGGGGCCCATACGCTGCGGCCTCTCTTGAGGCAGGACGTTGGACGCCTTCCCCTCATTCTTCAGCAGCGGTGGTTGTGGGTCCCCGCTCCCCGTGCGCAATTGCGCACTAGGCGGGGACAACTCGTCGCGGGGTT
>CAVTNA010000054.1:0-68184 GCA_963735835.1 uncultured Alphaproteobacteria bacterium | reverse complement strand
CTTCTGGCGATCTCCAAACGAAGTTCCATTCCCGTCGCGGTGACGGACGAACTCGCAACGCGCGGCAATCGGGAAGTTGTGCACTCGGTTGCGGCGAACAATGGCGCTCACTTCTCGGATTTCGGCTTTTTGCACTTGATCAAACGGTCTGAAGGCGATTCTATTCTCGCCGAGCATCTCGGCCTTCGGAAGGAAATTCCGAGGCATATGTTCCAACAGCTGATCGCAAAGGCTTCGGACGACGTAAAACGAAGCTCGAGCGGGAACGTCCCGATTTATTGGGCCAGATTCAGACCTCGGTGAGCGTTGTCACGGGGAAACTGCATTCCAAGTTCGGTCCGGCATCTAAAGCCATTTTGCTGCAAAGAGAGCGGTGGCAGTCCAGCATCACTATGGCAATTTGAGTGAGAACAGTATCCTTGAATACGCCCGATCCCATAAGATCGAAGAAGCTACGGTTAGACTGTCCTTGTTGTGTTCATTGCCTGTCGATGTGGTAGAGCGAGCGTTGGTCGATAACAACAGGGAGATGGCACTGATCTTGGCCAAAGCCCTCGACTTCGCGTGGGAGACCGCAATGGCGTTGCTGTTTCTTGGCGCAAAAGATCACCGCATCTCCTCATGCGACCTCGACGACATGAGAGAAGAGTTCGCAAGTCTCGATACCGAGGCATCTCGGAGTGTTTTGAAATTCTACCAATCGCGCAAGAACGCAGCGGACGCTGAGTCAGACCAGCGCCGTTTGCCTCAACTCCACGCTTTGGGCTGATGATGTCCGCTTATGACACGAAGCGAGCGATGCGCGCCTCGGTGAATTTCGTTATTGAGGGACGAGCGGGCATCGACGCTTTATAACGCCTGGTAGGCGCCGCACTATCTCCGATTCGCCTCCTTGCCCAATCCGTCCTTTTTTAAGGAATTTAAGGTAGAAATTGAACTGTTGAAGGTTCGATTTGCAAACGGGTCTACACGGAGATCGTTTCACGTCGCGACTGTAGTTACCGAAGTATTAATGCGGTGTTGGACACTGCATGTGATTGACGATTTTCTAAGCAACGGGCCCCCTTAATTGGCTGCAAATCGCCGGGCTTGTACGCATCAACCAAGAAACAGGTTGGTAGTCTAAATTAGGTCGCGGATCCAGAATTGATTCTCGATAGAAACGCGTTCAGCGGATCGAGCCGCGCCTGTCTATGTCACCTGCTGTAGTTCTCGCGCGCACAAAGCGGCGTATTTTGCTACCGTTCGCGGTCGGCTTGAATGCGGCTAGCATTGCTGCATTACTGTGGCTCGATGCGCAAAAGAGCCTTGCTCTGAAATATAAGGGCGAGAGTTCGGACACGCCGTTTAACGGCGGGTCGAATAAAAATCCAGACTCTAGCAAGGCAAGCACGGAAGCGGGTCTTGATGATGCGACAAGGGTTCGCGAGAAAGATTTAACGAATGCAGACGCGAATTCGAACCTTCCTGTCAATGGCGTAGACTCCAGCACCGTTAAGGCTCCCGCGGGGGATACAAACGCAAACTTCCAGGCGCATGGCGTCCCGGTTGTCGGATCATCGGCATATCCACAAATTCTTGCGGGGCCGATACCTTCCAAACTAATTATTCATGCGACAAACGACGGATCATTTGGAAACAAGCTGATTGCCGACGGTGCGGCAACTGGATCTCTTTTCATCTCAGAGTCAAACTGGATTGTCCCAGCGGGCGCGGTGACCAATCCGACTGGTACGCCGCAGATCGCTACCACGGCCCCGACGGTGACGTCGGTTGTGACCTCCGGCCCCGGCATCGACGGCAGCGGCAACGGGGACTTGAATGCCGGCCATGTCGTCACGCTGACGGTCAATATGAGTGAGGCGGTGACAGTTGCGGGCGGCACGCCGACCCTGTCGCTGAGCAATGGCGGAACCGCGAGTTACACTGGCGGCACCGGGACCGCATTGACCTTCAGCTACACGGTGGGTGCAGGGCAGGACACCGGCGACCTGGCGGTGACGTCGTTCAACGTGAACGGGGCAACGCTGCAGGATGCGGCGGGCAACGCTGCCGTGCTCACCGGCGCCAACAACGTCAACCCGGCCGGCACGCTGCAGATCGACACCACGGCGCCTTCGGTATCGTCGATCGCGGCGCCGACGGGGGATGACGGCCCGGGCACGGTGGTGCCGCTGACGGTCAACTTCAGCGAGGCGGTTACGGTCAACACCAGCGGGGGCGTCCCGACGCTGACGCTGAGCAACGGCGCCACGGCAAGCTATGTCAGCGGCAGCGGGACCAACGCGCTGGTGTTCAACTATACCGTGGGTGCGACAGGCAGCGGCCAGGATGCGGCCGACCTGGCGACGGCGGCGGCCAGTGCGCTGACGCTGAACGGCGGCACCATCAAGGATGCGGCGGGCAACGCTGCCGTGCTCACCGGCGCCAACAACGTCAACCCGGCCGGCACGCTGCAGATCGACACCACGGCGCCTTCGGTATCGTCGATCGCGGCGCCGACGGGGGATGACGGCCCGGGCACGGTGGTGCCGCTGACGGTCAACTTCAGCGAGGCGGTTACGGTCAACACCAGCGGGGGCGTCCCGACGCTGACGCTGAGCAACGGCGCCACGGCAAGCTATGTCAGCGGCAGCGGGACCAACGCGCTGGTGTTCAACTATACCGTGGGTGCGACAGGCAGCGGCCAGGATGCGGCCGACCTGGCGATGGCGGCGGCCAGTGCGCTGACGCTGAACGGCGGCACCATCAAGGATGCGGCGGGCAACGCTGCCGTGCTCACCGGCGCCAACAACGTCAACCCGGCCGGCACGCTGCAGATCGACACCACGGCGCCTTCGGTATCGTCGATCGCGGCGCCGACGGGGGATGACGGCCCGGGCACGGTGGTGCCGCTGACGGTCAACTTCAGCGAGGCGGTTACGGTCAACACCAGCGGGGGCGTCCCGACGCTGACGCTGAGCAATGGCGCCACGGCAAGCTATGTCAGCGGCAGCGGGACCAACGCGCTGGTGTTCAACTATACCGTGGGTGCGACAGGCAGCGGCCAGGATGCGGCCGACCTGGCGACGGCGGCGGCCAGTGCGCTGACGCTGAACGGCGGCACCATCAAGGATGCGGCGGGCAACGCTGCCGTGCTCACCGGCGCCAACAACGTCAACCCGGCCGGCACGCTGCAGATCGACACCACGGCGCCTTCGGTATCGTCGATCGCGGCGCCGACGGGGGATGACGGCCCGGGCACGGTGGTGCCGCTGACGGTCAACTTCAGCGAGGCGGTTACGGTCAACACCAGCGGGGGCGTCCCGACGCTGACGCTGAGCAATGGCGCCACGGCAAGCTATGTCAGCGGCAGCGGGACCAACGCGCTGGTGTTCAACTATACCGTGGGTGCGACAGGCAGCGGCCAGGATGCGGCCGACCTGGCGATGGCGGCGGCCAGTGCGCTGACGCTGAACGGCGGCACCATCAAGGATGCGGCGGGCAACGCTGCCGTGCTCACCGGCGCCAACAACGTCAACCCGGCCGGCACGCTGCAGATCGACACCACGGCGCCGACGGTGCCAACAATCATAAGCATCGCTCTAGGCGGGGCGGGAGGCAACCATTGGGTATTAACCGGGACTGCTGAAGCAAACAGCACTGTCGCGATATTTGAGGGGAATACACAACTAGCCACAGTGACGGCCTCAGTCTCGGGCTCGTGGAGCTACACCACAACCGGATCGGTAACGAATTCTAGCACCTGCACCTTCACCGCAAATGCTTCTGATGCAGCTGGAAACACCAGTGCATTTTCGGCAGCTTGGATCGAAGGTACCGTCGGGCAATGACACCTTCGCCTTTGCTTCTGAGGCAAGCCTTGTTGCATCGGGGGCAGTCAATGGCAATGGTGGTGCCGATACGATCTCAATGACGACAGCAGTGACGCTTAACAGTGGCGACTTCGCCAATGTTACTTCGGTTCAGACTTTGCAACTGACAGGGGCAAACACGATTGCTTTGGGCGCAGACGCAGCGGCCGCCGGCATTGTGAACGTGATCACAGGGATCGGGGCGACCAGCATCACGGATTCCAACGGCGTCACGCTCAATGTCAACGCGACGGCGCTGGCGGATAACGTGGCGTTGACGCTGGCTGGGTCGGCGGCCGAGACGGTGACGGGGCTGCAGGGTGATCTCACGGCGACGGGGGTCAGTGGTGCTTTGAATGTGACGACAGTCGCAGTTGCTTCGGGACTGTCAATTGCAACGGGCAGCGGATCGAACACGATTACAGCGACCGCGCTGACGACAGGGCAGACGTTGACCTTGACCGGCAGCAGCGCCGCTACGGTAACTCTGAATGCCGGCGCATCGTCGGGCAACCTGGCGGCCGGCACTTACACGGGCAACCTCACGGTGACGGGCGGCACGGGTGCCAATACGATCACGGTTGGCAACGGCACCAACACGATCACCGGTGGTGGCGGTGCGGATATATTGACCGGCGGCACCGGCAGCGACACCTTCAACTTCAGTTCAGCGGTCAATCTGGGCGCCGCCACGACCATCGCCGGCGGCGCAGGCAATGACACCATTCAAATGACGGCGGCGGCGACACTGACCGACGCCAACTTCCTGCATGCGAGCAGTATCGAGACGCTGGGGCTGACCGGCGCAAGCACCATCACGCTGGGTGCGAACGCGGCCAGCGCCGGCATTGTGAATGTGATCACAGGCGCCGGGGCGACCAGCATCACGGATTCCAACGGCGTCACGCTCAATGTCGACGCGACGGCGCTGGCCAACAATACGGCGCTGACGCTTGTCGGCTCTGCGGCGGAGGTGGTGACCGGGCTGATCGGGGACATCACGGCTGGTTCTCTGACCGGCGCGCTGACGGTGACGACCGGGGATGCCACCGACAACACCATATCGATCACGACCGGTTCGGCGGCGACCTCGATCACCGACAGCTTCAATACCGATACCGTGACCGTGAATGCGACGGCGTTGGCGCAGAATACGGCGCTGACGCTGGCTGGGTCGGCGGCCGAGACGGTGACCGGACTGGTCGGGGATATCGCGGCTGGCACTCTGACCGGTGCGCTGACGGTGACGACCGGTAATGCGGCTGACAATGGCATCAGCATTACGACCGGCTCGGCGGCGACCTCGATCACCGCGAGCGGCGCTGGCGATACGGTGACGGTGACTGCGACGGCGCTGGCACAGAATACGGCTTTGACGCTCGTCGGTTCGGCGGCCGAGACGGTGACCGGACTGGTCGGGGATATCGCGGCTGGCTCTCTGACCGGTGCGCTGACGGTGACGACCGGGGATGCGGCTGACAATGGCATCAGCATTACGACCGGCTCGGCGGCGACCTCGATCACCGACAGCTTCAGCACCGATACCGTGACGGTAAATGCGACGGCGCTGGCCAACAATACGGCGCTGACGCTTGTCGGCTCTGCGGCGGAGGTGGTGACCGGGCTGATCGGCAACATCACGGCTGGTTCTCTGACCGGCGCACTGACGGTGACAACCGGGGATGCCACCGACAACACCATATCGATCACGACCGGTTCGGCAGCGACCTCGATCACCGACAGCTTCAACACCGATACCGTGACGGTGACCGCGACGGCGCTGGCGCAGAATACGGCTCTGACGCTCGTCGGCTCGGCGGCGGAGACGGTGACCGGGCTGGTCGGGGATATCGCGGCTGGCTCTCTGACCGGTGCGCTGACGGTGACGACCGGTGATGCGGCTGACAATGGCATCAGCATTACGACCGGTTCGGCGGCGACCTCGATCACCGCGAGCGGCGCCAGCGATATAGTGACGGTAAACGCGACGGCGCTGGCCAACAATACGGCGCTGACGCTTGTCGGCTCTGCGGCGGAGGTGGTGACCGGGCTGATCGGCAACATCACGGCTGGTTCTCTGACCGGCGCACTGACGGTGACAACCGGGGATGCCACCGACAACACCATATCGATCACGACCGGTTCGGCGGCGACCTCGATCACCGACAGCTTCAACACCGATACCGTGACGGTGACCGCGACGGCGCTGGCGCAGAATACGGCTCTGACGCTCGTCGGCTCGGCGGCGGAGATGGTGACCGGGCTGGTCGGGGATATCGCGGCTGGCTCTCTGACCGGTGCGCTGACGGTGACGACCGGAGATGCGGCTGACAACGGCATCAGCATTACGACCGGTTCGGCGGCGACCTCGATCACCGCGAGCGGCGCCAGCGATATCGTGACGGTAAACGCGACGGCGCTGGCCAACAATACGGCGCTGACACTTGTCGGCTCTGCGGCGGAGATGGTGACCGGGCTGATCGGGGATATCACGGCTGGTTCTCTGACCGGTGCGCTGACGGTGACGACCGGGGATGCCACCGACAACACCATATCGATCACGACCGGTTCGGCGGCGACCTCGATCACCGACAGCTTCAATACCGATACCGTGACCGTAAACGCGACGGCGTTGGCGCAGAATACGGCGCTGACGCTGGCCGGGTCGGCGGCCGAGACGGTGACCGGACTGGTCGGGGATATCGCGGCTGGCTCTCTGACCGGTGCGCTGACGGTGACGACCGGTAATGCGGCTGACAATGGCATCAGCATTACGACCGGCTCGGCGGCGACCTCGATCACCGCGAGCGGCGCTGGCGATACGGTAACGGTGACCGCGACGGCGCTGGCACAGAATACGGCGCTGACGCTCGTCGGTTCGGCGGCCGAGACGGTGACCGGACTGGTCGGGGATATCGCGGCTGGCTCTCTGACCGGTGCGCTGACGGTGACGACCGGGGATGCGGCTGACAATGGCATCAGCATTACGACCGGCTCGGCGGCGACCTCGATCACCGACAGCTTCAACACCGATACCGTGACGGTAAATGCGACGGCGCTGGCCAACAATATGGCGCTGACACTTGTCGGCTCTGCGGCGGAGGTGGTGACCGGGCTGATCGGCAACATCACGGCTGGTTCTCTGACCGGCGCACTGACGGTGACAACCGGGGATGCCACCGACAACACCATATCGATCACGACCGGTTCGGCAGCGACCTCGATCACCGACAGCTTCAACACCGATACCGTGACGGTGACCGCGACGGCGCTGGCGCAGAATACGGCTCTGACGCTCGTCGGCTCGGCGGCCGAGGTGGTGACCGGGCTGGTCGGGGATATCGCGGCTGGCTCTCTGACCGGTGCGCTGACGGTGACGACCGGAGATGCGGCTGACAATGGCATCAGCATTACGACCGGTTCGGCGGCGACCTCGATCACCGCGAGCGGCGCCAGCGATATAGTGACGGTAAACGCGACGGCGCTGGCCAACAATACGCTCTGACACTTGTCGGCTCTGCGGCGGAGGTGGTGACCGGGCTGATCGGCAACATCACGGCTGGTTCTCTGACCGGCGCACTGACGGTGACAACCGGGGATGCCACCGACAACACCATATCGATCACGACCGGTTCGGCGGCGACCTCGATCACCGACAGCTTCAACACCGATACCGTGACGGTGACCGCGACGGCGCTGGCGGATAACGTGGCGTTGACGCTGGCTGGGTCGGCGGCCGAGACGGTGACGGGGCTGCAGGGTGATCTCACGGCGACGGGGGTCAGTGGTGCTTTGAATGTGACGACAGTCGCAGTTGCTTCGGGACTGTCAATTGCAACGGGCAGCGGATCGAACACGATTACAGCAACCGCGCTGACGACAGGGCAGACGTTGACCTTGACCGGCAGCAGCGCCGCTACGGTAACTCTGAATGCCGGCGCATCGTCGGGCAACCTGGCGGCCGGCACTTACACGGGCAACCTCACGGTGACGGGCGGCACGGGTGCCAATACAATCACGGTTGGCAACGGCACCAACACGATCACCGGTGGTGGCGGTGCGGATATATTGACCGGCGGCACCGGCAGCGACACCTTCAACTTCAGTTCAGCGGTCAATCTGGGCGCCGCCACGACCATCGCCGGCGGCGCAGGCAATGACACCATTCAAATGACGGCGGCGGCGACACTGACCGACGCCAACTTCCTGCATGCGAGCAGTATCGAGACGCTGGGGCTGACCGGCGCAAGCACCATCACGCTGGGCGCGAACGCGGCCAGCGCCGGCATTGTGAATGTGATCACAGGCGACCGGGGCGACCAGCATCACGGATTCCAACGGCGTCACGCTCAATGTCGACGCGACGGCGCTGGCCAACAATACGGCGCTGACACTTGTCGGCTCTGCGGCGGAGGTGGTGACCGGGCTGATCGGCAACATCACGGCTGGTTCTCTGACCGGCGCACTGACGGTGACAACCGGGGATGCCACCGACAACACCATATCGATCACGACCGGTTCGGCGGCGACCTCGATCACCGACAGCTTCAACACCGATACCGTGACGGTGACCGCGACGGCGCTGGCGGATAACGTGGCGTTGACGCTGGCTGGGTCGGCGGCCGAGACGGTGACGGGGCTGCAGGGTGATCTCACAGCGACGGGGGTCAGTGGTGCTTTGAATGTGACGACAGTCGCAGTTGCTTCGGGACTGTCAATTGCAACGGGCAGCGGATCGAACACGATTACAGCAACCGCGCTGACGGCAGGGCAGACGTTGACCTTGACCGGCAGCAGCGCCGCTACGGTAACTCTGAATGCCGGCGCATCGTCGGGCAACCTGGCGGCCGGCACTTACACGGGCAACCTCACGGTGACGGGCGGCACGGGTGCCAATACAATCACGGTTGGCAACGGCACCAACACGATCACCGGTGGTGGCGGTGCGGATATATTGACCGGCGGCACCGGCAGCGACACCTTCAACTTCAGTTCAGCGGTCAATCTGGGCGCCGCCACGACCATCGCCGGCGGCGCAGGCAATGACACCATTCAAATGACGGCGGCGGCGACACTGACCGACGCCAACTTCCTGCATGCGAGCAGTATCGAGACGCTGGGGCTGACCGGCGCAAGCACCATCACGCTGGGCGCGAACGCGGCCAGCGCCGGCATTGTGAATGTGATCACAGGCGCCGGGGCGACCAGCATCACGGATTCCAACGGCGTCACGCTCAATGTCGACGCGACGGCGCTGGCCAACAATATAGCGCTGACACTTGTCGGCTCTGCGGCGGAGGTGGTACCGGGCTGATCGGGGACATCACGGCTGGCTCTCTGACCGGTGCGCTGACGGTGACAACCGGGGATGCCACCGACAACACCATATCGATCACGACCGGTTCGGCGGCGACCTCGATCACCGACAGCTTCAATACCGATACCGTGACCGTAAATGCGACGGCGTTGGCGCAGAATACGGCGCTGACGCTGGCTGGGTCGGCGGCGCACGGTAACCGGACTGGTCGGGGATATCGCGGCTGGCTCTCTGACCGGTGCGCTGACGGTGACGACGGGGGATGCGGCTGACAATGGCATCAGCATTACGACCGGTTCGGCGGCGACCTCGATCACCGACAGCTTCAACACCGATACCGTGACCATAAATGCGACGGCGCTGACCAACAATACAGCTCTAACACTCACCGGCTCGGCGGCCGAGACGGTGACCGGACTGGTCGGGGATATCGCGGCTGGCTCTCTGACCGGTGCGCTGACGGTGACGACCGGGGATGCCACTGACAACGGCATAGCGATCACGACCGGCTCGGCGGCGACCTCAATCACCGACAGCTTCAACACCGATACTGTAACGGTAAATGCGACGGCGCTGACGGCGAACACGCTGACCCTTTCCGGCTCGGCGGCGGCAACGGTAACGTTGGGAAGCGGCGGCAATCTTGCAGCGGGCACTGTTACGGGCAACCTCACAGTCACCGGCGGTAGCGCAAACAACACAATTACGACGGGCAGTGGCAATGACACGATTAAAGGAGGCGCGGGAGCCGATTTACTCACCGGAGGAGCAGGTTCCGACCACTTTGTGTACGCGGCGACCTCAGACTCAACAGTGGCCAGTCATGATACGATTACCGATTTCGTTCACGGCGTCGATATCATCGACACGTCAGCCATTACCACGATTACGGCGGTTGCTGGTTTAATCACCGGGGCCACGCAGGTGGCTCTGCAGAGCATCGCGTGGATCCAAAGCGGTTCGGATACCATAGTTTACGCCAACACATCGGGCGTCGCCGAGAATCAGGGGTCAGCGGACATGGAGATTGTTTTGACCAATGTCACAGCGAGTACGCTGACGAGTGCAGATTTTTTTCACTTCTAGTATCTGCTCTAAAATTAGCGGAAACGCTTGTCTGTTCTGTCATAGCATGCCCTTGGACTCGGGAAGGACTTTGCGCATGTACTGGGGGCTCTAGTGGCACCGTGTTTGAGGACCGACAGGACACCCCTGCGTCATGTACCAGTCGCGAACCTCGGCCCAGCGAGGCCGGCGGTTGAGCTATTGCAGGTGTCGGGGCACATGCGTCGCGAAAAATTCCGCGACAATACGGCGAAATTCATCGTCGGTCAGTGCATTCCAGTCCTGTTGCTGTGGCATACGGCGCCGCGGCTTACGACAACGTCAGCATCCGACGGGCAACTGGTCGGGCAATCGCTGGGTGGTGTGGTTTCCGCCGGGCCTGAAGCACTGGCATGGCGCTACGCCGACCAATGGGCAGGTCGCTCGACGGTAAGAACGTAGACTGGATGGAAAAGGTGAGCGACGAGGAATACCGTAAATAGTTCCGAACCCCCTGAGCGGCCGCTTCTGGCGCAAGCGGCCGTTCGTACGCAAACAGCAGTTCGTGACCGCGAGGGCGTTGAGAGCCTATTGGTTTTGGAATCAGACTCGGGAGGGGCGCTGGGCGTTTAGCAAAATTCCCTGTTATCCGCCGAAAAATCCCTGTTCTTCGAAAGATTTTCCCTGTTAATGTGAGCAGGGAATTGCTTGAGAAGTGGCTGCAAATAAGCAGCAAATTGTCTTCTGAGGGGTCGGAATCGCAAAATTCCCTGTAAAATTCCCTGTTAGCAAGGGAATTCTGCGTGGAGACGGGTTCGAGTCCCACTGCGTCGCCAGCCAGGCAGTCACTCAACCAGGGGAAGTGGGCGCGTGCGCGTCGAAAACACCGAATTTCATTGGTTTTATATGCGTCGGTCTCGAAGTCTCCAGTCTGTCAAAATGGCAACCTTGGCGAGAATTTGCCGAAAGTCTCCAGCCCAGGCCGCAGAAATTCCCGTTGGCGCGGCAAGGTATGGGTGGGAGTGGTGGCGATGCGACAGCGCATTCGCATTAAAGGAGAGAAGCGATGGACCTGAAGGGCGTGGTTGCACTGGTGACGGGCGGCAATGGCGGGCTGGGGCAGCGCATCTGCCACGCGCTCGCGCAGGAGGGCGCACATGTGGCCGTCATGTACGCGCGCAGCCGCGACCAGGCGGAAGGCGTCGCTAGCGAACTAACGTCGCGTTATCAAATCAACGCTCAAGCTTTCGCCTGTGACATAACCGACGGCGCGGCTGTGGATCGGCTGGTCGGCGAGGTAACCCAGGCCTTCGGCCGCCTTGATGTTCTGATCAATGACGCCGCCTACAACGTCTCGATCCCCTTCGGCGATCTCGACAATCTGACGCTGGAGGTATGGGACAAGATCATGGCCATCAACCTGACGGGGCCGATGCGCCTGACCAAGGCGGTAGCCCCTGTCATGAAGGCCCAGGGGCGAGGCCGCATCGTCAACATCGCTTCGGTAGCAGGGCTCAGCCCAACCGGCTCTTCCATCGCCTATGCCGTGTCGAAGGCGGGGCTCATTCATCTGACGCGTTGCATGGCGGTGGCGCTGGCGCCCGAGACGCTCGTCAACTGCGTGGCACCGGGTCTGCTGGACGGCACTCGCGCGACAGCCAATCTCCGGTCCGAGCAGATCGAGCGCTCCGCATCGAGCTCGCTCCTGAAGAAGGCCGCCGACAAGGACGACTGCGCCGACATGGTGGTCGCCATGTGCCGCACCGAGACCATGACCGGCCAGACCGTCGTCATCGACTCTGGACGCATCTTCCACTAAGAGCGACGGGCCTTAACCAGACAGCTTCGAACGGCTAGTTCCATCGGTTGCTTGCAACCGACTGTCTGGCAGCACGCTTTATCGAGAAACTATGACAGCGAACGTGGCGTTCGCATTCGAACGGCCGGACCGGAGGCTTTGTTGAGAGACGTTATTATCTGAGGTTTGATCGATGGTTGTTTGGTCTCCTTTCAGGTTCAACAGCGGACGAGAGATGGCAAATCGGTTTGCGATTGCTCCGCTAACAACCGATTCTTCCCATGAAGATGGGACGGCTACCGAAAACGAACTCGAATTTGTCCGACGACGTGCTGCCAGCGGATTCGGAGCCACCATTTCTTCCGCCGCTTACGTCGAACAAGACGGGCGCTCCTGGCAGGGAATAGGTGCGGCACATGATGGACACCTGTCCAGTCTCCATCGGCTCGCTGAAGCCATGCGTGCGGCAGGAGGTCTTGCGATCCTCCAGATATATGACGGTGGCCGCATCGCAAAGCCCGAGTTGATAGGTGAGCAATGTCTGCGTGCGCCTTCTGCCGTTGCATCGTTGCGTCCCGGAGCAAAGACGCCGAGGGCGATGACGGCCGATGAGGTTGAAAGCCTGATTGCAAGCTTTCGAGAGGCTGCTTCCCTCGCTCGAAAAGCCGGTTTCGACGGCGTCGAGATTCACGGCGCCAACCACTACGCGGTTCATCAGTTTTTTTCACCTCGGGCCAATCATCGCGTCGATAATTGGGGAGGCACGCTTTCAAAGCGCATGAACTTTCCTCTCGCTGTCGCGCAGGCCGTTCGCGACGCACTCGGTCCAAAGCTGATCGCAGGGTTTCGCGTGACGCCATTTGAGGCCGAGTCGGACGGTTATACGCTTGAGGACGCCAAACTGCTTTGTAATGAACTTGCCAAGCTGGATCTCGACTACATCTCCGTTTCGCTCGATGATTATCGGAAGAGCCGGCCTGTGGGAGAGACCCGTGTTTATAATGGTCCGGTCGAGAAGAGTTATACCCCGGCAGAGAGTCCAATCACGGAATTTGCCCGCGTCATAGCGGGCCGCAGTGCGGTCATGGCAAGCGGCGGGATCAAGACGTGCATGGATGCCGAGGGGGCGATCAAAATGGGAGCCGATCTGGTTGCGGTAGGACGCGCTGTGGTGGTTGATCCAGAGTGGCTTTCCAAAGTCCGAAGCAAGAGTGAAGCATCGATCCTTGCGGGACTGCCGAAGGATGAACTCGAGATAGCCAGAGCTTTAAGCATTCCTCCGCGAATGGTCGAATACCTGTTGAGCCGTCCAGGTTGGATCCCTCGCCTTTAGACCTGACCTTCTCGGACGTCCCTTTGATCGCATAGGCGAGAGCCAACCATCCGAAATGGAGCATGTCATATGACGACGCAACGCCTCGGCGTGATCATGAACGGGGTCACCGGCCGCATGGGGCTCAACCAGCATCTGGTCCGCTCGATCATCGCGATCCGCGAATTTGGCGGCGTATTGCTTGGCAGCGGCGACCGCATGATGCCGGATCCGATTTTGGTGGGCCGAGACGCCGACAAGCTCGAGGGTCTTGCAAAAAAGTTCAACGTGCAGCGCTGGACCACCGACCTCGACAAGGCGCTGCTGGAGCCGAGCGATATTATTTTCTTCGATGCCGCCACCACGCAGGCTCGCCCGTCGTTGCTGACCAAAGCGATCAACGCCGGTAAGCACATCTATTGCGAAAAGCCGATCGCGACCAACCTTGATGAAGCAGTAGCGGTGCTCAGGCTTGCCGGCGCCAGGGGCGTCAAGCACGGCACCGTGCAGGACAAGCTGTTTCTGCCGGGCCTGAAGAAGCTGGCGTTTCTGCGTGATTCCGGCTTCTTTGGCCGGATGCTCTCGGTCCGCGGCGAATTCGGCTACTGGGTGTTCGAGGGAGATTGGCAAAAAGCGCAGCGGCCCTCATGGAATTATCGCAGCGAAGACGGCGGCGGCATCATTCTCGATATGGTCTGTCACTGGCGCTACGTGCTCGACAATCTCTTTGGCGAAGTCGAAAGCGTGAGCTGTCTCGGCACCACTGACATTCCCCAGCGCTGGGACGAGAAGGGCGAGAAGTATGAGGCGACATCGGACGATTCGGCCTACGCCACCTTCAGGCTAAAGGGCGGCGTGATCGCGCACATCAATATGTCCTGGGCGACACGGGTCTATCGCGACGATCTCGTAACCTTTCAGGTCGATGGCACCCACGGCTCGGCGGTAGCCGGGCTCTCTGACTGCGTCATTCAGGCCCGCCAGGCGACGCCGCGGCCGGTATGGAATCCCGATGAGAAGCGCACCCACGATTTCTACGCGGACTGGCAGAAGCTGCCAGAGAACGCCGTCTACGACAACGGCTTCAAGGAACAGTGGGAAATGTTCATTCGCCACGTCTGCGAAGACGCGCCGTATAAATACACGCTGCTGGAAGGCGCAAAGGGCGTGCAGCTGGCGGAATGCGCGCTGCAGAGCTGGCGCGAACGGCGCTGGATCGACGTCACTCCGATCAAGGTGTAGGGGGATCGCGACCATGAACAAACCGGTCTTGCCCGTCCCGTCGCTGTCGCTGAAATTGACGAAGGCCGATCGCGGAATCGAAACCTATCGCCTCGCTTCGTAGTGCCGCGTGTTGACTTTCGGACGCATCCCTTAAATACTTGGCCAAACAAACAAAAAAGACAGTCGCAAGAACGATGCAGTCTCGGGAGGAACGCCATGCCGACTTCACGCAGGACGCTGCTGAAGAATGCCGCGGCCACTGCTGCCGTACTCAACCTCGATTGGACGCGCGCGCAGGCGGAAGCCGAGACCGTTCGCCTCGGCGTGATCTACGATCTGACCGGTCCGTTTGCCGCGGGCGGCTCGGTCGCCTCCTCCGTCGGCGCGCAGATTGCGATCGATCTCGTCAACGAGAAGGGCGGCGTCGGCGGCAAGTACAAGATCGTCCCGGTCGCCGCCGATTCCCAGAGCAAGCCCGACGTTGCGATCAACGAGGCCGAACGCCTGATCAGCCAGGAGAAGATCGACATCATCAACGGCATCTATGCGAGCGCGCACGCGGTCCCGCTCGCGGCCAAGGTCGAGCAGCAGAAGAAGATCCTCTGGATCACCACCGCGGTTGCGACCGCCGTGTTCAAGGACAAGAACCTGCATTACGTCTTCCGCGCGCAGATCCACTCCGATCAATACGGCCAGGCCTTTGCGGGCTTCCTGACCGAGCACGCCAAGGAAAAGCTCGGCATCGAGCCCAAGGACGTCAAGATTGCGCTCATTCACGAGGACGGCCCCTATGGCGTCGGCGTTGCCGCCGCGGACGAGGCCTATTCGAAGCAGGCCGGACTGCAGATCGTGTTGAAAGAGGGCTATTCGGCCGCAACCCCTGACCTCTCCGTGCTGGTGACCAAGCTCAAGCGCGCCCGCGCCGACGTGATCTCGCACGCCGGATACAATCCCGACATCACCCTGTTCCTGCGCCAGGCGCGCGAGAACGGCCTGCATTTCAAGATGCTTTTTGGCAACGGCGCCGGCTACAGCCAGCTCGACAAATTGCGCGCAAGCTTCGGCGCGGACATCGACAATTTCTGCAATATCGATCCGGTGCCGGCGCAATTGCTCGACCCCGCAAAGCTGGCTCCCGGCATCGGCGATCTCACCAAGACCATGGTCGAGCGCTACAAGGCGAAAACCGGCGCGACCGACGTTCCGCCGCACTGTTCGATGGGCTTCAATCAGACCTGGGTCCTGCTCAACAACGTCCTGCCCGTCGCCAAGGAGAAATACGGCGGCTTCGATCCCGAGGCGGTTCGCAAGGCGGCGCTCGACGTCGATATCCCGGCCGGCGGCACTATCCAGGGCTACGGCGTTAAATTCTTCCCGCCCGATACGCCGCTCTCGGGCCAGAACGAACGCTCGACGCCGGTGGTGATGCAAAACGCCGGCGAGCATATCTCGGTGGTTTGGCCGACCAATATCCGCACGCAGGAACCGGTCTTCCCGCTGCCGAAATCCTCAGATCTACGCCACGTAGGTCGCGATGCTGCTCGCCGTCGAGTAACTCGGTAAACGCTTTGGAGGATTCCTGGCCGTCACGGGCGAAGCGAATGCGGTTTTCATAACGTAACGCGACGACCCTCTTCAGCCGCCCAGTAGCTGGCGTAATTGACCCTGGTCGTTTCGTAGGCCAGCGCGAGACCGGAGAGAGGCTGCCGGCCGGTCGCGGCGCATTCCATGAAATCCTGGATTTCCTGCAAATAGCCGCGCGTCCATTCCTCCTCGAGGCAGACGTATTGCCATCCGGTCTTCCGATCGACTTTTTCGGTGATATAGACGCTCGCGAGCTTCTCCTCGTTCGTCTGATAGCTCATCATGTGTGTGTTCGGTGTAATATTGGCAAACAGCGAGCCGCCGCTCGTATAGGTCTCGATCAGGTTGCGCACGCCGCCCATGATCATATCGCCGGAAAGCACGGTCGCTTTGGTGCCATCGGAGAAAGTTACGGTGAGCGTGCCCCAATCCTCGACGTCAATCGGATTGGCCTTGATAAAGGCTCGCTCGTCAGGCCGCAGGCACGCCGAGACATTGCCGACGTCACAGATCACGCTCGCAACGCCGATCGCCTCGCCGCGGGCTTTCGCCTCTACCTGCTTGAGATAGAGCACCGTCGAAAGCGGATGGCATCCCATCCGGATCAGGGAGCCGCCGCCGGTCATCGCCCATTGCGCCGCATGCGCCGCGTGCGAGCCGCTGTGACTCTCTTCCCCCTTCATGAACAGGATCTTGTCCTTGGTGGCCCGGAGAATCTCCGCGGTCTTGGTCACCGCTGGCGCGTAGATCCAGTCTTCCGCGTACATGAAGAGCTTGCCGGTCTTCCTGATTGCCTCGCGCGTCTTCTCCATTTCTTCGAGCACGCGCTCGTACATCAGCACTTTGGGGACGTGCTTGCCGATAGGGGCCCTGTCGTCATCTCGTCCGAAATAGCCCGTGAACGGCTTTTCGCAGATGACATGCTTCCCGCCCTTCATCGCGTCGACGATCATTGAGGTGTGCAAATTGGGCGGCGTGCAGATGTCGACAACATCCAACTCCCCGTCAGCCATCAAGTCGCGAAAGCTACGGTAGACCTTCGGTATTTGATGCCGGCCGGCAAAATCGACAACATGGTCACCCCGCGCGGCGACGGCTTTGACTTCGACATCGACGCCATAGACACGCCTGTAAGCGTACATGTGCAGCTCTGAAACGAAGCCGCAGCCGACCAGACCGATCCTGATTTTCGTCATTGCAGATGCCTCCGGTCGCCGCTGGGGATTTATAGCAAAACGGGTCCCCCACCCCTAGGAGAGGAGCGCCGCGGCCGCAAGGCGGCGATGACTTGGCGTGATGTCCGCTTCTAGCTGGCGACTCAACCGATCGACGCAACACAGGAGTTAAATCTCTCGGCTGGGGTTTCAGATTGCAAGGTTTGACGTGGCCGTTCGTTGAGCTGACGGCCCGCTTGTATCGTTCCGCGATTTCTTTAGATGCCCGACGTTTATTCCCTGTAAAATTCCCTGTTAGCAGGGAATTTGCGTGGAGGCGGGTGCGACTAGCACTGCTTCGCCAGCCAGACAGTCCGGCGCTTAGAGCAACCGTCCCTGATATTCACAGCAAGGCCTGCCAATCGCCTCGCAAACTACGGTCGGATCTGTGGTTCACTCGATGACGATGCGAGGTGCAGGCCTGTTTGCGGTGCCCGAGGCGACCGCCGTCCAGACGTCGCGGGCGATATCGATGTAGCGCATGGCATGAACACTGTCAGGCTCCGTCGCGACAATCGGGCGCCCGTCGTCCGACGTTTCGCGGATCCGCATATCGAGCGGGATTTCGCCCAGGAACGGGATCCCGCGCCTTTCGGCCTCAAGCCGGGCGCCGCCGTGGCCGAAGATTGGCGTGACATGATTGCAAGTCTGGCAACAGAAGCCCGACATGTTTTCGATTAATCCCAGCAGTGGAATGTTCACTTTCTCAAACATGGCGATGCCGCGCCGCGCATCGATCAGTGCGATGTCCTGCGGCGTCGAGACGATGACCGCGCCGGAGAGCGGCGCTTGCTGCGCCATGGTGAGCTGCGCGTCGCCGGTGCCCGGCGGCAGATCGACGACCAGAATATCGAGATCGCCCCACGCGACTTCGCGCAGCATCTGCGTGATGGCCGAGATCACCATCGGCCCGCGCCAGATCATGGCGAGGTCTTCCTCGACGAGAAAGCCAATTGACATCACCTTGACGCCGAAGCGTTCCATCGGTTCAAGCATGCGGCCCGCCTGGCGTGGCTTGCCGCGCAGGCCGAGCAGTTTTGGTTGTGAAGGACCGTAAATGTCGGCGTCGAGGATGCCTGCCTTCAGTCCGATCGCGGCAAAGCCGAGCGCGAGGTTGCACGAGGTGGTGGACTTGCCGACGCCGCCCTTGCCGGAGGCAACCGCGATGACGTGCTTGACGCCGGGAATGCCTGCGGCTTTCGAGCTAGCACGGGCCTGCGTGGTTGGCTGGGTGGCGGACACGACCTGCTCCTTACGATCCCAGGGGATCGTCCTTCTTGGCATCGCGCGCGCGCAGATAGTCCTCTGATGTCATGACGGGCGGGCGCTGCGGCGCCGCGTGCGGGTCGAAGCCCTCGTTGACCACGGCTTCGACGCGGCAATCCGCGCACATCTTGATGACGTCGATACGCCTGGCGTTGGCGCCCTGGAACATCCAGTGTTTTTCGCCGAGTTTGGCGAGCACGCGGTCGATCGAGCTTTTGGTGCCAAAGGGCTTGCCGCAGGCGATGCAATTGAAAGGCTCTTCTTCCTTGAGCACCTGCAGGCGGCGCGTTCCATGCCTTGAAATCGAGGCGTGGCTCAAGCGTGATGACCTTCTCGGGGCAGGTGGATTCACATAGCCCGCATTGCACGCAGAGGCTTTCGGTGAAGCGCAGCATCGCGCGGTCGGGATTGTCCGACAGCGCCCCGGTCGGACAGGCGGTGACGCAGGCATGGCAGAGCGTGCATCCCTCGACGTTGAGTTTCACGCCGCCGAACGGCGCCCCCGGCGCCAGCGGCACGACGTCGACGGGCGTGGGAGCGGCGAGGTGGAGTTCACGAAATGCGGTCTCCATCACGCCGCGCTTGGCGCCGCGCGGGACAAAGCCGGCGGGTTTTTGCGTCGCGACGCCGGCAGGCGCCGCATCGAGCATGGCGCGAAGCTGGTCGGGATCGTCGGTCTCGAGGATTCGCACGGTGCCCGCGCCGAAGCCGAGCGCCGAAACGATGGCGTCCGACGTCTCGACCGCCTGACGAAGCGCTGAAATGTCGTGCCTCGGCCTGGCGCGCGTCACCACGGCGACGCCGCTGCCGCCATAGGCAAAGACGGCCCCGATCGTCTCCGGTCCGAGCTGGGTTACTTCATTGACGCGCAGCGGAAGCACATTCGCCGGCAAACCGGCGCCGAATCGCGCCAGGGCGTCGATGATGGCGTCGCCGTGCTCGCCGTCGTGAAACAGGACGACAGCGTTTCCGCCACCCGCCTTGCGATAGATCTGCAGCAGCGTGCGCAACCGCCGCATCAGCGCGTCCGCGCTCGGCAACGAATACGATGCCGCCCCGGTCGGACATACCGACGCACACGAGCCGCAGCCCGCGCATATATTGGCGTCGATCGCGACCGAACTTCCCGTTCGGCGCGATCGCGCCGGTCGGGCACAAATCGAGACAGCGGGTGCATCCGGTGATGGAGGAGCGCGAATGCGCGCAGAGCGACTCTTCGAAGTGAACAAAGCGCGGCTTGTCGAACGTTCCGACCAGGCCGCCGGCATCGGCGATCGCGCGTTCGACCGCGGCGCGGTCGCGCGGATCAGCCCGCAGATATCCCGGACGCAATTCATGCGCGGGAAACATCGGTACGCCGCCGCTGAGATCGAGAATCAGATCGCAGGTCGAGGTCGCGCCATCGCGCGACGGTCCGAACACCAACTTGGCGCGCGAGGAGGGCAGCGGCAGCGCGTAGTCGTCGATGTCAAGCTCAAACCGACCGAGATGTCCACGCGCATTGCGGATCGTGCCCTTGAGAACCGGAAACTCGTTGGTGCGCCGTGGGGTCACGTCGCCGGGCCTGGTCAGAAGCACGGTGATGTCGAGACGGTCGGCGAGACGCTGCGCCGCCTCGATCGCAATCTCGTCGCGGCCATAGATCAGCGCGACGCCGCTGCTCTCGAGCGTCACCATTGAAATCGGCGGCATGTCTTCTTCTGCTGCGGCAATCAAGGCCGCGGCCTTCGGACCGGCGGCGGCCGCATCGTTCGACCAGCCGCCGGTTTCGCGAATGTTGACAAAGGTGAGCTGGGCTTGCGGGAAATTCTCCGCGACTTCCCTGAACAGCGGGGCTTCCTGGGTGCAGGCGACCGTGATCGGCGCGCCGTCGGCAAGGGCTTCCTTGAACCGCTCAAGGTCAAGGCCGCAGAGCTGGTTCGCCTGCGTGATCCCAGCGCCGGGCAGCCGCGGCCGATCGCCTGCGCGTCGAGCGGCATGGTCTTCTCGCAACTGCAGATCAGGAGATGAGACGATGTCGAGCGCATGGCGAATGACCCTGAACCGGCGTGCCCAGCGCGGTTGCCTTGTTCGACGGTTCCGCGGTACCTGCCGGGCGGAAGATCTGCAAGGCCAAGACCGCTCGCGTCGCCGCCCTGAGCGGGATAGCATATTATGCGGAATTGCAAAGCATAAGGATGCCTTCTTCGATGTCGCGTCTCGCGGGCGTGGAACAGACCCTCGATCTGCCCCCCGGCTACACCTTGGTCGCGCTGCGCGAGCTGGGCGACGCGTTCGCGCATGGCTGCGATATCGCTGCCGAGACAGGTGCCGGGACGCTGATCTGGGTGCGGCGCTACGATCTCGTCGAATTCGCCGTGGTTCTGGAACCTGACGAGCCGCTGCTGTCGGCGCGCCGGGCGTTCTTCGCCGGTATGAATGCGACGGCAGACGCGATTGCCGCGCATTGCCCGCCCGAGCGCGAGGTGACTTTCGAATGGCCCGATACGATCAGGTTCGATGGCGGATTGCTCGGCGGCGCGCGGCTCGGTTGGCCGGCGGACTGCGCCGAGACCGAGGTGCCGGCGTGGCTGGTATTCTCGGTCATTCTGCGTGCCGCGGATATGGCGCATGTCGAGGAGGTGCAGGCCGCCGCAGGCGTTTCGCTGCTGAGCGAGGGCTTCGAGTTGATCGACACCGATGCGATCATCGAAAGCTTCGCCCGTCATCTCATGACCGCGTTCGACCGCTGGAACGAGCGCGGGTTCGAGGCGATCGCGCGGGATTACCTGGAGCGGCTTCCCAAACGCAAGGCCGGCGAGCGGCGCGCGATCGACCTCAACGGTGACCTCCTGGTCAGCCGCCCCCGGCAGCGGGGCGCCCGATCGGTCGGGCCTCATGGATGCGCTTGCCAGGGTGACCTGGTATGATCCGCAGGCGCGTGGTCCGAAACTCGGATGAGGCGGCGATGTTGAGATTTCCGCGGACCATCAGGCTCGACCCGTCGGATATTTTTGTTTTCGAGCGGGCGGCGGAGCCCGGCGAATGGGCCGTTTCAGGCGCATTTGTGTTCTGGAACCAGGACGCCGCCACGCTCGGCCAGAAGCAGCGCGTGGCGCTGCGTTCGGGCTTTCTGGGCATCGACAGCCTCGGCTGGTCGACCCTTGCCATCGTCACCGAGGCGACGGAAGCGGAGAGGCAAGCCATGGTAGAACGCCTGGCAGGCCAGTTGCTGGAGAAATTCGGCGCACCGGATTTCGAGGCCGCGCGCCTTGCCGCCGAAGAAGAGGTCGCGTTCGCGGCCTCGTTGTGCGAACACCCGCTCCAGACCCTGCTCGCCGTGCAGCGGAGCGTCGAGCACGGTGCAATCCGCGAGCGCTTTCGCACCCTCAAGCCGCGCGAAGCCGGGCCGGGCACCGATCGGTTGCACGCGCATGCCAGCGCCTTTACCTTTCACGAGGTCGAAGGCGACATCGGGCCCGCCGAGGAGGTCGATCTTCTCGGATTGATCAGGGCTGACCGCATAAGCGGGGATCGTACATGAGAGAATTCTGGGTCGCCTCGGGCCATCACCTGACGCGCCGTGCCGATCATGGCGGACTCGTCGCGACGCCGGAACTGATCATGGCCTATCTGGCGCGGCCTGAATTGATGCCGCCGGCCGACGCCTGCGAGGCCGAGCGCAACCTGCATGCAAGCCTGCTGGCCGATCCTCTGCGCCCGGTCTCAAGTGGGGACATTGCCGCTCTCGCCGACGCCGATGCGCGCGAGAATTGGACCTTCATGATGAATTTTCGCGACCGGCTGATCGCCGCGCCATCGCTTGAGGCCGTGTATGTAGCTCTGGCCCGCAACGGCGCCGCCGATCTGCCGCCGATCTTTCTGTCGCAGCTTTGCCATCTGATCCTGCGCAACGCGCTTGAGGGGTGCGACGATCCCTACACGCTTCGCGCGGCCGAACTGTTCTATCGCAGCCAGCAGGCGACCGTCCACGACAGTACGTTGCTGCTGGCCGATGCGGAAGTCATCGAGGCCCAGCAGCACGCCCAACACGACATGCATTCGTCGCCGCTCACGGCCATGCTCGCGCCGAATGCGTTCGGTGAGATGGACGTGATGGACGACGAAAACGCCTGGACCTACTGGTCGCGTTCCGACGCGCATGCGATGGTCATGAACATCGGCGGCAATCCGAAGGCCCGTGCCGGGCTGTGCCGGGTCATCGAACGATGGGTCGCCCATCTCCTGGGCGTTGCCGTCAAGGTGGAGACGGTTGCTTCGATCGAAGACCGCGACTGGCGCTGGTTCATCGGCCTCGACAGCGAAGGCACCCGGATCGGCAACGCCTTATGGAATGGCGGGGCGCTGGATGACAATACCGCAAAGCGCATCGTCGCCCTGATGCGCCTGAACATCGAGGATAACGCGCCTGGTCGATGAGCGCGTCGGCGACAAACCAGTCTATCTGATCATGGCCATGACATCCGACCATAGCCTGCGGATGAAGCCGCAGAATTTTTTGACGGGATTGCCGATCAAGCACCTGGAGGCCGCAAGTTGAGCCCTGCCGCGATACCCTTGTTGCGCATTCCGGTCGGCGTCGTGGTCGAACGCTGCAAGGCGGAATCGCCATGGATCGATTTCATCTGGCGCGGCATCGGCGTATTGCCGGATGAGCCGGAGATGAAGCCATGGACAATTCTTCGCGAGCAGGACGAGACGACGGTCTATTATGCGGGCAGCGCTACGGTCGATCTCTACCGCTCGGAAACCGCACGCTACCGCGAGAATATTGCGTCCGGCGCCCCCGGCATCTGGATCGTGCTGAGCCCTTCGGAAGGCGTCTGGCCCTACGCCGTTGCGGCCGTTACCGCGGATCCCGCGGAAGGAGAAGCATTCACGGAAGCCGGTGCCAATCTGGTCGAAGCGGTGCCGATGCCTGAAGTTCTTCGCGAGGCGATTGAAACATTCATCGCCGAACACCACGTCGAACGGAGTTCTTCAAGCGCAAGCGGCGCCGTGCCGATCCCGAGGCGCTTGCGCGGCGTCATCCCGATGGAGGCGGGCACGAATGAGCGATGAACAATTTCTGGCTCGCTGGTCTCGTCGCAAGCGAGAGGCGAGGTCCGACAACCCTGCTCCCGAACCGGCTGAGCCCAGATCGAGGCGCACGACCCGGCGCTACCCCCCGGCACTGCCGCAGGCCCTCCGAACCCGGAGTAGATCTGTCGAGCTTGCCGCCGATCGAATCGATCGACGCTGCCACCGACATCACGGCGTTTCTTCGCAAAGGCATTCCGCAGGAGCTGAGCCGTGCGGCGCTTCGTCGCGCCTGGACTGCCGACCCCGCCATCCGCGACTTCGTCGGGTTGGCTGAGAACGCCTGGGACTTCAACGATCCGAACGCGATGCCCGGCTTCGGTCCGCTCGACTGTTCGGAAGCGGAGCTTGGTGAACTCGTCGACCGGATCGTTGGAGGTGTGCGGCGGG
Organism: uncultured Alphaproteobacteria bacterium; assembly: GCA_963735835.1. GTDB lineage: Bacteria > Pseudomonadota > Alphaproteobacteria > Rhizobiales > Xanthobacteraceae > Bradyrhizobium. The sequence continues at coordinate 44,102 of CAVTNA010000054.1, read as the reverse complement.
CTGCCGAAAGTCTCCCGAATCCGCTCACCGAATCCAAGGATGAAGGTCCACGGGCTGATCCAGGGGGCCATGCCGCGCCGAAATCCCGCTCCGCAGAAGCGATCGCTGACGTCCGCTCGACCGACGAGGCCACAGTCGACGGAATTGCCTCAATCTCTTGCTGCACCGCAACCGGAAGCCGCTAAGGAACGGACCGCGACCAGACTCTTCTTCGGCGCCGCACCCATGGCGGAGCGCTGCCTCGGTAGCGATTCGACCAAATTGTGCAAGAAAGTTATAGCCTCACGCTATGCCGATCGATTGACCGCTCCCGAACGCCGCCTAATCTTTGTTGAACAAACGCAATCAAGCGCTTGGCCGCGGGGATGGGAGGTCCAACGTGCGCGATGCGGGACTTAATCGTGCGATCGACGCGGCGGGCGGCGTAGTCCAGCTTGCCCGCAAGATCGGCATTGCCCAACCCTCAGTGTCGAACTGGAACCGGGTTCCCGCAGAACGGGTGATTGCCGTCGAAGCCGCAACCGGCGTGTCGCGCAAGAACTTCGTCCCGATCTCTATAGCGAGCCTCCCGTGTCGGACGACGCGGTTGATCCGATCGATGCCGCGCGCGCCCAGGAATACGCGCTGCTTGCAGCCTTGCTTTCAGCCCGCCGTCGAACGAACTGCTTGAGCAGATCGCGCAACTGAGCGGCGATGCGACGCCGCTTGGCCGCGCCCACGCGGCCCTTGCCGAAGCTGCATCGGTAGCCACAGCCGAGGTCGAGCGCGAATATTTCGATCTGTTCGTCGGTCTCGGACGCGGCGAACTGCTGCCGTACGCTTCTTACTATCTGACCGGTTTTCTCAACGAGCGCCCGCTGTCGCGCCTGCGCGACGATCTCGCCGCGCTCGGCATCGAGCGGGTCGAGAACAATTTCGAGCCCGAGGATCATGCGGCGACGCTGTGCGAGATCATGGCGGGCCTTGCGGCCGGCCGCTTCCCGGCATCGGCGGAAATACAGCGCGCCTTCTTCGAGAAGCATGTGTCCCGCTGGATGGGACGTCTGTTCGCCGACATGGAGAAGGCGGAAAACGCCAAATTCTACGGTCGGTCGGATCGCTTGGACGACTGTTTCTGGAAATCGAATCCGAAGCTTTCACGTTCGCCAACTGACCAGCGCCGCTGGTCCAGGAGAGATGCGATGAGCGACGAAAAGAAAACGAGAGTCGGTCGCCGCGACTTCCTTCGCAAGGTCGGCATCGGCACGGTCGGCGCGGGAGCGGCGCTGGCAACACCCTTGATGACGCCCGCGCAAGCCGACAGCGAGACCGACGACGAGAAACGCAAGGCGCGCTACAAGGAAACCGACCACGTGAAAGCCTATTACCGTGTCAATCGTTATCCTGGTTGAAGGGAGGCGGCCGTGCTGATCAAGAGAACACAACAGCGTTCCGAAACTCGATCCGCCGCGGATCGATCGCGGCAGGCTCTCGTCCGGGCAAACCGACGGTCTCGACCGCCGCACCTTCCTGCGCCGGTCCGGCCTTGCCGGCGGCGCTCTCGCCGCGCTGAGCACGCTGCCGGTCGGCAGCGTCCGCAAGGCGAAAGCGGCAGCTGGCAGGTCCCCTCACATCTGGAGCGACCATTCGCAAGAGCATCTGCACGCATTGCTCGGTTGGATGCACCGTGACGGCGGAGGTGCTGAACGGGGTGTGGATCGGCCAGGAGCCGACCTGGGATTCCCCGATCAATCGCGGATCGCATTGTGCGAAGGGCGCTTCTGTGCGCGAACTTGTGCATAGCGAGCGGCGGCTGCGCTATCCGATGAAGCTTGTGGGCGGGCAGTGGACGCGCGTCTCCTGGGACACAGCGATCAACGAGATCGGCGACAAGTTGCTCGGAAGTGCGCGAGAAGTCCGGCCCCGATTCCGTCTATTGGCTCGGCTCGGCCAAGATGACCAACGAAGGCGCCTATCTGTTCCGCAAACTAGGCGCATTCTGGGGCACCAACAACACCGACCATCAGGCACGCATCTGCCATTCGACCACCGTCACCGGCGTGGCCAACACCTGGGGCTACGGCGCGATGACCAACAGCTTCAACGACATCCGCAATGCCAAGACCCAGATCATCATGGGCGGCAATCCGGCCGAGGCGCATCCGGTATCGTTGCAGCATCTGCTCGAGGGCAAGGAGCTTCAAAAGGCCAACTTTATCGTCATTGATCCGCGCCTGACGCGCACCGCCGCACACGCGACTGAATATGTGCGCATGCGGCCGGGCACCGACATTCCGGTGCTCTACGGCATGATGTGGCACATCCTCCAGAACGGCTGGGAGGACAAGGAGTTCATCAAACAGCGCGTCTACGGTTTCGATGATCTCCGTAAGGAAGTGGAGAAGTGGAATCCGGAAGAAGTCGAGCGTGTCAGCGGCGTTCCCGGCGAACAGCTCAAGCGCGTCGCCAAGATGTTTGCCACGGAGAAGCCGTCGACGCTGATCTGGGCCATGGGCCAGACCCAGAAGACCGTCGGCACCGCCAACGTGCGGGCGAGCTGCATCGCTTCTGCTGATGACCGGCAATGTCGGCGGACCGGGCATCGGTGCCAACATCTTCCGTGGCCATGACAACGTGCAGGGAGCGACCGATGTCGGGCTCGATATCGTCACGCTGCCGTTCTACTACGGCCTCGCCGAAGGCGCCTGGAAGCACTGGTCGCGAGTTTGGGAGGTCGACTATGAGTTCTCTGAAGTCGCGCTTCGACTCCAAGCAGATCATGGAAACCCCCGGCATCCCGCTCACTCGCTGGTTCGACGCGGTGACGCTGCCGAAGGATCAGGTCGCGCAGAAAGACAATGTGCGGGCGGTGTTCGTGCAGGGACACGCCAGCAACAGCATCACCCGCATTCCCGAATCCCTCAATGGTCTGAAGGCGCTCGAGCTGCTCGTCATCGCCGACCCGCATCCGACCACCTGGGCATCGCTCGCGGTCGAGGCGGGACGCAAGGATGGCGTCTACATTCTCCCGGTTGCCACGCAGTTCGAATGCAAGGGTTCGCGCGTTGCCTCGAATCGCTCGCTGCAATGGGGCGAGCAGATCGTCAAGCCGATCTTCGAATCGAAGGATGACCTCGAGATCATCTACCTGATGGCGAAGAAGTTCGGTCTTGCCGACAAGATGTTCAAGAACATCAAGGTCGAAAACAATCTGCCGAGGCTGAGGACGTGCTTCGCGAGATGAACCGCGGCAGTTGGTCGACCGGCTATTGCGGGCAATCGCCCGAGCGCCTCAAGGCGCACATGAAGAACCAGGCGAAGTTCGACATGCTGACGATGCGGGCGCCCAAGGACGATCCCGAGGTTGGCGGCGACTATTATGGTCTGCCCTGGCCGTGCTGGGGCTCACCGGAAGTCAAGCATCCGGGCACGCCGCTGCTCTACAACACGAATCTGCATGTGATGGACGGCGGTGGCACGTTCCGGCCGCGCTTTGGCGTCGAGCGCGAGGAGAAGCTTCCTGACGGCACCACGCGCAAGGTCAGCCTGCTGGCTGACGGATCCTATTCCAAGGATTCGGAGATCAAGGACGGCTATCCGGAATTCACGCTGGCGAGCCTGAAGAAGCTCGGCTGGGACAAGAATCTCACCGAAGCCGAAATGGCCATTATCAACAAGATCAATTCCGGCCAATCCGGACGCGGTGTCGTGGTCGCTCGACCTTTCGGGCGGTATCCAACGTGTCGCGCTGAAGCACGGCTGCGTGCCTTACGGCAACGGCAAGGCGCGCATGAATGCGTTCGGACTGCCCGATCCCATTCCGGTTCATCGCGAGCCGATCTACACGCCGCGCGTCGATCTGGTCTCGAAATATCCGACGCTGCCTGACGCAAAACAGTTCCGAATGCCCAATATCGGCTTCTCCGTGCAGAAGGCGGCGGTAGAGAAGGGGATCGCCAAGCAATTCCCGCTCATCCTCTCCTCCGGTCGGCTCGTCGAGTATGAGGGCGGCGGCGAGGAGACGCGCACCAATCCCTGGCTCGCCGAACTCCAGCAGGACATGTTCATCGAGATCAGCCCGGCTGATGCCGCCGATCGCGGCATCAAGGACGGCGGCTGGGTCTGGGTCACCGGCGCCGAAAACAATTCGCGCGCCAAGATGAAGGCGCTCGTTACCGAGCGTGTCGGCAAGGGCGTCGCCTGGATGCCCTTCCACTTCGGCGGCTGGTTCGCGGGCAAGGATCTTCGCAGCAACTATCCGAAGGGCGCTGATCCAATCGTGCTCGGCGAAAGCGCCAACACGATCACCACCTACGGATACGATCCGGCGACCGGCATGCAGGAGACCAAAGTCACTCTCTGCCAAATCGCGGCGGCATAAGGAGCAACGACCATGGCACGTATGAAATTTCTCTGCGACGCCGACCGTTGCATCGAGTGCAACGCCTGCGTGACGGCCTGCAAGAACGAGCACGAGGTCCCCTGGGGCATCAACCGGCGCCGTGTCGTCACCATCAATGACGGCAAGCCGGGCGAACGCTCGGTCTCGATGGCCTGCATGCACTGTACGGATGCGCCCTGCGCGGCGGTGTGTCCGGTGAACTGCTTCTATACCACCGCCGACGGCGTGGTTCTGCACTCCAAGGATCTCTGCATCGGTTGCGGCTATTGCTTCTACGCCTGCCCCTTCGGCGCGCCGCAATACCCGAAGATCGGCAATTTCGGCTCACGCGGCAAGATGGACAAATGCACCTACTGCGCCGGCGGTCCCGAGGCCGATGGCAGCAAGGAGGAATACGAGAAGTACGGCGCGAACCGTCTTGCCGAAGGCAAACTGCCTCTATGCGCCGAAATGTGCTCCACCAAGTCGTTGCTCGCCGGCGACGGCGAGATCATCGCGCAGATCTACAAGGAGCGCGTACTGAAACGCGGCTACGGCTCGGGCGCGTGGGGCTGGAAGACTGCCTATCGCGAGACGATCGAGTCCTGATGACGGCCCGGAGCGGTCGCGTCAATATCGGGAGGAACTTATGGCGTGTTTTGCACGATTTATTCGGCTCGCCATTGGCGCGGGCGCGCTCTTGCTGCTCGTCTCCGCTCGCTTCACCGTCCATTGCCCAGCAGGTCAACCCGACCGCCAGCGCAGTCAAGGAGCAGCAGCTCTTGCAGGAACTGAATCGGGTCCAGGGACGCGTCAGCATCCCCGACCAGCGCTCGGGCGTCCTTGAGCAGCCGGCAGGTCGTGAATGGCGGGAGTTCCGGAACGTGACGCTTCGCTGGATCGGCGGCATCGCCATTCTTGGCATGTTCGCGACGTTGATCATCTTCTATCTCAGCCGCGGCATGGTGCGACTGGAGAGCGGTCGTTCCGGCCGGACCATCGTGCGCTTTACCTCATTCGAGCGCTTCGTGCATTGGATGACCGCGACCTGCTTCATCGTTCTGGCGATTTCCGGATTGAACATCACCTTCGGCCGTCCGTTACTCCTGCCGTTGATCGGCCTCGAGGCATTTTCCGAATGGTCGCAGTGGGCGAAGTACGCGCACAACTATCTCAGCTTCCCGTTTACCATCGGAGTCGTGCTGATCTTTCTGATGTGGATCGCGGGCAACATCCCGAACAAGGTGGATGTCGATTGGGTCAAGCGCGGTGGCGGTATCGTCGGTCACGATCATCCGCCGGCCTATCGGTTCAACGCCGGGCAGAAGGCGATCTATTGGATCGTGGTCATCGGCGGAGGTCTGGTGGCGGCCACCGGATATGAGCTGATGTTTCCCTTCTATCTGTCAGGTATCGAAGGGATGCAGATCGCGCAGATCGTCCACTCCGTCGTAGCGGTCCTGTTCGTGGCGGCGATGCTGGCGCACATCTATATCGGCACGATCGGCATGGAGGGCGCGTTCGAGGCGATGGGTAGCGGCACCGTCGATGTCAACTGGGCCAAGGAGCACCATAGGCTCTGGCTTGAAGAGCAGGCAAAAGGCCATGTGCTGTCGGGAAGGACTTCGCGAACCATGCCGGCCGAATAATTCGGCCCGGACAAAGTCAGTCTTGGAGTAGCGCCATGAAAGTCTTTCTTGCGGCCCTGTTGTTTGCGGCGATTGTCGCGTTTGGCATGTCGGTGTTGCTCAGCACCATCCAGCAGCCGAGTTCTGTCGCATTCACGACCGACGGCGTCAGGATCGGCGATCCCGGCCATAACCTGATCGGCCCCGGCTGATAGCGGCCGGGAAGGCCTCCGTTGAGCGCTTCCAATGTCACTGCGCCCTGGCCGGTTGAGATCCGGCTCGCGAAGGACCGTCGTGCGCTGCATGTCACCTTTGACGACGGCAAGATCTTCGCTCTCTCCGCGGAATTGCTCCGCGTGACGAGCCCCTCGGCCGAAGTGCAGGGTCATTCCGAAGCGCAACGCAAGACGATTGGCGGAAAGCGCAATGTGACGATTCTCTCCATCGATCCGGTCGGCAATTATGCGGTGCGGATTGGATTCGACGATATGCACGACACCGGCATCTACTCCTGGGGGTTTCTGCGCGATCTTGGTGTGAACGCCGAGCGGCGTCTTCAGGATTATCTCGACGATCTCCAGGCCAAAGGCCTGGACCGCGAGCGACCGGGCGTGCGCTAAGGCGATGGAAATGGAGCAGACGATCGCTGCAAATGCTCCGTCCCGCAAAAGCCGCCGCCTGGCGTTTGCGGCCGTGCTGGTCATGCTGCCGCTTGGGATGGCCGCGGCCTACGCGCAGTTGCGTGGTCATGGCGGGCCGGTGCGGGCGTTGGCGATTTCGTCCGACGGACAAACCGCGATCTCGGGAAGTTTTGATTCAACGGCGATCCGTTGGTCGCTGTCGCGCAATGCGGCCGAACAGGTGCTCCGTTTCCATGCCGACGCCGTCAACGCGGTCGTGCTGCTCAGGGATGGACGCACGGCGACCGCGGGCGCCGACGGGCGCATCGCCATCTGGACTTCCGGCAAGGCCGAGCCCGACGTCGTGCTGGAAGGCCATACGGCGCCGGTCGCGGCGCTCGCGGTATCGCCTGATGGCGCAGCATTGGCTTCGGCGTCGTGGGATCGAACGGTGCGGTTGTGGCCGCTCGCAGGCGGCGCGCCGCGAGTGCTTGAGGGGCATACCCAGAACGTCAATGGCGTGGCGTTTGCTCCGGATGGTCGCACGCTGGTCAGCGTCAGCTACGATCAGAGCGTTCGCATCTGGCCGCTCTCAGGCCGGTCCGCGCCGACTGTCGTTGCAACGCCGGGCCCGCTCAATGCTGTGGCGGTTGCCAGCGACGGCGAGATCGCGGCCGGGGGCGCCGACGGCAAGCTCTATTTTCTGACGGGAGCCGGTGCGGCCGCAGGCGAGGTCGCAGCCGGGCCGAGACCGGTTATCTCGATTTCGGTCTCGCCGGACGGCGCGCTGGTTGCCGCCGCGAGCGTTGGCGGATCGGTAGCCGTGATCGATCGCAAGACGCGCGCTCTGGCGCATACTCTGGTCGGTCCCGGGCTTCCGGTGTGGTCGGTCGCGTTTCTGCCGGACGGCCGCACTTTGCTCACCGGCGGTGCCGACAACATCATCCGCCGCTGGAATGTGGTGACGGGCGAGCCTGTCGATCCCCTTCTTCTGGACACGGCGGGCGATCCGCTGGCCGCCTATGCCGGCGACCGCGGTGCGGAGATCTTCCGTGCCTGCGTCGCCTGCCATACCCTTGGCGCCGAGCAGGCCAACAGGGCGGGCCCGACCCTGGCCGGCATCTTCGGCCGACGGATCGCAACCCTGCCGGGTTATAATTTTTCCGAAGCCCTCAAGCGGCTCGATATTGTCTGGACGCCGGAGACGGTCTCCAGATTGTTCGAGATCGGACCTTCGGCCTACACCCCGGGCACCAAGATGCCCGAGCAGCGCATCGGTTCGGAACAGGACCGCGCTGCGCTCGTGCAATTCCTTGAACGAGCGACAAGCAGATAGATGCCTGATAGTTCGGCGGCGATCCGCTCGATCGGGAGCCTGCAGTCGCGACAGAACCGTCGGTCGAAGCGTCAGGCCCTCACTTGAAGGGGATGGCGTACATCAAGCCACCCTTGGTCCAGGTCGCGTTGAGGCCGCGTTCGAGCTTCAATGGGCTCGCCTGGCCGACGTTGCGCTCGAAGATCTCGGCGTAATTGCCGCCAGCCTTGATGGCCTGCAACATCCATTTGTTGTCGAGGCCGAGGCGCGACCCGAGATCGCCGGCAGCGCCGAGCAGGCGCTGGATCGCGGGCGTGGTGGATTTTGTCATTTCGTCGGCATTGGCCGCGGTCACGCCGAGTTCCTCGGCCTCGATCAGGCCGTAGTGCAGCCAGGCGATGATATCGGTCCACACCTCGTCGCCGTTGCGCGTGAACGGGCCGAGTGGCTCCTTGCTGATGGTCTGCTGCAGAATCGGGTAGTCTGCGGCATTCGGCGCCGCGGTTGTGACAGACCCGGCCAGCGCCGAGGCGTCCTGGGTCATGGCATCGCAACGCCCGCCGAAGAAGGTCTGTAACATCGTGTCCGTGCGATCGAACACCAGCGGCTTCCATTCGATCCCGTTGGCGCGACCGTAATCGCCGAGCGTCACCTCATGGGTTGTTCCCTGCGCGACGCAGACGGTGGCGCCATTGAGCCCCTTCAGATCCTTCACGCCGCTGTCGCGCCGGACGACAAATCCCTGGCCGTCATAGAAATTGACCGGTCCCTGCCGCAGGCCGAGGGTCACGCCGCGCAGATAGGTCTGCGTCGAATTGCGATAGAGCACGTCGATCTCGCCCGATTGCAACGCGGTGAACCGGTTTTGCGCCGTGAGCGCGACATAGCGCACCTTGTTGGCGTCGCCGAGAACTCCCGCCGCCAACGCCCGGCAGTAATCGACGTCGAGTCCCTTGTAATTGCCCTGGGAGTTCGGAGCGGAGAATCCGGCAAAGCCTGCGCTGACGCCGCACACGAGCGTGCCGCGCTGTTTGACCGTGTCGAGCGTCCCGGCGGTTGCCCCCGAAAACGATGCAGTGAGCAATCCCATAGCAATGATGATTCTTTTCATTCTGATTCCTCCTCCTATTGACCAACCGTTTTCAATGCGCTGTCTACTGCAGAGCCGAGCCTGTCGACGATCATGTCGATGTCGTCCGATGTCGCGACATAGGGCGGTGCGAGCAGGACATGGTCGCCGCTGCGGCCATCCACCGTCCCGCCTGCGGGATAACAGGCGAGGCCGCGTTCGAACGCCGCGGCCTTGATCCGCTGGTTGAGCTTGAGGCCGGGATCGAACGGCGCGCGGCTGGCGCGATCGGCGACCAGCTCGATGGCCTGGAACAGGCCGCGCCCGCGGATATCGCCGACGTGCCGGTGATTGCCGAAGCGCTCGGTCAACCGTCGCTCGAGGTGACAGCCGAGATCTCTGACCCGTTCGAGCAGTTTCTCTTCGGCAATAATCCGCTGCACCTCAAGCGCCGCCGCGCAGGCGAGGGGGTGCGCGAGATATGTATGTCCGTGCTGGAAAGCTCCCGAACCCTGCCGGATGGTGTCGATGATATCAGCGCTTGCGAGCATCGCGCCAATCGGCTGGTAGCCGCCGCCGAATCCCTTGGCGATGGCCTGGATGTCGGGCGCAATGCCCTCCTGTTCCCACGCGTGAAGCGTGCCCGTGCGGCCCATGCCGCACATCACTTCGTCGAGGATGAGCAGGGCGCCGTGCCGGTTGCAGATGTCGCGCACGGCCTTGAAGTAACCTTCGGGCGGCGTCACGCATCCGGCGGTGGCTCCGACCACCGGCTCGGCCATGAATGCGGCCACCGTGTCGGGGCCGAGGCGCTGGAACTCAGCCTCCAGCTCGGCTGCCAGCCGCGCGACGAAATCCGCTTCGGATTCGTCGTCGCGCTTCTCGTGATAGGCGAATGCCGGCGTCACGTGGCTGAACGCCGGCGACAGCAGCGGCGCATAAGGTTCGCGGCGCCAGGCGTTTCCGCCTGCCGATAACGCCCCGAGCGTATTGCCATGGTAGCTCTGGCGACGGGCGATGAAGCGCTGGCGTTGTGGCTGACCGCTTTCGATAAAATATTGCCGCGCCAGCTTGATGCTGGCTTCGATCGCCTCCGACCCGCCGCTGACGAAGTAAGCGTAGGCGAGCCCGCCAGGTTCATGGCCGACGAGCTGGTCGGCCAGCGCCTCTGCCGGCTCCGACGAGAAGAAGCCCGTATGGGCATAAGCGAGCTTCGACGCCTGCCTTGAGATCGCCTCGATCACACGCGGATGTTGATGTCCGAGACAGGAAACGGCAGCACCGCCGGAGCCGTCGAGAATCCGGCGGCCATCCTCGGCAATGAGCCACACGCCGTCGCCGCCGACGGCTTTGGGAGGCGTTTCACGCAGGCTCCGATGCAGTACGCGGCTGTGGCTAACGCCCATCAGGCTCAACCTTTCTCGGCAACATATTGTGACATTGCAGCGAGGCGGACTTCGGTCTCTTCGAGACGCCGCTTCGAGCCCACGCCACCCAGCACGAACGTGACCGCGGCCAGCGACTGCGCGATCGCAATCGCGCCGGTCAGGCTCGGGAAGAATCCGGGCGAGGTCGCCGCCTCGAACAGAAGCAGGTGATCGGCACCCTCGGCCATCGGTGCGGCGACCGAGTCAGCAATCGCGATCAGGGCAGCGCCGGAACGACGCGCCGCGCGCGCTGATGACACGCTCGCCGCCGAATAGGGCGCAAACCCGATGACGATGACGGCGTCGCCGGCACGGAATGCGCCGAGGTCAAGATCCTCGGGACCCGAGCCGCCAACCAGTTGCACCGCGTCAGGCCGGAACAGTCGAAGCTGGTAGTTGAGCAACTCCGCCACGCTTCGGCAGCTTCGAAAGCCGGCAATCCAGATGCGCTGCGCCGCGTGCAGGGTCCTGGCTGCCCTTGCCACGGTGCCCGACGAAATACGAGCAAGGCCTGCCGCTTCGGCTTCGAGCTTATCGGCGACCAGCGTGATGTCGGAATTGGGACCCCGGTGGCGCCCTTTCGTTCGGCCTGAGAACGGAGAGGGTTGCGCGGGCCGGCGGGCCTCGGTCAAGGCGGCGCGGAGTCCGTCCCATCCTGAATAACCCAGCGCCTTCGCCAGCCGGGTGAAGGAAGCGGGATCGGCGCCCGCCACGGCAGCCAGCTCGCGCATCGAACGCGTCATGGCGTCATACTCATTGGCGGCAACAAAGCGTCCAACTTCCCGCAGCCGCATCGGCAGCGATGGCAAGGCGCTGCAGAGTTCATTGAGGGGCGAGGACTTCGGCTGCGGCTGGGTCATGCAACATATGTTGCATGAAATGGTCATTTCGTACAACATATGAAACGCGCGCCGCGAGCGCATGGCCGAAGGTCGCTGCTGCCGGAAGGATCCTTGTGCTGTGACGATAGCCACGCCCGAACCTCTTCGCCGCAAGCGGTCGCGCGGCTCCTTCAGCAAGCAGCGCCTGACCGGACTTTTCTGGCAGATCGTGGTGGTGGGGATCGCGATCGCCGTGGTCGCCTGGCTTTGGTCCAATGCCATTCACAATCTGTCGGTGCGCCGCATCTCGACCGGCTTTGCCTTTCTTGGCCGCGAGGCCGGAATGCCGATTGCCGACGCCTGGCTCGCCTACAGCCCGAAGAACACCTATCTGCGCGCATTCATGGTTGGCATCGTCAACACGCTCCGTGTCGCCGTCCTCGGCATCGTGCTGGCGACCGTGCTCGGGACGATGATCGGCATCGCGCGGCTGTCGTCCAATTGGCTGCTGTCCCGGCTCGCGGCCGTCTATGTTGAAGTGCTCCGCGATCTTCCGCTGCTGCTGCAGCTTCTGTTCTGGTACGTGCTGATGCAGGGACTTCCAGCGGCCCGCGCCGCATGGATGCCGATAGACGGCGTATATCTCTCAAATCGAGGTCTGGTGCTCCCGTCGATCCCGATCGGGGAAGGGCACCTTTGGGTGATCGGTACGGCCGTGGTCGGGCTGATCGCGTTGTATGCGTTGCGCCGGCGATTGATCGCGCGGCAGTTGCTCGATGGCCAGCCGCGTCGCCTCTGGCCTTACGCGCTTGTTCTGCTGGTCGGAATACCGACACTGGTGTCGTGGAGCCTGGGCGTAATCCTGGACCGTCACCATGCCCGAGCTGCGGGGCTTCAATTTTGTCGGCGGATTGACGTTGACGCCGGAGTACTTCGCGCTACTGGTGGCGCTCGTCACCTATACCTCGGCCTTCATCGCCGAGATCGTACGCAGCGGCATACAGGCCGTTCCCAGGGGCGCAATGGGATGCCGCCATGGCGCTCGGCCTGCGCCGGAGCTTCGTGCTTCAGCAGATCGTCCTGCCGCAGGCGCTTCGCGTCATCATTCCGCCCTTGACCAGCCAGTATCTGAACCTGACCAAGAATTCCTCGCTGGCTGTCGCGGTCGGCTACCAGGACATCGTGTCGATTGCCAATACGACGCTGAACCAAACCGGCCAGGCCATCGAAGCTATCGCGCTCATCATGCTGGTGTTCCTGACCATCAGCCTTGGCATCAGCCTGTTCATGAACTGGTACAATGCGCGCATCGCGCTGGTGGAGCGCTGATCGATGACCTCGGTGACGGATGCGCCCGAAAATCCGCTTCCCTTCGGTCGGTCGCGTTCGCGCAGGGTCGGAAGCGGTCGCGTGATCGGATGGCTGCGCGCCAATCTGTTCCCGTCGATTCCCTCGAGCGTCATCTCCCTGCTGCTGATCTTCCTGCTCGCAAAGGCGGGTGTGAGCTTCGTGCAGTGGGGTCTTCTGGAACGCGATCTGGACGGTTACCGACAATCAGACCAGCGCCTGTCGGGCGATCCGTGGAATTGGCGCCTGCTGGGCCGTTATTCCCGAGAAATTTCGCTTCATTCTGTTCGGTACGTATCCCTTCGATCAGCAGTGGCGACCCGCCCTGGCGACCCTGACATTCATCGCACTCTTCTTCGTGTCGAGCCGACCGCAGATGGTGGCGCAAGGAGCTTGTTCTGGTGTGGGTCGCAGCGCTGGCCGTGATTGGCCTGCTGATGTGGGGCGGCATCTTCGGGCTGCCCTTTGTTTCCCAGGATCGCTGGGGCGGCCTGCCGGTGACGCTGATCCTGGCAACATTCGGGCTTGCCTTCGGCTTTCCGCTCGGGATCGTCGTCGCGCTCGGCCGTCGCTCCAAACTGCCTGCGATCCGGTCAATTTGCGTGCTTTATGTCGAGCTCATCCGTGGCGTTCCGCTGATCAGCCTGCTGTTCATGGCGAGCGTCATGTTTCCGCTGTTCATGCCTGACGGTGTCAACATCGACAAGCTGCTGCGGGCCCAGATCGCGTTCGTGCTTTTTGCCGGCGCCTATCTGGCGGAAGTGGTGCGCGGCGGCCTGCAGGCCGTTCCGATGGGACAGCATGAGGCAGCCAATGCGCTCGGCCTTTCCTACTGGAAGAAAAACGGCCTGATCATTTTGCCGCAGGCCATCCGGCACGTGATCCCGCCACTGGTGAATACGTTCCTCGCGTTCTTCAAGGATACCAGCCTGGTTCTGATCATTGGTATCTTCGACCTGCTGACAACGGCCAAGACCGCCATCATCGATCCGGCGTGGCAGTCGTTCAGTGTCGAGGTCTACCTGTTCGTTGGACTGATATATTTCGCTTTCTGCTTTGCCATGTCACGCTACAGCCGGCGCCTTGAAGCGCAGGCCGGGCCGACGTGAAGGACGGCTGGCGTCCGGCTTGATCAAGTCCCAACGAAAAACCGGACCGTTATGCAGCAGCCATCTGCATAAGGGTCCGGCCTGTACTGTTTGTTTGGCGGACATTCTTTCAGCGGCGGCTGCCGCCTGTCCGTAAGGCGTAACGGACCTCAGACGCTATTGAGCGCATGAGGATTTCGCGTTGAACGGTTACTTCTTTTTCTTCTTGGCTGACTTCTTTGCCTTCTTTGCCTTCTTTTCGCTTTCTTGGCCATATTTCCCTCCATGGTCCCTAAAGTTGGTTCAATGCAAGTCAAGATGCGACATGCATGCATGCAGACTACACCATAATTGTAAAATTGATACTGCGCGCTTCAAAGAAGGTAAACGACCGTCACACCTCGCGCTCGCAACTCCGTTGTCCGCTCACTGAGTAACGCACCTATTCGATCACCTCGTCGGCGGTCGTGAGCAGTGTCGAGGGTATTTCGAGACCCATCGCTTTGGCTGTCTTCTGGTTGATTACCAGTTCAAACTTGGTCGGCAATTGTACCGGCAGACTGGCAGGCTTCTCGCCCTTGAGGATGCGATCGGCATATATTCCCGCCTGTCGAAACAGATCGGGAATGTCCACGCCGTAAGACATCAGCCCGCCATCGGCGGTGGCGGCACGCAATGCATAGATTGCCGGCAGCCGGTAACGTGCCGTCAGCTCGATGATGAGTTTGCGATGGGAATTGGTCGAGGGATCCGACGGCACGATCAAGCCGTAGTTGGACTCTCGCCCCCACTGCGTCATCGCCGTCTCTATCCCGGCGGGGTCGCGCACCGGCACCGTCACGACCGTAACGGCCACGCTCGGAGCGGCGGCCACCACCAATGCGGAAATTACTTTGTGCGTGGCACTATCTGGGTTTACCAGGATGGCGACATGGGCGACGCGCGGCGCGACCTGCTTGAGCATTCCGAGCAATTTCGCGCCCAGGCTCGGCTCCATCACGGCGAAGCCGGTCAAGTTGCCGCCTGGATGGGCCAGGCTCTGCACCAGGCCATCGCCGACCGGATCGCCGCTGGCGATGAAGATGACGGGAACCGTTCGGGTCGACTGCTGCGCCGCTCTTACCGCCACATCGCCGTTGGCAACCATCACATCCGGCGCCTGGCGCAACACCTGCGCAGTGGCAGATCGTACCCAATCGGCGTCGCCCGTGCCCCAGTGATAATTGATCTGAAGATTTCCACCGACCGTCCAGCCGACCTTTTCGAGCTCGCGCTGGAATGCCGTGGCGCGGAGCTGTCCCTGCGGATCGTTCTCGGGGTACAACATCAGGACGCCGATCCGGCGCGGCCGCTCGGGCTGCTGGGCGCGGGCTGCAAGCGGCCCAGCAACGGCCGTGCCGCCGAGAACGGAAATGAACTCGCGTCGGTTCATGTATCCCCCCTGAGAATAAGCCTCGTGCAATGCCGAAATATGGCACGCGGCGGCCTTGTAGTTCACTAACACGGGGCGGTCCTATTTCCCCGCTGGTTTGTGAAAGTCCGCTTTTGTGGCCAAAGTCGTAAAAAGCTCAATGCGAGCAAAATGTTTTCCGCCTTGTCCCTGAGAGCGGCACCGGCTGACCCTGCGTTCATGGACCCAATCACCGGCAGTGCCGACGGTTGCGCGCTGCTCCCTCGATCCCTCAAATCAGGGCGGTCCGATGGGCGGCTTGCTACCGCGTGACCTCGGTCATAACAGGCTTGTCCTTGTTCTTGATGCGCACCACCAGCGTCTTCGAAACCTTGTCGGTGGCATTGCGTCCGTAGTGCGGAGTGTTAGGTGGCGTGTAGAGAACTTCACCGGCTTTGACTATCCTTGTGCCGACGCCTTCAATCTCGAACGTCTGCTCGCCTTCGATGACGTAGGTGAATTCATGACCGTTCGGGTGCATGTGCCGAGGCAGCCGAAATCCCGGCTGCCATTCGGAGGCGAAAATCAATGCTTCCTGGCCGGGAAGGTTTTCCAGGTCCGTCTTCACGATCTGCTTCGTGGTATATGCAGGTGCTTGAGCGTGGATCATCTCTGATGATCCTAGTCCAGCGATAAGTCCGCTTATGAACAGCGCGGTCGCGATGGCTGGCTTTCGCATGGTTGTCGGTCCTCGTTCACGTCATGCAAAAATGTCTCAGTTTGGGCCCGGTGGCATTTCGATCCAGGCCCTCACGCTGGCAGCGAGACGGAAGCCAGGCCGCACCTATAGCTGGATAAATTCGCGTCGCCCCCATGGACCCCCCAACCCCCGTACCAGGCAAATATTCCATCAACAATTCCGCCGTGGACGGGTCCAGATGTTTGCCATTGGGGGCCATGCCCCTGCCGGAGCTACCTTGAGCTCATATGTATGAGATTCCACAGGGCGGGCTCAGCCCTCAGGGATCGATGAGCACTCCCGGATTGAGCATGCCCTGCGGGTCGAGTTCTCTTTTTGCCGCCCGAAACGCCGCCGCGAAAAGCTCCGGGCGCTGACGGTCGTACCAGGGCCGGTGATCGCGGCCGACGGCGTGATGATGGGTGATGGTGCCGCCCGCTTCGATCAGCGCGTCGCCGGCCGCATTCTTGATCGCCTGCCACTGCTCCAGCAGCGCGCCGTGACGGCCGAGCGCGTGGAAGGAAAAATACGGCGCGGGCCCGTCCGGATAGACATGGGTGAAGCGGCAGGTGACCTCGCCTTTCACGCCGGTCGCCGCGAGGATCGCGCGCTCCGTCGCCGCCTTGACATTGTCGTGGAAACTTTCGAACCGGTCCCAGGTGATGGCGGTCTCGAAAGTGTCGTTGATGAGACCCGCCGGCGTCAGAAACTCGCGCGCATAGGGCATGCGGATAAATGCATTGCGCCAGATGCCCGCCGCGCCTTCGAGATGCGCGTCGCCGGCTTTCGCGGCCTCCGGCGTCCCGCCATGGTCGGCGCAGCATTCCAGCGCGCGCGCCATCCAGGCGTCCGGTGCATGGTCGCCGGATTCAAAGCCGAGCACCATGATCGCGACGCTGCCGTCGGCCGCGCCGGTGTTGAAGGCCTCCTGCGCGTCGAGGATCCGGCAGTTCGATGGATAGAGGCCTGCCTGCGCGATGGCGCGCACGGCGCGCGCTGCGGCGAAGAACGTATTGAAACGGACCGACGCGCCGGCCCGAAATTTCGGGCGCGGCTGCAACCGCATCCAGGCGCGCGAGATCACCCCGAGGGTTCCCTCCGAGCCGATCAGCATGCGGTCGGGGCTCGGTCCGGCGCCGGATCCGGGCAGGCGGCGCGTTTCCATCACGCCGCGCGGCGTCACGACGCGCAGGCTTTCGACGAAATCGTCGATATGGGTGTAGAGGCTGGCGAAATGGCCGCCCGAGCGCGTCGCGATCCAGCCGCCAAGGGTTGAATATTCGAAACTCTGCGGAAAATGCCGCAACGTGACGCCATGCGGCCTGAGCTGGTTTTCCAGAGACGGACCATAGACGCCGCCTTCGATCAGCGCGGCGCGCGATGTCTGGTCCACCTCGACGACCTTGCCGAGATGGCGCAAGTCGAGCGTGACGGCTGCCCTGTAACGAATGCCGTCGGCCCGCGGCTCGACGCCGCCGCAGACGCTCGACCCGCCTCCGAATGGCGTCAGCGAGGCGCTGATACCGCCGGCCCAGTCCATCACGGCGGAGATTTCCGCTTCGTTGCGGGGGTAGGCGACGACGTCGGGCGCGCAATCGTAGTCGCCGAGCATGGCGCGCACATAGTCCGGGTAGGATTTGCCGTAGGCATGCGCCGCGCGGTCGTAGTGCTCGCTGGTGCAGAAAGCGGCAAGTGAGGTCGGCGGCGTCGCGCGCGGCGCGCGCAGCGTGAGATCCTCGAGGCGCGGGACCGGTATTGTGTCGAAGGCGGCGCGCGAGAACTTCGCGCGGTAGCGGCCCAGTACAAAGGCCTGCTCCGCGGCCGTCATGCCCTCGCCCTCGCGGCCCCAGCCATAATGCTTCAGCCTCGCGCCGTTCATGGTCGCTCCCTCCGGTTTCGCCAGGAATTTTCAGCTTCGCGGCAAATAAGGGTCACAGTCTCTGCCGGCGCCGCGCTCTCGGCAAGGCCCGGATATCAAAACCCTCTGCCGGCGGCCCATAACAGAAAACAAAGTATTCGTTCCCGGTTGAACTTTGAAAATTCCGACCATTGTTTTGCCGGCGAGTCTTGCGACATAAATCATCAGTGTAACCACGCCGGAAATAGCGATGCTGACCGAAAAATTCGATGCCTATGGCGAGGTATTGCCGGATGGTGCGCGCGACAAGCGCGACGCAGGAGGAGCCGCGTCGGTGGTTCTGGGCCGCATCGGTCAGTGTGTCTTCTGGCTGCTTGTCATCATTATTGTTTCCACCCGGGTGTTGTATTACCCGGCGGCTCCTGCCTTTGAGGCTGGCGGCGCAAGCGACGCCAAACACGCGGTAACGCGTTAGCGGCCTGATCCAGTTTCCCGTCGGGAAAAGCCCAACCATCGAACTGCACCTTTATCGAAGGCCGCGGGCCGCGGGCATGGCGACCCGGCCCGGCAGCTGAGAGGCATAAGCTCTTTCTATCGGGCTAATCGGATTTGATATGATGCATTTCCGGCGATCTAGCGTATAATTCCTTCTCTTTGAAGGATATTGCGTGCCAGATCGGGTCGATTCTCCTGACGACGGCGGGCACTCTGCGGGATGGATCGCGAAAGCTGTCACCGTGACCTGGGGACTAGCGCTCTGCGCCCTCGTCACGCTTGTCGCGATGGCGATACAGGCTCTTGAAGAGACCCTCGTCGGACACCCCTATGTTGAGTCCATTGTGATCGCCATCCTGCTCGGAACGGCGATTCGGACGTTCTGGGAACCCGGTCGCCGGTGGCGCGCGGGGATCGCTTTCAGCGCGAAACAGTTGCTGGAGATTGCCGTCGCGCTGCTCGGGGCTTCGCTGACGTTTGCTGCAATCGCCGCATCGGGCTCTTTTCCTGCTCGGCGCGACCGTCGTGATCGTCATTCTCGCGCTCGCGGTCTCCTTCGGCATCAGCCGGTCGCTCGGTTTGTCCGCTCGCCTGTCGATCCTGATCGCCTGCGGCAACTCGATATGCGGCAACTCGGCCATCGCCGCGGTGGCGCCGGTGATCGGAGCGAGCACCGATGATATAGCCTCCTCGATTTCCTTTACGGCGGTGCTGGGCGTCATTGTGGTGCTGGGACTGCCGCTTTTGATCCCGCTTCTGCACCTCTCGGAAACGCAGTATGGAATCCTGGCCGGCATGACGGTTTACGCGGTTCCGCAGGTGCTCGCGGCGACCATGCCCGCGGGCCTTGTGAGCACGCAAATCGGCACCCTGGTCAAGCTGGTAAGGGTGATGATGCTCGGCCCGGTCGTCGCCTGCATTGCGGTGTCCGCAAGTAGACTGCGGGGCGATCGCTCGTTGAGCGTTCCCGGGACGAACAGCTTCTTCCAGACCGTGCCCTGGTTCATCGTCGGCTTCTTCGTGCTGGCTGCACTCCGCTCGCTATCGCTGATGCCGGATGGTGCCGCTTTCCCGCTGCAGCGGGCAGCAAGTCTTCTCACGATCATGTCGATGGCGGCGCTGGGTCTCGGGGTCGACCTGCGCGTGATCGGGCGGGTCGGAGGAAGGGTCACCGCGGCGGTGACGCTGTCGCTGCTGTTTCTTCTGGCCCTCAGCATTTGCCTGGTCTGGTACGGCACCCTCGCTTAGCAGAATTTCGCGGGCTCGCCGAGGTTGAGAAACTGGTTCAATCCGCGATCTCAAATGCAACATTGCGATTTATGACGGCGGCATAAGCTATTGATCTCCTATCGATATCAGGACCTCAGAGTTCACGGCAAGATTCTTGAAGTGCCAGCTTAGGCGCAAGGCCCGGAGACAGCGGTTTCGGCGTTTTCCTCAAGCTCTGCATCGACGGGTTGCCGGTTGCGGTCGACGGACTCCCTCGCGACGATTTCGGGCAGGCTTGACGGGAGATATTGGCGTAAGCTCCAGCATAATCTCCGGCATCAAGCCGGCTGACCCGAAAACAGAATTTTTCAGGGAAACGCCTATGGCCAGACGACTGATCGATATCTCCGTGCCGCTGCAAAACGACGTGCCGGCCGATCCGCCGGGAGGACACCCGACGATCCAGTATATCGATCACCAGCAGGGCCTGCCGCGCATGCTGCAGTTTTTCCCGGGCCTGAAGGCGGAAGATCTGCCGGACGGGCAGGGCTGGGCGGTCGAGCAGGTGCAACTCTCCACCCACAACGGCACCCATCTCGATGCGCCCTGGCACTTTCACCCCACCATGAACCGAGGCGAGCGCTCATGGACCATCGACGAAGTGCCGCTGGAATGGTGCCTGCAGCCGGGCGTGAAGCTGGACTTCCGGCATTTGCCGGACGGCTATGTAGCAACGGCAAAGGATGTCGAAAACGAGCTCAAGCGCATCGGCCACACCCTTTCGCCGCTGGAAATCGTCGTGGTCAATACCAGCGCCGGCGCCAAATACGGTCGACAGGATTACGTCACGTCGGGCTGCGGCATGGGGTATGAGGCGACGATGTACCTGCTCGAGCGCGGCGTGCGGCTGACCGGCATCGACGGCTGGAGCTGGGACGCGCCGTTCGTCCACACCGCCAAGAAATACGCCGAAACCAGGGATGCCAGCCTGATCTGGGAAGGCCACAAGGCCGGACGCCACATCGGCTACTGCCACATCGAAAAGCTGCATAATCTCGAGCAATTGCCGTCGACCGGTTTCACCGTGTCCTGTTTTCCGGTCAAGATCGAGCGCGCGTCCGCGGGCTGGACCCGGGCGGTGGCGATCATCGACGCGTGAAGTGACCACTGGCCGGGCTTAATCAAAAGGTCCCGAAGGGACCGGCCCGCCGTGACAAGTGGCCTTGGCGGGAGTTTTACCGCTACTTCTTCATGTCCATGATGAACGCCGCGATATCCTGGGCGTCCTTGCGGCTCAGCGGCACGTTCGGCATGGTGGCGTGCGGCAGCCGCAGGAACGAGGCGATCATCTCGGTGGTGATTTTGTCCTTGGCCGCGATCGATGCAAAGGATTGCGCGCGATCGAATTTTGCCGGGCCGGGTCCGATGGCGTGACACTGCGAGCACCACCGCTCCGACAACTGCCGGCCGTTTTCGAACTCTGCGCAAAGGCCGCTGTAGCGCTTCCCAACAGGGTAAGCGCGACAGAAAGATAGAATAGCCGCCGATAGTGATTCAGCGTTAGCCGCCGGCGGCGCACTCGTTGCGCGCCGACCTCGGCACCGCGGGTAAGGTCCTGCTCCGAAATGATGCCGCTCAGCTTGCCTGCCAGTCTGCTGATGTGGTGCCGCTCGCGCATGGATGGTCTCCTGCTCCAATCTTCGTGGACACCACAGCTGGGACAAGCTAGTCGAAAATGCAACCACCGGCTTGATCAGGGTCAACAGCATCCAGTTGACGGAATCTTCTTGTCGACACTTGCTCTTGCGTCTTTCCGCTTCGCGCTACCCGTGGCGCGCTAACGCGGGGCATCTGGCCGCAGACTGTCGGCTCTTGCTACAATGTGGTGGAAGTTTCAGTGCGCCTTCGCGCGATGATACCGGCGGCAATTTGCATGGTAGCGCCGAACCCCCAGCAAAAACTGATCAGGAGAGCCGTGCCCGCGCGCGCCGTCTCGTCCAGAACAATACTGGAAACGGACACCACCGCCGCTACCGCCGCGAGGAAAGTGCCGGCCGCGCTGAGCAGTTCCACCGTGTCCCACCTGGAGCCTAACCCATGCTTCAGAGGCAGGTGCATGTGGTGATCCGGAGGAGCACGCGGCAGATCGATCCCGAGATAGAAGCCGGCGGCCCCATAAAGCATGATCGCCAGCACGGTGACGGCCGAACCCATCAGGGCGATGTTGGCCCTTCCCACATGCGCGGCAACAAACAGGCCGCACGAGGCCCCGGTCACGGCGAGCCCGGTCCGTTCCAGAACATGCGCCAACCGGCTGATGGTGGAGCGGCTATCCCATGGTTCGGTACGCTTGATCATTTAATTCTCCTACCAAACAGCAAACCGGGAGCTATTGACAGAGATCAAGCTCGTGCCTTCGGGCCGCCTTTAGAAAGGCGCGGACGGTTTGTTGACGCGCATCAAGGTGAAGCGCTGGTTTCCGGCGTAAATTTCCTTTAGACGGTGTTGACCGTCTTATTATCGGGCTGGAGGGCATTTGACCCAAGTACAGTCAACGAGCCGCAGCGGGAGCATCTCGTTGCGCCAGATGTTCCCGAGTGTCACCGCAGGGACAACATCGCTTGTCGACCACCCAACCATCGAATCCCGGTCCGAACGCAGCATCAAGGCGCCACATTATCTCACCGCCCATTACTGGTGGGCCTATGTGCACCCGAAGGCCATATGGTTTTTCGAACGGCAGTGGCTGGTAAACCTCATCCTGTGGGGCAACTATGCGCGGCTGCGCAATGCGGCAATCACGGAATTGGGGGAGGTGCTTCCCGGCGCGACCTTGCAGGTCGCATGCGCCTATGGCGATCTAACCAGCAAGTTGGTGCAAAGGGTTGCTGCCGGCGGCGGCAGGCTGGATGTCATCGACGTGCTGCCGATGCAGTTGGAAAACCTGCGCCACAAGCTTCCATCCGGCGCGCCCGCACGGTTGCTGACCATGGATTCCGCCGATCTCAAGCTTCCGGACGCCAGCTACGATCGGGCGCTGTTGTTTTTCCTTTTGCACGAACAGCCCGCCGATTATCGCGAGCGAACGCTAAGCGAAGTCTTCCGGGTGGTCAGGCCCGGCGGCAAGATTGTCATGGTCGACTATGCGCTGCCGCGCTGGTGGCATCCGCTTCGCTATTTGTGGCGGCCCTTGCTCGCAGCCCTCGAGCCGTTCGCGCTGGATCTGTGGCGTGACGAGACTCGCCCACTGGCTGCCGGCGGCCGCGCGGGCCGGATGGCGCAAGCAGTCTTTCTTCGGCGGGCTCTATCAGAAGGTCGTCATCAAGCGTTGAGGCGATCGCGCGGCGGACAAGACCGCCGGCCGCGCCTGCTTTTTGCCCGGCCGGTCAGATGACGGCCAATGCGACGGCGGCGACGAGGATCAGCAGCCAGGCGGTGCCATAACACGCGGCCTTGATCGCGAAGCCGCCCCCTAACCCGAGATCGTGAGCGGTCATGCGCAAACGATGCGCGGCATGCCAGGCCGGAAGCGCCACTGCGCCGAACAGGATCAGCTTGCCGATCGGGTTGTGCGCGAACGCCGCGATCGTCTCATAATGCAAATGGAGAACGCCCAGCGGCACCAGCACGCCGGTGATCAGGATCAGCACCGGCGTGACCAGCGCCGCCACCAGTCCGCCGCCGGCGAAGGGCAACCAAAGCAGCGGTTTGTTCGATCTCGCCATGGCTTACGTTCCCGCTGCAATCAGCACGATAATCGACACCACCGCCCAGGCGACATAATGGGCGCCGACGATCACGATGCCCGGCACCGGTTCGTCCTTCATCATCAGCGGCATCGCCTTCGGCGTGAGGGCGAACCAGGTCACGCTGTGGTAAATCGCAAAGGCGAGGCATGCCAGTTGAAAGGCTACGCCGAGGGGACTGGAGAACGCCGCGACGAATCCTTCCCACGCCGCCGGTCCCTGCGAAAGCCTGACGAGCCCGACCACCAGCAGCGCGCAATAGAGACCGACGAACAGGCTGGTCAGCTCGCGGATCATGTAGAGGACATAGCGGGGCTGGCGGAGCCACCAGCTTCGTTCGACCTTGCGCATATAGGGACGGCGGCTCATCGATGCGCTCCCGGCGTCAGCAGGTCCTTGAGCCAGTCGACCGAGGCGGAGATCTTGGTCTGCTGGATCGCGGCGGCGGGATCGACCTGCTTGGGGCAAACCTGGGAGCAGGCGCCGACGAAGGTGCATTCCCAGATGCCCTCGTTGCTGGCCACCACGTCGGCGCGCGCGTCCTTGCCGCCGTCGCGGGAATCGAGATTGTAGCGGTGCGCCAGCGCCAGCGCCGCCGGACCGACGAAATCCTCGTTCAGGCCGATCTGCGGGCAGGCGGCGTAGCACAGCAGGCAGTTGATGCACTGGGTGTATTGGTGGAAGGCGTTGAGTTCGCCCGGCTTTTGCAGGTATTCACCCTCGCTCAGCGGCTTGTCCTGCCTGGGGATCAGCCAGGGCTTCACGCTCGACAGCTTGTCCATGAAGCTGTCCATCACGATCACCAGATCGCGCTCGATCGGGAAGTGGTCGAGCGGCTCGACCCGGATCACGCCGCCGCGATAATCGCGCAGGAAGGTATGGCAGGAGAGCTTCGGTTCGCTGTTGATCGTCATGCCGCAACTGCCGCACACCGCCATGTGGCAGGACCAGCGGTATGACAGCGTGGCGTCGAGATGATCCTTGACGTGATTGAGTGCATCGAGCACCACCCAGTCGTCCCGGTAGGGCACGGTGTAGCGCTGGAAATGCGGCTCGCTGTCGGTCTCGGGGTGATAACGCAGGACCTCGAGCGTGATGGTCTCGCTCATGTCGCGGCTCCCCCGTAGACTCTTTCGGCCGGCTGCGATCTGGTGATGACGACGTCGCGGTAACCGATCGACGGCGGCTCGTCGCCGCGATAGGTCGCAAGGCTGTGCTTGAGATAATTGGCGTCGTCGCGCTTGGGATATTCGAGGCGTTGGTGCGAGCCGCGCGACTCCCTGCGCTGCAGCGCCGAATGCGCCAGCGCCGAGGCGACATCGAGCATGCAGCCGAGCTCGAGCGCCTGGATCAGGTCGGTGTTGAAGACATTGCTGCGGTCCTGCAACGGCACCTTGCGGTAGCGCGCGCGCAGATCCGCGAGGATGCCGCAGGTCTGCTGCAGCGTGTCCTCGCTGCGATAGATGCCGGCGCCGCTTTCCATGGTGTCGTTCATCGCCTTGCGCAGCCCGGAAACCGAAGTCGCTGCCGCCCTCGCGCCCGAACAGTTCACGCAGGCGCGCCTGGGCGGCTTCGGCCGCCTTTCCGGCGGCGGCGCCGGGGTTCGGATTGGCTTTGGCAAAGGCTGCCGCCCCGCGGCCGGCGCGGGCGCCGAAGACGACGATTTCGGCGAGCGAATTGGATCCGAGACGGTTGGCGCCATTGATCGAGACGCAGGCACATTCGCCGGCGGCGAACAGGCCGGGCAGGGCGGTCGCGGCGTCGATGTCGGTGTGAATGCCGCCCATGGTATAGTGCACCACCGGTCGAACCGGGATCAACTCGTGCACGGGATCGACGCCGACGTAAGCTTCCGCCAGTTCGCGCACCATCGGCAGCCGTTCATTGATTTTCTTTTCCCCGAGATGGCGGATATCGAGGTGCACGACATCGCCATGCGGTGTCTTGATGGTGCGGCCCTTCTGCTGCTCGTGCCAGAAGGCCTGGCTCAAACGGTCGCGCGGCCCGAGTTCCATCGCCTTTTTGCGCGGCCAGGGGTCAGGTGGACCGAGATTGTAATCCTGCAGGTAGCGATAGCCGTCCTTGTTGACCAGGATCCCTCCCTCGCCGCGCGTTCCTTCGGTGATGAGGATGCCGGTGCCGGGCAGGCCGGTCGGGTGATACTGCATGAATTCCATGTCTTTCAGCGGCACACCGGCCCGATAGGCCATCGCCATTCCGTCGCCGGTCTTGATGGCGCCATTGGTGGTGAAGGGAAAGACGCGTCCGGCGCCGCCGGTGGCGATGACGACCGCCTTGGCGCGGAACGCAACCATGCGGCCCGATCGCATTTCGATCGCGATGACGCCGCTGCAGCGGCCGTCTTCGACGATCAGGTCGGTCGAATAATATTCATCGAAGCGCCTGATCGAGGGATACTTCAGCGAGGTCTGGAACAGCGTGTGCAAAATATGGAAGCCGGTCTTGTCGGCAGCGTACCAGGTGCGCTCGACCTTCATGCCACCGAACGGCCGCACGGCGACCTTGCCATTCGCTTCGCGGCTCCATGGGCAGCCCCAGTGCTCCAGTTGCAGCAGTTCCAGCGGTGCGGTGTTGACGAAAAGCTCGACTGCATCCTGGTCGCAGAGCCAGTCTCCGCCGGAGACCGTATCGTTGAAATGGTTGTCCAGACTGTCGTTGTCCTTGATCACGCCGGCGGCGCCGCCCTCGGCGGCCACGGTGTGGCTGCGCATCGGATAGACCTTGGAGATCAGCGCGAGCGTCAGAGAGGGATCGGCTTCCGCCACCGCGATAGCCGCGCGCAGGCCGGCGCCACCGGCCCCAACGATAGCGACGTCGATTTCAATCACGTCCATGAGGCACTGTTTCCCGGAGCACCGCTCCCAGTCCTGATGCTAAGGCATGGCGCTGCGGAAGACGCGTTGATTTAGGTCAACGCGCCGCCGGCGAACACAAGAACATTTGAATAAATCTATAGGCCTTGAGCCGTCGGAAATCACAGGCAGCCCCTTGAACGGTTCAGTTGCATTTGATCTAGCGCAAGGACGCGCATGGATTTTGTGCTGATTTTATCGTTTGGAATCCGCTGCGTCTGCCGACGCGGGCATCCTGCAATCAATAGTAACAGGAGAAACAACATGCCCATTACCCGACCGCGGCTCGCCGTCTTTTCGGCTGCCGTCATCCTTAGCGTCGCTGTCTCCGGCAGTGCGATCGCCCAGAAGAAGTATGACACCGGCGCCACCGACACCGAAATCAAGATCGGCAACATCATGCCGTACAGTGGCCCCGCTTCGTCCTACGGGCTTATCGGCAAGACCGAGGAAGCCTATTTCAAAATGGTCAACGACCAGGGCGGCATCAACGGCCGCAAGATCAACTTCATCACCTACGACGATGGCTACAGCCCACCCAAGGCAGTCGAGCAGGCGCGCAAGCTGGTCGAGAGCGACGAAGTACTGGTGGTGTTCAACCCGCTCGGAACGCCCTCGAACTCCGCGATCCAGAAATACCTGAACGTCAAGAAAGTACCGCAACTGTTCGTCGCCACCGGCGCCACCAAGTGGAACGATCCGAAAGGGTATCCCATGGACCATGGGCTGGCAGCCGAGCTACCAGAGCGAGGCGCAAATCTACGCCAAGTTCATCCAGAAGGAGAAGCCGGATGCGAAGATCGCCGTATTCTATCAGAACGACGACTTCGGCAAGGATTACGTCAAGGGTCTGAAGGACGGGCTCGGCGCCAAGGCGTCGATGATCATCACGGAAGAGAGCTATGAGACCACAGAGCCGTCGATCAACTCCCACATCGTCAAGCTGAAATCCACCGGCGCCGACGTGTTCATCAGCATCACTACGCCGAAGTTCGCAGCGCAGGCGATCAAGAAGCTCGCCGAGCTGCAGTGGAAACCGATGCATATCGTCGCCAACGTCTCGGCGTCCGTCGGCAGCGTATTGCAGCCGGCCGGTTTCGAGAATTCGCAAGGCCTGCTCTCGGCCACCTATGTCAAGGACGGTGTCGATCCGCAGTGGAAAGACGATCCCGGCATGAAGAAATGGTCGGCGTTCATCGACAAGTACATGCCCGGCGCCAATCGCTCCGACGGCAACCTGGTCTATGGCTATGGCGTCGCGCAAACCCTGGTGGAGACGCTGCGGAAGTGCGGCGACGACCTGACCCGCGCCAACGTCATGAAACAGGCGGCGTCGCTCAAGGACTTCACGCCCGATACGCTGCTGCCCGGCGTCAAGATCAACACTTCAGCTACCGACTTCGCGCCGCTCTCCCAGCTGCAGATGATGCGATTCAAGGGCGAGAATTGGGAGCCGTTCGGCGACATCATTAGCGGCGACGTCGTCACCAACTGACGGTTGTCGCGTAAGACCGGCATCGAAACGAGGATCTGAAATATGAGGACCGCCTTCGGGCGGTCTTCGACTGACGGAGATCGTACGCACGGCGCCACGTTCGGCTTGCCGATCTCCGACAAGGCAGGAGCGTTCAGATGAACGGCGCCCAATCACTGGTCCAAACGCTGGTCAATTGCGGCGTCGACACCTGTTTCGCCAACCCCGGCACTTCCGAAATGCATCTGGTCGCAGCGCTCGACACCGTGAAGGGGCTGCGACCGGTGCTTTGTCTGTTCGAGGGTGTCGCAACCGGCGCTGCCGACGGCTACGGCCGTATTGCCGGCAAGCCTGCCGCGACACTTCTCCACCTGGGGCCGGGTCTTGCCAATGGCCTTGCCAACCTGCACAACGCCCGCCGCGCAGGGACGCCCGTGGTCAATGTGGTCGGCGATCACGCCACCTATCACCTGCAATATGACGCCTTGCTGACATCGGACATCGTCGGCTTCGCTCGTCCGGTATCGAGTTGGGTGCACGAGAGCAAGAGCGCGAAACTCGCGGCCAGCGATGCGGCGAGGGCGGTGCAGGCGGCGCGCTCCGCGCCGGGCGGCATCGCCACCTTGATCTTGTCTGCCGACGCGGCCTGGGATCCGGCCGAGCGCGCCTCGCCGCGACTTGCGGATATCGGTCCCGCGGCCGTTGGCGCCGATGCGGTCGAGGACGTCGCCAGACGGATATCCAATGGCAGGAAGACGGCGATGTTGCTGCGCGGCCGCGCCCTGATCGGCGACGGGCTGGAGGCAGCCGGGCGCATTCATGCCAAAACCGGGGTGCGGCTGTTATGCGACACCTTTGCGCCGCAAGCCGAAATGGGCGCCGGCCGCGTCGTGGTCGAGCGACTTCCGTATTTCGGCGAGCAGGTCACGGCATTTCTTGCGGGAACCGAGCAAATGGTCCTGGTCGGCAGCAAGCCACCGGTGTCGTTCTTTGCCTATCCGAACAAGCCGAGCTGGTGTGTGCCTGACGGCTGCGAGCTGATCTGCCTTGCGCATCCGCATGAGGATGGCGTCAGCGCGCTACGAAACCTTGCCGACGCGCTGGGAGCGCCAAAGGAATCCTCGAACCGCGTCGCGTTGCAGCTGCCGGACCTGCCAGCGGGATCGCTGAACTCGCTCAGCGTGGCCCAGATCATTGCGCGGCTGACGCCGGATCATGCGATCTATGCGGACGAATCCAACACCGCGAGCCTGCCGCTGCTGATGACGCTGGCGCGTGCGCGTCCACATACCCATCTGCCGCTGGCCGGCGGCTCCATCGGCCAGGGTCTGCCGCTCGCCGTGGGAGCGCGCTCTGGCCGCGCCCGATCGCAAGGTGGTCTGCCCGCACGGCGACGGCGGCGCCGCATACACCATGCAGGCGCTATGGACCATGGCGCGCGAAAAGCTGGATATCACCACCGTCATCTACGCCAACCGGTCCTACGCCATCCTCAATTATGAATTTTACCGGGTCGGCGTGACCACGGTCGGGGAAAGCGCGAAGTCGATGCTCGATCTGCACAACCCGGAAATGAACTGGACGCAGATCGCCAGCGGTCTCGGTGTCGAAGCCAGCCGCGCCACTACCGCCGAAGAGTTCGCCGCACAATATGAATCGGCGATGAAGCAGAGAGGACCGCGCCTGATCGAGGTCATGATTTGAGGAGTTCGGCCGTGGACACCATCGAAGCGCTGCGAGCCATTGCCGGCGAGACCGGCGTACTTGGCGCCGCCGACATTGCAACGCGATCCGCCGGCTTCATGCGCCCGGACACCCTAACGGCGCGGGCGCTGGTGCGCCCCAAAGATACCGCGGAAGTTTCGAAAGCCGTTCGCTGGTGCCATGACAACGGCCTTCGGATTGTGACCCAGGGCGGTCTCACCGGTCTCGTTCATGGGACCGACGCGTCGCCCGACGAAGTGATTCTTTCGATGGAACGGATGCGCGTCATTGAGGTGATCGACCCGGTTCAGCGCATTGCCGTGGTGCAGGCCGGGGTTACCTTGCAGGCGCTGCAGGAGGCGGTCGAGCAACATGATTTGAGTTTTCCACTCGATCTCGGCGCGCGCGGAACGGCGACGCTGGGCGGCAATGCCGCGACCAATGCCGGCGGCAACCGCGTGATCCGCTACGGCATGATGCGCGACATGATCCTGGGCCTCGAGGTCGTATTGGCCGACGGCACCATCCTGTCCTCGATGAACCGCCTCATCAAGAATAACGCGGGCTACGACCTCAAGCACGTCTTCATAGGGTCCGAGGGGACGCTCGGGGTCATCACGCGGCTGGTATTGCGTTTGCGCGAGAAGCCACGGTCGCAGGATGTGGCCATCGTGGCGGTGCCATCGTTCGAGGCGCTGGCGAAATTGCTCAAGCATGTCGACAGCGCTTTGGGCGGATCGCTCTCGGCGTTCGAGGTGATGTGGCAATCGTTTTATCGCCTGGTGACGTCCCCGCCGGCGCGGGGCAAGCCGCCACTCAGCCAGGACCATCCGTATTATGTCCTGATCGAAAGCCTCGGCGCCAATACCAGGCTTGATTCCGAGCGTTTCGTCGCCGCGCTGGAATCCGCGCTGGAAGCGAGGCTGATTTCGGATGCGGCGGTGGCGAAGTCCGACAATGACCGGCGCGCATTCTGGGCGCTGCGTGACGACGTCGGCCAGGTCGTGGTCGGCGGCATGCCGGTCGTGTTCGACATTTCCCTGCCGGTCGCCGCGATGGAACAATACGTCGCGGCCTTGGGCAGGGATCTGAAGGCCGGGATCGGCGAGCACAGGCTCTGGATCTTCGGTCATCTCGGCGACGGCAATTTGCATGTGATTGTTCAGGTCCCGCCCCAGAACTACGTGGCGCTGCGGCCGAAGATCGAAGCGCTCGTCTATGGTCCGCTCGGCAAGCTGGGCGGATCGATTTCGGCAGAGCATGGAATCGGACTGGAGAAGAAGCCATATCTGTCGGTCTGTCGAAGCGAAGGCGAAATTGCGCTGATGCGCGCGCTGAAAGCAGCGCTCGATCCCGACGGGATTCTGAATCCCGGCAAGATATTCTGACGGATGGGGCCGATCATGAAAGACCTGCCTTTGGCAAAGGTCTATCAATTGCTGGAGCCGGGTCCCGTCGTCCTGTTGACGACCGCCCGCAACGGCCGCGCCAATGTCATGACCATGTCCTGGCATATGATGGTCGAATTCGAGCCGCCGCTGGTTGCCTGTGTCGTCAGTAATGCCGATTACAGCTTTGCGGCGTTGCGGGCGACGAAACAGTGCGTCATCGCCATTCCAGCGCTGCAGCTTGCGCAAAAGGTCGTGGACGTCGGCAATTGCTCGGGCCGCGACGTTGCGAAGTTCAAAAAGTTCGGTCTGACGCCGCCGCAGAGCCAGGCGCGTGAGCGCGCCCCTGGTCGCCGAGTGTTTCGCCAATCTCGAATGCAAGGTGGTCGATAGCCGCCTGGTGAACAAATACAATCTGTTCGTTCTCGAAGTGCTGAAGGCCTGGACCGATCCAGGGCAACGAAATCCGAAAACCATCCACCATCGCGGCTATGGCAAGTTCGTGGTGGATGGCGCCGTGATCACGCTGAAGTCGAGAATGCGCTGATGTCGCTGCCTAAGGGTCGGCAGAAGGCCCACGATGCAATGAAACGACGTGTGGAAGATCCCGCTCAATAAATAAGCAAATGCGCGCGCCGAGGGCCCCCCTGACTTGGCAGCAACCGCGCCTTCGAATCCAACTCATTGAAAATATGCAAGATTTATCATCGGGTCGCTGGCCGTAGCCATTGTACACAATGGCACGGGCCTTGCTTGGCTCCGATCCCGAGAGTTCTCTCGCTCGGGCGTCGCAGTCATGGCGAACTCAAGGCAGCTATCAAGTGGCATGGTCGCCGCGGAGCCAGAGCCGATCGATCTCGACTGGTCGGCACCGCGCTCGTCATCATCGACATGCAGCGCGATTTCATGGAGCCCGGCGGCTTCGGCGAAACGCTCGGCAACGACGTCTCGCAGCTTGCGCGCGCGGTGGAGCCGATCGCAGCGGTGCTCGAGCGCGGCGCGCGATCTCGGCATGCTCGTCGTGCACACCCGCGAGGGCCATCTGCCCGATCTGTCCGACGCGCCGCCGGCCAAGATCGAGCGCGGCGCGCCAAGCCTTGCGCATCGGCGATCCCGGGCCGATGGGACGGATCCTGATCCGCGGCGAAGCCGGCCACGACATCATTCCGGCGCTGTATCCGCTCGACAGCGAGATCGTCATCGACAAGCCCGGCAAGGGCGCGTTCTACGCGACCGAACTCGGCGACATCCTGCAGAAATACGGCATCGAGAATTTGCTGGTGTGCGGCGTGACCACCGAGGTCTGCGTCAACACCACGGTGCGCGAGGCCAACGACCGCGGCTATCGCTGCGTCGTGCTGGCCGACGGCTGCGCCTCCTATTTCCCCGAATTCCACGAGATGGGCCTGAAGATGATCAAGGCCCAGGGTGGCATCTTCGGCTGGGTCATCGAACTCGGCCGCGGTTCTCAAGGCAATGACGACCGGAGACTTCAAACAATTTGGCAGCGGGAGCATCACGATGAGCACGAGCATGGCAAGACCGCGGAAAGCCGATTTCAAGCCGGCATTGTGGACGCCGGGCGACTGGAACGCCTTCTTCGGCTTCGGCACCAATATCCTCGTCAACATGCTGGTGCTGACGGGCTTGTTGCGTTTCGTGCTGAAGATGCCGGACTCGCTGGTGTTCGGCCGCATCCTGCCGGCGCTCGGCCTGATGATGTGCCTGTCCACGTTTTACTACGCGTGGCTGGCCTATCGGCTGGCGCAGAAGACCGGCCGCAGCGACGTCTGCGCGCTGCCTTCCGGCGTCAGCGTGCCGCACATGTTCATCGTCACCTTCGTGATCATGCTGCCGATCACGCATCAAGACCGGCGATCCGATGAAGGGCTGGTCCGCCGGCCTGGTCTGGGTGTTCTTCCAGAGCTTCATTCTGATGATCGGCGGCTTCATCGCGCCGTACATTCGGAAGATCACGCCGCGCGCGGCCCTGCTCGGCACGCTCGCCGGCGTCTCCGTGACCTTCATCTCGATGCGGCCGGCGCTGGAAATGTACATGACGCCGCAGATCGGTCTGGTCTGCTTCGCCATCATCCTGGTGAGCTGGTTCGGCGGCGTGAAGTATCCAAGGGGAATTCCGGCCGGCCTCGTCGCCATTGCGGTCGGCATGATCATCGCATGGGGCTCGAACCTGTTCGGTCTCGGGCTCGGCGGCCTGAGCGTCAAGGGCGTCGGCGACGCCTTCGCGAACTTCGGCTTCTCGGTGCCGATTCCGGCCGTTCGGTCAGGTGTTTTCGGGCTTCGAATTCCTCGGCGTCATCCTGGTGACCGCCATCCCGTTCGGCATCTACGATCTCGTCGAGGCGATGGACAACGTCGAAAGCGCCGAAGCCGCCGGCGACGAATATCCGACCACGCGCGTCCTGACCGCCGACGGTGTCGTCAGCCTGATCGGCTGCCTGATGGGAAATCCCTTCATCAACGCGGTCTATATCGGCCATCCCGGATGGAAGGCGATGGGCGGCCGGATCGGCTATTCGGCCGCGACCGGGATCATGGTGGTCGCTGCTGTCGTGGTTCGGCATCATCTCGGTGCTGCTGGCGCTGGTGCCGGTGGTCGCGATCTCGCCGATCCTGCTCTACATCGGCATGCTGATCGGCGCGCAGGCGTTCCAGACCACGCCGATCAGGCACGCGCCGGCGATCGTGCTGGCGCTGACGCCACATCTTGCCGCCTGGGCCAAGCTGCAGATCGACACCATGCTCGGCGCGACCGTCAACGCGGCGCAGACGGTGGGCGGTCTGGCGCGCCGACAAGGTCGGTGACGTCAAGGCCGCGGCGATCGCCTCGCTGCCGCAGCAGGGCGTGCTCTATCACGGGCTGGAAGTGATGGGCGGCGGCTCGATCCTCGCCGGCCTCATCCTTGGCGCGATCGGCGTGTTCGTGATCGAGCGCGATTTCGTCAAGGCATCAGCCTTTGCCTTCGCCGGCGCCGTGCTGACCTATTTCGGCTTCATGCATGGCGAGGCGGTCGGCATCGGCGGCGGATTGGGCGTGACGCCCGGCGTCGCACTGGCCTATGCGGTCGTGGCGGATCGCGTTCCTCGCGGTGGGAAGGCTCGGCACCAGCACAGTCTACCGCTGTCTCGCAGCCGGAGATGCCGCTCGGCGGTGCCCGCCGAATGACAAATCGGCCTGACGCAGACCGAACAGCTCGCGAAAGCGGCGAAGTGCGACGACTCCCGCGTCTCCAGGAGCGTCTTGGTGTCGGATTCGTTGAGTGCCACGAGGCCTGCCGCGCCGGCGTGGCCGGCTGCCACGTCTCCACAGTCGCGGCGAGCCTCGCAGCAGCACGCTGCGGCCTTTGGGCGTGATCACCGGGCAATCGCCGGTCATTGCGGCAAGTTGAAGCGCTACGAGGCTCCGACGACGGATCGAACTCATGGCGCGGCGTGCTGGGCAGGCCAGCGAAGCCTCTTTAGTGTCTCCCATTGATCCGGCGTGAGATCGTAGTCGAATTCCGCGTTCATGCTGCCTCGAATGCGCTGGAGTTGTTGGCGCGTGTCTTACAGGGACAGCGTGAACGGAGTGCGACCATAATGAGACGGGATTTCGACCAAACGCTCTTTGGAATTGCGGTGGGTTCGTAACGGCCGGTAACGCGCCTGTCACATCCATGTGCTAAGGGATTGTATCCGCCCCGGTGCCGCGATAGCTCACGGCCGCACCGCCGGCGTCTCGATCGGCATGCCGCGCGCGCGCGACATCAGATAAAGTTCGAGCTCGACCAGTTCCGGCGCGCCGTAATCGTAGGGCTGGGCCCGGATGCCGGTGATGCAGCTGCGCAGGCGGCGCTGCAGCGAACCGAGCGATTGCCACTCCAGCCGGTAGAGCGGATAGCCGGTCGGATGCGCCTTGCGTGATCGGCGGATCCCGCCAGCTGCTTGTCCCAATTGTCGTCGTGGCAATTGGCGCAGCCGAGATTGAGCTGGCCCTGCCGCTGCATGAACAGCTCGCGCCCTTTGGCGACGAACGGCTGCCAGTTGCGGATCGGCTGCCGGTCGTCGATCGGCGCGCCGCGCGACTGCTCGCGCGACGAAGGCGGTGAGCGCCAGCAGGTCGCGGCTTTCGTAGGCAAGCGGCGTCGCCTGCTGATGCCGCGCGCGGCACAGATTGATGCGCTGTTCCAGATTGACCGGGCGTCCGAGCGTCTTGTCGAAGGCGGGATAGCGCGCCGCGACGCCCTTCATGCTGGCGCGCGCGTCCTGTGGCAATCGGCGCAGGCCTTGTCGGCGGCGCCGGTCTTGCTGCTTCCACAGCGCTTCGCCGTCGAGCACCCACAGCATGCCGGGATTGGCGGTATCGTCGTCCTGCATCGCCTTGGTATCCGGTGTCATGAAGCTGTAGCCGGAGCGGCGCTCGGCTTGCGGGATTTCAGCTGGCGGAGAGGGGATGGGCGATGAGGCCGGCCGCGATCAGCAGCAGCCAACGCTTATCGCTGCGCGCAGATCCATTCATTCGACTGTGATGGCGGCCGAAGCGGTTTCGGCAAAACCTTTGTCGCCGATCCATTCGAAATCGAATTTGCCGCTCTCGGTCGCAACCGTGAAGAAGGTGATGAACGGATTTGCCGCAATCGCCGGAAACAGATCGGCGCGGAAAATCTCGACGCCGTTGTAACGGCAGGTAAAGCTGGTGATGATATCGCGCGGAACGACCTCGCCGGTCGGCGGTGCGGCGATAGCCGGTCTCCATGATGTGCGACATCAGCGTCTTGATCTCGATGATGTCGCCGCGTTTGGCTTTCGGCGGGACATTGATCAGCGCGGAGGCCATCAGATCACCTCCTCGGTGCAGGCCGCGAGCGTCACCACGACATCGACGCTGGCGGACCAGAACGAGCCATCGGACAAGTGCGCGATGGCGACGATCTTCTGGCTGTCGGCGAGCCGGATGCGGGTCGAAACCTGGGCGCGGCCGGCGCGCGGGCCGAGATAGAAATTGCCGATATTCGGCTGCGGGTTTTTCTCGTTGAAGACGTGGATGCTCTTGACGTGGTCATCGGCTGTCATCGGGCTCGTAACGCTCACCGTCATCGGCACGGTGTTGCCGTTTTCGACCAGCGGCGGCACGTCGAGTCTTGACCTTGCCGGTCTGCACCGCTGCTGTGCCGACGACGTTGCGGATCGCGGCCGCCAGCATCGCCGGTGTCGCCTCGGCGGGCCGCAGCGTCACGATCGGGAACCACGCCGAGCACCGCCGCGCTGCCGGCGAGGCTCGAGGAACTGGCGGCGCGTGGAATTCGTCTTGCTCGGCGCATCGGGTTCTGCTTTCCTATTCGCGCAAGCGTTGCGAGATACGCCACGATATCCTCGATTTGTTCCGCCGACAGGATCGGCTTGCCGCGCCATGCCGAGCCGACGCGATCCAGTCCGTCGACGCGATAATAGGACGGCATGATGGTTGCGGGATTGAGGCGGGAGGCGTCGACCAGCCGCAGCCGAAGCTGGCCCTTCGACCAGCGGCTGCCGGCGCCGGCAAGGCTGGGCGCCAGATCGCCCTGGAACTTTCGCTTCCGGAAACGGTCCGGTGTGGCAAAGGATGCAGGTGCTGCTGCGCTCCAGCACCAGCGCGCGTCCGCGCGTCGCGTCGCCGGGCACGCCCGTCAGCGATTCCGCAATGGCATCGCCGCCGACGACATAGGCCCGCAATTCCTGCGCGCTCGCCGCGCACGGCAGGGCGAGCGCCGCTGCGGCGAGCCACATGCCGGCAATGATGATTGCCGACCTAGCCAAAGGTTTCCACCGTGATGGTCTTGATACCAGGATTGCGCATTGTCGGCTTCGCGCGCGCGCACTTCGCGCGGCGCATCGACCGGGCTGGTGACGCAGCCCTCGATCTCGGCGAACGTATCATCCTTCGGGCTTGATAGATGCCGGACAGCGAGAACGCATAGCCGGGCGCGACCGTGTTGTAGCAGGCTGCCGTCCAGCCGCGGCATCGTCCGGTGGTTGTGCCGGAGATCAGGCTTGCCACCGCGCCGGCGCAGGCCTTGCCTGCGCGTTCGCGGCGGATGCGGATTTCGGGATGCCGCCGCCGATGCAGGCGTCGCCGATGACATGAATATTGGGCACGAGTTTTGAGGCAAACGTCACGGGATCGATCGGGCACCAGCCGGTGTTGTCGACCGCGCCCGCGATGGCGGCGATGCGGCCGGCCTTCTGCGGCGGAATGACGTTTGCGACCTTGGCGGTGTAGTTGCCGAAATCGGTGACGATGCGTGTTGGTCGCGGGATCGACCGATAGTGACCCGGCCGCCCTGCGACAGCGATATCCGTTCGATCATGCCGGGATAAAGTTCCTTCCAGGCATTCTCGAACAGGCGCTGCTGCGGAAAGGCGTCCTTGGCGTCGAGAATGAGGATCTTGGAGTGCGGCTTTCTGGTCTTCAGGTAATGCGCGATCAGGCTGGCGCGCTCATACGGCGCGGGCGGACAACGCGACGGGGCTCGCGGGGACCGCCAGCACGACCAGGCCGCCGTCGTCCATGGCCTCGAGTTGCCGGCGCAACAACAGCGTCTGCTCGCCCGCCTTCCAGGCATGCGGCATTTTTGCCGCGGCGGCCTCGTCATAGCCGGGCAGCGCATCGAATCTCAGGTCGATGCCGGGCGCCAGCACCAGACGATCGTAGGCCGAGCGAGCGTGCCGTCGGCGAGACCGACCGTGCGCGCTTGCGGATCGATCCTCACCGCCGCCTGCGCGACGACGGTGACGCCTTCAGCGGCGATCCTGTCATAGCTGAATTGCTGCGCTTCGATTTCCCGCAAGCCCGCGATCACCTCGTTGCTGAACGGGCAGGCCGTAAAAATCCGGTTCGGTTCGATCAGCGTCACCTGCAATTTCGCATCGATCCGCCGCAGCGCGCGCGCGCAGCTGGCGCCGCCAAAGCCGCCGCCGATCACGACGATGCGCGCGGCGGATTGCGCGCTCGAAGGACGCGGAAAAGCAAACGACGCTGCCGTCGCCGCGATGCCACGAACGACGTTTCTCCGCGTCATCAGGCGCAGCGCGTCCATCAGCATGATCCGGTATGGAGCGGCGGCCAGTGAGGCCGCCGCTCTTTTAGCGTCAGGCGAAGGTGATGTTTTGATCCCGCAGCGGCACCGAGCGGATGCGTTTTCCCGTCGCCGCGAAATACGCATTGAGCACCGCAGGTCGCCGCGACGCAGATCGTCGGCTCGCCGACGCCGCCCCAGAAGCCGCCGCTCGGCATGACGATCGACTTCGACCTTCGGCATCTCGGCGATCCGCATCGAATTGTAGTTGTCGAAATTCGACTGCTCGATGCGGCCATCCTTGACGGTGCAGCCGCCATAGAACAGCCCGAGTCAGGCCGTAGACGAACGAGCCGGCGATCTGCGCGCTCGATCTGCGCCGGATTGACGGCATAGCCCGGATCGGTCGCGGCGACGATGCGATGCACCTTGATCTTGTTGCCGTCGATCACCGAGATTTCCGCGGCGCCGGCAACATAGCTGCCATAGCCCATGTGCTGCGCGATGCCGCGGAAGACGCCTTGCGGTGCCGGCTTGTCCCAGCCGATTTTCTCGGCCACGGCGTTGAGCACGGCAAGATGCTTCGGATGCTTGGCCATCAGCTTGCGCCGGAACTCGAGCGGGTCCTGGCCCGACCGCATGCGCCAGTTCATCCATGAAGCATTCGAGATAGATCGCGTTCTGATTGACGTTGACGCCGCGCCAGAAACCCGGCGGGACGTGCGGATTGCGCATCGAATGCTCGATCAGCAGATTCGGAACCGAATATCCGATCGCGGCTTCGCCGGTCGGCATTGAGGCCCGCGAATGTGGCCGGATCCTTGCCGTTCTCCAGCGCCTCCGGGCGCAGGCTGAACAGGATGGATTGTCCGGATATCCGCATCTGCAGGGCGGTCAGATTGTTGTCGGCGTCGAAGGCGCCGGTCAATCTTGCACTGCGTGACCGGATGATAGGCGCCGTGCTGCATGTCCTCTTCGCGCGACCACAACAGCTTGATCGGCGTGCCCGGCATCTGCTTGGCGATGGCCACCGCCTGCCGGACATAGTCGGTCTGGCCGCGACGGCCGAAGCCGCCGCCGAGCATCTGCTTGTGCACGTCGCATTTGTCGGCCGGCAGGCCGGACGCTTCCAGCACCGCGGCGAAAGCGGCTTCGCCGTTCTGCGTTCCGCACCAGACCTCGCATTTGTCCGCGGTATAGAGCGCGGTGGCGTTCAGCGGCTCCATCGTGGCGTGGTTCTGGTAGGGATAGTTGTAGACCGCCTCGATTTTCTTGGCGGCGCTGGCGATCGCAGCCTTGGCGTCGCCGTTCTGGTTGCCGACAAAGGCCGGCTGCGCGGGATCGAGACCTTCCTCGAGCCATTTTGCGATCGACGCGCTCGAGACCTTGGCGTTGTCGCCTTCGTCCCAGACGATCGGCAACGCGTCGAGCGCGGTCTTGGCGTGCCACCAGGTATCGGCGACGACGGCGACGGCGTGGTCGTCGACCCGCACGACCTTCTTGACGCCCTTCATGCCCGTGACTTTGGCTTCGTCAAAGCTTTTCAGCTTGCCGCCGAATACCGGGCAGTCCTTGATCGCGGCATTGAGCATGCCCGGCAGCTTGATGTCGATGCCGTAGGTCATCTTGCCGGTGGTCTTGTCGAGCGGTGTCGAGGCGCTTGAGCGCCCTTGCCGGCGAGCTTCCAGTCCTTCGGATCCTTCAGCTTGACGTCCGCGGGCGGCTCGAGCTTGGCGGCGGCCTCCACGACCTTGCCATAGGTCGTCGTGCGTGCCCGACGGCGTATGGGTGATGACGCTGTTGGCGGCGGTGCATTCGGAGGCCGGCACCTTCCATTCATTGGCCGCGGCCTGGATCAGCATCACGCGCGCGGTGGCGCCGCCCTTGCGCACATAATCCTGCGAGGTGCGGATGCCGCGACTGCCGCCGGTCGAGAAATCGCCCCAGACGCGCTTGCGGGCGACGCTCTGGCCCGGCGTCGGATATTCGGTGGTGACCTTCGACCAGTCGCATTCGAGTTCCTCGGCGACCAGTTGGGCGAGGCCGGTGAGCGTGCCCTGGCCCATTTCCGATCGGGCGATGCGGATGACGACGGTGTCGTCGGGCTGGATCACGACCCAGGCGTTGACTTCGGGCGAGCCGTCGGCGGCGCGCACCACGGTCGGGCCGCCGAAGGGAATATCGAGGCCGAGCGCGAGGCCGGCGCCGGCAGCGGCGGTGCCGATCACGAAGGCGCGGCGGTTGAGTGTGGGCATATGGTTCATGGCCGCCTCCTCAAGCGTTCGCGGCGGCGTGAATCGCCTCGCGCACCTGCTGGAAGGTGCCGCAGCGGCAGATATTGGTGATGGCGTCGTCGATATCCTTGTCGGTCGGCTTCGGCTTATCCTTGAGCAGTGCCGCCACCGCCATGATCATGCCGCTCTGGCAATAGCCGCATTGCGGAACGTCGTTGGCGATCCAGGCCTGCTGCACCTTGTGCAGGGCGCCGTTGGTGGCGAGCCCTTCGATGGTGGTGATCTGCTTGCCCGCGGCTTCGCTGACCAGGACGCCGCAGGAGCGCATCGCGACGCCGTCGACATGGACGGTGCAGGCGCCGCATTGTGCGATGCCGCAACCGTATTTGGTGCCGGTCAGGCCGACGTTTTCCCGAATCGCCCAGAGCAGCGGCGTATCCGGCTCGACATCGACGTCGATAGTCTTGCCGTTGATCGTGAGGTTTGCCATCGCGTTTCCCCTTTTTGGTCCAATCCATCGATTGAACCTTGCGGGCATGTTGGACCGGAAACTGGAACAGTTCAAATCAAGATTCTACTTTGGTAGGGGGGAATAGTCCATTTGCGGCGGGGTGCCTTGCGGTTCCCGGAACCCGGCTCCCCCGGCATCACGCGCCAACGGGTCGCGCGAATGCAGATGGCGGTTCGGGGTCCGATTTTCAAGCAGCAATGACTTCAAGATACACCTTCGCGATCTCGCCGCGCATGTCGCGCGAGTTTTGCCTCGAACGTTCGGCCCTCGACTACAGAGGGCGCAGGGAATGCCGGGCGCCCGATGCGCCCCGCGGTCTCGTGTGCAATGCCTTGAAAAAACGCACACGAGCATACAGGTCACACCGGCATCGACCGGCATTCCCCGCGCAATGGTTTTACGGTTTCCTTCGAGCTCGCCCCGGCGACCGACTTTCTTGCCACCGTCGTCAGCAGATAATTCCGCCAACTTGACGCCAGCATCGGGGCGTCAGGACCACACGACTATATTTTGGTATTCGGTGAAACACGCCGAAACTAAGAAAGCCCTTTAAAACAAGTGCTTTTCGACTACCCTGATGCGGGGCGTTTCAGCGGGTTTCGCCAAATCTAGGGCCAGGCCCTAAGTCTATCGGCCCGGATCGCAACCAGAACCGAAAGCCCAAGGCCCAGTCCTATTGGTCCCGAAACCTTTAGGAGCTGAAACCACAATGGATACTACCAACACCACCGAACCCGCTGGCAAGCGCGCGAGCAATGGCAGCGTCATCCTGACCGACCGCATCTGCGAGAAGCGGGTCTCCAAGCGGTTCAAGTTTTACGACCGGCAAATGCCCGGGCCTCTACGTCAGCATCATCCCGGCCGGTGTAGCGACCTTTTTCTTCAAGTTCACCGACCGGACCACCGGCAAGCAGCGGTCCAAATGGCTGGGCGTCTATAACCCCGAAACCTTCAGGGTCGAGCACGCCCGCACCGAGGTCTATGCCCTCAAAACCCGGATCGGCAACGGAGAGAACATCGCAGAGGGTATGCGGCAGCAGGTGGCGCAAGGGCGAGACGGGGCAAGACCGTCAATGAGATCAT
Source organism: uncultured Alphaproteobacteria bacterium (assembly GCA_963735835.1). GTDB lineage: Bacteria > Pseudomonadota > Alphaproteobacteria > Rhizobiales > Xanthobacteraceae > Bradyrhizobium. Next base: position 2,668 of record CAVTNA010000054.1, on the reverse strand, counting down.
CGCGGAGCGGATCGAGTGGATGAAGACGCCGGTGCGTAAGGCCGACGGCGAACTGCGGCCCCGGATCGAGAGCTGGGGAAATGTCGCCAGCCATCTGAATCGGTTCGTCAGCCCACGACTCGGCAAGAATGATCGCAAACGACGTGACCAAGAACGACATCGCGCAGCGGTCGAACGATATCGTCGCGGGTAGCATTCGGTAAGCCCTCCGTCGCGAACGCCCGCCACATGCGTCGCGCGGCTTCGGCGATGTTCAGCTGGGCTGCTGAAGCAGGCCGCGACTACGTCACTGCCTCACCCTGCGTGAACCTGCCGCCGCTGGACGAGGAGCATCCGCGCGACCGCGTGTCCTGACCGAGGACGAGATCAGGACGCTTTGGCACGGTCTCGACCGCGAGGACATGCCGTGGGACCGCAGGACGCGGCTCGCGATCAGGTTCACGTTGGTCTCGATGCTGCGCTCGACCGAGGTGCTCGGAATCCATCGCGATGAGTTCGAACATGGACAACGATACCCCGAGCGTCGATATCCCGGCGCGGCGGGTCAAGAAGCGGCGCGTGATCAACCAGCCGCTCTCCGATCTTGCGCTGCAGATCATCAGGGAGGCGATGGGCAATTACAAATATGCCTTTACGGGCCGCTTCGGCGATGCGCCGCTGGCCCGCAACGCAATGGCCAGTGCCCTGCGCGGCACCAAGAAGCTGGTGAAGGGCGTCAAGGTCACGCGCACGCCGGGCATCTGCGAGCTGCTCGGGCTGCAGCCGTTCACGCCGCACGATCTGCGGCGCACGGCGGCGACGATGTGCGGGGAGTCTGGGCCTGCCGGAGGCCGGTATCTCGCTCTGCCTCGACCATCAGGCGAACAAGGACGAAAACGGCAAACCACTGCCAGCGGTTACCCGCAAGGTCTACAACCTCGCCACGCGAGCCCGGGTAGCGAAGAAACGCGACGTGCTCGATGCATGGGCGGTCGAACTGCGCCGGATCGTCGGCGAGCCTATGGAAATTGGGCTGCGTCTCGTCGCCTGACACTTTCGTGGACGTGCGCGGAACCTGCACATCTCTCCTCGGCTTGCCCACTTCGCCTTAACTTCGCCAAGTGGCGCGCTCAAGTCAACCTTGAGGCCACCGACCTGACCCCAGACGGCTTCACGGCGTTTGGCGCGACAAGGCAACGCAAGCAGTTCGACCTTGCAAAGGCTCTCAAGGCGAGCGTGGTCAGGGCCGAGAGCGCAAGGTCTCCTCAAATCAATGGAGACCGACGATGGAAGAACTACAGGAGCATCTCGCCGAGGCACTGAGCCAGTGCATCAACATCGAAATGAAGCTGCCCCTTCATTGCTTGTGCCATCAGTCCAAATGGTAGCGTGCTGGTGACGCGGGTCAACGAAAGACGCGAACCGGATACTCTGGCGCAGCATTTTCAGAACGACGCCTTCACGACGCCTGTCAACATCATGGTGGTAGACCATAGCGGCAAGGCGGCGCGGGTCGTGATCAAAGGTGGCGAGATCAGCTATCAGTAGAAATCTTCGAGCCAAGAACCAGCCCGGCCAGCACATCGCTGGCCGGGTTTGTATTTTGAAACACCGTGAAACGCGCCATTTGGCCGGTGGTGCGTTTACCGGACGCGCGGGGAAGGAAATGGGCCGGGCTCTTGCGTAAACACTGGCGGGGTCAGCAAGTTCAGCACGGTGAGCGTGGTCCTGCGGGCCTAGCGGGCCCAGCAGGCACCATCCAATGCGCGGGCCGCTCACTCGCCGACCCACTCACCGCATTCAGTGACAGTGAGGCTTCTCAGTGCGGCCGGTCGGCAAGCTTTGGCAGCCGACCTCCGGACGCGACCCACTCGTCATAGGATCGGAAAGGTAGTCCGAGTCGCTCGTAGGACACCCGAAGATAGCCGTCGCGACCGACAGCGACCGCGTCGGGTCGTACGGCTCTGACTTCCTGCGCAATCACCCCGACATAGGCCTTCTGGCTGCCATTGTAGGCGAAGCGGTAATAACCAAGACCGTTGTCGAGGCGGCCCAGCAGCACGACATCGTGCTTCAGCATGATATCCGAGCGGCGCCCACCACCGCGACCCCCACCACCGCGACCCCCGCCACCGCCCCGGAAACCTCCACCACCACGGAAGCCCCCGCCGCTCGGGACCGCCGCAGCCCGGTGTCCGCCGCCGCCCGCGAACCGCGCCCCGCCGCCCGCGAACCGCGCCCCGCCGCCATGACGCACGCCCGCAGCAGAGCTGAAATTTCCGGCTCTGGAAGCTGCTCGGTTGCCTGCTCTCACACTCCCGGCACCCGCTGCCCGATGCACGGCTTGGCGATTGCCAACTTGCGCCTTGCCGCCCGCGCGTCGAGCGCGATCGGCTACGCTGGCCCCCTTCGCGCCGGTCCCCAGCCCTTGCCGGCGGCGATACCCGGCGCCGACACCCGCGCCGGCGGCGATGCCGGCGCCCACGCGATTGGTGCCACCAAACTTCTGCTGCAGGTTTGCATTGTTGTACCGCGCGCCTCCCCGATGCGCCGGATCGTGCCGCCAGTGCTCGACATGGGCGCCGCGATTGACGTTGATGCCTCCGCCAGCCCAGTTGATACGGCTACCGCCCCAGTAGCCACCGCCGCCCCAGTATCCGCCGGACGCCCAGCGCCCGAGCGCGTAATT
>CAVTNA010000053.1:0-23165 GCA_963735835.1 uncultured Alphaproteobacteria bacterium | reverse complement strand
GAGACAGATGGTTCGAGACAAGGAACTCCGCGAAGGCGAACTCGCCGTCGAGATACCCGACGGCGAGCGATGCCGGCCTCGTCTTCATCGGTCGCATCCGCACGCCCTGGACCTCGCGCGAGGACACGCCGCGGCAAGGGCGTCACGACGGCCCGGTCTGCCGGCTCGAGATCTTCGAGCCATGGGTGCCGGCGCTGAAGGGGGTCGATTTCTACTCAAATCTCGAAGTGATCTACTGGCTGCACCAGTCGCGCCGCGATCTGGTGCTGCAAAGCCCGAAGAACAACAAATCGACCCGCGGCACGTTCTCGCTGCGCTCGCCGCAGCGGCCGAACCCGATCGGCACCTCGATCGTCAAGCTGGTCGGCATCGAGGGCAACACGGTGTTCGTGCGCGGGCTCGATTGCCTCGACGAGACGCCGCTGCTCGACCTCAAGCCCGACCGCTGCGAATTCACGCCGCTGGCGCAGCAGAAGGCCGGGGATTTCGAGACGGAGTGAGAGAGTATTGTCATTCCGGCATCGCATCTTCGATCCGCCCTGGAATGACCGTACCTACTGCTCACGCTCCCTTCAGCGCCGCGATCAGCTTGGCCGCATTCTCTTCCAGCACCTTGCCGTCTTCCTTGCGGCTGGCCGGCGGCAACAGCGCGACGCCGTTGTGGCGCGGCATCACATGCATGTGCAGGTGAAACACCACCTGTCCGCCGGCGGGCTCGTTGAACTGCTGCACGGTGATGCCGTCGGCCTTGAACGCCTTCATCGCGGCGCGCGCGATTTTGTGGGCGCCGCGCGCGACATGGGCGAAATCGTCTGGGCGAAATATCGAGGATGTTGCGGGCCGGCGCCTTCGGAATCACCAGCGTATGCCCGGGACAGCGCGGCATGATGTCGAGAAAGGCCAGCACATGGTCGTCCTCGTAGACCTTGTAGCAGGGGAATTCGCCGCGCAGGATTTTTGCGAAGGGATTGTTGGCGTCATAGGCGGTCATGGCGGCTCCTGATCTATCTACTTCGAAATTCAACCCGTGCGGTCAAAACGGCTCATCGGCGGTTTTACGAAACGGTCCGGCGTCGGTGAGTTCGCGCGCGGCTTCCGCCACATAGGCGCGTTCACGCCTGAGATAATCGGCGATCGCGCGGCGCAGGTCGGGGTCGGCGATGTAATGCGCGGAGTAGGTGGTTTGCGGCAGATAGCCGCGCGCGATCTTGTGCTCGCCCTGCGCGCCGGCCTCGACGGTCTTCAGGCCTCGCCGGATCGCAAAATCGATGGCCTGATAATAGCAGACCTCGAAATGCAGAAACGGATGATGCTCGATCGCGCCCCAGTTGCGGCCGAACAGCGTGTCGGAGCCGATGAAATTGATGGCGCCGGCGATCCAGCGGCCATTGCGCCTGGCCATGACCAGCAGCACGTCCTTGGCCATGCTCTCGCCGATCAGCGAGAAGAAAGCGCGGGTGAGATAAGGCCGGCCCCATTTGCGCGAACCGGTCTCCATGTAGAAGGCGAAGAAGGCGTCCCAGGCGTCTTCGGTGATGTCGCTGCCGGTCAGCGGCGTGAATCGTGATGCCGCTGGCGACGGCCTCGCGCCGCTCGCGCTTGATCGCCTTGCGGTGACGCGAGTTGAGGGTGGCGAGGAAATCCTCGAAACTGCCGTAACCCTGGTTGTGCCAGTGAAACTGCTGGTCGGTCCGCTGCAGGAATCCGTGCGCGGCGAGAAACTTCCATTCGGCCTCGCGCGCAAAGGTCACGTGAACCGATGAGGCTTTGGTCGCACTCGCACAGCGCCACCAGTCCGCTCGCGAGCGCGGTGCCGATGCGCTCGTGATCCGACGCCGCTCGCGGATCAGCAGGCGCGGGCCGGTGGCCGGCGTAAAGGGAACCGAGGCCTGCAGCTTCGGATAATAGCGTCCGCCGGCGCGCTCATAGGCATCGGCCCAGCCGCGGTCGAACACGTATTCGCCTTGCGAATGCGATTTCAGATAGCAGGGCACGATGCCGGCGATCGTCGCCATCGAGCCGGGCCAGCAGATGGCGCGGTCCCCAGCCGGTCCGCGCGCAGGCCGATCCGGAGGCTTCCAGCGCGAAGAAAAATGCATGTGAAACAAAGGGGTTATAGTGAGATCTTGAATTGCTACAGTAGTCGCTTGGCGAAGCCAGTGTGTCGAGGCCATCGAGGGTATCCGGCGCGGAAGCCGGATTGGCGCAGGCATCCCAATCCTCAGCCGGAATCTGGCTGACAGACGACACCGCTTCGAGAGTTATTTCGGATGACGCCATCGACGATTTGGACCGGTCACGCGTTACGATCAGCCATCGCACATGGTGACCAGTATCGCAAAGATCGTGCATTGCGCTGGTGACTTCAAGGGCGGGCGATACTGTCAGGTTCCCGGCCGAAAACCCTTCAAAGATCATCTGATCCGCGTAGCGGGCCGCCCGCTCGCGCTGCTCCGACGTTCGCACCGTCCAGGTCAGCAGCGGCAAGCCGAAAATGTTGCGCGCGATCCAGGGCGCCGGCGCCGGCAACTCGTTGACCCAATAGGCGACGAAATGCGGCCGGGTGCGGAACGCGTGGCGGAGATGCAGCATGCCCCGGCGCTGCTCCGGCGTCGCCTCCGGCCAGTCGGCTTCGTCATAGCTGCGTTCGGCGACGATGCCGCGGGGAAGCTCCGGCATCGTTTCGCGCAACGCCAGCACCTGATCGGGGTCGAACGACATGCCGACCGCCGGTCCGGAATAGGTGGCGAGCACCTCCGCCATCCGCGTCACCAGTTTGCGGTCGCCGTCGAAATGGCTCTTCACTTCGATCACCAGCGGTACGCGGCCCGCGACCAGCGCGCAGAGATCGCCGAGCGACATCATGCGCTCCGGCGTATCCTTGAATCTGACCGCCTTGAGCTCGGCGGCGGTCATGCCGAGCAGCGCGCCGCTACCTTCGGTGAGGCGGCCAAGCGCATCGTCATGATGCACCATCGCCTCGCCATCGGCGGTGAGCTGGATATCGCATTCGATGGCGAAATTGCCATCGATCGCAGCCTGGGCCGCGGCCGGCATGTTTTCGATGATGCCGCGCGCGGCGTCGTGCAGGCCGCGATGGGCCACCGGCCGCGCCGTCAGCCAGTCGGGTGCGCGCACCTCGACGGCTCCGCTCAGGAGACCTCGAATATTCCTTCGACCTCCACCGCCGCATCGGCGGGAAGCGAAGCGACGCCGACCGTGGTGCGGGCATGGCGGCCCTTGTCGCCGAAGGCCGCGACCATCAGGTCGGAAGCGCCGTTCAGCACTTTCGGTCCGTCGAGAAAATCCGGCGCCGAATTGACGAAGCCGCCGAGCCGGACCACGCGGACCACCTTGTCGAGGTCGCCGAGCGCGGCCTTGATCTGCGCCAAGAGGTTGATGGCGCAACCGCGCGCCGCGGCGTTGCCTTGCTCCACGGTGACGCCGGCGCCCAGCTTGCCCTTGGCGATCAGCTTGCCCTCCGGGTTGACGCAAACCTGTCCCGACACGAACAGCAGATTTCCGGTGCGCACAAAGCCGACGTAATTCGCCACCGGGCTTGGGGGCTCATGCAAGACCACGCCCTGTGCCGCAAGTTTCTGCTCGACCGTACCCGCCATGTTTCGTCCCCGTTTGATGTGCCCAGTACCCGATCCATACCGATCGGAGCCGCTTTGTTTCGCGCATCGCGCCGTTACATGCAAGCGGAAGCGGCGGCTCCGGCAAGTTTTTCGCGAAATGCCAAAAAACGGGGCACTTCGGCGGCTAATTTGTACTTTTTTGTGAAGCGGCCCTAGTTGCGGCGCAATAGGGCGATGAATAATGTGACGATTCACAACGCATTTTCCCCGAGGAGAACACATGGCCCGCTGGTTCCGGATTTCGCCCAACCGATCGCTGCTGCTGACGATTGCCGCCGTCGCCGCCGGATCGGGCTTTGCGCGCCGGGCAGGCCGGCGCCGCGGCCAGCGGCGCGTTTCTCCCGCATCAGGCGCTTTACGAGCTCAGCCTGGTGAAGTCGCGCGGCTCCACCTCGATCGACAGCGCGCGCGGGCGCATCCTCTACAATTTTTCCGGCAGCGCCTGCGAGGGTTACACCTCGGAATTCCGGCAGGTCTCGGAACTGGACAGCGGCGAGGGCAAGGTAACGCTGAGCGATCTGCGCTCGACCTCCTGGGAGGATGGCGCGGGCAAGAGCTATCGTTTCAAGATCGATACGCGCATGAACGACGCCGACGCCAGCCCGGTCGACGGGGTCGCGGAGCGGACCGGCGATCACATCACCGTCAAACTGAAGCAGCCGGAAGTCCAAGACGTTCACGCTCGATGGCTGCACGGTGTTTCCGACCGAGCAGATCCAGCGCATCATCGCCGCGGCGCGGGAAGGAAAATCCGTGCTCGAGCTGACGGTCTATGACGGATCGGACAATGGCGAAAAGGTCTACAACACGCTCTCGCGTGATCGGGCAGCCAATTCCGGGCGACCGGACCATCGCGACGCCCGATCCCTCCACCACCAACGAGTCGATGAAATCGCTGACGCGGTGGCCGGTGACGGTGAGCTATTACGACCGCGACGCCAAGGCGAAGGACGGCGAGCAGACGCCGGTCTATGCGATGTCGTTCGAGCTGTTCGAGAACGGCGTCTCGCGGGCGCTGGTGCTCGACTACAATGATTTCGTGATTTCCGGCGCGATCGGAAAATTCGACGTCAAGGATTCCAAGCCGTGTAAGTGACGGCGCGCGCCGCGATGCGGCATCGACCGTCATGCGCGGGCTCGACCCGAGCCGGTCAATCGACGATTCCGGATGAGCGCACAATTTCTACTCCGGCTTTCTCCGGCCCGTCATAGGCAATGCCCCTGATCACGGCGCGTCGCTGCCGAATTTCTTGCGCAGATCGTCCATCGCGCGCTCGGCATGGGCCGAGCGGCGATCGAGCATGTCGGTGTCGTCGGCCTCGCGATCCCGGGCGCAGCGCGCTGACGCCGGCACCCATCAGCCGGAAGGCGGTGCCGTCGATCTCCTTCGCCAGCATTTCCCGGGTAACGGCAAAAATCTTCGCCGCCAGCTGCGTCGGGGCGTGAATCGATTGCGAGCGGGTGCGCTGCCTGAAATCGGCGGTCTTCAGTTTCAGCGTAATGGTCGATCCCGCCAGATCGCCGTTCTTGAGGCGCGAAGAGACCTTCTCCGACAGCCGCCACAGCGTCTTTTCAAGCGTGGCAAAATCGCGGATGTCGTTCTCGAAGGTGGTCTCGCTGGAAATGGTCTTGGCGCCGCGATCGGGCACCACGTGGCGATCGTCGATGCCGCGCGCCAGCCGCCACAGCCTGCGGCCCTCGGTCGAGAACTGCTTCATCAGTTCGATTTCGTCGGCGCGCTGCAGGTCGGCGATGGTGCGAAAGCCGCGCTGCGATCAGCCGCTCCTGGGTCGCCGGCCCGACGCCGAAAATGAATCCGACCGGCTTGTCCGCCAGCATCGCGCGGGCCTCATCCTGATCGAGCGCGGCAAAGCCGCGCGGCTTGTCCATGTCGGATGCGATCTTGGCCAGGAACTTGTTGCAGGACAGGCCGACCGAAACCGTAATCCCGATGTCGCGCTCGACTTCGCGGGCGAAGCGCGCCAGCACCTTTGCCGGGATCATGCCGTGGACGCGCTGGGTGCCGGCGAGATCCAGAAAGGCCTCATCGATCGAAAGCGGCTCGACCAGCGGCGTCAGCGCCTGCATGGCATGGCGCACCTCGCGGCCGACCCTGACATATTTCGCCATGTCGGGCCGGATCACGATCGCCGACGGGCACAGCGCCAACGCCTTGAACATCGGCATCGCCGAGCGCACGCCGAAGGTACGGGCGATGTAGCAGGCCGCCGAGACCACGCCGCGCTTGCCGCCGCCGATGATGACCGGCTTGTCGGCGAGTTCGGGATTGTCGCGTTTCTCGACGGTCGCGTAGAACGCATCGCAGTCGATGTGGGCCAGCGTCAGCGAGGGCAACGCGGGATGACGAACGAGGCGAGGGGAGCCGCATTCGCCGCATCGCCGGGCCGCGATGTCCAGATCACGGAGGCAGTCCCGGCAAAAGCAGGTTGGTCCCGCGAGCTGGCGCGGCTGATCTCACGGCACGTCGCGCTCCCATTGCGGGATCGTTGAGCGCCTGGTGGGCCGCGGCGATGTTGGTGGGGTGAAGCTGCGACGCGCTGGCGAACGCCTTCACGGTTGCGTCATCCCGCATCACGAAATCGAGCACGCTGGCGAGAAAATGCGGGTCGGCGGCGGCCGTGCGCAGCGTCTCCGGACCGATTCCGCTTTCGGCCAGGAACAGGCCCAGCCGCTCGGCGTCGCCGGCGATGAAGGAAAGCGCCTGAACTGCAACGATTTCAGCTACTTCCCGGGGGTTTTGAACAGGCTTTTTCAACGGCGATATTTGCCTTTCCGTAACTTATGGTCTCTATTTTGGAAGCCATCATGCCCGAGTCTGCGGAACCTGTTCAAGCAAGCGGAAACCACTTCGCATAAAGATGGCACTCGGGCTTAACGGGTTAGAGCGAATCTGGCGCTAGTTTGAATTCACTTTTCGACACGCCCGGCGGCGGTGCGCGATGCACCGCATACCGGGTCTGTCGCTTGGGATTGGGAGGGGCGGGATGGCAAAAACCGTCCTGATCGTGGAGGACAACGAGCTCAATATGAAGCTCTTTCGCGATCTGTTGGAAGCGCACGGCTATCAGACCTCGGGCACGTCAGCAACGGTTTCGAGGCGCTCGATCTCGTCCGCAAGCTTCGTCCCGATCTCATTCTCATGGATATTCAGCTTCCCCAGGTGTCCGGCCTCGAGGTCACGCGCTGGATCAAGGACGATCCGGAACTGCGCTCGATTCCGGTCGTCGCGGTCACCGCGTTTGCGATGAAGGGCGACGAGGAACGCATCCGCGAGGGCGGCTGCGAGGCCTATTTGTCCAAGCCGATCTCGGTCGGCAAATTCATTGAAACCGTTCGACGGTTTATCGGGTAGGGGAAGTTTAGATGTCCGCGCGTATTCTGGTCGTCGACGACGTTCCCGCCAACGTCAAGTTGCTGGAAGCGCGGCTGTCGGCCGAGTATTTCGACGTGCTGACCGCGTGCAACGGCGCCGAGGCGCTTGAGATCTGCGCGCGCGCCGAATGCGACATCATCCTGCTCGACGTGATGATGCCCGACATCGACGGTTTCGAAGTCTGCCGCCGGCTGAAATCCAATCCGGCGACGCATTTCATTCCGGTGGTCATGGTCACGGCGCTGGACAGCCCGGCCGATCGCGTGCGCGGCCTCGAGGCCGGCGCCGACGATTTCCTGACCAAGCCGGTGTCCGACATCGTGCTGATCGCGCGGGTGCGTTCGCTGACGCGGCTGAAGATGATGACCGACGAACTGCGCATGCGCGCCATCACCTCGCTCGAGATCGGCGTGCAGGCGCCGGAGCGAAGTGCGGTGGCCGACACCGGCAAGGGCGGACGCATCCTGCTGGTCGACGACCGGCCGTCGTCCTATGAGCGGCTGGCGCCGGTGCTGAGCACCGAGCACACCGTCGACGTCGAAACCAATCCGGCCGAAGCGTTGTTTCACGCCGCCGACGGCAATTACGATCTGCTGATCGTCTCGCTCGGCCTCGATAATTTCGACGGCCTGCGGCTGTGCAGCCAGGCGCGGTCGCTGGAACGGACCCGGCAGGTGCCGATCCTCGCCATTGCCGACGCCGACAACAACGCGCGGCTGCTGCGCGGCCTCGAAATCGGCGTCAACGATTACCTGCTGCGCCCGGTCGACAAGAACGAACTGCTGGCGCGCGCGCGCACCCAGATCCGCAAGCGCCGCTACACCGATCATCTGCGCGACAATGTGCAGAACTCGATCGAGATGGCGATCACCGACGCGCTGACCGGCCTGCATAACCGCCGCTACATGGAGAGCCATCTGGGCACGCTCGCCGAACAGGCCTCGAGTCCGCGGCAAGCCGCTGGCGCTGATGATGCTCGACATCGATTTTTTCAAATCGATCAACGACAATTACGGCCACGATGCCGGCGACGACGTGCTGCGCGAATTCGCCGTCCGGGTCCGCAAGTCGATCCGCGGCATCGATCTCGCCTGCCGCTACGGCGGCGAGGAATTCGTGATCGTGATGCCGGAGACCGACCTGCACGTCGCGGGCATGGTGGCGGAACGGCTGCGCCGCTCGATCGCCGGCGAGCCCTTCGCGGTCAACAAGGGCACCAAGCGCATCGAGGTCACGATCTCGATCGGGCTGTCGACCCTGGAGCTGAAGGGCGAAGCCGTCGCCGACGTGCTCAAGCGCGCCGACACCGCGCTCTACCGGGCCAAGCACGACGGCCGCAATCGCGTGGTGGCGCAGGCGGCGTAAGCGGCTGGTGTTCTGCGGCGGTGCATCGCCGAAGTGACGCTGTACCGCGTCCGGGACACGCGCTGATAAATGCGCAAATAAAAACGGGGCCCAGGGCCCCGTTCAAAATCGCCAGCAGTCGACCGAAATCCTACTTGATCTTGGACTCGCGGAATTCGACGTGCTTGCGCGCGACCGGGTCATACTTCTTCTTGACCAGCTTGTCGGTCATGGTGCGCGAATTCTTCTTGGCGACGTAATAGAAGCCGGTATCCGCCGAGGAAACGAGCTTGACCTTGATGGTGACCGCTTTGGCCATGTCTTAAACCTCTGGATCTCTGGAATCGGGCGCCGGCCCATCGGGGGGACGCATTTGCCGCGCAACCTAGCCTCGATCGGCCCAAAGTCAAGGTTTTGCAGGGAAATAACGGCGCGATTTCCGGCGATTAAGCCGCAAGGAAGCGGTTTTTGGCCGCGTTGGCCGAGCTTTTCAGGAAGCCTGCCGCCTTGATATTTTTGCGGCGGAAAAACCCCCGCCGTTCTGCTCGATCACCCGCCGGTACAGGGTACTTCGGCGCTTCAGCGCCAAAGGAAGCTATGCTACCAAACCGCGCACCGGGGATGGCGTCAACAACGCAGCGCCTTGGCGCCTCGGCGTCGCGCGGCGGCTATGCCAGGGAACCGGGAGGCCGCAGGCGATGGACCCGATCAGACGCACCATACTGGCAACAGGCGTCGCGGCGGTGGCCGCGGGGACGCGGCTGTCTGCTGCGCAGACCGGGCAGGGAGGAGTTGGCATGGGCACTTATGAGAAGGGCGCCGTTCGCATCCACTTCGAGGAGGCCGGTTCCGGCTTCCCCTTGTTGCTGATCGCCGGCGGCGGATTGAACTCGACGATCTCAGGCATCACCGGCGCCTATCCGCCGTTCAACGCGATCGAGGAGTTCAAAGACGAGTACCGCTGCATCGCCGCCGACCTGCGCAATGCCAATGCAGGCCAATCCTCCGGCCCGCTCGAGATCGACCGCCCCTGGGATGCCCACACCGATGACCATCTCGGCCTGATGGATCATCTGGGCATCGACAAGTTCATGGTGCTCGGCTTCTGCATCGGCGGTCCCCTGATCTGGAATCTTTTGAAGCGCGCGCCGGATCGCATCGTCGCCGCCGTGCTGGCGCAGCCCAGCGGATCGCGTCCGGAGATGCGCGACCTGTTCTACGATAACAATATGAAGGGTTGGGGTCCGGAGCTGGTCAAACGCCGGCCCGACATCACGATGGAGATGGTCGACAAATTCCTGACCAAAATGTACCGCACCAACCCCGACTTCGTCTTCACCGTGAGCCGCGATTTTGTGCGCGGTTGCCAGACGCCCATATTGATCCTGCCCGATGATATCCCGGCGCATCCCTACGCCGTCGCCATGGAAACCGCGATGCTGGCGCCGAAGGCGGAAGTGAGCATGTTCCCCTGGAAGGAGCCCAAGGAGCGAATACCCCTGGCGGTACGCCAGATACGTTCCTTCCTTCGGGCGCACCTTCCTGCCTAGATGGCTGGTTCGAATTACGCGACGCCGCCCAGGATATCCCGATGCATCCTGCCGCCGTAGAAATGGAAAAACGGCACCGGCGCGTCGTGGGCTAGGGGCCCGGCGGCGAGACGTTTTTCAAGTTCGTTCAGGACATTTTTCGTCATCGGATGCAGGTCGGCCAGCGGCTTCGATCCGATCTCGACCCAGACCAGTTCCACCAGTTCGGCATCGGCATGGATCACGCCCTCGACGCGATGGGCGATGGCGGAAGCGTCGGCGGTGAAAAATCTGGTATCGAAACGGCGGACGCGGCCGGGTGGGGTGATCGCGCGGGCGATCAGGAACAGTCCGGACGGGTCGGGCAACAGGCCCGCCTCGGTAAACGGCTTCCACGGGCCTTCGAGATAGGCGCCAGCGCCATTGCCCTTGCGGCCGAGACAAAGCCCGGTCTCCTCGCAGGCCTCGCGGATCGCGGCGATCGCCAGCGAGTGCGCACGTGAGGGCGCGATCTTCGGACTGCCCTTCAGGAGATTTTCTTCCAGCGCCTTCGGGATCGGCGCGGCGACGGGAACGCGGTTGTCGGCCTTGTCGACGCGGCCGCCGGGAAACACGAATTTGCCGGGCATGAACACCACCTTGTCGTGGCGCTTGCCGACCAGAACCTTTGGCGTGGAGACGGTGCGATCGACCAGGATCAGCGTGGCGGCGTCGACCGGGCGGCGATAGGGATGATGGTCGGCTTCCTTTTCTTCCTTGACAGTCTCGCTCATTTCGCTCCCGTCGCCCGTTCGTTTCCAGCTTGTGAGACTTTCCGATTATTCGGTCGGATTTTGCTCGTCGAATCCATGCATGCGCAGCGCCCATTGCACCCCGACCACAGCGCCCTTGACCGGTTGCAGCAACAGCAGTGACAAAATCAGCGTCAACGGCAAATAGGTCGCCAGCTGCAGGGCTACCGGAGGCGAATAGTTGGTTTCGATCATCAGCACCAGCGGCACCACGAGGTGGCCGACGATGACGATGACAAGATAGGCCGGAAGATCGTCGGCGCGATGCGGCGTGTAATCGAGCTCGCAGACCGGGCAGTGATCATCGACTTTCAGGAACGCGCGAAACAGTTTGCCTTCGCCGCAGCGCGGGCAGCGACCGCGCAGTCCGCGCTTCAACGCGGTCCAGACGTTGCGCTTTTCGGTTGCCCCGGAGTCCCGGCTCCAGACGATTGGATGTGCGCTCACCTTTTCCATGACCTGCCCTTCTTCGATTTGCCGGCCTTGGCTTTACCTGGCTTGCGATCTTTCTTGCCCGGGCTGCGACCCGGACCCGCTTCGGCCCGCGGCTTTGGCCCAGCCTGGCGCTGGCGGCCGCGCGGGGCGAGATTGCCTTCCGACAACAGTTCGAACCGCAGCGCGCCTGCTACCGGGGCTGCTTCTACCAGACGGACGTCGACAACGTCACCCAGCCGGTGCATGGCACCGCTGCGCGAGCCGACCAGCGCGTGGCGCGTCTCGTCGTAGTTGAAATACTCGGTTCCGAGCGTGCGGATCGGTATCAGCCCGTCGGCGCCGGTATCGCTGAGCTTGACGAACAGTCCGGCGCGGGTGACGCCGGAGATGCGGCCCTGAAAGGTCGCCCCGATGCGGTCGGCGAGAAAATGCGCGATCAGACGGTCGGCGGTTTCGCGCTCGGCCTTCATGGCGCGGCGCTCGGTGACGGATATCTGCGCGGCAACCTCGGTCAGCGTTTCCACCGTCTCGGTCTCCGGCAACGCGCCTTCGCCAAGGCCGAGTCCGCGGATCAGCGCGCGATGCACGACGAGATCGGCGTAACGGCGGATCGGCGAGGTGAAATGCGCGTAGCGCCGCAGGTTGAGGCCGAAATGGCCGTAGTTCTCGGCGGCGTATTCGGCCTGGGATTGCGAGCGCAACACCACTTCATTCACCAGCGGCTCGGCATCGTGTCCCTGGACCCGCGCCAGCACGTAATTGAACAGCGAGGGGCGCAATACGCCGCTTTTCGCAAACGGCAGATCGAGCGTTTTCAGAAATTCCTGAAGATTGTGAACCTTCTCGAGCGTCGGTTCATCGTGCACCCGGTAGATCAGCGGCAGCGACTTCTTTTCAAGCATTTCGGCCGCGGCGACATTGGCCAGGATCATGAATTCCTCGATCAATTTATGCGCATCGAGCCGCTCCGGAACGACCACGCGATCCACCGTGCCGTCGGGTTTGAGCAGGATCTTGCGTTCGGGAATATCGAGATCGAGCGGCTCGCGCTCGTCGCGCGCGCGCTTCACAATCGGCATAGGCGTCGTAAAGCGGTTTCAGGATCGGGTCGAGCAGGGGCCCGGTGGTGTCGTCGGGCCGTCCGTCGATCGCCGCCTGCGCCTGCGCGTAATTCAGTTTTGCGGCCGAGCGCATCAGAATGCGATGAAAACTGTGCGAGCGCTTGCGACCGTCATTGCCGATCACCATCCGCACCGCCAGCGCGCCGCGCGGCTCGCCCGGCACCAGCGAGCACAGATCGTTGGAGATGCGTTCCGGCAGCATCGGCACCACGCGGTCGGGGAAATACACCGAATTGCCGCGCGTCAGCGCATCGCGGTCGAGCGCCGATCCCGGCCGCACATAGAATGCGACGTCGGCAATCGCGACAGTGACGATGTAGCCGCCCCTGTTGTTCGGATCGGAATCAGGCTCGGCGTGAACCGCGTCGTCGTGATCCTTGGCGTCGGGCGGATCGATCGTCACCAGCGGCAGGTCGCGCCAGTCCTCGCGGCCCTTCAGCGCCGCCGGCTTTGCCTCTTCGGCCTCGCGCAGCGCGGCGGGCGAGAACGCCTGCGGAATTTCGTGGGAATGAATCGCGATCAGGCTGACCGCCTTTTCCGACGCCAGCGATCCCAGCCGCTCCTTCACCTTGCCGGAGGCAAGCCCGAAACCGCGCGAGCGCACCAGATCGACGCTGACGAGATCGCCATCCTCGGCGCCACCGGCGTCGGCCTTCGCGATGTTCAATTCGCGGCCGGCCTGCTTCTTGTCGACCGGAATCAGCCGACCGCCGCCGCCGGGGACGCTGCGGAAGATGCCGAGCACGCGGGTCTTGGCGTGATCGACCACCTTGATGACGCGTCCGCGATAGACGGCGCCTTCGCTGTCCTCCAGCTTCTCGATCCGCAGCAGCGCGCGGTCGCCGACCCCGGCCGCGGTGCCCGGCGGCGGGCGTCGGGGAACATGGATGCGGATTTTCGGCGGCTCGCCGCTTTCCACCTCGTCCCATTCGGCCGGCATCGCGATCAATTCGCCGTCGCTGTCGCGGCCGGTGATGTCGGCCATCACGGTCGCCGGCAGCGCGGCGGGTTCGCTGATCTTCTTGCCGCGCTTTGCGATCGCGCCTTCGTCGGCGAGTTCGCGCAAGATGCGTTTCAGTTCGGCGCGATCGGCGTTCTTCAGGCCGAATTCGCGCGCGATCTCGCGGGTTCCGACTTCTCCGGGATGCGCGCGGATGAAGGCGACGATGGCGTCCCGGGCCGGAAAGCCGCTGTCGCGGTGTCTTGCCACTTACCCGCGGGCCTTGCCGGCGCTCTTCTTCGCGGCGCGCTTTGGATGCTGGCGCTGGCTTTGCCGGCGAGGTCTTGGCGGCTGATGTCACCGGCGCGCGCGCCTTGCTGACGGCGTCCGATTTCGGCTTTGCCGCGGATTTTTTCGCAGCCGCCTTCTTGACCGGCTTCGGTGCCGTCGCGTCCGCTCGACCTTGGCGGGCTTTGGCGCCTTGCGCTTTCTTGCGCGCCTCCGCGCTTTGGCTTGCCGCCACCCTTCGCCACGCGTTCGTCGATCAGCGCGATCGCTTCCGGCGAGCGTGATGGTGTCCGGCGTCTTGTCGCTCGGGATCGTGGCGTTGACGCCGCCTGCCGTGACATAGGCGCCGTAGCGTCCGCTCTTGACCGCGACGCCGCCAAGGGTCGGATGATCGCCAAGCGGCTTGCCGGGATCGGCGCCGAAGCGGCGGCCGCTCGGGCCCTTTGCAATTTTTTCGGCGATCAGCGTGACCGCTCGATTGAGTCCGATATCGAACACCTCGTCGCCGGCCTCCAGGCTGGCATAGGTTTTCTCATGGCGCACGAACGGGCCGAAGCGGCCGAACCCCGCGGTGATCGGCTCGCCGGTCTCCGGATGCTTGCCGATTTCGCGCGGCAGCGACAACAGCTTCAGAGCCATATCGAGTTCGATGTCGGCGGGCGACATGTTCTTGGGAATGCCCGCGCGCTTCGGCTTCTCGCCTTCCGCGTAATCCTTGGGCTCGCCGAGCTGGATATAGGGACCGAACCGGCCGGCCTTCACCACGACGTCGAGATCGGACACCGGATCCTTGCCGAGAATGCGATCGGCGCTGGCTTCGCTGTCGGCCGCGAGCGGGCGGGTGTAGCGGCACTCCGGATAGTTGGTGCAGCCGACGAACGCGCCGAATTTTCCGGCCTTGAGGTTGAGCTTGCCGGTGCCGCAGCTCGGGCACTGCCGGGGATCGCCGCCATCCTCGCGCGGCGCATAGATGTGCGGCCCCAGCATGTCGTCGAGCGCATCCAGCACCTGGGTGACGCGCAGATCCTTGATCTCGTTGACGGCGCCGATGAAATCGACCCAGAAATCCTTCAGCACCTGCTGCCAGGAAATCTCGTTGTTGGAGATGCGGTCGAGCTGCTCTTCAAGTGCGGCGGTGAAATCATATTCGACGTAGCGCGCGAAGAAGTTCTCCAGGAACGCGACCACGACGCGGCCCTTGTCCTCGCCGTGCAGGCGTTTCTTCTCGAGCTTGACGTAGCCGCGGTCCTTCAGCACCTGCAGGATCGAGGCATAGGTCGAGGGGCGGCCGATGCCGAGCTCTTCCATGCGCTTGACCAGCGAGGCTTCGGAGAAGCGCGGCGGCGGTTCGGTGAAATGCTGGGTGACGGCGAGATTCTGGCGCTTGAGCGCTTCGCCTTCGCTCATGGCGGGGAGGCGGCGACTATCCTCGTCGTCGCCGTCGTCGTCGCGGCCTTCCTGATAGAGCGCGAGGAAGCCGTCGAATTTTATCACCTGGCCGGTGGCGCGCAGTTCCAGCACGCGGGCGCCGGCTTTCGCGGCGATATCGACCGTGGTGCGCTCGAGTTCGGCCGATTCCATCTGGCTCGCGATGGTGCGGATCCAGATCAGTTCATAGAGCCGGGCCTGATCGGTATCGAGCCGCCGGCGCATTTCCGCGGGCCGCCGCGACAGATCGGTCGGGCGGATGGCTTCGTGCGCTTCCTGCGCGTTCTTGGCCTTGGTCTGGTACTGGCGCGGGGCGTCCGGCACATAGGCGTTGCCGTAATCCTCGCCGATCACCTTGCGCGCCTGGGTGATCGCCGAAGGGTCGATCTGCACGCCGTCGGTTCGCATATAGGTAATGAGACCGGTGGTCTCGCCGCCGATATCGATGCCTTCATAGAGCCGCTGCGCGATCCGCATGGTATGGGCCGGCGCAAAGCCGAGCTTGCGGCTGGCTTCCTGCTGCAGGGTCGAGGTGGTGAACGGCGCCTGCGGATTGCGGCGCGCCGGCTTTGCCTCGACCGTGGAAACCGTGAAATTCGCGGCCTCGATCGCTCTCTTGAAATCCTCGGCTTCGGCGCCGGTGCCGATATCGAGCCGCTGAATCTTCTTGCCGTCGGCGCCGACCAGCCGCGCCTCGAAGGCCTCGCCGCGCGGCGTCGTCAGCGTCGCGACCAGCGACCAGTATTCGCGGGGAACGAATTTCTCGATCTCGAGTTCGCGGTCGCAGACCAGCCGCAGCGCCACCGACTGCACGCGGCCTGCCGAGCGCGCGCCCGGCAATTTGCGCCACAGCACCGGCGAGAGCGTGAAGCCGACCAGATAATCCAGCGCGCGGCGCGCCATATAGGCGTCGACCAGCGCGCCGTCGATCTGGCGCGGATGCTTCATCGCATCCGTCACCGCCTGCTTGGTGATGGCGTTGAACACCACGCGTTCGATCCTGTGGTCCTTGAGCGCGCGCTTTTCCTTCAGCACCTCCAGCACGTGCCAGGAGATCGCTTCGCCCTCGCGATCGGGGTCGGTTGCGAGGATCAGCTTGTCGGCGCCCTTGAGCGCCTTGGCGATGTCGTTGAGCCGGCCGGCCGCCTTGGGGTCGATCTCCCAGATCATCTGGAAATTGGCCTCCGGATCGACCGATCCGTTCTTGGCCGGGAGGTCCCGGACATGGCCGAATGAGGCCAGAACCTCGTAGGACGAGCCCAAATATTTGTTGATCGTCTTGGCTTTCGCCGGCGACTCGACAATGACGATATTCATGTCATTCCAATGGCTTAGGGAAAAATAAAGGCCGGTTCCGCGAGATTCGCGTCGGCCGTTTCGCTGCGAACATGGGTGCAGCGGCGGCCCCTGTCAAATCGACAGATGTTGAAGGCGTTCCGGCGGGCCCTGATTTAGCATCCAATAAGTTGTAAAATACATCTCATGGTTGTGCACCTCCATGAGCGATTTTGAGGAAATACCCGGACTTGAAGACGGTTTCGCACCTGGTTTCTCACATCAGCGACACCAGCCCGCCGCCGTGGCGCTCGAGCCGTCCTGCGAGTTCGAGTTCGAGCAGCACGGTGCGCACGATCGCCGGCGAGGTTCCGGCCATCCGGATCAGATCGTCGAGCAGATCGGGCTTGGTCCGAGCAGACCGACGATGCGCGCGCGATCGCCGGCCTCGGGTTCGGAAGCCAGCGGCTCATCCTCAGGCTCGCGCAATTCGATCGGCCGCCCCATGATCGGCTCGACGGCGTTGATGACGTCGGCGGCCTCCGTGGTCAGCGTCGCGCCCTGCTTGATCAGATCGTTGGTGCCGGCGGCGCGCGGATCGAGCGGCGAGCCCGGCACCGCGAACACCTCGCGGCCCTGTTCGGCGGCGATCCGCGCCGTGATCAGCGAGCCCGAGCGAGTGCGCGGCCTCGACCACGACGACGCCGAGCGCGACGCCCGAGATCAGCCGGTTGCGCCGTGGAAAATCGCGGGCGCGCGGCGCATGGCCGAGCGGCATTTCGGAAATCGCTGCGCCGCCGGATCTCGATGATCGCCGCCAGCAGATCCTCGTGCTCGGGCGGATAGATCCGGTCATGACCGCCGGCCAGCACCGCCACGGTGCCGCTGGCGAGGCTGGCGCGATGCGCCGCCTGATCGATGCCGCGCGCCAGTCCGGAGGCGATGACAAAACCGGCATCGCCGAGATCGCGCGCCAGCGTGCCCGCGAATTTCAGTCCGGCGCCGGAGGCGTTGCGCGAGCCGACGATGGCGATGACCGGCCGCATCAGCACATCGCGCGCGCCGCGCACGCCGAGCAGAGGCGGCGCATCGTCAAGGGTGGCCAGCCGCGGCGGATAACCGGCTTCATCCGGGCGCGACCAGATGGACGCCGAGTTGTTCGCTCGCGGCAAGTTCGGCGCGCGCATCGTCCTCGCTGCAGATCCGCCCCGGCCGAGCCGCGCCGCCGCGTCGCGCCAGATCGGGCAGCCGCTCCAGCGCGGTCCGCGCACTGCCGAAATGATTGATCAGGGAACGGAAGGTGCGCGGCCCGACATTGTCGGAACGGATCAGCCGCAGCCAGTCGATCCGCTGCGCGTCGGTGAGGTGTGTCGTGCCCGGCGTTTTGGTGTCCATGCGGCCCCCGCGCGGCAGCATGGATCAACCAGAGGGCGTGGGGAAGGGGCCTCGTCACGTCATTCCGGGATGCGCCGTCATGGCGCAGACCCGGAATTCAGAGGTTCGCGGATTCGCTCGCTGCGTCGCGCGCCCCGGAATGACGTCGAGTGCGATCCGCTTGCCCCATCCCGGCGCGCTCCGTAAAAGCGGTGCGGTCTTTCCCGAGGAAACCACGCCCATGATCTCGCTCGCCGAACTCCAGCGCCGTATCGATGCCGGCGATCTTTCGGCCGAAGCGGCGATCGCCCAGTCGTGTGAGGCGATCGCGGCGCACGAAAAGACCATCGGCGCCTTCGTCTGTCGCGCCGAGAACGTCCGCGCGGCCAGCGCCGGGCCGCTGCGCGGCATCGCCGTCGGCATCAAGGACATCATCGATACGTCCGATCTTCCGACCGAGATGGGTTCGGCGATCTACCGGGGCTGGCGGCCGCGGGCCGATGCGCCCGTCGTGATGATGCTGAAGCAGGCGGGCGCGACCATCATCGGCAAGACCACGACCACGGCGTTCGCGGCGAACGATCCGACGGCGACGCTCAATCCGCGCAACCACGGTCACACGCCGGGCGGATCGTCGTCGGGCTCGGCCGCGGCGGTCGCGGCCGGCATGATTCCGCTGGCGCTGGGAACGCAGACCGGCGGTTCGGTGATCCGGCCGGCCTCGTTCTGCGGCGTGGCCGCGATAAAGCCGTCGTTCCGGCTGCTGCCGACGGTCGGCGTGAAATGCTTTTCGTGGACGCTGGACACGGTCGGGCTGTTCGCGGCCGGCGTCAACGACCTGGCGCACGGGCTTTCGGCGATCACCAACCGGCCCGAACTGTTGCCTGATGCGCGCGATAGCGACGCCGCGCATCGGCGTGGTGACGCAGGATTTCGCGGGCGCGCCGGAGACGCGCGAGCGCGGAGGCGCTGCGGATCGCCGGCGTCGCGGCCGAACGCGCCGGCGCCTCCGTTCGCGCGCTGGCGGTGCCGGAGATTCTCGCACGAGGCGTGGCGGATCCATGACGACCGTGCAGCAATTCGAGGCGCATCAGGCGCTGGCCTGGGAATACCGGACGCAATACGACGCGATGCCGCCGCTGCTGCGCGCCAAGCTCGACGAAAGCAGGGGCATCCCGCCTGCCGACTACGACGCGGCGCGCGGGATCGCGAACCGGGCCCGGAAGGCCCTGGCAA
Source organism: uncultured Alphaproteobacteria bacterium (assembly GCA_963735835.1). Classification (GTDB taxonomy): domain Bacteria; phylum Pseudomonadota; class Alphaproteobacteria; order Rhizobiales; family Xanthobacteraceae; genus Bradyrhizobium. The sequence continues at coordinate 4,369 of CAVTNA010000053.1, read as the reverse complement.
AACTGTTCGACGACGTCGACGTCTTGCTGACGTTCTCCGCACCCGGCGCCGCGCCCGAAGGGACTGGCCTCGACCGGCGATACCCGTTTCAACCAGCTGTGGACGCTGATGGGCGTGCCCTGCGTCAACATTCCCGCGTCTGTCGCCGACGGTGGATTGCCCGTGGGCGTGCAGGTGATCGCGCGATTTGGCAACGACGCCGGCGCGCTCGAGGCCGCGCGGTTTGTCGAAGAGGCGCTGGCGCGGGGATGAAGGATGTCATTCCGATGCGCGTCGCGCACTCGCCAATTCGGCATCCGGATTCGACGGATCGCCGAATGACGCTGCTCACTTCTCCCCGATCCTGCCCTCGGTCCCGGCCTGCAACCGCTTGATGTTTTCGCGGTGCACGTAGAACAACAGCAGCGTCAGCACGGCGAACAGCGAGGCCAGCGCGGGGTGGCCGAACCACCACAGGAAAATCGGCGTGACAAAGCTCGCAACCAGCGCCGAGAGCGACGAGTAGCGCGTGGTGAAGGCGGTGGCGATCCACAGCACGCAAAACACCACCGCCGCCGGCCAGAACAATCCGATCAGCACGCCGATATAGACCGCGACGCCCTTGCCGCCCTTGAACTTCAGCCAGACCGGGAACAGGTGGCCGAGAAAGGCGCCGAGCGCCGCCAGCATCGCGGCGTTCGGGTCCGCCGAAATAGCCGGCGATGATCACCGCGACCGTGCCCTTCAGCATGTCGCAGATCAGCGTCGCCGCGGCGAGGCCCTTGCGCCCGGTGCGCAGCACATTGGTGGCGCCGATATTGCCGGAGCCGATCGAGCGAAGGTCCTGCGTGCCCGCGAGTCTCGTCAGGATCAGCCCGAACGGGATCGAGCCGAGCAGATAGCCGAGGATGAAGCGCGACCGGCAGAAATGCTTCAGGTGACATCGGCGTTCCTCCCTCTGGGTATCCCGCACGCATCAGACATGCTCATAGACCGTTCGTCCGCCGACGATGGTGCGCACCACGCGGCCCGAGAACCGCGCCTCGTCGAACGGCGTGTTCTTGCATTGCGATTTGAGATCGGCGGGATCGAGCACCCAGGGCGTATCGGCATCGATCACGATGATGTCGGCGGGCGAGCCCGCGCGCAGCGTTCCGCCCGGCAGGCCCAGCAGTTCGGCGGGGCGCGTCGACATCGCGCGGATCAGCGTCTTGAAATCCATATCGCCGTTGTGGATCAGCCGCAAGGCCGGCCGGCAGCATGGTCTGCAGGCCGATCGCGCCGGAAGCGGCTTCGGCGAACGGCAGCCGCTTGACCTCGACGTCCTGCGGATTGTGATCGGACATCACCACGTCGATCAGTCCGGAGGCGACTGCGGCGACCAGCGCGAGGCGGTCGTCCTCGGTGCGCAGCGGCGGCGACAGTTTCAGGAAGGTGCGGTAGGGGCCGATGTCGTTTTCGTTCAGCGTCAGATGATTGATCGAGACCGAGGCCGAGACCGACAGGCCGGCGTCGCGCGCGCGCTTGAGGATTTCCAGCGATTCGATGCAGCTCAGCGACGCCGCGTGATAGCGCCCGCCGGTGAGCGCGACGAGGCGCATGTCGCGCTCCAGCATCACGGCTTCGGCCGCATTGGGGATGCCGACCAGGCCGAGCCGGGTGGCGAACTCGCCTTCGTTCATGACGCCTTCGCCGATCAGATGCGGGATCCTCGGTGTGGTGCACGATCAGCGCGTCGAAATCCCGCGCATAGGTCAGCGTCCGCCGCATCACCTGCGCATTGGTCACGCTTCTGTCGCCATCGGTGAAGGCGACGGCGCCCGCGGCTTTCAAGCAGGCCGATCTCGGTCATCTCCTCGCCGCGCATGCCCTTTGTCAAAGCCGCCATCGGGTGGATGTTGACGATCGCGGTGTCGCGGGCGCGGCGCAGGACAAAATCGACCGTCGCGGAATTGTCGATCACGGGCGAGGTATCGGGCTGGCAGATGATGGTGGTGATGCCGCCGGTCGCGGCGGCCTGGCTTGCGGAGGCAAAGGTTTCGCGGTGGCTGGCGCCGGGCTCGCCGACGAAGGCGCGCATGTCGATCAGCCCGGGGGCGACGATCTTGCCGGCGCAATTGACGATGTCGGTGCCCTCGGGCACGCCGGCGGCGCCGATGCCGCGCCTGGAGTCGCGGATCACGCCGTCGGCGATCAGGACGTCGCCGATGCCGTCGAAATCGCGCGAGGGATCGATCAGGCGGGCGTTGGCGAGCAGGATCGGGCGGCGGTCGGTCAGCATGACGTCACGCATTCGGCAGGTTGCGGGCGAGCGCTTCGAGCACCGCCATCCGCACCGCCACTCCCATCTCCACCTGTTCGCGGATCAGCGATTGCGCGCCGTCCGCCACGATCGAGTCGATTTCGACGCCGCGGTTCATCGGCCCCGGATGCATCACCAGCGCGTCGGGCTTGGCGTAGGCCAGCTTCTTCTGGTCGAGACCGAAATAGTGGAAGTATTCCTGGCTCGACGGCACGAACGAGCCGTTCATGCGCTCGCGCTGCAGCCGCAGCATCATGACGATGTCGGCGCCGTTGAGGCCCTCGCGCATGTCGCGGGCGACCTCGACGCCCATCCGCTCGATGCCGCGCGGCAGACAGCGTGGAGGGCGCCACCACGCGCACCCGGGCGCCCATGGTGTTGAGCAACAGGATATTGGAGCGCGCCACCCGCGAATGCATCACGTCGCCGCAGATCGCGATCACCAGCCCCTCCAGCCGGCCCTTGTTGCGGCGGATGGTGAGCGCATCGAGCAGCGCCTGCGTCGGATGTTCGTGGGCGCCGTCGCCGGCGTTGATCGACCGAGCCGTCGACCTTGCGCGCCAGCAGTTCCACCGCGCCGGAGGCGTGGTGGCGGACCACCAGAATGTCCGGGTGCATGGCGTTCAGCGTCACCGCGGTATCGATCAGGGTTTCGCCCTTGCGCATCGAGGAGGAGGACACCGACATGTTCATGACGTCGGCGCCCAGCCGTTTTCCCGCGATCTCGAACGAGGATTGGGTGCGGGTCGAGGCCTCGAAGAACAGGTTGACCTGGGTGCGGCCGCGCAGCGAGGTGCGCTTCTTGTCGACCTGGCGGTTGAGCTCGACATATTCCTCGGAAAGGTCGAGCAGGCCGGTAATATCGGCAGCGGAAAGCCCCTCGATTCCCAGCAGGTGCCGGTGACCGAGGACGAAGGTCGATTTCGATGCAGGGGTCATTAAAACCAGAGCTATAGGCAGAGATGCAACGGGGGGCAAGGGCCAATAGGGGGCTTGCGAGTTATCCCCTGATCTGTCCTTTTCCCGTCATGCCCGCAGAACAGCGCGAAGCCGGTTTTCGCGCGCGGGCGTCCACATCTTCGCTAAAATTAACCGTAAAAAGGACGTGGACGGCCGGAATACCCGTTGCTTCGCCGGGTTTTCGATGCGGGTCCGCCGAAGCCCTGGCGAAGGCTGAAGTCGGCCACGAACGATCGAGGGTGCGGTTTGGTGAAAGCAATTGTGGTCGTGCTCGTTGTCGTTGTTTCCGCTTCTGCGGCGACGGCGCAGACCTTGCCCGGCGGCTTTGTATTTCTGCGTGACATCGATCCCTCCATTCTCCAGGACATCCGCTATGCCGGATCGAATAATTTCGTCGGCCGGCCGCTCAGGGGGTACGAGGCCGCCGAATGCGTGGTGAAGCGCGACGTCGGACTGGCGCTGAAAAGCATCCAGCGGGAGCTCGCGCCGCAAAGACTGTCGCTGAAAATGCTGGATTGCTATCGCCCGGCGCGGGCGGTTCACGACATGGTGGTGTGGGCGCGCAACGGCCGGGAGACGCCCGCCGAGCGAAGGTTCAGCCCGGCTTTCAACAAGAGGGACCTGTTCCGGCTGGGCTATATCGCCGAACATTCCCTCCATTCCACCGGCGCCGCCCTTGACCTCACCCTGGTCGATCTGACGGCCGACAATTCGGCTCGCCTCGACCCCAATCAGGCCTACGCCGACTGCACCGCGCCCGCGGCCGCCCGCGCACCGGAAGGCAGCGTCGACATGGGCACCGGCTATGACTGTTCCGACCTCAAGGCGCATACCGCTGCCAGCTCCATCACGCCGGCCCAGCGCCAATGGCGAAGGCTGCTGGTTCGCGCGATGGCGAAGCAAGGTTTTGTCAATTATTCGAAGGAGTGGTGGCATTTTTCGCTGCCGGGAGCGGGTGGTCCCGCGTATGATTTTCCGGTAACGGCGCGGATGAGATAGAAGAGAGCGTCCCCACTGAGTCACCTCTCCCCTTGTGGGAGAGGTCGGATCGCGTAGCGATCCGGGTGAGGGGTCGCGGCATCGGGACTGCCCGTGTTGCAACCCCTCACCCCACCCCTCTCCCACAAG